>CAZUMJ010000012.1:0-31934 GCA_964621605.1 uncultured Iamiaceae bacterium | reverse complement strand
ACGGGCCGTCAGACTGCCCTCCGGGGCGACCGTTCGGCACCCCAGCCCGCCACCCGCAGCCCGCAGGAGCGACGATGACCACACGGACCCGAGTAGCGGCGTTGGGCGCCGAGGGATGGTTCACCCTCGACGACGAGCCGAACCTCATCGGCAGTCGCTGCGACAGCTGCGGCACCTACGTCTTCCCGCGCCGCAGCGGGTTCTGCGCCAACCCAACTTGCCGGGGCACCGCCTTCGCCGACGTCCCGCTGTCGCGCCGCGGAACGATCTGGTCCTACACCGACGCGCAGTACCAGCCGCCGCCGCCCTACGTCGTGCCCGAGGCTGGGTTCGAACCGTTCGCGATCGCGGCGGTCGAGCTCGCAGCGGAAGGCATCGTGGTGCTCGGGCAGCTCACGCCCGGCACCACCGTCGCCGACGTCACCGTGGGCGACGAGGTGGAGCTCACGGTCGGCACGCTGTTCTCCGACGACGAGCACGACTACCAGGTCTGGCGTTGGGCGCCGGTCGCGCAGGGAGGCCAGTCATGAGCCAGGTCGCCGTGTTGGGTGTGGGCATGCACCCGTGGGGCAAGTGGGGCCGCAACTTCGTGGAGTACGGCATCACCGCGGCCAACGCCGCACTCGACGACGCCGGCATCGCCTGGACCGACGTGCAGTTCGTGTCGGGCGCAGACACGATGCGCAACGGCTACCCCGGCTACGTGTCGGGTGCGACGTTCGCCCAGGCGCTCGGCTGGACGGGATGCCGCGTGGCGTCGTCGTACGCCGCATGCGCGTCGGGCGCCACCGCGATGGAGGTCGCCCGTACGCGCATCCTGGCCGGCATGTGCGACGTGGCACTGGTGGTCGGCGCCGACACGACCCCGAAGGGGTTCCTCGCCCCCAACGCGGGCGACCGGCCCGACGACCCCGACTGGCTGCGCTTCCGGCTGGGTGGCATCACCAACCCCACCTACTTCGCGCTCTACGCACGGCGCCGAGTCGACCTCTACGGCGCCACCGACGAGGACTTCGCCCTGGTGAAGGTGAAGAACGCCCGCCACGGCCTCGCCAACCCGAACGCCCGGTACCGCAAGGAGACCTCGGTCGAGGAGGTGCTCGCCTCCCCGATGGTCGCCGACCCGCTGCGCCTGCTCGAGATCTGCGCCACGTCCGACGGCGCGGCCGCGGTGGTGTTGTGCTCGGAGGAGTACGCCCGCCGCCACACCACCAACCCGGTGCGCGTCGCGGCCATCTCGACGGTTACGCCGACCTACCCGAACACGATCATCGAGATGCCGAACCTGGCGACCGACTCGTCTGCCGTCGCGGCCGCACCGACGCTCCCGTTCAAGGCGAGCATCGCTCACGCCGCGTACGAAGAAGCCGGGATCGGCCCGGAGGACCTGTCGCTCGCCGAGGTGTACGACCTCTCCACGGCGCTCGAGCTCGACTGGTACGAAGACATCGGCCTGTGCAAGCCAGGTGAGGCCGAGAAGCTGCTCCACGACGGCGACACGACGCTCGGCGGGCGCATCCCGGTCAACCCGTCGGGTGGCTTGGCGTGCTTCGGCGAAGCCGTTCCCGCGCAGGCGATCGCCCAGGTGTGCGAGGTCACCTGGCAGCTGCGCGGCCAGGCCACTGGCCGTCAGGTCGACGGCGCCCGGGCCGGCATCACCGCCAACCAGGGCCTGTTCGGACACGGCTCGTCGGTGCTGCTCGTCCGCTGACCCACACCACCCCGGCGGTAGCGTCGGGCGCCGATGACGACGGTCTGGATCACCGGCGTGGCCGGCATGTTGGGCTCCTGGCTGTCGGGGCGCGCACCCACACACCATCGGGTGATCGCCACCACCCGCGCCGAGGTCGAGCTCTCCGACCCCGCCGCGGTACGGGCCCACCTGGCCCGCGTGCGACCGGACATCGTCGTGCACACGGCCTATGGCACCGCCGACCTCGATCGTGACGTCGTGAGCGCGACCGAGGCCGTGGCAGACGCCTGCGCCGAAGCGGACGTCGAGTTGCTCCACCTGTCGACCGACGTCGTGTTCGACGGCACGGCCGGCCCCTACGACGAGGATGCACCCCTCACCCCGCTGCACGCCTACGGACGGGCGAAGGCAGCTGCGGAGGTGGCCGCCACGCGGGCATGCCCTGACGTGGCGATCGTGCGCACGTCGCTGATCTGTTGGGACGACCCCCTCGACCCACGGTCACGTGCGGTCGTGGACGGCCTCACCCGCGGCGAACCCCCCACCTTGTTCACCGACGAGCTCCGCAACCCGGTGCGCGTCGACGACCTGGCCGCCACCATCTGGTCACTCGTGGACGAACCGGTCATGGCCCGCCGCGGGGCGTGGCACGTCGTGGGAGCCGAAGCGTTCAGCCGCTACGAGTTGGGGTGTCTGCTCGCAGCATGGGCTGGCCTCGACAGGGGTGGAATCCGGGCGGCCCGATCGGCGGAGTGGTCGGGACCCGAGCCGCGCCCTCGTGACTGCAGGCTCGTCAGCACCCGACCCCTGCCCGGCGCCACACCCCGCTCGGTCCGGACCCTGTTCGACTGACCGAGGGTGCCTCCCGGTCTCCCTCTGCACAAAGAGGACCAGCGACCGGTGCGCCGAGACGGACACGGTCGCTACGGTCACGGCATGGCCTCGCTGCAACGCCTCTACAACCTCGACCAGGTACGTCTGGCCGCTCGCCGCACGCTCCCCGGCGTGATCTTCGACTACATCGACGGAGATGCGGAAGACGGCCGCACCCGGCGAGCGAACCGCGAGGCCTACGCCCACTACACGCTGCGCCAACAGGTACCGACCGCCAACACCCGGGCGGATCTGGGGGTGGAGGTGCTCGGCCGGCGCCTCGACCTGCCGATCATCGTCGCGCCCTGCGGGCTCGCCGCGCTCGTGCACCCCGACGGTCCGATCGGCGCGGCCCGCGCCGCGCACGACGCCGGCACACTCGCGGTGCTGTCGACCGTCGCGGGCACCGACCCCGCCGACGTGGCAGCCGAAGCTCCCGACCCGGGCTGGTTCCAGCTCTACGCGCCCGGCGGCCGTGACGGAGCAGAGCCGCTCGTCGAACGCGTGCAGCAGCTCGGCTACGGGGCCCTGGTGGTCACCACCGACACCGCGGTGCTCGGGCGACGCGAGCGTGACCTGGCCCACGGCGTCACGATGCCCATGCAGTTCACTCCCCGCAACGTCGCGCACCTCACCACCCAGTTCGGCACGAAGCCCGCCTGGCTGGGGCGCATGCTCACCGACCAGGTCAAGCGACGGCGTGCGCTGGCCTCAGGTTCGTCGACGAGAGCGGCCGCGAAGCCGGGCATTCCCGGTATGGGGGCATCGCCGTTCACGTGGGACGACATCGCCTGGCTACGCGACCGGTGGGATGGCCCGCTGGTCGTGAAGGGGCTCGTGACGCCGGAGGACGCCCGCCGAGCGCGTGATGCCGGAGCCCAGGCGGTCGTGGTGTCGAACCACGGTGGCCGCCAGCTCGATGGTGCACCGGCGACGATGGCCGCGCTGGGTCCGGTGGTCGACGCGGTCGGCCCGGACCTCGACGTGCTCGTCGACGGGGGCATCCGTCGCGGCACCGACGTGATCAAGGCGCTGAGCCTCGGCGCCAAGGCCGTGCAGATCGGCCGGCCCTGGCTCTACGGGCTCGCCGTCGCCGGCGAAGCGGGCGTCGCGCACGTGCTCGGGCTGCTGCGCAACGAGATGCGCAACGCGCTCGCACTCATGGACGTCGCCGCAGTGCGTGACCTCGACCGCTCACACGTCGCCACGGTCTGAGCGCGCGGCCGAGATCGCCACGTCACGTCACGGCGGGGCAGAGGTCAGCTCGCCCACGTCACGGCGAGGCGGAGGTCAGCTCGCCCACGTCACGGCGAGGCGGAGATCAGCTCGCCCACGGCCCGACGCCTCCCACGCGCTCCACGGTGATGTGGATCACGTGGCCCGGCGGCGGGTCGTCCATCGGGGGGAACCGCACCCCTGGTCCCACGTAGCTCTCGGCCAAGTGCTGCAACAGCTCTGGTGCGCCACCTTCGCTGAGGCGCGCCGTGCCGTGCACGATCAGGTAGTTGGCCATGCCGACCGGGTTCGCCCCGTCAGCCTCGACGGTCAGCACGACGCGGGGGTCACGAGCGATGTTCGTGACCTTGCGACCACCCATGAGGTGCCCGACCACGACGTCGTCGCCGTCGACGCCGATCCACACCACGCTCGCCTGCGGGCTGCCATCGGGGTTGAGGGTGACGAGATGCCCGAGCCTCCCCGCGGTGAGCGCAGCACGGACCGACGCGGACAGCGAACCGGATTGCATGGGCCCACGCTGTCACAGCGGGCGGGCCGCTGTCGGCACCTGCACGAACGGAGCGCTGAGCCCCGGCCTCACCTCACCGGTGGATCACCTCAGCCCGTCCCGCCACGACCAACGTCGCCGGTCGTCGCAGCTAGCGATCGGGCCGCCCTGCGGCGCGCCGCTCGGTCGCGGGGTACGGGCAGTGCCGACATCCGTTGCCGCAGCATGCACCCCGAGCCGCCAAGGCAGCAGACGTCATCACCTGGTAGCCGGTCTCGGGGTCGACGTAGGTGGCATCTCCGTGCGCAACCGCGTCGGCGTGGGCGTGCACCCACGCCGGATCGAGGGGCTCGCCGGCGGAAGGGTTGGCAACGCCCGGGCTCACCACTCCATCGAAGCAGCTGGAAGGTCCATCGAAGCAGCTGGAAGATCCATCGAAGCAGCTGGAAGGCCGGCGCACCGGACCGGCAGGCGAGATGCGCCAGCCACCGGAGGCCGCCGCCCAGAGCTAGGGTGCGGGGCAACCGCGCCGCCCGCTGCGTCGGGTCGCGCTCACCTGAGGAGGACCGATGGTCGCGAGCGTTCCACCCCATCTGCATGCCGTCACCCCGTCGCTGACGGTGTCACCGTGTGGCGACGCCATCGACTTCTACATCCGGGCGTTCGGAGCAACCGAGGAGTCGCCTCGTATGACCGGCCCGGACGGGCTCGTGGCGCACGCCGAGATCCGCATCGGCGACTCGGTGATCATGCTGAGCGACGACTGGCCCGACGGTCCGACGCAATCGCCCGCGAAGCTGGGCGGCACGAGCGTCGGCCTGTTCCTCTACGTGGACGACGTGCGCACGCTGTGGGATCGTGCGGTCGCCGCGGGGGCCGAGGTCGTGTACCCGCTCGAGCTGCAGTTCTACGGCGACCTCGGCGGACGTCTCCGCGACCCGTTCGGACATTCGTGGGGCCTTGCCCAGCACGTGGAGGACGTGGACGACGAGGAGATGGAACGGCGCATGGCCGCCTACTACGACGACCTGGAGAATCCGTCGTCCTGAGCGGCGCCGCCGGCACGCCGCATCACGGTCTTGTATCGAGCATCGCTCGGCCAGGCGCGCGACGCTGCTGCGATGCATACCCCGCAACGCCGACCTCTGAGCGTGAGCGTTGACGAACTGCTCGAGGGTGCGACCGCACGCCACAGCTTCGCCCCGACCGCATCGCGTTCGTCGTCGCAGTTCGAGCAGGTGGTGATCGACGGTGACCGTTTCGTGGTGAAGTACGTCCATCCAGACGACGACTTCCTGATGCGGGCTGCGGGCGACATTGGGTGCATCCCACGGCGGGTATGGGAAGCGGGACTCATGGACCTCGCCCCGGCGTGCATCGATCACGCCACCGTCGGGGTCGCGCCGTGGGGCCGCAACGGCTGGGGTGCCGCCATCCTCATGCGCGACGTCAGCCGAGAGCTCATCGCCGACGGGGCCGCACCTGTCGAGGAACACGTCCACACCAGCGTCATCGCCCACCTCGCGGCGTGGTCGGCCCAGGCGTGGGGTTGGCGCGACTCCGTCGGACTCCTGCGTGACGGACAACGCTGGGAGTACTTCTCACCGAGTTCGCTGCAAACCGAGGAATCCCTGGGCTTCCCCGAGCCGGTGCCACGGATCGCACTCGACGGCTGGCACGCGTTCGCACAGCGCGTCCCCGCCAAGGTGGCGAGTGTCGTCGCCGAGGTCCGCGATGACGCAACCGCCCTCGCGCACGCACTCGCGGCGACCCCGTCGACCCTCCTGCACGGAGACTGGAAGTTCGGCAACCTCGGGTCCGCGCACGATGGACGCACCGTCCTCATCGACTGGACGTACGTCGGAGCCGGACCGGTCTGCCACGAGCTCGCGTGGTACTTGGCGCTCAACTGCGCCCGCCTGCCGGTGGGACACACAAAGGAGTCCACGATCGACCTGCTTCGCCGTGAGCTCCTGCTCCGCGGCGTCGAGGTGGAGCCGTGGTGGGAACGCCAGTTGGGCTTGTGCCTGCTCGGCGCGCTCGCCCAGTTCGGCTGGGAGAAGGCGCTGGGTGACGACGCCGAGCTGCGCTGGTGGTCGGAGCGTGCGCTCGACGGCGCTCGGTGGCTCTAGGCCAAGCGCAGCGCCCGCCGTGCGAGGCGGAACGCCTTGAGGTCCATCAGCGGCAACGCGCCACCCATGCGGTTGCGGACGTACGCGAACGCCAACCCACTCGTCGTCTCGGCGAACGCCGCTGAACCGCCGGTCCCGAAGTGACCGAACGCGTTGCGGCGACGCACCTTGCCGGGCAAGGCGCTGTGGTAACCGAGCCGCCAACGTGGGGCATACCCGAGCACGGCGTCGCGCTGGTTCGTCTGCACGGAGGAGAGCAAGCGCACGCGCTCCTCGCTGAGGAGCCGTACCCCGTCGAGCTCGCCTCCGTTGGCGATCGCGGCGTACATCCTTGCGAGCGATCGGGCGCTGAACTTGCCGGTGGCGGCGGGCAGCAGCACGTCGTGCATGTCCGGGTCGGCAAAAAATGCCGGAAGCCCTT
This sequence comes from uncultured Iamiaceae bacterium, assembly GCA_964621605.1. Classification (GTDB taxonomy): domain Bacteria; phylum Actinomycetota; class Acidimicrobiia; order Acidimicrobiales; family Iamiaceae; genus CAZUMJ01. The sequence goes on along the minus strand of CAZUMJ010000012.1, from coordinate 25,089 downwards.
CGACCATGGTTGCGGCGACGATGCCCTTGAACGGCGGCAGGCGGCTGCCGATGCGCATGGCGCGATCCCACCCGAGCACGGGTACGCCAACATCGGGGAAGTTGGTGGCGAGCTGGGCGCGCTGGTCGGCCGCGAACGTGAAGTGGATGCCGTCAAGTCCGAGCGGCTCGCACACCTCTCGCTGGGTGAGCTCGTCGAAGTCGATACCGGTCACCCGCGTACACACCTCAGCGGCGATCGTGCCGAACGTGACGGCGTGGTAGGCGGGGCGGCTTCGAGCGAACCGCCCGGCCGGGGCTGCGGCGAGAATCCCGGCGAAGTGCTCGTGGTCGCGCAGCTCGTCCGCGTGCCGCACTACCGCGCGCAGGTCGTGCAGGCCAGCGCGGTGGGTGAGCAGGTCAGCGACGGTGATCTCGCCCTTGCCGTGCGCGGCGAACTCCGGCCAGTAGGTGGCGATCGGCTCGTCGTAGTTGAGCAGGCCCCGGTCCGCGAGGCGGTGGATCACGGTGCTCACGACACCCTTGCCGGTCGAGTAGCTCATGGCCATCGTGTCGCCGGTCCACGGAGCGCCGGAGGCGCGGCCGGCGACCCCGCGCCAGACGTCGACCACCAGCCGCCCGCGCTGGTACACGCACAGCCCGGCTCCACCGTGATCGGGGGTGCGGTGCATCTTGAAGAACTGGTCGACGAGCGGTCGGAACCGTTCGTTCACGACCATCTCCGTCGCACCTACCTGCGCGCTGGCGGTCTTCGTCTCGGCTGATCCGCTCACCGTTGCCCGACCCTTCCGTCGTGGAATGCCGCCGCAGGGGCCCGCACGGCGTGATCCGTCCTAGCAGGCCACGAATGACCGCTCGGCGATCCACCTCTCGACCTCGGCGCGGAGCGTGTCGGGGTCGCGCCCGCCGCCGACTGATCAGGCAGAAACGACGAGCGAGGCGAAACGCGCGAGCAGTGCGTCGCGTCGGGGGCCGAGCTCGTCCAGCGCGCGCTCGGTGGCGTCGCGCAGGGCGACCGCTCCGCCCGGTGCCTGCGCGGCGTCGTCGGGGAACGCGTCGACGAACCGGTCGACCTCTGCCGCGTCGACCTCGAGGTGGAACTGCAGGCCCCACGCCCGCTCCCCCACCCGGAACGCCTGCTGTTCGTATGCGGCCGAGCACGCGAGGTGGGTTGCGCCCGGCGGCAGGTCGTAGGTCTCGCCGTGCCAATGCAACACGTCGACGGGCCCGCCGAACCCGGCGAACAACCTGTCGGTCGCCGCGGCGGGGAGCAGGGTGATCGGGGCCCAGCCGATTTCGGGGCCGTGCCCGGCGTGCACGGCGCCACCTCCGGCAGCGGCGAGGAGCTGGGCGCCGAGGCACACGCCGAGCACCGGCACCTGCGCCGTGATCGCCGCGCGCAGCAGCGCGAGCTCTTCCTGCCGCGACGGGAACCCGTCGTCGCTACGCGCCGACATGGGGCCGCCCATCACGACCAGCGCGTCGATGCCGTCGATGCGGTCCGGCAGCGCGTCGCCGAGGTCGGGCCGCACGACGTCGACGGTCACCCCGGCCGCGGCGAGGGCATCGGCGATGCGCGCCGGGCCCTCGACGTCGAGGTGCTGGACGACGACCGCACGCGACGACGGGCTCATCGCACCCTCCGGTCATGCACGAGACTGGCTTCGGGCTTCATCTCGACCAGCTTCGCATCCCAGCGTCGCGGCGCCCGACGTGCTCCACACGTCTCGGCCGATCGGTGCCGTCAGCCGGTGTAGGTCGGCTGGCGCGGCACCGCGGCGGCCGGCGACGCGGCGGTTGTGGTCGTCGGCGGCGTCGGGGTCGGCACGCTTGGAGCGGGCGGGACCGTCGGCGTGTGCGGCGCGGGCGGTTCGGGGAGCGCGCTCGGTGCCGCGAGGGTGCAGCGAACACCCACGGGGGCGCGCACCGCGGTGAGCGACCGGGCGGCAACGGGCACCGGCAGGTGCACGTCGCCGAAACCGACGTCGATCGTGCGCGCCGCGCCGCTGTTCAACACGATCGCGGCCGGACGGCCACTCGGGTCGCAGACCCCGGTCGCGGTGATTCCGAGCGCATCGGCCGTGGTGGTCGTAAGCACCCCCGACCCCGCCGGACCGAACCGAGCGATGGTTGCGAGCACGTCTCGGTCGACGTTGGGTTCCCAGGTGCCGATCGCCGGGTCGACGGTCACGATGCCACGGCAGTCTCCGCACCCGCCGAGGTGTGGTCCGTGCGCAGGGTCGAGCGCGAGGTTCCACAACAGCGACGCAGTGGCCCAGTGCTTCCAGTCGGTGAGCACCCGCTGGGCCGTCTCCACGAACGGGTCGCCCTGCCAGGTGCCGCCGGAGCACTCCGTCTGCCACACCTCCAAGGTGGGCCAGGCGGCGTGCACCGAGTCGTTGGCGGCGGCCTGGTCGCCGCCGTAGCAGTGGAAGGCAGTCCCGCTCACGGGCCAGGTCGCGCCGGTCGCCGACAGCACCTGGGTCGGGAAGCTCGCAGGTGCGATCCCGACACACCCACCGGGCGGCTGGGCATCGCACCAGTTGTGGTCCCACACCAGCACCCGGGTGTGCAGACCCGCCGCGGTAAGCGCAGGGCCGAGGTCGTCGGTGATGAGGCGCGCCTGCTGTGCTGCGCTCATGAGCATCGACGGGTAGGTGACCTGCACCGCTGCCGGTTCGTTCTGCAGGGTCAGCCACCCGATGTCGATCCCCTCGGCTCGGTACGCCTGCACGAAGCGCACCAGGTAGTCGGCGAATGCCGGCTCGTAGCGGGCCTGGAGCGTGCCGAACAGGTAGTTGCCCGTGTCCTTCATCCACCCCGGCGCGCTCCACGGGCTCGCCACCAGCTCGACGGTGGGGTTGATGGCGAGGATCTCGCGCAGCACGGGAATGACCCATTGGCGGTCCCGTTCGATCGAGAAGTGCGTGAGGCCCGGGTCGGGCAGCGTCGAGTCGTCGAGGCTGTGATGCTCGAGGGAGAAGTCGGACGCGCCGATGACGATGCGCAGCACCGACAGCCCGCCCTGGTCAGGTGCGAAGAGGGCCTCGAGCAGCTCGTGGCGCGTCCCTGCGGGGAGGCCGGCGATCAACACGGCCGACGACTCCGTCAGCGCCGCTCCGACTCCACGCAGCCGTTGGCGTGGCGCGTCGAGCGCGATCTGCACCGACGGGCCGGGCGTCGCCCCCGGCGTCACGGTGAGGGAGGCGGCCTGGACCCGCACGGTGCCGTCCGCGGTGGAGGTGACCGTCTCGATCTGCACGGGCGGGTCGGCCGCCGAGGCGGTGGCGGGCGCGAGGAGTGCGAGGAGCGCGCACAGCAGCAGGGCCGAAGGCACCGCCGGTCTGCAACGGAAGCCGAGGCGCGCGACGAGCACGTCGGCAGGCTACCGGTGCGCCCACAGGCGAGACTGCGTGCCATGTCGACCCTGCGATACACGATCAACGTCACGCTCGACGGGTGCTGCGACCACCGGGTGGGTGTCGCCGACGAAGAGCTGCACCGCTACCACGCCGCGAGCCTGGCCGAGGCCGACGCGTTGCTGTTCGGTCGGGTCACCTACCAGATGATGGAGGAAGCCTGGCGGCCGACACCGGGTGGGGCGTGGCCCGAGTGGATGGAGGACTGGATGGTGCCGTTCGCACAGACGATCGACGCGGCGCGGAAGTACGTGGTGTCCAGCACACTCCCCGACGTCGACTGGAACGCAGAGCTCGTGCGTGGTGACGTCACCGCTGAGGTGGCGGCGCTCAAGGAGCAGCCGGGTGGAACCATCCAGGTGGGTGGCGTGACCCTGCCGCTCACACTCGCGGACGCTGGCCTCATCGACGAGTACGACATCGTGGTGCAACCGGTCGTGGCCGGGCACGGGCCGTCGTTGCTCGCCGGGCTGCGAGAGAAGTTAGACCTGCGTCTCGTGGGGCGTCAGGAGCTGCGCTCCGGCACGATTGCCCTCCGCTACCGGCCCGCCTGACGCGGTCCGCGCGGCGTCAGGCGAGGTAGCGGCTGAGCGAGTCGATCACACAGGCCGGCTTCGGCGCGCCCTCGACCTCGATCGTGATGCGCACCAGCGTCTGGATGCCGCCGTTCACCTCGGTCACCTCGAGGAGTTCGGCGCCCGCACGCACGCGGGAGCCGACCGGCACCGGTGAGGGGAACCGCACCTTGTCGGCGCCGTAGTTGACGCCCATCGAGATGCCGCGCACCTCGATGATCTGCGGCAGCAGTTCGTTCGACAACGCCAGCGTGAGGTAGCCGTGCGCGATCGGTCCCCCGAACGGCGATTCGGCTTTGGCCCGCTCCACGTCGACGTGGATCCACTGGTGGTCACCGGTGGCGTCGGCGAACTGGTTCACCCGCTCCTGGGTGACGACCGTCCAGTCGCTGAAGCCGAGGTGCGTACCGACCGCGGCGCGCACCGCATCGAGACCGTCGAACGTCGTGGCTGCCATGGGTGTCCTCCGGGGGTCGTGGAGCGGCTTCGGGCCGGCACCGGGAAGCATCTCGCTGCGAGAGCGACGCGGGCCGTGCGCCCAGGGGCGGGAACGTCAGGCGCGTTGCGAGCTCACCGAGACGATCTCGCCAGTCATGTACGAGCTGTAGTCGCTGGCCAGGAACACCATGACGTTCGCGACCTCCCACGGCTCGGCGGGGCGTCCAAACGCCTCACGCGACGCGAGCTCGGCGAGCAGCTCGTCGCTGGTGACCTTCGCCAGGAACGGGTGCATGGCGATGCTCGGCGCCACCGCGTTGATGCGCACGTTGTGTTCGGCGGCCTCGATAGCGGCGCAGCGGGTGAGCGCCATCACCCCGGCCTTCGCCGCGGCGTAGTGGGCTTGGCCCTCCTGCGCGCGCCACCCGAGCACCGAGGCGTTGTTGACGATGACACCCGCGCCACGCGGCTGCATGTGGCGCAGCGCGGCCCGCGTGGCCCGGAAGGTGCCGTTGAGCGTCACGTCGAGCACGACGCTCCACTGCTCGTCGGTCATGTCGACGACCTTCGCGGTGCCGCCGAGCCCGGCGTTGTTGATCAACACGTCGATGTGGCCGAGCTCGGCAACCGCGGTGTCGAAGAGGTGCTGCACCTCGTCTTCGACCGTGACGTTGCACAGCACCGTCGCCGGGCGGGTGCCGTTCACGTCTGCCAACCGGTCGGCGGCTTCGCCGAGGCGCCGCTCGTGGATGTCGGAGATGAGCACCTGCGCCCCTTCCTCGATGGCGCGCTGCGCGACAGAGAAGCCGATGCCGGTCCCGGCCGCGGCGGTCACCACCACGGTCTTACCGGCCAGCAGGCCGTGGCCGGGAACGTATGCGGGCGTTGGTGCAGGCATGGCGTGACCTCGTCGATGCGTGGGTGGGACCGGTGTCGGAGGGGAACGACGGTTGCCGGGTGCCGGGGCCGTCAGGGTTGGGAGCGATCAGGCTTTCGGTTCGGGCGGGAGGCCGAGCGCCCGTTCCCCGATGATGTTGCGTTGGATCTCGTTCGACCCGGCGTAGATGGTGTCGGAGCGGGTGAACAGGAACAACCGTTGCAGGGCGGTGAGCTCGTAGCCGGGCTCGGGTTCGGCGAGGAGCGCGTCGGCGCCGCACACGTCCATGGCGAGCTCACCCAGGTCGCGGTGCCAGTTCGACCAGTACAGCTTGGTGACCATCGCCTCGCGGGGCAGGTCCGCCCCCGCAGCCGACAGGACCCGCAGCGTGTTCCACCGCATGATCCGCAAGCCGGCCCAGGACGCGGCCAGCCGTTGGCGCACCACGGGGTCGGCGATGCGCCCGTTGGCCCGTGCCACGTCGAGCACGTGGCGAAGCTGGTTGTCGAACTCGAGCTGCTGGCCGAGCGTGGATGCGCCCCGCTCGAACGCGAGCGTGCCCATGGCGACCTTCCAGCCGCCGTCGACGTCGCCGACGGTGTTGGCGACCGACGTGCGCGCCCCGTCGAAGAACACCTCGTTGAACTCGGAGGTGCCCGTGACCTGGCGGATGGGGCGGATCTCGACGCCGGGCTGGTCGAGGGGCACGAGGAGGTACGAGATGCCCTTGTGCTTCGGGGCGTCTCGGTTGGTGCGGCACAGCACGAACGCCCACTGCGCCCAGTGGGCGAGCGACGTCCACACCTTCTGCCCGGAGATGACCCACTCGTCTCCGTCGCGCTCCGCGCGGGTCTGGATGTTGGCGAGGTCGGAGCCGGCGTTCGGCTCGGAGTAGCCCTGGGCCCACAGCTCGGTGCCGGCGACGATGCCGGGCAGGAAGCGGGCCTGCTGCTCGGGGGTGCCGAACGCCATGATCGTCGGCCCGGCGAGCGTCTCGCCGATGTGGCCGAGACGACCCGGCCCACCCGCGCGGGCGTACTCCTCGAACCAGATCACCTGCTGGTGCAGCGACAGGCCACGCCCGCCGTGCTCGGTGGGCCACCCCACGCACGTCCACCCGGAGCGCCCGAGGTGGTGTTCCCACGCGAGGCGCTCCTCGTAGAGGGCGTGCTCGTCACCGGGGCCTCCACGCCCGCGGACCGCGGCGAACGGCCCGTCGAGCGCGTCGGTGAGCCAGGCCCGGGCGTCGGCCCGGAACCCCTCGTCGGCGTCGCTGAAGCTGAGATCCACCGGCTAGTAGCGCAGGCCCGGCGCCCGCGTGAAGAACACGTCGGTGGCGAGCTGCTGACCGAGCTTCTCCGCATCCCAACGCTTCTTGGTGGAGATGGTCGGGCCGTCGGCCCAGCCCTTCATCAGCACGATCTTGTCGCCCACCGCGCGGATGATCTGCCCGGTCACGAGTTGCGACTCGTCGGATGCGAGCCAGGCGACCAGCGGCGACGACGTGGCGGGGTCCATCGGGTTGAACTCGTCGTCGGGCACGTCGTCGGCTTCGATGACGGCGGGCGCGCCGGGCATGGTGCCGGTGATGCGGGTGGCGGCGGCGGGGCCGACGCAGTTGACGGTCACGCCGAGCTTGTAGAGCTCGAGGCTGAGCGTCTGGGTGAGACCCGCGATGGCCGCCTTGGCGGTGGCGTAGTTGGTCTGGCCGAAGTTGCCGACGAGCCCGGCCCCGGAGGTGGTGTTGATGATGCGGCCGGTGAACGCCTCACCCGACTTGGAGCGCTCACGGAAGTACACCGCGGCGTGCTTGCAGGGGCCCCAGGTGCCCTTCACGTGCACGGCGAGCACCGAGTCGAAGTCGGCTTCGGACATGTTCCAGATGGCGGAGTCGCGCACGATGCCGGCGTTGTTGACGAGGATGTCGAGGCGGCCGAACGTGTCGACGGCCTGGGCGATCATGCGCCCGGCGCCTTCGTAGTCGGCGACGTTCTCGTAGTTGCCGACGGCCTCGCCACCACGTGCCTTGATGAGGTCGACGGTGAGGTCGGCATCCTTGCCGCCACCCTCGCCGCTCACGCTCACGCCGAGGTCGTTCACCACGACCTTGGCGCCGTGCTTGGCCAGCTCCAGCGCGTGGCCGCGGCCGATGCCGTGCCCTGCGCCGGTGACGATCGCGACCTTGCCGTCGAGCATGCCCATGGTGGCGGTGCCTCCGAGAGTTCGATTCTGATGGACCGTCAGATACTAGAGGCCACACCGCGAGCACTCCCAACGGGCCTGCCCGCAGGGCCCCAAGCAGGGTTCGCGCGGGACTTCCAGAATCCTACGGTTCGTCATATGATGACTACCGGGCGAAGCAGTATGGATCCGGGCGGATCCAGGGAGGACCGGCAGCAGATGGGCGAGCGCGAAGCCGTGCACAGCGTTTTCGACACGCTGCTCGCGACGTGCGGCCAGACGATGCTCCTCATCCGTGACGGGCACCTGGCCCGCGCCTACGGCCAGGCATCGCTCGGGTATGGCCCCGACCTCCCCCTCGGGCGCCACATCGCCGAGTACGCCCACCCCGACGACGTCCCCACGATCCTGGACTTCATCGAGCGCACGCGCTCCGGCGAGGACCTCGTCGGCACGCTCCGCCTGCGCGCCCGCACCGGCGACGGCGGATGGGCGCTCACCGAGGGGTTCGTGCGCGACTGCCGCGACGACCCCGACCTGTGCGGCACCGTGCTGCTGCTCCGCCGGGTGCAGGGGCCCGATACCGACGAGGACTTCACCTTCCCCTCCGTCGCGCAACGCGCCGAGGCGGGCACCCTCGCCTCGCTCGCCGAGGTCGTCCCCGCCGCCATCCTCACGACCGACCTCAACGGCTTCGTCGTCTACTCGAACCTGGCGACCCAAGAGGTGCTCGGCTACCCCGCTGAGCAACTCTCCGGGGCAGGCTGGACGCGGTTGGTGCACCCCGACGATGTGAAACCCGTGGCACGGGCCAGCAACGCGGCGCTGCAGCGTGGCGAGTCGAGCGAGCAGCTGTTCCGGGTCGAGCATCCGGAAGGCGAGCGCTGGATCCTCGGCCGCTTCGCCCCACTGCGCCACGACGACCGCATCACCGGGCTGATCGCCTCCTTCGACGACGTCACCGCGCAGCGAGCTGTCGAGCAGGACCTCACCCACCGCGCGACCCACGATCCGCTCACCGAGCTTCCGAACCGCACCCTGCTCGTCGACCGCCTGCGTCAGGCGCTGCGACGCAGCAAGCGCACGAACCTGCCCGTCACCGTGCTCTTCATCGATCTCGACGGCTTCAAGGCGATCAACGACGACCTCGGCCACGCCGTCGGCGACGACGTGCTCGTACGCGTGGCGCAGCGGCTGCGTGCCGTGGTGCGGGGCCCCGACACCGTTGCGCGCCTCGGTGGCGACGAGTTCGTCGTGATCTGCGAAGGACTTGGCGCCGACGAGGCCCGGCACCTCGCTCGACGCCTCCAGGCGGCCATCCCGCTCCCCGACGGCGACGACGACCCCATCGGTGGCGTCATCGCGGGGCTCGAAGCATCGATCGGCATCGCGCTCGTAGGACCTGATGCGAGCCCGGAGGATGCGATCCACCACGCAGACCTGGCGATGTACCACGCCAAGGAGACCAACCCTGGCGGCATCGAGGTCGTGACCCCGCACCTCGAGGGCTGAGGCGATTGTTCGACATTGATTGACGATCTTCTGCGAACACCACAACGAACCGTGTTGTCGTCTCCTTTCGAGCACACGCCCCCGGAGCGCCCGCAGTCCTGCAGATGTGTCGAGCTGGCATGCACGCGGTTGCACGCTCTACTTCTCCAAGCAAATTCTCCAGGCAGACCCGCCGCCCCTTCGAGGGACGCCGCCGACTCACCAGGGGATGCTCGGGTCCTTGGTGTAGTCCAAGCCATCGGCGTTCCACCGGGTTTCGAACTGGGCCACGCGCCGAGCGAAGTCGTCCCACTTGCGCATGCGCTGCGGTGTCCACGCAACCTCGGCGGTCGCCGCAAGGCGCGGCCAGAGCCTTCCATCGACTTGCTCAGAGGTGGCGACAACCTCGGTCCACAGGCACGCCTCCACACCTCCGCCTACGTCGGTGTCGCAATCCTGCTGTGGCCTCGACTCGTCCGACGCAATGCGCCGGCCAGCGTTCTTCCTTGCCGGGATGGCGATCTGGTCGGTGAAGGACCGTCTCGGCGCCTCGGCTCCTGCTGCCGTGCTGTGCACCCTGCCGCTCGCAGCCGCATCGTGGTTCGCGGTGGAGCGCCCCGCGATGAAGGCACGGCACTGGCGGTCGACCCCGGTCGGCGGTCCCGTCGGGTCCCGCTAGGCAGGCGGCGAGGCGACGATCAGCCCGGCGACGAGCCCGACGATCAACCCGTGAACGTCGGCGCCGCAAGCACAGGTATCGCGGGCACCGCTTGCGCCGCGCTGCTCGCCGTGTAGGACGGCTCGTGGATCGGCAGCGTCAGCGTCAGCTCGGACACGTCGACGTCGAACGGCACCGGTGATGCCCCCAGGTACGTCGCGTCCTTGCCCAACAACTCGAGCTTTGGGATGTGCCCGGCCGCGAAGTGCCAACCGTTGGCCTGGAGCTGGAACGACACCGTGCCCGTCGGGTGTTGCGGATCGACCCGGTACACCCCCCTGGTGACGAGCACCGCCTCGTTGGTGGCGGGGTCGACGTCGAACAGCCGTGCCGCGAGATAGGCGTTCTCGCCGTGGGCGTCGATGTTCACCGTCACCAACGGGGCACCCAACAGGGTGAACCCGCTGCCCTCCACCGCCGGCAGCCGGTACGTGGCCACACCCGGGCCTTGGTCTGCGGCGGGCACGGTGACGCACGCATGCCCGCCGAAGATCGGGTCGAGCGTCTTGGCGACGCCTTCGTCACCCGCCGCCGAGGTGACCGTCACCCGAGGGGCCGCACGGAAGGTCACCGTGCCCGGGTGCAACGCCGCCCACGTGTCGGCATGGAACACGTCGCCTGCGGGCCCGCTCTCGGGGCACGTCTGCGTCGACGCAGTCACGCCACCGACCGGCGCGGCGCTCGAACCGCCGAGGTAATGGTCGAAGAATGCCTCGATGTGCGCGCCCACCCGTGCGCCGTCCGCCGGCTTGTTCTGGGCTCGCTGATGACCCCCGTCGAGGAACTCGATGGCAACCGATGCAGCAGGGAACAGCGACCGTTCAAGGTTGACGTAGCGCAAGGTCTCGTCGACGGGGAACACCTCATCGGTGAACCCCTGGACGAACAGCATCGGTGGCGGCTCGACCGCCGGCACGCCGTAGGTGCCGGCCAGCAGGTGATACGCGGAGTGGTAGCGCGTGGTCTGGTCGATCACGTCGTGCAACTGCGGGGTGGCCGACGGATTGCCGAGCGCGAGCGCCGCGAACCACGCGTTGACATCCGCGCTCGGATCGGTCCCCGTCGGTGCGTAGTACCCGGAGAGCTGGCCCACCAGGTGCAAGCCCATACTGATGGACTGCTTCCACACGCCCGGCGGCGTGAAGTCGTCGCTCGGTGGTGTGACACGGTCGTCGAACGTGCGCCCGTTCGGCGCGAGTGCGGTGGCGAGATCGCTCCACGCGTACAGCGGGATCGCCGCCGCAACGTGCAGTGGCGTACCTGCGGGACTGAGCCACGGACCGAGCGTGCCGTCGGTCGCCATCACCCGGTCGTGCAGCGTCGCCAGCTCGAGCGTCGTCCCGCCGCCGTAGGACTCACCCATCGCGCCGATCCGCGCCGGGTCGACCAGGCCTTCATCGACAAGCAGCCCCACGATCGTCTGGACGTCACGAACCTCGTAGCGCACGTCGGCAAGACGGATGTAGCCGTGGGCGCACGCCGCCGGATCCACCGCTCGTGACTCCGGCGTGCCGCAGGAATCACCCCACCCGCGCGCCGCAAGCTGCACCACGACATAGCCCTTCGCTGCCCACTGCGCCGCGCTGGGGCCGCCGTACTGGGTGTCGTCGGGACCGCTCGGCGGTGCGCCCCACCCGTGGCTCTGCACGATCAGCGGCCGCGGCGTGGCCGTGTCGGACGGGAGCGTGACGTAGACGTCGAGTGGGCTTCCGTCGAAGGTCTTGAAGCGGCTGTCACCATCGCTCGACGTGGACGAGCCATGACACACCCGCACGCCGTCGGCGCGCGGCGCACACGAGATCGGGTTGCCGTTCATCGTGTGTCCGGCGAGCACGCTCACGGTCGGCGGCGGTACAGCCGGCGCAGACGCCGCGACCCCGCCGGCCGCACAGACAGCAACGATCGCAACGATGACCGCCACGACTGCATGCGGCGGGCGCATCCCCCAACTCGAACGCATCCCCCAACGATCGAACATGGTGGCAACGTAACCCGCCAGGCACGACGGATGCGGAGAAACTGTCACTGCTCGTGCATGAACCCGACGAGGCAGCCTCCCGTAGCCTGCGTTCATGGAGCAGCTCACCACGACCTCCTACCTCATCCTGGGCCTACTCACGAGTCGTGACTGGTCCGCATATGGGCTCGCGGAACAACTCGGCCGCGGTGTCACCGAGATCTGGCCACGCGCCAACCGCGGCCTCTACAGCGCGCCGAAGAAGCTCGTCGAGCACGGCCTCGCCACCTCGACGACGCTCCACGACGGTCGGCGCACGCGCACGATGTACTCGATCACGCCAGCCGGCCTCGCCGCACTCAAGGACTGGCTCCGCGAGCCACCCCACCCCTCGGCGCTGCAGTTCGAGGGCATGCTGCGCGTGCTGTTCGCCGACCACGGCAGCATCGAGGACCTCCGCGAGAACCTCGCGACCATGGCGGCCCAAGCCGAAGAGACACGCGACCTGTTCGTCGAGCGAGCACGGCAGATGCTCGACGCCGACACCCGCCTGCAGCCCGAACGCTTGCACCTCATGGCGCTTGCCAACCGGTTCATGGTCGAGCACTTCTGCACCATCGCCGAATGGGCCAGGTGGGCCCTCGATGCATGCGCGACGTGGAACGACACGACAAGCCCTGCACGCACCGATCCGCCCGGGATCCAGGCCGTGTTGGAGGAAACAATCCGCCTAGGCGAAGCCTCGGCCCGTGCGACGGCCCGGCGGGCCTGAGGCTATCGACACCGGCACCCGCCCGGTGCGCCCAAGGCGCTCACCTCCACATACCCCTGCCCATCGCGCCGGCGGCCGTCGTCCCTCGCGGTCTGCCGACAGCGCGCCGCAGTCAGCCCAACAGGTCGTCGATGACCGCGTCCACCTGCGGGCTCGGCAGCAACGCGCCGCCGTCGATCACCACGTTCTGACCCGTCACCCACGAGGCATCGTCGGAGCACAGATACACCACCGCGGCGGCCACATCCTCGACACGGCCGACCCGGCCGAGGGGCGTGCCTGCCTCGATACGGGTCCGGAACGGCTCGTGGCCGAGCAGGCCCGCGGTCAGCGCCGTGTCGATGAAGCCGGGCGACACGCAGTTCACCCGCACGGTCGGCGCGTACTCCTGCGCGGCGCCCATCGTGAGCGCGATCACCCCGGCCTTCGCCGCACAGTACGGCCCCTCGCCGCGTGTGGGGCGCAGCGCCGCCGCCGACGCACACGTCACGATCGCTCCGCCACCCAGGGCGACCAGGCGCGGCGCAACCGCGCGCAGCACGTTGAACGTCCCGGTGAGGTTCACGTCGATGATGCGTCGCCACTGCGCGTCGGTGTAGGTGTGCAGCGCCTGCATCGCGCCCACCCCCGCGTTGATGAACGCGGCATGCAGCGGACCGAACGCATCCTCCGCGGCCACGACCGCCGCCTCGACCGCGTCGCCATCGCGAACGTCCGCCACGACGCCGACTGCCACCTCACCGATCGACGTCGCCGCTACGGCAAGGGACTCGGCATCTCGGTCGACGAGGGTCACGACCGCGCCCTCGGCGACCGCAGCATGTGCCGCAGCGGCGCCGATGCCCCGCGCGCCCCCGGTCACGAACAGGTGGCGACCGGCGAGGCGTCCCGACATCGAATCAGCGATACGAGGAGATGACCGACTCGGCGAAGCGCTCCATCGTGGTGCGCACGTGATCGGCGTCGTAGCCGTAGCGGTCCTTGCCGACCGCACGCGTCAACCAGGGTGCCGCCATCACGCCGCTCACGCCGAGGTCCTCGAAGCGGCGGTAGAGGTCGACGTCGGGCATGGCGGCGAGCGCCGCGATGATCTCGAACGGCGCGTCCGCTCGGCCCGCCTCGGCACGGAGGCGCTGCATCTCGGCAAGCATCGGCTCGAGCTCCTCGGGGCGCGAGCTCGATGCGGGAATCCACCCGTCACCGACACGTGCTGCCCGCCGCATCGCCGCCTTGGAGTTGCCGCCGATGATGAGTGGCACGGGCTTCGACGGCACCGGCGCGAGCGACAACTTGCCGAAGTCGTAGAACGTGCCGTGGTGCTCGACGAGCTCGCCGGTGAACAACCGCGGAAGCACCTCGAGCATCTCGTCGAGTCGCTTGCCCCGCGTCGCGAAGTCTTGGCCGGTTTGGACGAACTCGTCCTCGCACCAGCCGGCAGCCACCCCCAACGACACCCGATTGCCCGACAGCACCGCGGCGGTCGAGACCGCCTTGGCGACCGTGAAGAGGTCACGGGCCGGCGCGACGTAGATGTTCGTGACGAAGCGGCAGCGGGTCGTGACCGTGGCCATCGCGGAGATGAGCGCCCACGGGTCGGGCCAGTGCATGTCTGCGGTCCACAGCGGCGAGCCGTCGGCGGAATAGGGGTACGTCGAGGTCAGGTCGTCGGCCCAGAAGAGGTGGTCGGGAACGGCGACGCCGGCGAAGCCGAACTCGTCCGCACACCGTGCCGTCTCAAGCTGCACCTCGGTGTCGAGGAACGCGATCGATGCCCAGAAGTCCACGGGGGCACTCTACGAGAAACGAGAACGTGTTTCGATCGCCGAGCGTCAGGCCGGCCGGTGCTGGCTGTCACGCGGGCGGCCGCTGCCCGTCAGGCCGGCGGGCGCTGCCCGTCACGCGTTCGATCGCTGACCGTCAGGCCGGCGGGCGCTGCCCGCTGATCGCCCAGAAGATGATGCGCGCCATCGCGGTGCGCAGCTCCGCTGTGCGAATGCCCCAGAACTCGAGCCCGTATCGGTGCCCGGCGACGTGGGCGAGCATCGACACCAGCACCGCACCCATCGCGGCCGGGTCGACGTCGTCGGGGTGGCGCCCCTCGCCCTTCATCTGCGCCACGGCATCGGTCAATGCGTTGGTGAGGTCGTTGAGCAGGCGCGTGCGGATCGTGCGGAAGCGACCGTCGCCTTCCTCGGTGCCGAGGTCGACGACGCGCAGCACCGGCTGGTGCTCCTCCCAGAAGCGGAAGAACTCATCCGCGAGCGCCTCGGCGCCGTCGTAGCCCGTCCGGCCCCGCCAACGGGTGTCACGCACGATCTGCGAGAACCGCGTGCCTTCGAGCGCCATGTCTTCGGCCAGCACGATGACGGCCGACTCGACGTCGGGGAAGTACTGGTAGAAGGTCGCCGGAGACGTACCCGCCTCGCGTGCGATGTCGACCACCTTCAGGTCGCGGTAGCTCCGCGTGCGAAGCATCTCGGCGGTACACGCCAGCAGGCGGGTACGCGTCGCGCGCCCCCGCCGACCCGGCACCCGCCCGTCCGCGGCGCGCAGTTCGTCGTCGTCATCGGTCGCCACCGCTCGGTCACTCACCACGGCCAGGCTACCGGCCGCACCGACACCGACCGGGACGGCACCGATCGCGTGCGTCACGACACGTTTCCGCACTCGGGGACCGGCTCGTAGACTTCCGCACATGTCCGCCGTGCCCGACACCGATCTCGACGGACGTCTCGACGTCGACGCCATCAAGGCCGACTTCCCGATCTTGCGTCGTGAGGTGCACGGGCGCCGCCTCGT
The DNA here is from genome assembly GCA_964621605.1 of uncultured Iamiaceae bacterium. Taxonomy (GTDB): domain Bacteria; phylum Actinomycetota; class Acidimicrobiia; order Acidimicrobiales; family Iamiaceae; genus CAZUMJ01. Next base: position 9,863 of record CAZUMJ010000012.1, on the reverse strand, counting down.
CTACCTCGACTCCGCCGCCACCGCACAGAAGCCGCAGGCCGTGCTCGACGCGATGGACGACCTCTACGGCAGCTCGTACGCCAACATCCATCGCGGCGTGTACACGATCGCCGAGGAAGCGACACAGGCCTACGAGGCGGCGCGAGCAAAGGTCGCACGCTTCATCGGCGCCCCCGACGCGCGCGAGGTGATCTTCACCAAGAACGCCACAGAGTCGGTCAACCTCGTCGCCCAGACCTGGGTGCGCGCGAACGTCGGCCCCGGCGACGCCGTGGTGAGCACTGCCATGGAGCACCACGCCAACATCGTCCCGTGGCAGATCCTGGCCGAGCAGGTCGGCTTCGAGGTGCGCTACATCCCGGTTGCCGACGACGGCCAGCTCGACCTCTCCAACCTCGACGCCCTGCTCGACGGCGCCAAGCTCCTCACGGTCACCGCCGCGTCCAACGTGCTCGGCACCCTCCCCGATGTACGCGCACTTGCCGATGCCGCGCACGCGGTCGGGGCACTCGTGCTCGTCGACGCATGCCAGTACGTGCCGCACCTGCGCACCGACGTCACCGCCTTGGGTGCCGACTTCCTCGTGTTCTCGGCCCACAAGATGCTCGGCCCGAGCGGCCTCGGCGTGCTGTGGGGCCGGGCCGAGATCCTCGACGCCATGCCGTGCTTCCTCGGTGGCGGCGAGATGATCCGCGATGTCCGCCTCGACGGGTTCACCGCCAACGAGCTGCCGTGGAAGTTCGAGGCCGGCACCATGCCCATCGTTGAAGCGGTCGGCACCGGTGCCGCCATCGACTACCTCGAAGCGCTCGGCATGGACGCAGTCCGCGCCCACGAGATCCAACTCAACGCCTACGCCAAGTCGGCGTTCGAGGCGCGCTTCGGCGACGACCTCGTCGTACATGGCCCGGCCGACCCGGCCATGCGGGGCGGGGTGGCCTCGTTCGCGTTCCGCGACATCCACCCGCACGACCTGTCACAGGTGCTCGACACCCACGCCGTGTGCGTCCGCGCCGGCCACCACTGCGCCAAGCCGCTCATGCGGTGCCTCGGCGTCGGCTCCACCGCGCGGGCCTCGTGGTACGTGTACAACGACGAGGCCGACATCGACGCGCTCGTCGAGGCCCTCGCGGCGACAGGCGAGTTCTTCTCCTTCTGACCGTCACCCATCGGGAGCACGCCCATGCCGGGTCTCGAAGACCTCTACAAGGAGATCATCCTCGACCACTACCGCAGTCCGCGGAACCGAGGGGAGCTGGCGGCGCCACCGGCGCACCGCTGTGAGGGCTTCAACCCGTTGTGCGGCGACGAGGTTGTGCTCACCTTCGAGGTGGTCGACGGCACCCTCAGCCAACTGCGTGTCGGTGGGCAAGGGTGCTCGATCAGCCAGTCGTCCGCCTCGATGATGTCCGAGGCGGTGCAGGGTCGCACCGTCGCCGACGTGCGCGAACTGACCGCACTGTTCACGGCGATGATGTCGCAACACGTGGCGTCGCTCGACGCCGAAGTGGGCGACGGCGACCCCGCCGACGGTGACTCCCCCGCCGACACCGCGGCGCACCTCGCCGCGGCCGACGAGCTCCTCGGCGACCTGGTGGCGCTGCGCGGGGTGCTGAAGTACCCGGTGCGCATCAAGTGCGCGACCCTCTCGTGGAACACGCTGCTCGAGGGTCTGGCAACGCTTGACGGCACACCCTGAGCGTCGGCTCCGACGCCACCGGCAAGACCCGGTTCACGAACCCTTCTGTGCCGCGGGCGAACCCGGTGGCGACGGATACGTCGGCGGACGGTCGGCCGGGGCGGGCTGGTCGACCGTCGTGACGGTGCCTGCGGTGTCGAAGAAGCGCACGCCCGACGGGACGGTCCCGGGCAGGTAACGCTCGCCGTTGCGCACATATCGCCACATGCCAACGCCGTCCTTGCCCTGTTCGTCGGCACCCTTGGCCGTTGCGTCCCACCAGATGAGCGTGGAGTCGTCGACCCCGATGAAGTCGGGGGGCGCGTCGTTGCCGAAGCTCCCGTGCGAACCCCAGCTGATGCGTGGTGAGGTCGGTGAACCACCCGACGGCGGATAGCGGAACATGCCGCCGGCGAAATGCTCGGGCGTGAGGTCCGGCCCCGCCATGTGCAGGCCGATGAACAACATCTGCAGGCTCGGATAGAAGGTGGCGGCGGTCTTGTACGCGCCTGGGTTCTCGCCGATGTACCAGCGGTAGATCCGGTAAGCGTCACCGGAGTCTCGTGGCAGGCGCAACGCCAGGCTCGACTGCCCGAACGCATGGGCCATCTGCTTCGGGTCGTAGAGCCGACCGAACGTCGTCGTGTCGGTCAACACTGTGCCGGTGAAGACCCACTCCGGGAAGTACTCCTGCGCGGTGGCGGCCTTCGTGAGGTAGACGGGCATGATCGGGTCGCCCATGAAGATGACGGTCGTGATCCCCGCAGACTTCAGGTGCGCCACGATCGTCGCCGCACGCTCCGGCAACTTCGCCAGGTCGAGCAGGTACGTCTCCTGCACCTTCGTCACGTACCCCGTGCCCTTCGTGCGTGCCGCCACGTCACGCTCGACGTCGCGGAAGACGGGTGGATCCTGCTCGTAGTGCACCACGCCGAACACACGGGGCTTCGTGCGCATCTTCGGGTCGCCGGCGTACTCGGCGGGCTTTCCGAGGAGGTTCTTCTGGACGAGGTCGGCAAGGTTCAACAGGAACTGCTCGGGCGTCGCGAGACTCCCCCACATGTACGGCGCCTGCTTCTGGAACGTCGAGTCGGGCACCGACAGCCCGCACCCGATGCACAGCACGTGGCGCGCCGCGAGCTCCTGCGCGTACGCGTTGGTCTGCGCCGGCCCCCCCAACGAGGCGAAGGCCTTGATCTCCGTTGCGACACGAACCGCGTCTGCGCGTGCAGCGGTCTCGTCGGTGCCGATCCCGCTGCCGTTCACGGGGATCAACTCGACCTTGCGCCCGTAAAGCTCGAAGGTGTGCTCGAACATCTCCGCGTACTTCTTGATCGTCGCGGTGACGACGTCTTGCGGGTCGAGCAGCCCTGAGATCGAGGCGGTCAGGTCATTTGCCGGTGCCACGTAGTAGGCGATGCGGATCGTGGTGGCGGTGACGCCCTGGCTGGTCTCGCCACCGTTCGAGCCGTGGAACGCCGGAAGGCACGGCGGGGCGTACACGCTCGGGAACCGCACCCGACCGGTGGCAGGGTCGCAGTTGCCCCACTGCTGCGCGTCGAGCGTGCCACGTTGCTTGGCCTCGGCATAGGTGACCGGCAGCGCCGGATCCGACGCCAGCCGCGCGACCAGGCCTTTCGACGACTGCCCCGCAGCCGACGTCGCCGTCTTGGTGGTCGTGTGCGTCGACGCGAACGCCCCCACCCCCACGAGAAGCGCCACCACCACCGCGATCGGCCCCCAACGGCGCCACGGGGAGAGGCTCGGCCACGGGCGCGTCGCAGTGCTCACGAGGGAACTCCTTGCGGTTGCGGCACCTGCGTGCCGGAACGGTGACGTGCGGCGCTACCCGACCCGAGGTACGCGTCGACGACGCGGGGATGGGCGAGCACCTCGGCGGCGGGCCCGGCAATCACCACCTGCCCTTGATCCATCGCCACGAGGCGATCGGCGACCGAGGTGACGAGAGCCAGGTCGTGCTCGACCACGAGCAGGGTGGCGCCGAGGTGATCGCGCAGACGGAGGAGCAGCGGGCCGAGCGCCTCCGCCTCACGCTGCGCGATGCCCGAGGACGGCTCGTCGAGCAGCACCACGGTGGGCTGATGCGCCACGACACAGGCCAGGTCGACGATGCGACGCGATCCGGTTGACAGCTCGCCCAGCAGCTTCGAACGGAACGCGCCCAGGCCGAAGAGCTCGACGAGCTCAGCGGTCCGTGCCCGGACGGCGGCCTCGGTGAGAGACACGGCCGGCGTCGCCAACGCGGTGCCGAGCGCGTCGCCCGCCTCGATCCATCGTTCGAGCGCCACCGCCAACGTCTCCACGACCGTCAACGATTCGAACAGGCGAGAGTCCTGGAACGATCGCCCCAAGCCTGCCCGAGCACGAGCTGCTGCGGAGTGACCCGTCACGTCGGCGGCACCGAGGTGGACGTCGCCGGCGTCCGCGGGGGTGAGGCCCGAGACGAGGTCGAACAGCGTGGTCTTCCCTGCACCGTTCGGCCCGATCACCCCGAGGATCTCGCCCGGCGCACACGCGAGGTGGACGTCGTCCACCGCAGTGATGCCGCCGAACGCCACGCGTAGGCCACGCACCTCGAGCGCGGGCGGCACGCTGCGGCCCGGCACCTGGCCATGCGACGTGACCCGCGCACCCCCGAGGTCGCCGACACGACTCGCCGATTCCGCGGCAGACAGCCCGACAGCACCGGCATGATCGGGCGGCTCCGTCGGCTCGGCCTCCGCGACCGCCAGGCCCGCGCCCGCACCCGCCAGGTAGACCGAGCGCAGCAACTCGGGCTGGGCGAGCAGCTCGGAGGCGTCGCCACGGAAGCGGATCTCACCCTTCTCCATGAAGTAGGCACGGTCCGCGAGGGTGAGCGCCACGTTGACCGATTGCTCGACCACGATCACGGTGGTCCCGCCATCGCGGATGGCACGCACCACCTCCAACAGCTCGTCGACCACGATCGGCGACAGGCCCAGCGACAACTCGTCGATCACCAGGAGCTTCGGCTGCGAGACGAGCGCCATCCCCAATGCGAGCATCTGCTGCTGCCCACCCGACAGGTCGGCCGCCGGGTCGTTCAGCCGCTCCGCGAGCACGGGGAACAGCTCGAGCACCTTGCTTCGACGGCGATCCGCCTCACCGCCGTCTCGGCGCACCTGCCACGACGACACCCGCAGGTTCTCGGCAACCGTCAACGACGGGAACACCCCCTTCCCGCCCGGCACCTGCGCGATCCCGTAGCGCGCGATCTCCTCGGGTGGGGCATGGGTGATGTCGCGGCCTTCGAACACGATCGCACCGTTGGACGCCTCGACAGTTCCCGCGATCGCGCCGAGCAACGTCGACTTCCCGGCACCGTTCGTGCCGAGCAACGCGACGATCTCGCCCTCGGCGATCTCGATGTCGACGTCGAACAGCACCCGCACGTCGCCGTAGCGGACGTCGAGCTTGCGCACGAGCAGTTGCTTGAGGTCTCCACGTGCTCGGGCCGCGAGCAGCTCCGCACGAGTTGCGGTCGCCGTCCACACATCCGCGATGTCGGCGTCCACAACTCGACCCACAGAGGCGATGCAGAGACCGCCGAGCACGAAGACCGGCGTCATCATCGCGAGTCCCCAGCGCAACCCGAACGTGTGGCCGATCCAACCCACCAGCGGCAACACGACGAGGCCGGGCAGGATGAACAGCGCACCGATCGAGAAGCCGATCGCCCGGGCTCGGGGAGGCACCGCCAGCGACAGCGCGGCCAGCACACCGGGGCCGACGATCGCGAGCGCGGCGGCGATCAGGCATTGCGCTGCCACCGCGAGCGCGACGTTCGGTGCCGCGGCAAACCCCGCAGCCGCAGCCGAGGCAACGATCGAGCTCCCCGCCAGCACGCGGAAGATGCGCGCCGGGTGGTCCTGCGCTGCCCGCGCGGCGAGTCGGGCACCGACGAGCAGCCCCACCACCTGCACCAGCAACACGGGCACGGCGGTCCAGCCGCGCTGGGTGGCATCGAGCCCGAACGTGCGGTCGTACTGCAGGGCCGCGAGCGACGCGAAGCCGATGAGCGACGACGCCAGGAACGGCAACGCCAAGAAGATGCGCCGCAGGGTGGCGATCTTCCAGACCATGCGGTACGCCTCGGCATACGACGGCGGCGGCTCCGCCACCCCGGCAGCCTCGGCCTCTTCGCTCAGCCCTTCCTCGCCGGCCCCAGCCGCACGCTCGTACACACCACGCTCCGGCTCGCGCAGGCGCAGCCCGACCACGACGAGCAGGAGCACGGGAATCGCGAACACCACGAACGGGGCGCGCCACCCGAACGCCTCGGCCAGCCCCGCGCCCGCCAACACCCCGACGAGCTGCCCGACGACGTTGCCGCCCTGATGGAACGCATAGACCTTCGGGCGCTGATCGATCGGGTAGTAGTCGGCGAGCAGGGAGTTGTGCGTCGGGAACACCACCGCCTGGCCGATGGCCGCGCCCGAGCGCACGATGACGAGCATCACGACGAACGTCGCCAGTCCGGTGCTGAGCGAGAACGCCCCCCACACCGCCGCGCCCACGAGGGCGAGATGGACACGGTTCGTGCGGTCGGCGAGCCACGCGATGGGGACGGTCAACAAGAGGCTGGCCGCGCCGGCGACCGCGACCACCGCGAGGATGCCGGTGTCGGACAGGTGCAGGCTGTCGCGGATGTCGGGCAGCAGCACGTTGTACGCGGCCTGATCGGCCCAGTCCATGAACGCGATGCCCGTCAGGATTAGCAACGGCAGACGTCCGTACTTGCCGAGGGAGGCGTTCCGGCTCATGCGACCTCCTCACCCAGGTCGCCGAGCGCGGTCGGCACCACGAGCGGTTGCTCCACCACCCGCCGATCCGCCACGAGGCTCGGCACCTCGATGCCCCGGCGTGCCGCGACCCGGCGCAGGAAGCCGTCGCGCAAACGGAAACCGAACTCGACGAGCCCGCCCGGCAACAGCAGCAACACGCCCAGGACCCCCACCGCGGAAGGCAGCAACTGCCACGAGCCGGTCAGGAACCAGGTCCCGCCCTTCGAGAAGAGCGCCCCGATGACCGCTCCCGCGATCGAGGCGACCCCACCGACCACCGCCGCGGTGAACACCGCCACGCTCTGCTCCGCGGTGAACGGGGTCTCGGAGTACTGCTGGGTGAGCACGACGAGCAGGCAGCCCGCCATCGCGGCCAGGGCGCCGGACACGGCGAACGCCTCGATCTTCGCCCACGTCGCCCGGACGCCGTAGGACTGCGCGGCTCGCTCGTTGGTGCGCACCGCCCGCAACACGCGACCGGTACGACCGAGGCGGAGGCGCCGCACCGCGATGACGCCGAGCAGCGCGGTGCCGACACACACGGCGAACATCGTGCGCGGTGCGGTCACGTCCCACACCCCAAACAGGTGCGGTCGATCGATGCGGTCACGGGGAATCCACGCAAAGGTGTTGCGGTTCAAGATGAACCCGGTGGTGGCCAGCGAGAACGCGAGGCTGGCAACCGTCAGGTAGGAGCCGCGCAGACGGATCGCGGGGAGCCCGACCAGCACGGCCACGACCGCACCCGCGGTGGCCGCGGCCAGCAGCGCCAGGCTCAGGTCCCACCCCCAGGTCGCCACCGCCACGGCACCGACGACCCCACCGACCGCGGCGAAGGCCATCTGTCCCAACGACACCTGCCCTGCCCACCCCGTCAGCACCACGATCGACAAGGTCACCAGACAGATGCACGCCACGCCCGACGCCTTCAGCAGGTTCGCCGGCCCCAACGTGGCACCCATCCACACGACCAGCGCCGCGGCAGCGACGAGCAAACCGGCGCGAGCGGCGCGGACCTCTGGCAGCACCGCCAACTCCGGGGGGATGGCTCGCGGATCGGTGGCCGCCAGCCAGGTGGCGGTGGCGTCGAGGTCCGCACGACGGTTCCCGCGGCGCTGCATCAGCAACGCCACGAGCACCACGACTGCGTACGCCGCGTAGACCAGCGTGGGACGCCGCGACGCGTGCCAGAGCACGCCCTGTTCCAGCACGCCGAGCGCCACCGCAGAGAGCGCGACCGCCGGCAGGTCGTCGGCTCCGAGCACGAGCGCGGTCAGCGCACCGAGCAGCAGCCCGAGGCTGAGCGTCGGGTTGAGCGCGAGCCCGAGAAGCGACGCGCGGAGGAACAGCCCGACGAACGACAGGACCGTTGCGACGACCCACACCAACGTGGTCAGCCGCTTCACCGGTACGCCGAGCATGGCGGCACGGTCGGCTCGCTCCGCGCTCGCACGCACCGCGACGCCCACGTCGCTGCGCGCCAGGAACAACCCGAGCGCGACGATGCACACCACCGCTCCCAGCACCGCGGCGAACGCGTCTGGGCCGAACAGCACGGGCGCGATGGTGAGGTGCACGTTGCCGGGCACGTGGATGCCGACCGGGTCGAGGAGCGCCTTGCCCCACAGACGCGGCACGAGGAGCGACAGGACCAGCAGCAGTTGCGAGAGCCCGATGGTGGCAACCGTCAGGACCAACCGCGGGGCCCGGAAGAATCGGCGCACCACGAGGAACTCCACGAGGCCGCCCAACACGACGGCCGCGGCGAGTCCGACCGTGGCGGCAAGCAGGTAGGGGACGCCCCAGAACACGACGAGCCCGTATGCGAGGGCGACGGGCAACGCACCCAGGTCGGCCTGGGCGAAGTTGAGGACGTGGTTGGCGCGCTGCACCAGGGCCAAGCCGAGCGCCACGAGCGCGCCGAGCAGGCCGAGCACGAGCCCAAGCACCCACACACCCGCGGGGACCGGGAACCACACGAGTTGGACGACCACGACCAGCGCTGCGGGCGCGTATGGACGTAGGCGCCGTGGAACTTCGGCGACATTCCCCCGCATTGCGCTCCCCCGAGTGCGGCGACGGCCAGGGCGGTCCCTGAGACGAGCGAACCCTAGCCTGACCCGCGGGTCAAGGTTTGCCGCTCTACGCCCGGTCACCCTCTGGCTCGGGGACTGCGCCCGACCTCACAGGCAGGGCGCGGTCCCCGACGTGCCGCACTACTTCAGGGTGACGTGCCGTACTACTTCAGGGTGTATCCGCTCGGGTAACGGAAGAAGACGGACTGCTTCGTGCGCGTCGGGCGGATGGACCCGTACCAGGAACGGGAGGTCGACCCGCAGTAGACCGCGAGGGTGATCGTGTTGTTGGTCCCGAGCCGCACCGGGAGCCAGAAGATGTCGTCAGCAGCGGTGTAGTCGGTTCCGCTCTGGCCGGTCGTGCTGTTCCACCAAGCGATGAGCGGCCGGGCACACCAACCGTCACGGGGTGCGGTGATGCCGTAGACGCCTCCATTGGGTGACACCGCACTCGCGGCCGGAGCCAGTCCGATCCCGACGGTGGTGGCAATGAGCGCGAGGGCGCAGAGGAACGCCCGAATCGGTCGCTGCAGGGGAGTGGTCATGGGAACCTCGCATTACTCGGGGATAGTTCCGCAAACCTATCAATGCACTGCACAAATATCTGCGCAGGTCCACTGCGGCTGGCTTGGCCGCTCGGCAGCGCGGTGCCGTCGCTTCCCGGCGACGGCCGAGCAGGACCTACCCCAGCACCGGGCGGACCTACCCCCGTCCCGGAAGAAACCGCCGCCAACCCCGCCGTGTCGCCGCACGCTGCTCAGCCTCGATCTCGGCGAGGATTGCGGGGCCTGCCGCGTTCACGATGTCTTCGGCCTCATCGAGGAGAGCCCCGATCGACGCATCGCTCCCCACGCTCGCAGGCTCGGCGGGCGTGGGTGGCGCCACAAGGTCTCCGTGCGACCAGTTCACGTCGGCGAGCCGCCGCTCGAAGCTCGGGCAGGGCTCCGGGCACCGCCACGGCGCCTCGGGCGCAAGATCCAGGTCGCACTTCCGTACGGTCTCGCCGGTGGCATAGGTCCGGGACTCGAAGTGCTTGCACTCGACGCGCATGGGCATTCCCACAGTCTGGCGGGTCCACGTCCACGCCACACCGATCGAGTTGCGGCTTGCCTGACGGAACTCGATCGCCGCACGGCCGCACCGGCCGATCCCTCACACCGCGGAGTCCGGGGGGATCGGAGGCTCGCCGCGCTCCCTCTCGGACCCGTGGCTGAGCAGGAGCGACTCGTGGCCTGTGTGATACTCCGGCGGTGCCGCCGCGGTCTCGTCTTGCCCACATCCCGG
>CAZUMJ010000011.1:0-75404 GCA_964621605.1 uncultured Iamiaceae bacterium | reverse complement strand
TCTTGGCGAGCGTGTCGGAGAAGGCGTGGCGGCCCGAGTGCTTGCCCAGCACGATCTGGCTCTCGCCCTGCCCGACCGCGGACGGGTCCATGATCTCGTAGGTGGTGCGCTCCTGGAGCACCCCGTGCTGGTGGATGCCCGACTCGTGCGCGAAGGCGTTGCGCCCCACGACGGCCTTGTTGTACTGCACGGGGTAGCCGGTCAGGCGGCTCACCAGCCGGCTCGTGCGTGCCAGCTCCTCGGTGCGCACGTTCGTGTCGAGGCCACCGAAGAAGTCGGGCCGGGTGCGCAGGGCCATCACGACCTCTTCCAGCGCCGCATTGCCTGCACGCTCGCCGATGCCGTTGACCGCGCATTCGATCTGGCGTGCCCCGCCGGCGACCGCGGCCAGCGAGTTGGCGACCGCCATGCCGAGGTCGTCGTGGCAGTGCGTCGAGATGACGTAGTCGCCGGTGACCCGTTCACGCACCGCGCTGAGGCGTGCCGCGTACTCCGACGGCACCGCGTACCCGACGGTGTCGGGGATGTTCAGCGTGGTGGCGCCGTTGTCGACCGCGATCTGCAGGACCTCGCACATGAAGTCGAAGTCGCTGCGGCTGGCGTCCTCCGGTGAGAACTCCACGTCGTCGGTATAGGCCTTCGCCTGCGCGACCGAGCGGGCAGCCTCGGCCTTCACCTGCTCGCGGGTCATGCGCAGCTTGTGTTCCATGTGGATGTCGCTGGTCGCCAGGAAGATGTGGATGCGTGCACGCTCCGCGTGGCGCACCGCCTCCCAGCAGCGGTCCACGTCGGCCGCAGCGGTACGAGACAGCCCGCAGATGATCGGGCCGCGGACCGCCTTGGCAATGGCCTCGACCGCCTCGAAGTCGCCCTGGCTGGCGACCGGGAACCCGGCCTCGATCACGTCCACCCCGAGGCGCGCCAGCTGCTCGGCGATCTCGAGCTTCTCGCCCACGTCGAGCGAGATCCCCGGCGACTGCTCACCGTCGCGCAGGGTGGTGTCGAAGATGATCACCTTGTCTGCCATGGCTGTGCCTTTCTGGATGGGTGCTGCGTGGGTGCCTGCTCGATGGACGCTCTGCGACGACGGATCCGCCCCGGAAAACGCAGAAACCTCCTGGCCCGGAGGCACAGGAGGTTTCGGCGAGCACCGGTGCGGTGCTCGCCTAGGTGAGAAGGAGGACGCCGAAGCGGTGCGCGTTCATCGGGTGCCACCTTGACAGGCTGCACCGCACGGCGTCAAGCCCTGAGGCTGCGGCGACGGTCGTGCTACCCGACCGCGGGGCAGGTCACGTCGGCAAGCGCCAGGTCGGCACATAGGGTCGCCCTCGTCACCCGCCACGTCCCGTCGACGAGACGTGCGGCGCCGGTACGTGCGCCGAACATGGGACTGCCGTCGACGATCAGGTCGTACACCACCCGCGCCCGATCCGGCGCGACGAAGCCGATGGCTCGCACCCGCACCTGCACGGTGCGGATCTGGGTGGCGAAGCCCGACGTGCTCGCGTCGGCGAGCGCCTGGTCGAGGCCGGTGGTGTCGTCGATCGCGGCGGCGCGCGCCGTTGCGGGTTGCGTGGCGTCGTAGGCGACGGTGAACGCCCTGAGGATCGCAGTGCGCGCCCCCTGCGCATCCGGGGGGTCGTCGGGGTGCGCCACGAGTGCCTTGCAGCTCGGGTCGGCCACGGTCAACGGGTGCTCGGTCGCCACGGTCTTCGTGCGACCCCAGGCGGTGCGCAGGTCGACCCCGATGGCGTAGCGCCCGGCCGACGTCGGGAACACCTCGTCGCGGCATGCCGAGACGGTGAGCGTCGCGGTCACGGTGGTGGTGTCGCCCGGCGCGATCCGCAACCCTCGCCCGTCGACGCGCGTCAGCACCGGCAGGGGCGCATCCGATGCGTCGTCGCCACGGCCGTCGGACGGGCGGACCACGTGGGCGCCGGTCACGGTGACCGTCGACCGGCTGTGGTTCGAGATCGACACGTACACGACCCGGACCCGCGGGTCGGCGGTCACGGCGTCGCCCACCGCGCCGTCGGCCCCGTAAAGATCGGCACCGTCTGCACCCTGGTACTCAACGACGCCTTGCCCCGACACGGACGTGGAGATCGCCGGGTTGATGACACCGGCCCGTCGCAGCACGAAGCCGGACGCACCGACCAGGAGCACCACAAGAAATGCCACCGTCGACGGCATCACCCGGCGCGTCACGGCGCGACCAACGGGTTGGAGCGCCGCACGACGGTGCCGCGATGACCGTCGAAGCGCCAGCTCAGGAAGGCCAACACCACACAGAGCAGGAATCCGAAGGCGAACACCGCTGCGCCGCGACCGGCCACCAGGGAACCGAGCATCAGGAGCTGGATGCCGACGAACGACAACCCGATCGCAGTCGCGGTGCTCCCGAGCAGGCGCACCGCCGCGGCGCGCACCGCGTCGTCGGCCCGCAGCAACGACGCCTCGACGACGGGCTGCGGCTTGCCCACGATGTGGCGCTGCAACCCCCAGACCAACGCCGCGAGGACCGGCATGGCGCACCCCAAGGCGACGACGGTCCCGCGCAGTTGGGTCACGGAGAGATCGAGCCTGAGTTCTCCGGCCTCCGTCGCCGCCTGGCTGGGTGTCGTCATCGCGACCGCCAGGCCGGCGAGCCCGACCGCCACCACCGACAGCGCCGCCGGCGCCAGACGCATCCGCGCGGGGAGGTAGTCCTGCAGTCGGCGAGGCACCAACGACGCCACCCGCTCCGCATTGCCGGGCACTCGGGTGAGCCACGCCTCACTCCAGACGCAGCCCACCAGGTAGCCGAACAGCAACCACACGATCCCGGGCAGGCCCAGGTCGATGCCGGTGGCCGCGGTCACCGCGGGGGCGACGATCCACGCACCGAAGCCGCACACCAGGCGCACCCGGTGCCCTTCGTGGACGTAGGCCGCGAGGAAGGGTGCGTTGTGCGCGGTGACCTCGACGCCGTGGGCCTGGGCCCAGGCGTCGACCTCGCGGACCGGGCTCCGACGAGTCGACAACAGCCCCACCAGACAGATCAGGGTTCCCACGACGGCCAGGATCAACACGACCACAAGCGCGACGCGTGCCGGCGCCGGGGCCGACACCGACGAGGGGAACACCGCCAGGCCAAGGCTGAGCACCAGGACGCCGAGCGACCCCAGGAAGCCGCGGCGGAGCAGCCGTTGGGGCAGCTTGGCGACCACGGCCCCGAGCACGAGGAGCGCCGCGACCGCAGCGACCCACAAGACGAGGGCGACGACGGTCATCGGGCCGCCACCCGCACGAAGCAGACCCGCACCGCGTGCACGAGCTCCTCCAGCGACATGCCCGCATCTCGTGCTCTCACCACGAGCTGCTCGACGCTGAGGGCCAGCGCCGGCGACGCCTTGGGGGCCTGGGCGGCGACGCCGGCGAGCACGACGGTGCCGTGGCGCCCCCGTGCCTCGATCAGCCCGTCGGCCTCGAGCTCGCGGTACGCGCGCTGCACGGTGTTGGGCGCGAGCCCGAGGTCGCCTGCGAGCTGACGGATCGCCGGGAGGCGGACGTCGGGCGCCAGGACCCCGCTCTCGATGAGGGCGCGTAACTGCACGCGCAACTGCTCGTAGGTCGGCACCGGTGACGCGGTGTCGACGGAGAGCATCAAGGTGGGCTCCACGGTGCGATCATTGTCTCAATGACATCACACAATGAGACAATGTGCAACCCCCTCGCGGGGCGGCTCCCTGCTCAGCGAGCGAGCACGGCGACCGCGGTCACACCCGCGGCCCGCTGGAGCTCGGCCAGCACCGGATCGTCGACCGGGCCACCGGTCGAGACCACCATGAGCGCACCGGCCCCACTGGGCGAACGCCCCACGGCCATGTCGGCGATGTTGACCCCTGCGTCGCCGAGGATCGTCCCCACGCGGCCGATCACGCCCGGCTGGTCGTCGTTGCGCACCACGAGCATGTTCTGCGCCGGCGGGACGTCGATGGCATGACCGTCCACCGCCACGATGCGGGCCTCGCCCTTCAACCCGCTGAGCGTGCCGGCCAGGGCGTGATCGCCGCTCTTGATGCGGATGAGGTTGACGTAGTCGTGCGACGTGGCCGTCGTCGTGTCGCGCACCTCGAGGCCGCGCTCCTTCGCGAGCTGCGGGGCGTTCACGTACGACACCGGCTCGTCGGACACCTCACCGAGGAGGCCCTTGAGCACCGACAACGTCAGGATGCGGGTGTCGTAGTCGGCGAGCTCGCCCTGGTACTCGATCTCGAGCGCGGAGGGCACCCCTGCCGACAGCGACGCGAACAGGCTCCCGAGCTTCTCGGCGAGCGGGAGGAACGGGCGCACCGTCTCGGACGCCTCGGCGGCCGACACGTTCACGGCGAAGGGCACGAACTCGCCTGCCAACGCCAGATACACCATCTCGGCGATCGTGTCGCCGGCCTTGTCCTGTGCTTCGCGTGTGCTGGCACCCAGGTGCGGGGCGACGACCACCTGCGGTAGCTCGAACAGCGGCGACTCGGTGGTGGGTTCCTTCGCGAACACGTCGAGCGCGGCGCCCGCCACGTGCCCCGAACGGATGGCGTCGGCGAGCGCCTCCTCGTCGACGATGCCACCCCGGGCCACGTTGATGATGCGGATGCCGGGCTTCGCCTTCGCGAGGCGCTCGGCGTTGAGCAGACCGATGGTCTCGGGGGTCTTCGCCACGTGGATGGTCACGAAGTCTGCGGTGGCGAGCAGCGTGTCGAGGTCGACAAGCTCGATGCTGAGCTGACGGGCCCGGTCGGCCGACACGAACGGGTCGTACGCGATGAGCTTCATGCCGAACGCAAGTGCCCGCTGCGCCACGAGCTTGCCGATGCGACCGAGGCCGATGATGCCGAACGTCTTGTCGGCGAGCTCGACCCCCTCCCACTTCGAGCGCTCCCAGCGACCCGCAACCAGCGCGGAATGCGCCTGGGGGACGTTGCGGGCCTGGGCCAGCAGCAGCGCCATCGTCTGCTCGGCGGCCGAGAGGATGTTCGACTGCGGCGCGTTCACGACCATCACGCCCTGCGTCGTGGCGGCCTCGACGTCGACGTTGTCGAGGCCGATGCCGGCGCGGCCCACCACCACGAGGTCGGTGCCCGCGGCGAGCACCTCGGCGGTGACGGTGGTCGCGGAGCGGATAATGAGCGCGTGGGCGCCCGGCACCACCTCGAGCAACTGCTCAGGCGAGAGCCCGAGCTGGATGTCGACCTCGTGGCCGGCAGCGCGGAGGCGGTCGAGGCCTCCGTCGGCGATCTTCTCGGTGACCAGGACTCGTGCCATGTGCGTCATCCTCGCGGGCCGCTCCGCATCGTCGCCAACTGGGACACCGTTCCCGCACGCCACCCCGGGGGCGTAGGCTCGCAACGTGCGCTCACTACGACTTTCAGTAGCTGCGGTGGCGGCCGTCACCGCCCTTGCACTCGGAACGGCCGCCTGCAGCAGCTCGGGCTCTTCGGCCGGCGACACCGATGCCACGACCACGGGGGCGTCCACCACCGTGCCCGCCACCACGCTGCGGATCGTCGTGACGAACGACGACGGCTACGAGGGTGCCGGCATCGACGCGCTCGTGCAGGGTCTGCAGAAGCTGCCGAAGGTCGAGATCCACGTCGTGGCACCCGCAAGCGACCAGAGCGGCCAGGGCAACGCGACCACCCCCGGCTTCCTCGTACGCCGTGACGCGACCACGCTCAGCGGCTACCCCGCGGTTGCGGTCCAAGGCCACCCCGCCGACACCATCCGCGCTGCCCTCGACGACCTGCACCTCCAGCCCGATCTCGTCGTCTCCGGCATCAACAAGGGCCAGAACGTCGGCCCCATCGTGGACGTGTCGGGCACCGTCGGCGCGGCGCGTGCGGCAGCGGCGCGGGGCATCCCAGCCCTCGCTGTGAGCCAAGGGCTGGGTGACCCGATCGACTACGCGGTGGCCACGAATGCCGTCCTCAACTGGATCTCGCAGCACCGAGCGAGCCTCCACTACGGCACGACGCCGCTCCCAACGATCACCAACATGAATGCACCGTCGTGCGGCACGACCGGCAAGCTCAAGGGCACCGTGACCGTGCAGGCCGCGACCGCGAAGGAGTTCCCGCTCTCGGGTGCGAGCCAGGCACTGGTCACCAAGGCCGACTGCAGCAGCGACCTCAAGGACCCGGCCAACGACGTCGTGGCGCTGAACGCGGGGTACGTGGCGATCACCGAGATTCCGAGCACCCCCGCCGCGAGCTAACTCGTCACGCCAGCGCTCGCCGTCCGGCATTGGCCGGCGACGATGTCCGCGTCGGCTCGACGTGCGGCCTCGACCACCGCCGCGGTGCGTGGCACTGCATCGCCGGCGTGGAGCACATCGTGGCGGGCGTTTTGCTTGAGGTAGTCGATGGCCGGCGTCCACAGCCCGAAGTCGACGGACTTCGACTCGGCCAGCAACAAGAACGCCGACCCGGTGGCGTCCGCGACGGCGTCGGGTAGTGGAGCCTGCACCAAGGCGGTGAAGGTGCGCCCTTTGACGGCATCCCAGTCGGGGAACGCGGTGCGGAATGCCTTGCACCGCGCCGCGACTTGCTCGGCACTGGCGGAAGGGCCCTTCGTGCGGTCGCGATCGGTGCTCCCGCCGCCGACCACCAGGAACACGACGAGCGTGAGGCACACCAACAGCACGGCGACGCCGCCACCAAGCCACAGTGGCCGCCTCATACTTCACCGATGATGCAGCCGACGGACTTGTGGGTCCAGTTCGGGGTGTACAGGCCACCCGAGATGATCGTGAGATCGAGGCAGTCGAGGCTCTGCTGTGCGTTGACGAGCGCCTCCGTCAGGTCACCGGTGCGGCCATAGACGAGCTCGTGAAACTCGTCGCGGAGGAACCCGCTCTGGTAACAGGCGTTGGCAACGCAGAACCCGGACATCTTCGTGAGCGGTCCGTTGCCTGAGGCGTAGATGATGTCTTGCACGGGGCGGATCCCCTTCTGCTGATAGATCGTGTACAGCAGCTTGCGTGGCGCACGATAGATCGCCATGCTGGCGCGCGCTGCGCCAGGCTCGATGACGACGCCGAAGTTCTTGTTCTGCTGCCAGTCGATCTGGCAGGCGCTGGCGAGGAGGACGACCGCCAGGAGCAGGGCACCGACTGGCCCGACCCGGCGAACAGTGGTGCGGGGCGCGCCGGAGCGCGCAAGGAAAGACATTGCAGGCATGGAGAGGTCCTTTCGCCGTAGGCGCGACAGTTCGTCGCGAGGGGAGCACCCGCGGCACGCCGCGGGGTACGTCGATGGAGGACCGCAAGGGCGACAAGCGCCGGGGAACCCACGGACCGCCGTGCTACTTTTCAGTAGCTATCGTGCTCCCGAACTTTCGCCTCTGTCAAGCAAAAGTGTGGGCCCGATCAGAGCCCCGACCCCGGCAGCGGATCGATGTCATCTGCGGGTTCGAATCCGAAGACCCGCCCGTAGAACCACAGCTCGCCCTCGAGCGCTCTGATGATGTTGGGCGCCTGCCTGAACCCGTGCTGCTCCCCCGCGAAGGTGACCGCCGCGTACGGCACGCCGTTCGCTGCCAACGCTGCGACGATCGCCTCGGCCTGCGCCGCTGGCACCACCTGATCCTCGGCGCCTTGAAAGATCGCGACCGGTACCCGCACCTGATCGAGGTGATGGATGGGCGAACGTGCGCGGTACACGTCCGCGCCTTGCGGCCACGGGGCCACCAGCCCATCGAGATAGCGAGCCTCGAACTTGTGCGTGTCGCGCGCGAGCGCCTCGAGGTCACCGATGCCGTACAGGCTGGTGCCGGCCGCGAACGTGTCGTGGAACGTGAGCGCGGCCAACACGACGAAACCCCCCGCACTCCCCCCGCGGATTGCCATGCGCGTGCCGTCCACCTCGCCGCTTGCGGCAAGGTGCTGCGCCACCGCGACGCAGTCCGCGACGTCACGCACGCCCCACGCGCCGCGCAACGCGTCGCGATAGGTACGTCCGTACCCAGTGCTGCCCCGGTAGTTCACGTCGGCGACACAGAAGCCACGCGACGTCCAGAACTGCACCGCAACGCTCAACTGGTTGCGGGCGTGCGAGGTCGGGCCACCGTGGCAGAGCACCAACAGCGGCGGGCGAGTCCCCTGGGGTGCGCGCACCGTCGGGTTGCGTGGCCGGTAGAGGAGGGCGTGGGTCACCATCCCGTCCGTCGTCGGAACGGTGATGTGCTCAGCAGTCGAGACCCACGCGTCGGTGTCGGCTCCGAAGCCCACGTCACGCGCGGGCCGCAACACCTCGACGTGGGCACGGGGCGCGTTCGACGCCAGCAGCACCCGCGCCACGGTGGACTCCGACGTCGGCCCACCGCCCACCACGAGCACCGAGCCACCGGAGGCGGAGACGACCTGGGTGACCTCGCTGAAGGGGAGTTCGAGCGAGTCGGGCGCACCACCACCTGACGTGCCGACGGCCAACGTGGCGTCGCCGTCGCGACGCACGCTGCACACGAAGCGATCGGTACGCGTCCAGGCCAGCGAGGTGAGGCCGAACACCCAGTGCGGCCCGCCGATCTCACCCGCCACGGTCGCGAGCTGCTCGACCGTGCCGGCTCGCCACCGATAGGGGTTCCACCAACCGGAACGGTCGGACAGAAAGGTGAGAGAACCGTCGGGCAGCCACGCCGGTTCGGTCACGGACTCACCCTCCTCGCCCATCGCGTGGCCCGCCACCACCTCTGCAGCCGAGAGGTCGACCTGGGGTGCGCCATCGACGTGGCGCAGCGGCGCCACGCGCAGCACCGTGGCATCCCACGGCATCGCGGGGTGGTCCCAGCTGATCCACGCCAACGCACGATCGGACGGGCCGGTACAGGGTCGGGCGAAGAAGTCGGCGCCTTCCACAAGCGCGGGCAAGCTCACGGAGGTGGCGGCGCTGCCGTCGACCGCGACCGCGATGAGGTCGTTCACCGGCTCGTCACCCGTCGCGACGGCCGAACGGTCCGCGCCGTGCGCCTCGCGCACCGCCAGCACGTGACAGCCGCCCGCATCGAACGCGAGGTCGGCGTAGCGCAGTCCGTGGCGCCCGACCGGCGTCGGCGTCAACGGGCGCGGGACGGCCCCCAATTCCGGGTCGAGCCGGTAGATCCGCTGATCCTCGTCACGTACGAACACCAACACGGCACCGCGCACACACCATGCACCCCCGCCGTACTCGTGGACGCGGGTGCGGGCAGACCAGCCATCGGGAAGCACGTCGTGGCGCTCGGCGTCGGGGGTGTGACGCACGATCTGCACACGGCCGCCCTCGCCCGGGCGAGCCTCGGACCACCACACGTCGTCGCCGTCCGCGCGCACCTCGCCCGGCGTGGCAGCACCGGCAACGACCGCCGCCGCTGTGAGCGGAGACGGCCAGGATCCGTAGGGCACGACGGGCAGCTCCATCGGCCCAGACTCGCGCACACCTACGACACCTCGGGACCGCCTCGCCGTCCCGTCAGACCGGCTCCGGGGAATGATGCGTGCTGCGGCTCAGGAGCCGAGCAGTGCCGCGATGCGGCTGATGCCCTCGACCAGGTCGTCGTCGCCCAGCGCGAACGACAGGCGGGCATATCCGGGAGCGGCGAACGCCTCGCCCGGCACGATCGCGACCTTTGCCTCGTCGAGGACGACCGCCGCGAGGTCGAGCGTGGTGTCGATCCTCCGCCCGGCGATCTCACGACCCAGCACACCCTCGAACGACGGGAACGCGTAGAAGGCACCCTGTGGTTCGAGGACGGACACGCCAGCGATGTCGGAGAGCATGCGGTACATCGTCTGGCCCCGACGGAAGAACGCGGCGCGCATCTCCGCCACCGCGTCGAGGGGTCCCGCCACGGCTGCCAACGCCGCCCGCTGTGCCACGTTCGAGACGTTCGACGTGGCGTGCGACTGCAGGTTCGTGGCGGCCTTGATGACATCGGACGGACCGATCACCCACCCGACCCGCCAGCCCGTCATGGCATAGGTCTTCGCCACGCCGTTGACGATCACGACACGGTCGCCGAGCTCCGGCACCTCGGTTGCGATCGACGAGAACACGTGCTCGCCGTAGGTGAGGTGCTCGTAGATCTCGTCGGTGAGCACCCAGATGCCCGCGTCGGCGGCCCATCGCCCGATCGCGCGCACCTCGTCGGGCGTGTAGACGACACCCGTCGGGTTCGACGGCGACACGAACACGAGCACCTTGGTGCGCGGGGTACGTGCAGCCTCGAGCTGCTCGACGGTCACCTTGAACCCGGCGGCCGCCGTCGTCGGGAGCTCGACCACGACCCCACCGACCAGCCGGACCGGCTCCGGGTAGGTGGTCCAGTAGGGGGCGGGAAGCAGCACCTCGTCGCCCGGGTCGAGCAGCGCGGTCAGCGCGTTATAGATGGCGTGCTTGCCGCCGTTGGTGACCAGCACGTTCGCCGGATCGACCTCATAGCCCGAGTCACGTCGGGTCTTCGCAGCGATCGCCTCGCGCAGCTCGGGAAGGCCCCCCGCAGGCGTGTAGCGGTGGTTGCGCGGGTCGCGACATGCCTCGGCTGCCGCTTCCACGATGTGGGCTGGGGTCGGGAAGTCGGGCTCACCCGCACCGAACCCGATGACCGGCTCCCCCGCGGCCTTCAACGCCTTCGCCTTGGCGTCCACGGCGAGCGTGGCGCTCGGCGCGATCGCAGCAACTCGTTGGGAGACTCGGGAAGTGGACATACGGGTTTCGCTCCTTGGCAGGTCGCTGCCATAGTGGCAGACGATGACTCCACCACCCGAAGCCAATACGCCCGCCGTCACCATCCCCGCCGAGCTGCTGCCCGCAGACGGGCGCTTCGGGTGCGGGCCGTCCAAGGTGCGGGCCGAGGCCGTCGCAGCGCTCGCCGCGGACGCCCCCCACTACCTCGGCACGAGCCACCGTCAGGCAACCGTGAAGTTCATGGTCGCACGGCTGCGCAACGGCCTCGCCGAGCTGTTCGCCCTCCCCGACGGGTACGAAGTGCTGCTCGGCAACGGCGGCACCACCGTCTTCTGGGATGCCGCCACGTTCGGCCTCATCGAGCGCCGCAGCCAGCACCTCGACTTCGGTGAGTTCTCGTCCAAGTTCGCGAAGGCCGCCAAGCAGGCGCCGTTCCTCGACGACCCCGAGGTCATCAAGAGCGAGCCGGGCACGCATCCCGAAGCGGTCGCCAACCCCGACGTCGACCTCTACGCGCTGACCCACAACGAGACCTCGACCGGCGTCGCGATGGAGATCCGTCGCCCCGACGGCGCCGAAGGCCTGGTCGCCGTCGATGCCACGTCAGCCGCCGGCGGGTTGCGCTTCGACGCCGCGCAGACCGACGTCTACTACTTCGCCCCGCAGAAGTGCCTGGCCTCCGACGGCGGCCTCTGGCTTGCAACCTGCTCTCCTGCTGCCATCGAGCGCATCGAGCGCATCAAGGCATCCGGACGCTGGATCCCCGCGTCTATCGACCTGTCGGTCGCCCTCGAGAACTCCCGCAAGGACCAGACCTACAACACCCCCGCGCTCGCCACGATCCACCTCGCCGTCCAGCAGGTCGAGTGGATCAACCACAACGGTGGTCTGGCGTTCGCCGCCGGCCGCTGCGACCGCTCCGCGGAGACCATCTACAACTGGGCCGAGGCGAGCGACTTCGCCTCGCCGTACGTCGCGAACCCGGCCGACCGCAGCCACGTGGTGGCGACCATCGACCTCGACGAGCGCATCGACGCAACCGCGGTGTCGGCCATCCTGCGCGCGAACGGCATCGTCGACACCGACGCCTACCGCAAGCTCGGCCGCAACCAGCTCCGCATCGCGATCTTCCCCGCGATCGACCCCGAAGACGTGGCCGCGCTGACCGGGTGCATCGACCACGTCGTGGCCGCCATCTCCTGACCCGGTTCGCCGACCGGGGCCGACTCAAGACCCCGGTCGGCCGACCGACGTGAAGGTGTGACCCGCCCGCCGCTGAAGCTGCCGCACCTGGGCTACGCGCGGGCGAATCGCATCGCATGGGCGGTGCTCGCCGCGCTCGCCGTCGCGTTCACCGTCGCACTGCTCGCCGGGCAGGGCTCGGGCACGGCGTCGGGTCGCCTCGGCGGTGACTACCCGGCCTTCTACAGCGCCGGGCGCATCGTCAACGACGGCGACGCCGCGCACCTCTACGAGCCGGCACGCCAGTCAGCCGCCCAGCGCGACCTCTTCGCCGGCGACACCAGCGGCTTCTTGGCGTTCGCCTACCCGCCACCGGTCGCGCTCGCCTATGCGCCGTTGGCGCGCCTGCCGTATCGCCTCTCGTACTTCCTCGTCACGTGCCTGATGCTGGGAGCGGTCGGTCTCGCGCTGCACCTGATCGAGCCGATGGTGCGCGACCTGCGCCACTCCTACGCCCGCATCCTCGCCCTCTCGCTCACGTTCTTCCCGGGCTTCGCCGGCGTGATGCTGGGCCAGAACACCGCGCTCACGATCTTGGTGCTGGCCGCGACCTGGCGCCTCCTCCACGACGACCGTGACCTGGCCGCGGGGCTCGTGGCGGGGCTGGCCCTCTGCAAGCCCCAGCTGGGCGGCCCGCTGCTGTTCCTCGTGCTGGTCGCCGGGCGGTGGCGGGCGATGGCGGGCGCCGCGGTCACCGCGGTGGGGCTGTGGGCGGCCGGTGCGGTCATCTGCGGTGTCGCGTGGCCGCGCACCTGGCTCGAGCAGGCCAACGCGTTCGGCGACCTCGATGCGGCCGCCAACAAGGCGAACGCGGTGTCGCTGCTCGGCGTCGCCCAGGCGATCCGCGGCGTCGACGACCTCGCGGCCAACGTCATCGGGTGGGGCCTCGCCGCACTGGTGGTCGCCTCGCTCGTCCGCACCTGGCGCCACTTCGACCGCTCGTCGTCTGCCGCGTGCATGGGCGCGGCCGCCGCCGGCATCGTGCTGCTGTCGCCGCACACCATGTGGTACGACGCCGGCCTCCTCATCGTCACCGGTTGCGGACTTCTCGCGACGGCAACCCGCCGTCAGCGCCGGTGGCTGCTGGCCCTCTGGGCGCTCGGGTACGTACACCTGCTCTCCGGGATCGCCGGCGTCAGTCCGCTCATCGTGGTGGCCGTCGGAGGGTTCGTCTTCGCGACGCGCATCGCGCGGCAGCAGCAAGCACCCATGTGGCCCCGCCCGGCCTTCATCCCGTCGCCGGCGGCGGTGGACCTGTCGGTGATCGTGCCCGCCTACAACGAGGCCGGTCGCATCGAACCGACCCTCGCCGACATCGCCGAGTACCTACACGGCCGACCGGGAACCGCAGAGGTCCTGGTGGTCGACGACGGCTCCACCGACGACACCGCCGCGCGTGTCACGAACCTCGCCTCGGACATGCCCATGATCCGACTCGTCGCCCTGCCGCAGAACCGCGGCAAGGGCGCGGCGGTGCGTGCCGGGATGTTGGCGGCCACCGGACACCAGCGCGTCTTCCTCGACGCGGACGGGTCCACGCACATCGCGGAGCTCGACCGGCTCCTCGCCGCGGCCGCTCGCCGTACCCACCCGCCCGACATCGTGATCGGGTCGATCGGCGTGCGCGGACGCGAGGTGACCCACGCGCAGTCGGCATTGCGATCACGCGTCGGACAGATCGGCAACCTGGTCATCCAGCTTCTCGTGCTCCCCGGCATCCGCGACTCGCAGCGCGGCTTCAAGGTGTTCAGCGCGGAAGCTGCCGAGGCGGTGTTCGCGCACACCGAGATCGACGGATGGGGCTTCGACGTCGAAGCCCTCGCGCTCGCGCGTGCCTACGGCTTCTCGGTCCTCGAGGTCGGCGTGCGCTGGGAGCACCACGCAGACGGGCACGTGCGCTCCGGCGCCTACGTGTCGAGCCTGCGAGAGGTGTGGACGGTCAGACGACGTGTGGGGTTGCGAGGACCACAGCGATCCCCGCAACCCGCCTCGTCGGGCTGAGCGCACCGGCCGCCGGCCGCGGCTACGGCGTGCCCGTACCGTCAGCCCCGGGCTGCGCCGAACGCCTGCTCCAGGTCGGCGATGATGTCGTCGACGGTCTCGATGCCGACCGAGAGGCGCACCAGGCCCGGCTCGATCCCGATGCGCAGCAGCTCCTCGGATGTCATCTGCGAGTGCGTCGTGGACGCCGGGTGGATGGCGAGGCTGCGGACGTCACCCATGTTGGCGACGTGCTGGTGCAGCTGCAGGGCGTTGATGAAGCGCTTGCCGGCTTCGTGCCCGCCGGCGATGACGAACGACGGCAGCGAGCCGTACCCCTTGCCGCCGAACAGCTCCGTGGCGCGGTCGTGCCACGGCGAGCTCGACAGCCCCGCGTAGTTGACCCGCTCGACCTGCTCGTGCCCCTCGAGGAACGCCGCGACCTTCGCCGCGTTGGCGTTGTGGCGCTCGACGCGCAGGCTCAACGTCTCGAGGCCCTGGATCGTCAGGAAGGCGTTGAACGGGGAGATGGCGGCACCCAGGTCGCGCAGCAGCTGCACGCGTGCCTTGATGATGTACGAGCCCGGACCGAGTGCCGGCCAGTACGCCAGGCCGTGGTAGCTCTCGTCGGGTTCGACCATGCCGGGGAAGCGGTCGTTCTGCGAGAAGTCGAACGTGCCACCGTCGACGAGCACCCCGCCGATCGTGGTGGCGTGGCCGGACATGAACTTGGTGGTCGAGTGCACCACGATGTCCGCGCCGTGCTCGAGCGGACGCAACAGCCACGGGGTGGCGATCGTGTTGTCGACGATGAGCGGCACACCCACCTCGTGCGCGACGTCGGCGACGCCACGGAGGTTCAGCACGTCGTTCTTGGGGTTGCCGATGGTCTCGCCGAAGAACGCCTTGGTGTTCGGCTGCGCCGCGGCGCGCCACGCGTCGAGGTCGTCGGGGTCCTCCACGAAGGTGAAGTCGATGCCCAGCTTGCGCAGCGAGTGGTGGAAGAGGTTGAACGTCCCGCCGTACAGCGACGCGGAGGCCACCACGTGGTCGCCTGCCCCTGCGATGTTGAGGATGGCGAACATGCTGGCGGACTGCCCCGACGCCAGTTCGAGCGCACCGGGCAGGCCCACGGCGGTGTCGGGCGCACCTTCGAGCGCCGCGACCTTTGCCTCCACCACGGCCTGCGTGGGGTTCATGATGCGGGTGTAGATGTTGCCGATCTCGCTCAGCGCGAACAGGTTCGCGGCGTGATCGGCATCGTTGAACTGGAACGACGTCGTCTGGTAGATCGGCGTGGCCGTCGCCCCGGTGGTCGGGTCCGGCCGGTGCCCGGCATGGATCTGCGTGGTCTCGAAGCCCCAGTTCTTGTTCGTCATGCCCGGAGCGTAGGCCGCAAATGCCGACCTCGAAAGTCGACATTCGACGCGGCGTAGGCAGGGGCAGCCCGCGCCCGTTGGTTACGCTCGCCCGTCGGCCCCACTCGGATTCGGAGGACCTCGTGCCGGACGCGCCGAGCGCGGTTGCTGCTCCCGAAGACATGACGTCGGCCGTCGAAGCGGAGCGCACGCGCCTGCTGAGCGGGTACGCGCCCGGTCTCGACGGACTGCGCGGCGCAGCGCTCCTCGGCGTGCTCGCCTCCCACATGCCCTACGGGAGCACCATCCGACCGTTCTGGATCCCTGGCGGATGGCTCACGCTCTGCTCCTTCTTCGCCCTGTCGGGCTTCCTCATCACCCGGGTGCTCATCGCTGAGCGCACCAAGAAGGACCACACTTCGCTGTCGGGGTTCTGGACCCGACGCGCCCGCCGCCTGCTGCCCGGCTTGTTCGCGGCGATCGCCCTGTCGATGGCGGCCGCGCTGAGCGGCATCTCACCTCCCGACAAGAACCTGCCCGAGCAGTTCATCACCACGCTCTTCTACGTGCGCACCACGTTCTACCTGCACTTCGGCGGCATCAACGGCCCGACGATGTTCCAGTTCTGGTCGCTGTCGGTGGAGGAGCAGTTCTACACGCTGTGTCCGCTGGTGTTCCTGGGAGCAGTCACGTTGCTCGGACGCGCCCGAGCATGGATGGTGTTCGCGGCCCTGACGGTGAGCTCCTGCGCCTACATGGTGTTCCAGAGTCGCCGCAGCAACTGGTTCATCGTCTACTTCTCCACGCCGACTCGCATGTTCGAAATCCTCGGCGGCGTCATGGTCGCGTTCGCGGTCACCACCCCTCGCTTCGCGCGCCTCGCGCTCCAGCCTCGGGTCCGATGGGCATCCCAGGTCGCCGGGCTCGCGGGGGTCGGCGCGCTTGCGTTCTTGTGGAACCAGGGCGACGTGAACTTCTCGTCGTTCCACCGGTGGGTGCCCTGGGCGGTGCTCGCCACCGCCGCCGTGATCACGGCGTGTCTCTTCGAAGGACCGGCGACTCGGCTGCTCTCGTTCCGCCCGCTGCGCTGGGTCGGCCGGGTGAGCTACGGCGGGTACATCTACCACCTGCTCGTCTACTTCACGCTCACCCCCGAACGCACCCACATCCACAGCGATTGGCTGCTGTTCGTCGTGCGCCTCGCGGTCGTCCTGACCCTCGCGTGGGTGTCGCACCGCTTCATGGAGGAACCGCTCCGTCACAACCCGCGCCTTGTCGGGTGGCGGCTCGTCGGCTCGTTCGGCACCGTCGCGGCACTGCTCGTGGTGGCCGCGCTCGCCCTCCCGTTCAAGAACGCGAAGACCGCTGAGAGCAGCACGCCGAGCCGCTTCTCCTCCTCGAACGCGCTCGCCACCACGAACTCGCTTCGGGTCACCGCGATCGGGGACGAGCTGATGTCCGCCTCGCTGCCGGCGCTCGACCGGGTGCTCGAGTCCGACCCGGGCACCTACTGGGTGGCGAGCCACACCGCCACCGACTGTCCGCTCGGTGTCGCCGCCGTGACTGCACGCAACGGCCGCGCGGTTTCGAGCGACGGCTGCCGGCTGCTGTGGTTCTCGTTCGGGAGTGCGCTCCGCGCCGACAAGCCCGCGGTGGTGGTCGTCCTCGGCGGCATGTCGAACCTGTACGACCAACACCAGCCGGATGGAACCTGGGCACACCTGGGTGAGGGAGCCTTCGATGAGCGGACGCAGCAACGCCTTGCGGCGCTGATGACCGCGTTCTCCCGCGTCGGGGCAACCAAGGTCGTGTGGTTCCTCCCGACGCCTGCCGCGTTCGCCGAGGCCGCACTCGACGACCCGTTGCCGAAGAACGTCGGCGGCGTCAATCCCGAAACCGCCGGACTCCATGACGTTCCCGGGCCGCCGAACGCAGCAGAGCTTGCGCGTCGGGCGACACGTTTCGAACAGCTCGTGCGTGCCGCCGCCGCCACGCACCCCACCGTCCACGTCGAACGCATCGCGCACGGTTCACAACTGAGCAGTGACGAGTGGGTCGAAGCGCTCTCCCACTGATGCCCGCAGCGGCGGGCACCGACGACCTCGCTGCGCAGCGTGAGGCGCTGCGGCGCGGCCACGTCCCCGGCCTCGACGGCCTGCGGGCCCTGGCCGTCTTGGGCGTGGTGATCTTCCACCTCCCCTATGGCAGCTCGATCGATCCGGCGTGGCTGCCCGGTGGGTGGCTCGGCGTCAGCACGTTCTTCACCCTGTCGGGCTTCCTGATCACCCGTGTCCTGCTCGCCGAAGCGGAACGCACCGGGGGCATCTCGTTCGGCAACTTCTGGAGCCGCCGGGCGCGCCGCCTGCTTCCAGCGCTGCTGGTGAGCCTGGCGCTGACGATGGTGGTGCTCGTCGCTCGCATCGCCCCCGCCGACGGCAACCTTCCTGGCCAGTTCCTCAGCACCATCTTCTACGTGCGCAACATCTACTTCCTGCACCTCGGCGGTGTCCTCGGCAGCTCGATGTCGCAGTTCTGGTCGCTGTCGGTCGAGGAGCAGTTCTACCTGGTGTGTCCCGTCGTGTTCCTCGTCGGCGTACGCACCCTCGGGGCACGCCGCTCGTGGGTGCTGTTCGCGGCCGCGGCGATCGCGTCGCTGGCGATGCTCGTGCACACCAGTCGCAGCGGTGACTGGTATCAGGCCTACATGGGGACCCCATCTCGCATGTTCGAGATCCTCGTCGGGGTCTTGCTCGCCTACCTGGTGACGAGCGAATGGTTCGCACGCACCTCCGGTCGGGCCGCGACCCGATGGGTCCTGGGCATCGCAGGCCCGGCCGGCCTCGCGGTCACGTTCTGGCTCTGGCACCGCACGCGCATCAAGTTCGACACGCTTCACGGCGTGCTCCCCGTCGCAGCGCTCGCGAGCGCGGCGGTCATCCTCGCCTGCCAGGTGCCGGGCCCGACCAGCCGGCTGCTCAGCATCCGGCCCCTGCGCTGGGTCGGGCGCGTGAGCTACGGCGCGTACGTGTACCAGCTCGTCGTCTACTTCGTGATGACGCCCGAACGCACGCACCTCCACGAGGACTGGATGCTCGCCGTGGCGCGCCTGGCCGTCCTGCTCGGGCTCGCGGGTGTGTCGCTGCGGTTCATGGAGACGCCCATCCGAATGAGCGCACGCTTGCGTGGCCGCCGCCTTCTCGTGGCCTTTGGCATCCCGATCGCGGCTCTCAGCGTGGCGGCGTTCGTGGTGCCCTTCCCCAAGCTGGACCCGACCGCGATCAAGGTGGACGATCCCTTCGCGGCGAACAACCAGACCGCAACCCCCGAATCGGTCAAGCTCACGATCGTCGGCGACGAGCTCACGTACGCCTCGATGCCCGCCTTGAAGTCTGTGCTCGCCGACCATCCCGGCCAGTTCCGGGTGCATGCCCTCACCGCAACGGACTGCCCGATCGGCGGGGCTGCCCCGCTCGCGCGCCACGGCCATGCCCTCGCGCCCACCGGCTGCAAGCTGCTGTGGTTCACCTTCGGCGCGCAGCTGCACGACCAGCGCCCGCAGCAGGTCGTGCTGCTCGGCGGCATCGGGAACCTCTTCGATCGGCGCGACCCCGACGGAACGTGGAGCCACCTGGGCGAGCCGAGCGCAGACGCGGCCGTCACCCGGCAACTCGACGGCCTGCTGCGCTCGTTCGACGCCAACGGCGTCACCAGGGTCACGTGGGTGCTCCCCACGCCCGACGCGCTCGCTGCGGCGGCAGCCCACGATGAGGTGCCGCTGCAACTCAACGGCGGGACACAAGCGGGTGTCCCCGCAGATCCCGACGAATCCGCCTTGCGCGCCCGAGCAACCCGCTTCGAAGAACTCGTGCGGGCAGCCGCAGCGAAGTGGCCGTCCGTCAGGGTGGTGCCCCTCGAACAGGGCACCACCCTCGACGACAAGGCCTGGCAGAAGCTGCTCGGGGGCTGAGCCGCCGAGCAGCACGACGGTCAGTCGCCGCCCGACGCGTCCTGCACGCGCTGCTTGCCGGCGGCGATCCACGGCATCATCTCGCGCAGCTTCCCGCCGACCTGCTCGATCTGGTGCTCTTCGCCGGCCTTGCGGAGCTGCGCGAAGCGCTCCCCGCCCGAGTGCACCTCGCCCATGAACTCCTCGGCGAACGCACCCGAGCGGATCTCGCCCAGGATCTTGCGCATCTCGTCCTTGACCGCCGCGTTGATGACGCGCGGGCCACGGGTGAGGTCACCGTACTCCGCCGTCGTGGAGATCGAGTAGCGCATGCCCCCGATGCCCTGTTCGTACATGAGGTCGACGATGAGCTTCAGCTCGTGAAGGCACTCGAAGTACGCGGACTCGGGCTGGTAGCCGGCCTCGACCAACGTCTCGAACCCTGCCTGCACCAGCGCGGTGAGGCCGCCGCAGAGGACGACCTGCTCGCCGAACAGGTCCGTCTCGGTCTCTTCCTCGAACGTCGTCTCGAGCACACCCGCCCGGGCGCCACCGATCGCGTCGGCGTAGGCGAGCGCGAGGCCATGGGCGTTGCCGGTGGCGTCCTGCGCGACCGCGATCAGGCACGGCACGCCGCCACCCTCTGTGTAGGTGCGGCGCACGAGGTGACCCGGACCCTTCGGCGCTGCCATGGCGACGTCGACGCCGTCGGGCAGCGGGACGTAGCCGAACCGCACGTTGAAGCCGTGGGCGAAGAAGATCGCGTCACCGGCGTTCAGGTTCGGGGCGATGTCCGCCGCGAACACCGCCTGCTGCTCGGTGTCGGGCAGCAAGACCATGATCAGGTCGGCCTCGGCACAGGCATCCGCGATGGAGCGCACCTGCAGCCCCGCCTCGGTGGCCTTCGCTGCCGACGACGACCCGTCGCGCAGGCCGACGCGCACGTCGATGCCGGACTCCTTCAGGTTGAGGGCATGGGCATGGCCCTGCGAGCCGTACCCCAAGATCGCGACCTTGCGGTTCGCGATGAGGGACCGGTCAACGTCTGCCTCGTAGTACACCTTGGCCATGTCAGGAAGCCTTGCCTTTCAGGTCGGAGCCGACCGAACGGAGGCGGGCAGCCTCCCGGTCGAGCTTGGGAAGGGCGATACGCCCGGTTCGTTGGAGCTCGGCGAGGCCGAACGGCCGGAGGAGCTCCTCGAAGTCATCGATCTTGTCGGGTGAACCGTCGAGCGACACGGTGAGCTCGTCGTGCGCGACCGCGAGGATGCGGCCCTCGAAGATCTGCACGAGCTCGATCACCTCGTTGCGGCGATCGGCCGGCACCGTCACCGTTGCGAGCAGCAGCTCACGTTCGACCGCGTCGCGCGGATCGAGCTCGGTGATCTCGACGACGTTCACCAGCTTGTCGAGCTGCTTCACGACCTGCTCGAGCGGCGACGACTCGACGTCGACCACGATCGTGATGCGACTGAACCGCTCGTCGGTGGTCGGCGCAACCGCGAGCGAGAAGATGTTGTAGCCCCGACGTGCGAAGAGGCCGGCGACGCGCAGGAGCACGCCGGAGCGGTTCTCGACGAGCACCGAGAGGGTGTGGAGTCGCTGCTTGCTCATCGATCTGCCTCCCGCTGGAACGGCGGAACCTGGATGTCGTCGTTGCCTCGCCCTGCCGGGACCATCGGGAAGACCTTCTCGGACGTCTCGGTGCGGAACTCGATGACGACCGGTCGGTCGTTTATCGCGTTCGCCTTGTCGATGGCCGGCTGGATCTCTTCGGGAGATTCGACCCGGATGCCCACACACCCCATCGACTCCGCCCACTTGACGTAGTCGGGGAGGTCGTAGGAGAGGTAGACCTCGGAGTAGCGCTCCTCGTAGAACATCTCCTGCCATTGGCGAACCATGCCGAGGTAGGCGTTGTTCAAGATGGCGATCTTGACCGGAATCCGCTCGGCGGCAGCGGTCACGAGCTCGTGCGCCGTCATCTGGAAGCACCCGTCGCCGTCGATCGCCCACACGGTGCGCTCGGGGTGGCCCATCTTCGCTCCGATGGCGGCGGGAACGGCGAAGCCCATGGTGCCGAGGCCACCCGAGTTCACGAACGTGTTGGGGTGGTCGAACTTCCAGTACTGGCTCGCCCACATCTGGTGCTGGCCGACGCCGGTGACGACGATCGTGTCGTCAGGGCTGGACGCGCACAGCGTCTCGATGACCTGCTGCGGCTTCAGGCGTTCGCCGGGCTGCTGCGGCTCGTACGCCAGCGGATAGCG
Organism: uncultured Iamiaceae bacterium; assembly: GCA_964621605.1. GTDB lineage: Bacteria > Actinomycetota > Acidimicrobiia > Acidimicrobiales > Iamiaceae > CAZUMJ01. The sequence goes on along the minus strand of CAZUMJ010000011.1, from coordinate 53,914 downwards.
CTCCTGCCAGCCCGACAGCGTGCTGTTCCACGGCTGCCGGTCGGGGGCCGTCACGCCCGCTGCGAGTCGGGCTTCGACGGCGGCGACGAGCGCTTCGATGACCAACCGGCAGTCGCCGGCGATGCCGACCTCGGGGCGACGCACCTTGCCCAGCTCGGCCGGGTCGATGTCGACGTGCACGACCTTCGCCTCGGGTGCGAACAGCGGGACCTTGCCCGTGACCCGGTCGTCGAAGCGGCTGCCGAGCGCCAGCAGCAGGTCCGCCCGCTGCATCGACATGACCGCCGTGTAGTTGCCGTGCATGCCCGGCATCCCCAACGCCAGCGGGTGGCGATCGGGGAACGCCCCACGCGCCATCAACGTGGTGACGACGCGGATGTCTGTGAGCTCGGCCAGGCGGCGCAACGCCTCAGCAGCCCGGGCCTTGAGGATGCCGCCACCCGCGTAGATGACCGGCCGTTCCGCGGCGAGGATCAGGTCGGCAGCGGCCTCGATCGCATCGGGGTCGCCGCTGCTGCTGGGGTGGTAGCCGGGAAGGCTCGCCTGCACCTCTTCGTCGGTCGGCCAGTACCACTCGAGCGACGAGTTCGGGTTCGTCGGGTCGACGAGATCCTTGGGGATGTCGACGAGCACCGGCCCCGGGCGACCGCTCGTGGCGAGGTAGAAGGCCTCACGAATGATGAGCGGCAGCTCCTGTGCCGTCTTGACGAGGAAGTTGTGCTTGGTGACCGACTGCGTGATGCCGGTGATGTCGGCTTCCTGGAAGGCGTCGGTGCCGATCGCCGCGGACGGGACCTGACCGGTGATGCACACCATCGGCACCGAATCGAGGAAGGCATCCGCCAGCGCGGTCACCACGTTCGTGCCACCCGGGCCGCTCGTCACCATCGCAACCCCGGGACGCCCGGTGGCGTGCGCGTACCCCTCCGCCATGTGACCGGCACCCTGCTCGTGGCGCACGAGCACGTGGCGCAGCGACGAGTCGATGAGGGGGTCGTACACGGGCAGGATGGCCCCGCCCGGGAGGCCGAACACGACCTCGACACCTTCCATCTCGAGGCTCTTGATGAGGGCTTGGCCGCCGTTGAGCTTCATGGCGTGTTCCTTGTGGTGGATTGGGGGTTGGGTCCGGACTGCGACGTGCCTCGAGCGGACCGGTGATCGACGCTAGGCGACCAGGGCCCGAAAACTGCAACGACCTCCCCGAGGGGAGGTCGACGACGCACGCGGTGAGGCGGGGGGCGTGCGTCTAGGTGACTACTACGAGGACGACGGGCCGCGACATGCCTAGAAGTATGCCAGGCGCGTCAAGGGGCGCGCACCCCGATGTGCGGAGCCGGCGCGTCGACGGTGGTCGACGGCGCAGGAGGAGCAGGACCCGAGCCGTCTGCCGGCACCGAGGATCCCGACGCGCCGGGGGCACCGGACGGGTGCACTTCGGCCGCGCGGTCCTGGAGGTCGACGAGCTGCGGGAGGAGCCAGGCCGCCACGTCGAGCGCGCCGGAGCGCGAGAAGTGGGCGCCGTCTGGCCGGAACGAACTGGCGAACTCCCCGCCCGCGTGCCGTCTCGCGTACGCCCCCAGGTCGACCACCTTGATGGACGCTCCCGACGGGGCTGCACCTACCGCGGCGCGGATCATCGCGTTGAGCCGGTCCATGCGCGCGGGGTCGTTCTCGGGGAACTCCTGCCAGGGGATCTCGGAGCCGCCGTTCGCACGCATGTGCGGCTCGAGGAGCCACACCGCCGGGACCCGAGTCGCTGCGAGCGCGTCGACGACCTGATCGAGCCGGCGACGCAGCACACGATCGAACGCCGGCTCACCGATGTGGCCGGTGGTGCCGTCGGGGAAGTCGATGTCGGAGAGATCACGCCCCGACGTCATCAAGACCACCGAGGTGGGTCGATACTCGCCGACCTCGGACCGGATGTCCTTCACGATGTCCGGACAGCTGTCGGCGAGGTCTCCGCTCATGCCGAGGTAATCCGCATGCCCGTCGTCGAGCACCCCGCACCCCGCGTTCGGGAAGGGGAACGCCACCACGGACTTGTCCTTCGCGTACACCCGCAGCCCTTCACCCACCACGAAGCTCAACGAGTCACCGAACAGCAGGATGCGGGTACTCGCCGCATCCCAGATGGCGCGCTCGCGCGCGGCCCGTTCGCGCGCCGCCTTTCCCATCGCTTGCAAGGCGATGCTGCCTTCGTCGGTGCCGCGCATGGGGACGGTGTGCACGATCAGCAACGTGACGAGGATCGCGACGGGCGCGACCACGGCGAAGCGTCGCCCCCGCAGCCGCGTGCCTGCCCGGATCGGACCCTCGAAGTAGCGATAGGACAGGCCACAGACCACGAACGTGACCGCGCCGCCGAGTAGGAAGGTCGCCCAGCGGAGCTGGCCGTAGTCCTTCGGCCATGGCAGGTAGGCGTACAGCCGACCCGGGCTGAGGATGACGAACAGCGGGAAGTGCAGCATGTAGGCCAGGTAAGCGCGCGCGCCGATCCAGCACATGGGGCGCCAGCTACACACTCGCTGCAGGGGCCCCGGCCGCGTCACCCCCACGATGACACCGGCCGACAACAACGACTGCACCATGAGACCGCCGTGGTAGATGTACGGCGACGACAACTTGACCTTGAACAGCACGTAGACCCATCCGGCCGCGCAGACGAGCGACACGACCGTCACCACTCGGCGGCCCGACGGCGAGTCGAGCCACCCCACCACGCTCTTGCGAGCGAGGACGACCGCCAGGATGGCGCCCATCACGATCTCGCCGAACCTCCCGTCGAGGCTGTAGTACGCCGCACTCCAGCCCTCGCGGTCGTACCACTGGACGGCTCGTAGGCCCGACGCGAGCCACAACGCCATGAGACCGGCCGGCAGCAGCCACCTCCGCAGCCGTCGCAGCGCGAACAGCCCGAGCATCAGCAGCGGGAAGACCAGGTAGAACTGCTCCTCCAACGAGAGTGACCAGAAATGCGTCACCGGGGAGGGCGCAGCACGGAAGGCGTATCCGTAGTTGTGGCTCGTGGCGATGAAGCGCCAATTGGAGACGTAGAACAGGACCGAATCGAGGTCGCCACGCAACTGGCTCTTCGGCCAGAACGGGTGCACGCCACTCAACAGTGCGATGAGCGCCACCACCACGAGGGACGCCGGCAGCAAGCGGCGAAACCTCCGCCCCCAGAACTTCTTGAGTCCGATCCCTCCGTCACGGTCGTGTTCGAGCAGCAACAGCGACGTGATCAGATAGCCCGAAAGGGTGAAGAAGCCCGACACGGCCACCCAAGGGCCGGGGATCTCCACGATGAACCCCGCGTGGACCAACATCACCGGGAGGAGCCAGATCCCCCGCACGCCGTCGAGCCCCGGCATGTAGCGGAGCTTGACGCGCTCCGGCGGCGCTTCGGGAGTCGTGTCCTCCCCGACCGTCGCGGTCATCCGCAGCGGGTCGAGCGACAGGGTCGCGGGTCCGAAGGCGGAGCTGACACGACGGGCGATGCTAGCGGCTGGTGCGCGCCGGAAGGGGGCCACAGCTGACCGCCCACCGCGCGCTGGGCCCCTGGGGCCCGCTGCGGTGACGAGTAGGGTGACCCCGTGATCCGCGGCCTGTCCGTGCGCGCCGCGCGTCCTCACCTCGCACTGTTGGCCGTCCTCGCGATGAGCCGCGTCGCGTACTGGTTCCTCGGGGTCCGCTTCGACGCGAGCCTCGTGAACTGGGGACAACAACTCCTCGACGCGGACATCCTCCAGCACGATCTCTGGCGCAGCATCTGGTACCTCCACATGCAGCCGCCCGGCTTCAACCTCTTCGTCGGCATCGTGCTCCGCCTGACTGGCGGCGGAAGCGCTGTCGCCTTCCAAGCGCTCTACCTCGCGGCTTCTGCAGCCATGGCCCTCATGCTCCTCGAACTTCTCCGAGGCTGCGGCCTACACGCCCGGACGGCCTTCGTCCTGGCCACCCTGGTGATGATCAGCCCCACCGTGGTGCAGTACGAGAACTTCCTGCTGTACACCCACTTCGAGCGCGTCGCGATGGTCGGACTCGCCTATGCGCTCCAGCGCTGGGCTCGGTCGTGGCGCCTCGCCCCGCTTGCCGCCTTCGCCGGGCTGCTGGCCCTGCTGGCCCTCACCCGGGTGCTCTTCCAACCAATCTGGGTCATCGGGGCCGCCGTCGTGCTCGGTCTGACCGTGGTCGCGTCGCACCGACGCGCACTGCTGCTGGCCCTGCTCCCCGCCTTCGTCGTCGGCGCGGCCGTCATCGCCAAGAACGCCGTGGTGTTCGGAAGCCCCACGATGAGCACCATGCAGGGCATCAACCTCAGCCACATGAGCAGCACGTTCATGGACCGCGCCGAGCGCCAGGCGCTGTTCCGCCAGGGCAAGATCTCGATCGAGTCGGTGTCCATCGCACCCTGCTCCGATGCACCGGCCCGCTACGGGCACCTCGGGCCGCGCACCGACGCGCCCGCACTCGACCGCTTCGATCGAGTCAAGGCGCCGCCCTACTACTCGTTCAACCAGCGATCTGTGCTGGGGTGCGAACGCGCGCTCACCGCCGACTCGCTGTGGATCATCCGGCACGACCCCGGGCTGTATCTGCGCACCGTCAACCGGGCACTCGCCATCGCGTACTACCCCGCGACCCCGGACATTCGTACCCGTCCGCCGAACCAGCACGCCCTGCGCGGTCCGGCCCGGGTTGAGGCCCTCGCCCTGGGCTCGGTGGAACCGGCAATGAGCCCGTTCAGCAACGGCTATTCCAGGTGGCACGTGAGCCGTGAAGAGTGGCTCGTGCTCCTGGCGGCAGTTGTGTGCCTGCTCGCATTGCCGTGGGTGGCGTGGCGAGCACGGCAAGCCGGCGACCCGCGCACCGCGCTGTCAGCGGCGATCGCGTGGCTCATCATCGCCACGACGCACATCGGCACACAGTTGTTCGACGTCGGGGAGAACGCACGCTTTCGGTCGACCGCCGACCCGATCCTGCTGGTCGGCACCGTCCTCGTGGTGGTCGCCGTCCGCGACGTGCGCCGACTCAGGGCATCGTGATGGCGCCGTGGTCGGCGCCTTGCGCGAGCCGGGCGTACTTCGCCAAGACACCCTTGGTGTAGCGCGGCTCTGGCAGCTTCCAGTCGGCCTTGCGTGCCTCGAGCTCGGCGGGATCGACGAGCAGGTCGATGGTGTGCGCGACCACGTCGATCGCGATGCGATCCCCTTCACGAACGAAGGCGATCGGACCGCCGTCGACCGCTTCGGGAGCCACGTGACCGATGCAGAAGCCGTGGGTACCACCCGAGAAGCGCCCGTCGGTGATGAGCGCGCAGTCGCCACCGCGGCCGGCACCCTTCATCGCACCGGTGACCGCCAGCATCTCGCGCATGCCGGGCCCGCCCTTCGGACCTTCGTAACGGATGACAAGCACATCACCGGCGTTGATGTGACCCGCGAGGATTGCGTCCATCGCCGCCTGCTCGCCATCGAACACCCGGGCCGGCCCCTCGAACTGCTCGAAGTCGATGCCGGCAACCTTCACGACCGACCCATTCGGGGCCATCGAGCCGGTGAGGATGGCCAAGCCGCCTTGCGCGTGGATCGGGTCGGAGAGGGGGTGCACCACCTCGCCGTCAGGCGCGGGCGGATCGATAAGCGCGAGGTTCTCGGCCACGGTCCGACCGGTGACGGTCATGCAGTCGCCGTGCAGGATGCCCGCGTCGAGCAGTTCGCGCATGACGGTGGGGATGCCGCCGACGCGGTCGATGTCGACCATGTGGTACTTGCCGTGCGGCTTCGTGTCGGCGATGTGCGGCGCACGTGCCGCGACCCGGTTGAAGTCGTCGAGGGTGAGGTCGACCTCCGCCTCGTGCGCGATCGCGAGCAGGTGCAGCACGGCGTTGGTCGAGCCACCCAGCGCCATGACCACGGCGATGGCGTTCTCGAAGGCTTCCTTCGTGAGGATGTCGCGAGGCCGGATGCCCAGTCGCAGCAGGTTCATGACCGCCTTGCCCGAGGCGTAGGCGAAGTCGTCGCGCCGACGATCGACCGCCGGCGGACACGAGCTCCCCGGCAGTGACATGCCGAGCGCCTCGGCGACCGACGCCATGGTGTTGGCGGTGAACATGCCGGCACACGACCCCTCGGTCGGACACGCGTTGCGTTCGATCGCGTCGAAGTCCTCGTCGCTGATGGTGCCCGCAGCCTTGGCACCCACGGCCTCGAAGACGCTCGTGATGTCGAGCACCTGCCCGTTGTGGTGACCCGGCAAGATGCTCCCGCCGTAAAGGAACACGGTGGGCACGTTCAGCCGAGCGGCAGCCATCAACATGCCGGGGAGCGACTTGTCGCACCCGGCGAAGGTCAGGAGCGCGTCGAGACGCTCTGCGTGCATGACGGTCTCGACGGAGTCCGCGATGACCTCGCGGCTGACCAACGAGCCGCGCATGCCCTCGTGGCCCATCGAGATGGCGTCGGAGACCGCGATGGTGACGAACTCGATGGGGAAGCCGCCCGCCGCACGGACGCCTTCCTTCGAGCGCTTCGCCAAGCGATCGAGGGGGAGGTTGCACGGGGTCACCTCGTTCCACGACGAAGCGACGCCAACCTGCGCCTTGGAGAAGTCCTCGTCGTTCATGCCGATCGCGCGCAGCATCGACCGGGCCGGCGCCCGTTCGTACCCGTCGGTGACCTCGCCGGAGCGAATCTTGACGTTGACCGGAGTGCCGTCTTCTGCCATGTCGGCGAGGCTACCGCCCGACCTCCCCGGCACACATCCAGCCGCACCGTAAGCTCGGCGAATGCCCGACGCGGACCCTCTTCCCGCGGCCGAGCGCGGCACCGACCCCCCGATCGTCCAGGCACACGGTCTGACGAAGCGCTGGGGAAAGACCACAGTCTTCAGCGGCGCCGACCTCAACGTCTCACCCGGTGTCACGGGCCTGCTCGGGTCCAACGGCGCCGGGAAGACCACCCTGCTCGGCATGTTGCTCGGCCTCCACCACCCCGACAGTGGCTCACTTCAGGTGCTCGGGCTCGACCCCGTGACGCACGGTCCCACCATCCGGGCGCGGATCGGCTACAGCCCGGAGCACCACCGTGTCGCCCCCGACGTACGGGTCAGCGACTTCGTGCAACACATCGGGGAGATCCATGGCCTTCCCCATCGCGTTGCGGTGAACCGGGCGAGCGACGTCTTGTGGCAGGTCGGTCTGGGTGAGGAGCGCTTCCGGCCGCTCGGCACCATGTCGACGGGCCAGCGCCAGCGCGCCAAGCTCGCGCAAGCGATCGTGCATGACCCCGACCTGATCCTCCTCGACGAGCCGACCGACGGACTCGACCCCGTGCAACGCGATGACATGCTCGACCTCATCGCACGCGTCGGGCGCGACTTCGGCATCCACGTCCTGTTGTCGTCGCACCTCCTCGAGGAGGTCGAGCGCGTCTGCGACGGGGTGGTCATCTTGCGCGACGGCGTCGTCGCGGCATCCGGGCCCATTCGCGACCTGCGCGGCTCCAGCCGAGGAATCCAGCTGGAGCTCGTGGGCGACGCCGACGAGCTCCAGCTGGTCAGCGCCGCTCTGCGCAGCGCGCACCTCGACGTCACCGGCGACGGCTCGCATCTCGTCGTACTGCCGCCACGAAAGAGCGACGATGCAGACGCCCTCGTCGACGTCGTCAGAGATGTGATCGCAGCGACGCGCACCGTGGGCATCCGTCGACTCGTTCCTCGGACCACCACCCTCGAGGACGTCTTCTTGGGGTTGCAGCAATGAGCGACGACGCCCGCATCCTCGAACGGGGCTACCGCCGCTACGACGGTGTCCGACTCTCGCCCGCCACCGCGATGCGCAGCGTCATGCTGCATGCGGTCGGTCGCGTGCTCGGCCTGAAGCGACCCGCGTGGTCAAAGGCACTCCCCGTCCTGTCGATCGCGCTTGCCTACGTGCCCGCCATCGTCTTCGTGGGCATCGCGGCGCTCACCCCCGACGACACGGCCGTCCAATCGCAACTCCCCAGCTATGGCGAGTACTACAGCTACGTCGTCTCAGCGGTGGCCCTCTTCGTGGCGTTCGTCGCCCCCGAGGTGCTGTGCCCCGATCGCCGCACGGGCATGCTGGGCCTGTACCTGGCGTCGCCGCTGAACCGAACGACGTACCTCGTCGGGAAGGCCTGGGCGATCGCCAATGTGCTGTTCGCGGTCACGATCGGCCCGCCGTTGCTGATGATGATCGCGTTCAGCCTCCAGGGCCACGGCCCCGACGGCATCGGTGGACTCGCCACCACGATCGGCCACATCCTGCTCTCTGGCATCGCGATGACGGCCTTCTACACGGCGCTCTCGATGGGCGTCTCGTCGCTCACCGACCGCAAGTCGTTCGCCAGCGGTGGCATCGTGATCGCGCTCCTGCTCAGCGCCGCGGTCGCGGGAGTGCTCGACACCGGCAGTGGTCACGCCGCCCAGATGCTCAACTTGTTCCTCGTACCGTTCGACCTCGCGAGCCGCATCCACGACGGGTCACATGCCACGGCGCTGACCACGCTCGGCCAGGCGCTCACCGCGACGATCGGTTGGACGGCGCTCTGGGCGGCCGTGTGTTGGGTGCGCTACCAACGCCTCGAGGTGACCCGATGACGACGCTCTCCCCCGACGTCCCACCTCCCCCGCCACCTCCGTCTGACGCGCCGGCGCCGCCACCCATCTTCGTCGACAAGGTGTCGAAGTGGTTCGGCTCGCTGGTGGCGGTCTCCGAGGTGACCTTCACCGTTCGCCCGGGGGTGACGGCGCTGCTCGGCCCGAACGGCGCCGGGAAGTCCACGCTCCTGAGGCTGCTGTGCGGCCTCACGTCGCCCTCCCAGGGTCAGGTACGCATCCACGGCGGCAACCCCCGCACCGATCTGGCCGTGCGGGCTCGCCTCGGGCTGGTGCCCCAGCAGGAGACGCTGCTCGACTCGCGCACCGCACGCGAGTTCGTTCGCCTCATCGCCGTCCTGCACGGCGTGCCCGACGCGGATGCGGCCGCTGCACGGGCCCTCGACACGGTCGAGTTGGATCCCTCCGACACGCGGAGCATCACGACCTACTCGAAGGGCATGCGCCAACGCGTGAAGGTGGCCCAAGCGCTCGTCCACGAACCAGACGTCCTCGTACTCGACGAGCCGCTCACCGGCCTCGACCCGCGGCAGCGACGGCACCTCATCGACCTGTTCCATCGCCTCGGCGACGACGGCACCTGCGTCATCGTGTCGAGCCACGTGCTCGACGAGGTCGAACGGCTCGGCTCGCGCGTCCTCGTCATCGCACAGGGAAGACTCGCTGCCGAAGGCGACTTCAGAGCGATTCGCGACCTGATGGACGACCGCCCCCATCGCCTCCGCATCTCGACAGACCGGCCCGGCCCTGTGGCGGGCGGGCTTCTGGCCATCGAGTGCGTCGAAGCAGTTCGCATCGTGGATGCCACCACGCTGACCGTCGACACGACAGAGGTCGCGCAGTTCCGTCGCTCTGTCGCACAGGTCGCCGCCGCCCAGGGCGCGCACCTGCGCGAGGTGGTACCGCTCGACGACGACCTCGACAGCGTCTTCCGCTATCTGGTGGGGCAACGATGACGACGCTTCCCACAGCCGCTGACGCGCGCTCGATCAGCCGGGTTCCCCCGGGCCCGGCCGTACGTGCGATCTACCGCGTCCTGCTGCGCAGCCTCGCGACCCGCGGCCGCCTTCTGCTCCTCGGCGGGCTCGGCCTGGCGTGCATCGCGATGGGCGCCTGGATCGGCGCCTCGACCTCGCTCGAGCTCGACCGCCTCGAGAGCGCCACCCGCGCCCTCAACCAGGCCGGGCTCTCGCTCCTCGTGCCGGTGGTGAGCCTGGTCTTCGCATCGGCCGCGCTGGGTGACCTCGTCGACGACCGTTCGCTCGTCTACCTGTGGCTCCCGAGCGTGCCCCGCTGGGTGATCGCGGCAGGCGCCTGGCTCGCGACCCTGACGATCTGCCTCCCGTTGGTCGTCATCCCACTGGTGGTCGCCGCTGCCGCTGCCGGCAGCGACCGCTACCTCATCGAAGGGTTGGCGATCGCATCCACCTTCGGTGTCATCGCCTACTCCGGGGTGTTCCTGGCGCTCGGCCTGCGCTTCCGTCGAGCGCTGCTGTGGGGGCTCGCCTACCTGTTGCTGTGGGAGGGGTTCGTCGCCCGATCAGGCGCAGGAGCGGCACGGCTGTCGGTGCTGTCGTATCTGCGGTCGCTGCTGTCGGCGTACACGGGGGTCGGGCTCTCTCTGGCAGAGCGAGACCTGACGATCTCCTACGTCGTACCGGTGCTCGTCGGACTGGTCGGCGTGGCGTACGCGGCTCGGCGCCTCACCGTGCAAGACATCGACTAGCCGCCAAGCCATCAACGAGTCGCGTTGCCCCGAACGACGCCACCCGACTGCGTGGCACCCACCACCCCGAGCCCGGTCAACACGATGTCGACGATGCTCGTCACCACGGCTCGATCGACGGTGCGCCCACTCATGAGGGTGCGGTAGAGCAGCGGGCCAGCGAGCAGATCGATGACCAGATCTCGATCGACGTCGGTCGCGAGCTCACCACGTGCCACGGCCCGATCGAAGATCGTCCGCGTCAGCGAGCGGCGCTGTTCGACGAACTCGTGGACGAGGCCCTTCAACTCGGGGTTCACCCCGGACTCGGCGATGATCGCCGCCAAGGGCTCACCCGCGTCCGGGTCGCGCAGGGCACGCACCTTTGTCAGGTAGGCGGTGGTGAACAGTTCGATCAGGTCGGTACGCAGCGAGCCGGTGTCGGGGTCCTGCTCGGGTTCGACGATGCATCGTGCGACGTCCATCGCCAATGCCTCGCGCGACGGCCAACGGCGATAGATCGTCGCCTTGCCGACCGAGGCACGCGTCGCCACCGCGTCGACCGTGAAGCCGCCGAAGCCGCTCTCAGCCATCACCTCACGGGCCGCGAGGAGGATCGCCTCATCGGCTTGCGGGTCGCGGGGTCGGCCGGGGCGCCGCGCACCCGCGTCGCTCATGGCACGTCCCCCGTGGCGGCACCAACCGGGGCAGATTCCGGCAGCTCGCTCGTACGTTGGCTGGCGTGCGACGACTCGCTGGGGTCGATCGTCGCGGTCGAGGAGCCATCCGCGTCGCCGGGAGTCGCATCGGTCACGGGCACCGCGGTCTCGCCTGGAACCGACGGCGACGACTCCTCGACAGGGCCCGCGGTGGCGGGCAGGAAGAGCAACGCGATGATGGCACCCAGCAACGCCACGCCCGCTCCGACGGCAACCGCGCCCCCGAAGCCGTCGACGAACGCCTGACGGGCCGCGTCGAGGACCTGCTGCCCCTGCGCGTGCGGCAGGTCCTTCGCGACGACCATGGCCGCGCCGAGCTGTTCGCGGATCGCGTCGACCGCCTGGTGCACCCGGGTCGGGTCCGCAGCGATCACGTTGGGGTTGCCGAGGATGGTGTGGCGAAGGTTCTCGGTGACGTGCGGGCGGTACACCGACGCGAGCACCGATCCGATGACGGCGACGCCGAGCGCCCCTCCGACCTGGCGCGTCGTGTCGTTCATGGCCGAGCCGATCCCCGCCTTCGCCCGTGGGATCGACCCCATGATCGACTCGGTGGCGGGTGCCATCGTGAGGCCCATGCCGGTGGCGAGCACCAGCATCGGGAAGAGGATGGCGGTGTACCCGCTGGTGATGGTGACCGTGCTCAGCCAACCCAGCCCGATCGAGACGGTGGTGAGGCCTGCCACCACGACCACCTTGGTGCCCACTCGCTCGACCAGCCGCGCCGACAGCGGCCCAAGGATCAGGAGCGGCACCGCGATCGGCATCATCGCGAACCCGGCCTTCAGCGCGCTGTAGCCCATGACGAACTGCAGCTGCTGGGTGATCAGGAAGCTCGACCCGAACAGGGCGAAGAACACCAGCGTGATCGCGATGTTGGCGGCGCTGAACCGGCGGTTCTGGAAGAACCGGAGCTCCAGCATCGGGTGGTCCGTGTGGAGCTCCCATGCGATGAAGAGCCCCAGGACGAGGAAGCCGACGCCGAAGGCGCCCAGGATCGGCGTGGAGCCCCAACCCTTCGCGGGCGCCTCGATGAGGCCCCACAGCAAGGTCATCAGCGCGGCGATGGACAGCAACGCGCCCAGGGGGTCGAGGCGAGGGGCCTCGGGGTCGCGCGACGTGGGGAGGAGGTAGTGCCCCGCGACCAGGGCGATGGCCACGATCGGGATGTTCACGAGGAACACCGACCCCCACCACAGGTGTGCGATGAGGAAACCACCGACGATCGGCCCGAACGCGATGCCTGCAGCAGATACCCCCGCCCACACGCCGATGGCACGCCCACGTTCCTTCGGGTCGGTGAAGACGTTGGTCAGGATGGACAGGGTCGCCGGCATGATGAGCGCGCCGCCGATGCCCATGAAACCCCGGGTGACGATGAGCATCCCCGCCGAGGTCGCCCAGGCGGACATGGCAGAGCCGATGCCGAACACGAGCAGGCCGAGGCTGAGCGCACCCTTGCGCCCAAAGCGGTCGCCCAGGCTGCCCGTGGTGAGGATCAGCCCTGCGTACACGATCGTGTAGCCGTCGACGATCCATTGCAGCTGGCTGTTCGTGGCGTGCAGGCTCTCCGACAGGTGCGGCAGCGCCACGTTCAAGATCGTGTTGTCGATACCTGTCACCAACAGGCTGAACGACAACACCGCAAGTGCCCACCACCTGCGCTGATGGACCGCCTCTGCATCCAGCTCTGACATCGCGGACCTCCAGCTCCTACCCGAACGGCGAACGCCTCTCAGGGTAGAACGCTGGAGTATCGAAACTCACGCGTCTTGTAGGTGGCATCGGACACAGCCCGATGCCACCTACACACGTGCACTAGTGCGACGACGGATCGGCGGCGCACTCCTGCGACGCCTTGGTGATCTTCGCCTTGATGTCGGACACGTCGGCACCGGAGCTGTCAGCATCGCTGTAGCGCACGATGTCGGCAACGGTGAGCTGCGGCTCCAGCGCGCGCAGCGCGCACTCGCAGATGTCGCGGATGCTGGCGACGCCCGATCCGGCATTGACGCACGAGGTCACGAAGCCTGTACGAGCTTCCTCCGGCCACTGACCGTCGGTCGAGCCCGTGTCGTCCGAAGAACCGGTGTCCTCGGTGTCCCCCGAGTCGAACGAGTCGAAGCTGTCGAACGAGTCGAGGCTGTCGAACGAGTCGAAGCTGTCGAACGAGTCGGACGAATCAGAGGTCTTGCCGGTGTCGTCGGAGTCCGACGTCTTGCCCGTGTCGGAGGTCTTGCCGGTGTCGGACGTCTTTGCGGTGTCGCTGGTCTTGCCGACGGCCTTCTCGGCCTTGGTGCCACAGCCAGCGGTGAACAAGGTGAGGGCCAGCAGCGCGGCGATGAGCGCCCCGCGGCGACGCGAGGTGTGCGACGACGTACGAGTGGATTCCATGTGCCCGCCTTTCCGAACGGTAAAGATGCGAAAGCGTAGCGTCAGCTCTCGGTGCTGCGCGCCATGAGCAGGCGCGTGACGGCCCCTCCATCGGCCTGACCGCGCGTTGCCTTCATGACCTGTCCGACGAAGAAACCCGTGAGCTTTCCGCGCGCCTTCTCATCGCCGGCGCAGAATCGCTCCCACTCCTGCGGCGCAGCCGCGATCACCGCGTCGACGGCGTCGGCCAGGGCGTCCTGCGCCATCGCCTCGAACCCCATGGCCTTGGCGACGCTGGCAGGGTCACCACCATCCGCGACCAACGCAGCGAGCACCTGCTTGGCCTGCGTCGGGGTGAGGTCCCCCGCTGTCTCGAGGACGACGAGCGCGGCAAGTCCCCCGGCGTCGAGCGAACCTGGCCCATCCACCGGGACGTTCTGCTCCACGTGCACCAGCGTGCGCGCCGGGTCGGCGCCCAGCGAGAGCGCTGCGAGCACGAACTCGTCGAGACCTCGCTCCACGATGACCACGACCGACTCCGTTGCGCCGCTCACCCCTGCCGCCTCGGCGAGCGCAGCCCGACGCTCGGCCGGCAGGGCGGGGAGGGCCGCGCGGATGGACTCGATCCACTCGGCGCTCGGCTCGAGGGGCACCAGGTCGGGCTCGGGGAAGTAGCGGTAGTCGTCGGCGTCTTCCTTGACGCGCATCGTCGAGGTTCGACCGTCGTTCTCGTTCCAGTGACGGGTCTCTTGACGGATCGTCTCGCCCGCCTCGATCGCCTCGACCTGACGGCGTGCCTCGTAGTCGATCGCTCGACCGAGCGAGCGCAACGAGTTGAGGTTCTTGATCTCGCAGCGTGTCCCGAACGGCTCGCCCGGGCGGTGCACCGACACGTTCGCGTCGACGCGCAGCGACCCCTCCTCCATCTTCCCGTCCGAGACGCCCGTAGCGACCAGGATTGCCCGCAGCTCCGAGACGTATGCCCGGGCCTGCTCAGACGTGCGGATGTCGGGACGACTCACGATCTCGAGCAGGGGAACGCCCGCCCGGTTGTAGTCCACCAGCGAGTGAGACGCGCCGTGGATGCGTCCGCTCCCGCCGACGTGCGTCGACTTGCCGGTGTCCTCCTCGAGATGGGCGCGCTCGACCCCGATGCGCTCACCAGAGGGCAGCTCCAACCAGCCGTCGACGTCGATCGGTCGGTCGTACTGGCTGATCTGGAAGTCTTTCGGCATGTCCGGGTAGAAGTAGTTCTTCCGCGCGAACACCGACGGCTGCACGGTGCAGTGCAGCGCCAGACCCAGGCGGATCGCGAGCTCCACGGCCTTCTCGTTCAGCACCGGGAGCGACCCGGGCAGCCCGAGCGTCACAGGGTCGATGTTCGTGTTGGGCTCATCGCCGAACGCGTTCGGAGCCGCCGAGAACATCTTCGTCGCGGTCGCGAGCTCGGCGTGGACCTCGAGCCCGCACACCAACTGATAGCCACCGGGAAGCTCGGTCACGACGCTGCTCCTTCCAAGACGGCCGCCGCTCGGAACATGTCCACCTCGCCGAGCGCAGGAGCGAGGACCTGCACCCCGACCGGGAGACCATCGTCGCCGGACCCGAACGGCACCGACATGGCGGGATGCCCGGCGAGGTTGGTGGGAATCGTGCAGACGTCGTTGAGGTACATCGTCAGCGGATCGACCGTCTTGGCGCCGAGCGGGAACGCCGTCGTCGGGGTCGTCGGGCTGAGGAGCACGTCCACCCGTTCGTAGGCCGCGGCGAAGTCGTTGCAGATGAGCGTTCGGACCTTCTGCGCCTTGCCGTAGTACGCGTCGTAGTAGCCCGCCGAGAGGGCGTAGGTGCCGAGCATGATGCGACGCTTCACCTCAGGGCCGAAGCCCGCGGTGCGGGTCGCGACCATCATCTCGGCGGTCGTAGGCGCATCGACCCGAAGCCCGTAGCGCACACCGTCGAAGCGAGCCAGGTTGCTCGATGCCTCGGCCGGGGCGATGAGGTAATACGCGGAAAGGCCGTAGGCAACCGCCGGCACGGACACCTCGACCACCTCTGCACCGGCAGCCGCCAACGCGTCCGCAGCCGCACGGACGCGTCCTGCCACGTCGGGGGCGATGCCCTCGGCCATGAGCTCCCGCACGATGCCCACCCGTAGGCCGGCGACCCCGTCGTCGAGGTGTGCGCGCACCGGCGGTGGGTCCACGGGGATCGAGGTCGAGTCGTGCGGATCGTGGCCCGCGATGACGTCGAGCAGCAGCGCAGCATCGGCCACGGTGCGCGCGAACGGCCCGACCTGGTCGAGGCTGGAAGCGAACGCGACGAGCCCATACCTGCTCACGAGCCCGTAGGTGGGCTTCACGCCGACGACGCCGCACAGCGCGGCGGGCTGGCGAATCGACCCGCCGGTATCGGAACCGAGGGCGAGCGGGGCGAACCCCGCTGCAACCGCCGCAGCGCTCCCCCCGCTCGAGCCACCCGGCACGCGGTCCAGGTCGTGCGGGTTGCGCGTCGGGCCGAACGCCGAGTTCTCGGTAGAAGAACCCATGGCGAACTCGTCGAGGTTCGTCTTGCCCACCACGACCGCTCCCGCTTCGGCGAGCAAGCGCACCACGGTCGCGTCGTAGGGGGGGCACCACCCCTCGAGGATCTTCGACGAGCAGGTGGTCGGGACCCCCCGGGTGCAGAGGTTGTCCTTCACCGCGACGGGGACCCCGGCCAGCGGGCCCGGGTCGCGCCCGCCCTCCACGGCCGCGTCGACGGCCGCAGCCGAGGCACGGGCAGCGTCTGCGGTGACGAGGTTGAACGCGTGGACATCGCGCTCGCGCGCGGCGATCTGGCCCAGGTAGCCCTCGAGCACATCGAGCGCCCGAAGCTCACCCGCTCGGACTGCGGCGGCCGTGCCGGCGGCGGTCGTGTCGTGGGTGCTCACGGCGCTTCACCCAGGATCGCCGGCACGGAGAAGCGCTCGCCCTCGGCGTGCGGTGCTTGGGCCAGCACCTCGTCCCGGTCGAGCGTCGGGCCGACCTCGTCGCGCCGCAACACGTTGCGCAGCGTGTACGGGTGCGTCGTTGGAGCCACCTCTGCGAGGTCGAGTGCTTCCACGTCAGCCGCATGATCGAGCACGTCGCCGAGCTGTGTGGTGAAGGTATCGAGCTCGTCCTCGCTCAAAGACAGGTAGGCGAGGCGCGCAACGTGCGCGACCGCGTCGCGCGAAATCCGTTCGGGCATGAGCCCGATGCTAGGGCGTCCCCACGGGGCGCCATCCATGCGGTGCGCAGGTCACGGCCGGGGGCTGACCTCCCACGGGCCGCGCGCCGGGTCAGGGCTGGCCGGTCACCTCGCGTGCGAACGCGACGGAACGCTCCTCGATCAGTGCACGGTCGTAATCGAGCGTCGCCACGTGGAAGCTGCGATCGAGCGACACCCGCTCGACGGGCCCCTGCACGAGCGACGCGATCGTGTCGCTGTTGGTGGGCGGCACGACGTGATCCTGCGGGCTGGTGAAGACGAGCACCGGACAGGTCACTCGGCCGAGGCCCTCGTGCACCTCGTCCACCACCCCGAACAGCGATGCGAGCGGGGCGATGGGCGTCTTGTCGTAGGCCAGCTCTTTCACGTCCGGGTCCGCGATGTCGGACCCGATGGCGTCCATGAGGGTCTCGCCTGCGTCGAGCAGTGCCTGCACGAACTCGCGTGCCCCATCGGGCTCGTCGACGAGCGCATTGACGAAGACGACGCCGGCCAACTCAGGGTGCCGACCGGCCAACCACGCGGTGAGGGTGCCGCCCATCGACAGGCCCGCCACGACCAGCTTGTCGGCACGCGCCGCGAGTCGTGCCAGCGCAGCGTCGGCCGCGGCAGACCAGTCGGCGAACGTCGTCGGCAGCATGTCTTCCACCGTGGTGCCATGCCCGGGGAGCAACGGAAGCTCGACGGCAAAGCCTGCTGCGGCAAAGGCCTCGGCCAGGGGGCGCATCGAATGCGGGTTACCGGTGAAGCCGTGGAGCACCAGCACCCCGTTCGGCCCACCGCTCGGCGAGGTCCACGGTTCGGCGCCAGCCATGATCGGTGTGGTCATGGCGGGTCACGGTACCGCGCCATATCGCCTGCGCGCTGCCGTCGACCCGAGACGCCCTGCGGACTCGACAAGTTCGAGCCGCACCTCAAGGTGCATTGACCGGCCGGTCAAGTCACACCAAGATGTCCCCCACGATGTCCGAAGATCGTCATCTCACCGCGCAAGGCATCGAGCGCAAGCGTCAATTGCTCGACCACGCCGCCAGCCTCTTCGCCGAACGCGGCTACGCGGACACTCGTGTCATCGACATCGTCCATGCCGCAGGCGTCGCCAAGGGCCTCTTCTACTGGTACTTCGAGAACAAGGAAGCTCTGTTCAAGGAGTTGGTGGTCCACAACCGACAACAGCTGCGCATCGCGCAGGCTGCTGCCATGCCGCCGGACGCCGAACCGCTCCTGCAGATCCGTCGTGGCTGCGAGGCATCGGTCAGCTACATGGCTCGCCACACGCACTTCTTCGCGTTGCTCGAGGTGGAGAACCTCGAGAAGCGCTTTGCGGACGTGCTCCGCCAGGGAACCGACATCCACATCGACGACACGGCCCGGCTCATCAAGTCCGGCATCGACGAGGGAACGATCCGCGCCGAGGACCCGCACCTGCTGGCCCTGGGCGTGGTCGGAGCAGTGGGGTACTACGCGCACTTTCACCGGACGGGTCGCGCCGGAGGGGACGTGGACGACCTTGCGCGGTTCGTCGGCCGCTACGCGGTGTGCGCGCTGGCGGCAGACGAAGCGATCGCCCGCCGGGTCATCGCGACCCCGGCCGCGGTATCGCAGCACGCCGCTGTATCGCAACACAGTGGTTACCGGGAGTAACCTCCCATCCATCCAGCCAGTCGGCACCGCCGACACGAACCGAGGAGTAGCAGGTGGCGCAGTTCCTTAGCGACGAGTGGGTGCAGGACGCCAAGAAGATCCAAGACGAGTACCGAGGCAAGGGCGTCACCCCGCCCGCCCAGGTGCAGATCAACCTGGTGATCACGGGCGTTCCGTTCGGCGACGGCAGCATCGACGCGCACATGGACAGCACGGGCGGCGAGCTCGAGCTCGACCTCGGTCATCTCGACACGGCGACGACCAAGCTCACGACGGACTACGAGACCGCCAAGCAGGTCTTCATCGAGCAGAACAACCAGGCCGGCATGCAGGCCTTCATGGCCGGCAAGGTCCAGATCGCAGGCGACATGACCAAGGTGATGGCGCTCATGCAGGGCACGGCCGACCCGGTCGCGCTCGAGCTGGCGAACCGCCTCAAGGAGATCACCGACTAGCGGCACCTCCAGCGCTCTCCTCTCGACGCCGCCTGTGCTCCGGCCGGGCGGCGTCGGCGCGTCTGCACGCCCGGGCGCCGACAGCGAGGCACTCAGCGCAGGATGATGTCGACCGCGGTCCCCTTGCGCACCATCGTCCCGGTTTCGGGCTCGAACGCTCGCGGGCGGCCTGACAGACGCCCCTGCGCATTGCCGGCCTGCAACCCCGCGGCCTCGAGACGGGCGACCGCGTCGTCGATCGAGCGCACACCAGAGAGCGACGGCACCGCCACCAGCTCGGGGCCCTTCGAGACCAAGACCTGCACCGTCGACCCGCGGGGAGCCTGCCCTCCCGAGGCGGGCGCATATCCGACGAGCTGACCCTCGGGAACCGTGTCGGAGAACACCTCCACCGTGGCCGGCACGAGCCCGAGGCTGCGCAGCGCGTCGGACGCGCCATCTGGGGTGGTGCCCGCGGCGGGCGTCGGGATCGTGCGCGGCTGCGGACCGCGCGACACCACGAGGATGACCGTCTGCCCGCGCGCGACCTCACCTGAGGCGGCGTCCGCCAACCCGATCACCGAACCCGCGGCAACATCCTCGGACCATGCTTCCTGGGTTGGCCCGACGAACAGGCCGAGCCCCTGCAGTGCGCTCGTCGCGTCCGCGAGCGGCTTGCCCACCAAGTCCGCGGGAAGCGCGACCAGGGTGGCGCCGGCGGACACGACCACCTCGATGTGCGTGCCCTCGGCGACGGTCACGCCAGGCGCCGGCTTGGTGGCGAGCACCTGACCGACCACGGTGCCGTCCTGCCGCCGCTGTTGCACCACCGGCTTGAACCCCATGGCGCGCAGCTGGGCGACGGCCACGGCCTCCTGCGCACCGACGACCGCAGGAATCGCGTGGCGGGGTGGCCGACTGGCCAGGAAAGCCAGGACCCCACCTCCCACCAAGGAGGTGACGAGCAGCACCCCGAGCACGATCCAGGCGATCTTGGCGCCTCGTGCCCCGCGCGACGCGCGCACCGCTGCCGAGGAGACCTGGCCGACGTCCCCGCCGTCGGAGGTATCGGGCTCACCCGAACTGCTCTCCGGCGACGCCGGTGCGGTGCTCGACTCGACTTCTTGTGACGCGAGTTCTTGTGACGCGAGCTCGACCGAAGCCGCCTCGTCGGTTCCACGCCCGCTCGACGCGAGGTCGGGCGATCCACCGTCGACGGATGGGAACGGCACGTCGACCGACGACGCCGCGCCGGTTGGAATCCCCACGTAGGTCAGGTCGTCGTGTGCAGGCGCGTCCGGCACGACGGGTGGGAGCACCACCAGCGTGGGATCGGCGAGGTCGGCTCCCCCGTTCGGGTCACCCACGTCGGGGACGGACCGTGGAAGGCGCGCCGGCTTTGGGAGCGACTCGGCGGCAGCGAGCAACGCGGTGACCAACTCGCCGGCGTCGAGCCGGTCGTGCACCTGCGCAGCAGCGGCGCGACGCAGCACGCCTTCGAGCGCACCCAACCCGACAGGGAGCGGGACCTCCGCATCGACGCGGGCGGTGAGCGTGGCGAGCGCCGTGTCGGCAGCGAACGGAACCACGCCCGTCAAGCCCTCGACCACGACAAGCGCGAGCGAGTACACGTCCGAGCGCCCGTCGACGGAATCGCCCTGCACCTGCTCCGGAGAGGCATAGCGCGCCGCCGCCGAGAGCACGCCCTCGGGTTCAGTCGACGCCGCAGCAGCAAGGGCACGTGCCAGACCGAAATCGCCGATCCGCAGGCGGTCGTCAGAGCCGAAGAGCACATTTGAGGGCTTGAGGCCGCGATGCACCAACCCTCGACCGTGCGCGAAGTCGAGTGCCCGCGCAGCCTGGAGCGCAACCTGGAGCGCTTGCGAGGGGCTCAGGCGGTGACCTGCGTCGAGGAGGTCTCGGAGGCTTCCACCGTCGAGGAACTCCGTCACCAGGTACGGCGTCGGGTCGTCGCCCCAGTCGTGGATGGTCAGCAGATGGGGGTGGCGCAACACGCTCGCCGTCTGCACCTCGTGGCGGAGGCGACGGAGGAAGTCCTTGTCGTCCGCGAGGGAAGGATGCAGCACCTTCACCGCGACACGACGGCGCAAGCGCACGTCGTCTGCGAGGAACACCGTGGCGGACGGGCCCACTCCGACCGGGGCGACGAGGCGGTACCGGCCGCCCAGCACCCGCCCGATCTGTTCGGTCACGTGGGAGGGGACCACCCCGGGAGGCTACCCGGCTCGCTGAACCGTTCCGTGGACCGGCGCCTCACGACACCAGGGCGATGCGGACCGGCGCGGGGAGGCCCGCCAGACTGGAGCCACCATGATCGACGCGACCGCCTCTGCCGCTCTTGGCCCTCCGCCGGATCGCTTCAAATGGGTCCGCCGCGGCATCGAGGCCGCCCTGCTCGTCGCGGTGACCCTCTTCTGCGTCTACGCGTTCGGGCGGTCCCCCGACCAGGCCGACGTCCATCCCCTGCACGACCCGGCGGTGGTGCAGCAGATCCCCGCGCCTGGCGCGAACGTGCCACGCCAGGTGCAGGTGGGAGTGATCCTCCAGCCCGGTTACGACGGACGGCTCAGCATCAACGGCGTCGCGATCCCCGAAGACCAGATGGACGGAGCGATCCCGACGACGTCCCCCGAGTACGACCCGAAGCTCGGCGTGCGCCCGAACAACCGCGAGCGCGTGCTCTACACACCCGGACCGGGAAAGGTCATCGACCGCTACGGGAGCCGAGAGGTGACGATCACCGCCACGTTCTGGCGCATCATCGACGGACCCTCCGCGGAGCGTGCCGTCACCTGGACGATCTACGTGAGCTGATCTGGCGCCGCGATGCGTCCCGTCTCCAGCAGCGCGGCGAACGCGGCCTCGTCGAGCACAGGGATGCCGAGCTGCTCGGCCTTCGCAACCTTCGACGCGCCGGGCTCAGCGCCGAGCACGAGTGCCGATGTCCGGGCCGAGACGCTGCCCGGGGAGCGCCCGCCACGAGCCTTGATGGCGGCCTCGGCTTCGTCACGTGTCCACCCGTCGAGCGTGCCGCTGACGACCACGCTCATCCCGGCAAGGACCTGCGGCAAGACAGCCGCTGAGCCAGGGTCAGGCCCCACGACGTTGAGCCCCGCGTCACGGAGCGCGCCGAGCAGGCGCTCGTGGTCGGGCACGCGAAACCACCCGTGCACGCTCGCCGCGATGACCGGCCCGACGCCGTCGACCGCCGCCAGGTCGGCTTCGGATGCGGCCACGATCGCATCGAGGTCACCGAACGCACCCACCAACGCCTCGGCAGCCGCAGGACCGAGGTGACGGACGTTCAAGCCGACGAGGAGCCGCTCCAACGGGCGTTGCTTCGACACCTCGATCGCACGTCGAAGGTTGGCGACGGACTGTTCGCCGAACCCCTCCAACTGCTGCACCCGGTCCCAGTCGAGCGAGTAGATGCCTGCGATGTCGTCGAGCAGACCAAGGTCTACGAACATCCGCACTCGCTGCTCGCCGAGCCCTTCGATGTCGAGTGCTCCCCGCGACGCGAAGTGCTCGATCGCGCCGACCCGCTGAAAGGGACACGTCGGCTCGACGCACCGCGTATCGGCCTCGCCGACCGGCCGCACCAAGGTGCTCCCCACCGGACACGGACAGCGCGACGGGAACGTCCACCGAGGCGTACCCACGGGACGCAGCTCGGGGATCGGCCCCACGACCTCGGGGATGACATCTCCCGCGCGACGCACGACGACCACGTCGCCGGGGCGAACGTCCTTGACGCCCACCTGATCCGCGTTGTGCAGCGTGGCATGGGTGACCGTCACACCCCCCACGAAGACCGGCTCCAACACCGCATAGGGAGTCGCACGACCCGTGCGACCGACAGAGACCTCGATGTCGAGCAGGCGCGTCGTGCGCTCCTCGGGAGGGAACTTGCATGCGATCGCCCAACGCGGGGCACGTGAGGTGGAACCGAGCCCGTCGCGAAGCCCCAGGTCGTCGAGCTTGAGCACGACCCCGTCTATCTCGTAGTCGAGGTCGTGGCGGTGCTCCTGCCAGCGGCGATAGAAGGCGGTCGTCTCTTCGAGCCCACTGAGGTGGCGGATCTCGGGGTTCACCGGGAACCCCAGGTCGGCCAACAGCTCGAGCGTGGCGCCGTGGGTGCGCAGCTCGGGACCGCCCTCGATCTCACCGAGCTGGTAACTCCAGAACGCCAGCGCACGCGAGGCGGTCACGCGCGGATCCTTCTGCCGGAGCGCTCCCGCGGCAGCGTTGCGCGGGTTGACGAACAGGCGCTCGCCCAACGACGCCTGGCGCCGGTTCAGCTCGTCGAACGCGCTGCGCCGCATGTAGATCTCGCCACGGACTTCGAGCAACGACGGCGCCCCCGGTGGGAGCACCTGCGGCACCTCCGAGACCGTCCGCACGTTGGCGGTGACATCTTCGCCGACCCGGCCGTCGCCTCGGGTCGCCGCCTGCACGAGTTGTCCGCCCTCGTACACCAACGACAGGGCCAGCCCATCGATCTTCAGCTCCGCGACCAGCGCCGCGCTCGCGGCTGCGCGGCTCGCGTCGGGTGGCGCCTCCACCGACGCAAGCCGCCGAGTCAGACGATCGACCCACTGCCGAAGTTCCTCGTCGTCGAACACGTTGTCGAGCGACATCATGGGGCTGCGATGCCGAACCTCGGAGAAGGCCGTTCCGCGACCGGATCCCACTCGCCGCGTCGGCGAGTCGGAAGTCAGGAGCTCAGGGAAGCGCGCCTCGAGCTCAGCGAGCTCACGGAGCAGCCCGTCGAAGGTGGCGTCGTCGACGAGCGGCGCGTCGTCCGCGTAGTACGCCTGTTCGTAGGTGCGGAGCATCCCGCGCAACTCGGCTGCGCGGGCCGCCGGATCGCGATCGGGCCGGTCATCCGCGTCGGTCACGGGTGGATCGTACCGTGGCACACCTCCCGCCAGTCCCACGGGATGGCACGTCACGCGTCGGGCGTCGACGCTCCGGGAGGATCGCGGCCGAGGACTCTAGCGCTCGCCCTCATGGGATTGGGGGATCTGCCGATGGAACCTCGATGGAACCCGACCACGCGCCCCACGGCCACGGCAGCTCGGCTCCTGGCGACGCCGCGCCGCTCAACGGCACCCTTGAGGACTACTCCCCTGCAGGCATCCTGCAGGTGCTGTCCTCGCAACGAGAGACGGGCGCGGTCCGCTTCAGCGGAGAGAGCGGCTGCACCGTCTACCTCAACGACGGCGAGCTGTACTTTGCAGAGACCGCGTCGACCGGTGAAGCCCTCGCCGTGGCCCTTGTACGGCCCGGACGGCTGACCGCAGACGAATGGGACGACGCGACCCAGACCGGCTATCCGACCTCCGAAGTCGGCCAGGCCCTGATCGAGACGGGCTCGATAGACCGCGAGATGCTCGCCTCGGTGGTGCTCTCGATCATCTACGACCCCCTGATCCACCTCTTCCGCCAAGGCGAGGGCTCGTTCGAGTTCGAGCCCGGGACCATCCACTGGATGGGGCCGTTCCGCACGTTCGATCTCGACGCGATCGTCGCCGAGGTGCGGCGGCGCGTGCGCGAGGCCGACGAGATGGCCGAACTCATCCCGCACCTCGGGATGTGGGTCACGTCCGCTCGCAGCCTGCCCGCCGACCGGGGGTCGGTGAACCTTCGTCGTGACGACTGGGAGATCGCCATCGCAGCGGCCGCAGGCCAGCGAATCGACGATCTCGCAGTCGAGCTCGGTCGGGGTCAATGGTCCACAGCTCGCCTCGTGTATCGCCTCGCGTCTGCCGGGCTGCTCGAGGTCGGCGAGGCCCCGGACGACGCCGTCGTCGACCATGCCGCCGCCTCACCGTGGGATGCCGCGCCAGATGCCGCGACCGACGCCACCGGCTTCCTCGACGCCACGACGGCCGACACCGCCGAAGCGGAGCAGGACTGGAGCACCCCGCCGCCCCTCCAGGTCGTCTCCGATTGGGCCACCGACCCGGACCAACCACAGGCGGACAGCTGGGCCCAAGACACCGCAGGCGGTTGGGAGACCGACGAAACCTGGGGTACCGACGACGTGGTGACCGGCACCTGGGCCGAGCCGGCAGCGGCTGTCGAGGATGCGGCACCTGACGCGTGGGCCACGCCCGATGCGTGGGCCATGCCGGAACAGTCGGCTTCCGACGACACCGTCGCCGCAGGTTGGGCAGACGCCCCTGCCGAAGGCGGCGCATGGGATGCGTCGACGATCGACGCGACGACCGGCACCTGGGGTGACGACGCCCCCGCAGCTGGTCTCGCCGACGCCTGGGATACATCCTCCGATGGCTGGGAGCCCGACGGCTGGAACGAGGAGCCCGCCGCGGTCGGTGATGCCGACGCAGACAGCGGCGACCATGGCATCACGTTCGACATGCCCAACCTGCACCCCGACATCGCGAAGGCGTTGGCCGAGTCCACCTACGCGGACTCGGCGACGGCCATCAACGCGATGGCAGCACGGCTCGGGGCGGCAGCCGAAGCAGACACGGACGAAGACTGGGACGACGAGGAAGACGGCACGTTCGACGACGCGTGGGGCACGACCACCGCAGCACCGTGGGGTGCGGCACCCGCCGAGACCGGCGACGAGGCCGAGGCAGGCGCGCAGGGTCTCGACTGGACGCCATCGTCGTGGGACACCGGCGTCGAGGCAGCGCCGCTCCCCCACCGTGCCCGCTCCTTCGCTGACGAGGAGGGCCCGGCTGGACCGGCCGACCCGGAGTGGCTCGAGAACCTCTACTCCGAGTTCATGAGCAACCCGGATGACGACGCGAAGCGCAAGGGGAACGTGAACCCGGTCGAAGCTGCGTTCACCGCTGCACCCGAAGCGACGCAGGGCAAGAACAAGACCCTCCGCCGCGTCATCTCGGCAATCCGCCGGCTCTGACGACGCGCACGCCCAGCGTGGTCGGCGCCCGCCAACCGCGCGATCAGGCGCCGACGGAAAGGCGCAGCCCGACGGCTTGGTCCTGCAGGCGAGCCGCGACGCGGCTGCACAGCCCAAGCACGTGCGATGCCTGCGAGACGTCGTGGTGCACCAGCCCGCATTCGGGCGTGATGAGCGACTGCCGTCGGATGCGAACGGGGTCGCACCCGTGCTGGACGAGCTCACACCACTGCGCGGACAGGGCCTTCCAGTAGAGGCCCTCGCCTGCCCCGATCGGGGCCGAGGTCGGCACCGCTCCCCAGGCGATCCAGCCACCGCGCTCGATGAACGCGGCGATCGCTCCCGCGCACGCGGTGGCGCCCGCCCCGACCGGCATCGACAGAAGCTGGGGACCGGCCATCAACACGGCGCGCCAGTCCGCGACACCGCAGCAGTGCACGCCGGTGATCGCAAGGGGTTCTGCCGCGGCCAACGCACCGGAGAGCAGGTCCACGACGGCCTCGGTGCGCAACGGGAATCCGAGCTGGGCGGTGCCCACGAGGGCAGGCTCATCGAGCACCACCACGAGCGGTGCCGCCGGCGCGACGTCGCTCGCACGTGAGATGAGGGCACGAACCCGCTGCGCAACCGCGGCTCCCGCCACCTCGAAGGCGACCGCCTCGGGGGCGCCCGCCAGCGACAGTGCCAGACCGAGCGTGACGGGGCCGGTGCATTGCAGCTTGATCGGCTTGGTTCGGCCCGACACCGCCTGCAGGAAGAGTTGCAGGGTGGTGAACGGTTCACCCTCCAGGTGGGGATCGCCGATCGGTGCCGCGGGGTCGAGCGTGCCAGAGATCGTCAGCTCCCCAGCGGGCGTGACCGTGACGCCCTCGATGCCCCAGGCGGCCTGGGCAAGCATGCCCTCGAGCGGTGAACGAGCGGGCAACGTCGGGGCGGCGGGCAGGTCGGGGTGGGTCTCGAGTACGAGCGCGATGGCAGCATCGACGTCGAGGTGCGGGAGGCTCCCCACCGAGGTCGAGTGGCCCACCCCGAACGGGAGGGCGAGCACCGGCTGCTCCCCGCTGGTTGCGCTGGGTTCCTTCGTTACCACGTTGCCCCCGCTCGATCGGTCCAGCCTGTGGCCGTCGCTCGCCTCGGCGACACCGGACTCCCCCCGGAACCCGACTTCCACGTGCTGTGGTTTCCCACTGGAATAGCCAGCGGGGATGCTCGTCGGCAAATCTCTGAGCCATGACACGAAGGGCGCCGTGGCCTGCGCGCATCGTCTGGCTGGCCGTCGCGGTGGTGGCACCGCCCGCCCTGTCGGGCGCGCTCGCTGGACGCGCCTCGGCGATCGTGTGGTCGATCGGCATCGAAGCCTGGGTTCTGTGGACAGCAGGTTTCGTCTCGACGCTCGTGCCGCGGTCGACCAGCCTGACGGTGTTCCGTCTCGTCGCTCCCGTCGCACCCGTCGCAGCGGTCGTGGCGGGTTTGGCCGGAGCCGACCTGGCGCCGACCGCTGTCTTCGCCGCTGTCGCGACCGCAGCGGTGGTCGTCGCCGTTGCGGGGCCGACGACCGATGCCTTCGTCGACGGCTCGTCGTATGGGTCTGAGCGCCGTCTGGCGCTGCGCGTCCCCCCACTGCTGGCGCTCGCACCGGTCCCGCTCAGCTGGCTCGTGGCCGCGTCGGGAACGCTCGTCGTCCCGTTCCTCGCGGCGGGCGCGTGGGTTGTGGCAGGTGCCCTTGCTGCGGTGGCCGCAGCCGGCACGCTGCCTGCGGTCCGGTCGCTCCATCAGCTTTCGCGGCGGTGGCTGGTGTTCGTCCCCGCCGGTGTCGTCGTGCACGACCCGCTCGTGCTCGCCGACGCGGTCCTGCTCCCCCGTCGATCCGTCGATGCGATAGGTCCTGCACCGGCAGACACCTCTGCGCAGGATCTCACCCAACACGCGCTCGGCTTGCTGGTCGAGATCCGCCTCACGGAGCCGTTCGGGCTCACGCTCCGCGCTGGTCGGGGTCGTGCCGGCACCGAGGTACAGACCGATCGCCTCCTGGTGGCGCCGCTGCGACCCGCAGCGTTGTTCGACGCGGCGACCGAGGCGCGCGTCCCGGTCGCCTGACCGCCCCGCGACCCGGGCGACCGCGCGTTCGGCGTGCGCCGCAAGCCACGGGCGCTCATCTCTCATGACACCCGTCACCGGGCGGTTGCGCCCCCCAGCACCTCATCGCCCTCGTAGAACACGACGCTCTGCCCGGGCGCCACGCGACGGTGCGGCTCCGACCATCGCAGCAGCCACCCGTGCCCGTCGCGCACGAGCGCTGCCGGTTCGGCCGCGCTGTGTGCGCTGCACTGCGCCGACACGGCGCCGGTCACCGGGCGGTGCGCCCATTCCGGTTCGCCGAGCGGCGTCTCGGCCCGCAGGAGGTCTTCCGCTCCGCCAACCGTGACGGTGGCCGTGCTGACGTCGACCCCCACGACGAAGCGTGGTGCGGCCCCACCCGCCAGGTTGAGGCCTCGACGTTGGCCGATGGTGACGAGCTCGACCGCCTCGACGGCGCCGACCTCGGTCCCGCTGGTGTCGACGATCCGGCCCGGCGTGAGCGCCGTGCGTGCACGGAGAAAGCCGTCGCGCCCGTGGGTCGAGGTGATGAAGCACACGTCTTGGCTGTCGGGCTTCGTGGACGTGCGCAAGCCCGCCGCTGCGGCGAGGGCCCGCACACGGTGCTTGGTGAGCTCGCCGACGGGCAGCATCAGCCGCTCCAGCGCGTGCTGGTCGAGCATGTGCAGCACGTAGGACTGGTCCTTTGCGGCATCCGCGCCGCGCGCGATGCGGCGAGTCCCGTCCTGCCGATCGACGACCCGAGCGTGGTGGCCCGTCGCGACCGCGTCGAAGCCCAACAGCTCGGCTCGGCGGAGCAGCCGATCGAACTTCAGATGCCGATTGCATGCGATGCACGGGTTGGGGGTCAGACCGACCCGGTGGGCCTCGACGTACGGCTCCACCACGTCGCGGTCGAAGTCGTCGCCGAAGTTGAAGGTGTGGTGGTCGATCCCGAGGTGGTCAGCCACCCGACGGGCGTCATCGACGTCGGAGACCGAACAGCAACCGGAGTCGGAGTCGCCTCCCCAGAGCTTCATCGTGACCCCCACCACGTCGTGTCCGGCGTCGCGGAGGAGCAACGCCGCAACCGACGAGTCGACGCCACCCGACATGGCCACCAGCACCCGACGAACGCCGCTCATGGCGCCACCGGTGCACGGAGCTGCTCGAGGCACGAGCCGACGGCGTCGACCGCAGCATCGATGTCGTGCGCGGTGGTCGACCGCCCCAGCGAGAGGCGCAGCGAGCCGCGGGCGACGTCTCGTGGCACGCCCATGGCGGCCAGGACGTGCGACGGGTCGAGCGCACCGCTGGCACACGACGACGCCGCGGATGCGCACACCCCGGCACGATCAAGGAGGAAGAGCAGCGCTTCGCTCTCGACGCCCGCTACGACGACGTCGACGATGCACGGCCCACGGGGCGAATCATCGACACCCACCTCGTGCACGCCGTCGAGGGCGCACAACGCGGCGGCCAGGCGCCCCCGCAGGGCGCGGAGGCGGGCCAACTCCTCGGCTCGGGAGACACGCACCGCATCGGCCGCTGCCGCAGCGCCGACCGCGCCGACGACGTTGGGAGTACCGCTGCGGCGCTCGCGCTCCTGGCCGCCACCGGTGAGCTGTGCGTCGAGGCCTACCCCGTCACGGACGACCAGGAGACCGACGCCCACCGGCCCGCCGAACTTGTGCGCGGTGATGCTCACGAGGTCGGCCGCCGCAGTCAGCGCGGGCAGGTCGGCCCATCCCGCCGCCTGGACCGCGTCGGTGTGCAGGAGCGCCTGCGGCGCGTGGGCACGCACGACCTCGGCGACGGCATCGAGGGGCTGCACGACGCCGGTCTCGTTGTTGACCGCCATCACCGACACGATCGTCGTCGACCTGTCGAGCGCGTCCGCCAGCGCGTCGAGGTCGACCACACCGTCAGGCCCGACCCCGACGACCCGACCACCGAGCGATGCAACGGGTGCCAGCACCGCGTGGTGCTCGATCGCCGAACAGACCGGGACACCACCGCGCGCACCCACGACGCCGCGGATCGCGAGGTTGTCGGATTCCGTTCCTCCGGAGGTGAAGACGACCTCGCCTGGGCGGGCACCGACGAACGCGGCGAGCCGGTCTCGCGCGTCGTCGAGCAGGCGACGCGCGTCGTGCGCCGCACGGTGCGACCCGCTCGGATTCCCGAGTGGCACGTCGAGCAGCGCACGCATCGCCGCTGCCGCCTCAGGACGCAACGGCGACGTCGCCGCGTGGTCAAGGTAAATCTGCACCCGTCCAGGCTAGGACCAAGATGCAGGGTCGTAGCATGCTCAGGAGATGACCTGCATCGGCCGAAAGACCACTCGATGAGCGAGTTGCGCCTCAACCCCTTGACCGGACGATGGGTCACGATCGCCACCGAGCGAGCCGCACGACCCGACGAGTTCGCCTCCACCCGACTGCCGGTCGAGGCCGACCCCTCTCGGCCATGTCCGTTCTGTCCCGGCAACGAGGAGGCCACCCCTCCCGCGCTCGAGACGTACGGATCGGCAGGGAGCTGGGCGCTGCGCGTCGTGCCGAACCGCTACCCGGCGTTCGCAGGCGACGATCCCATGGTGGTCACGAACCTGGGCCCCGTATTCCGCCAGGCGCCCGCGAGCGGGATCCATGAGGTCCTCGTCCTGACGCCCGATCACGATGCATCGTTCGCTGACCTCGACGACGCACAGGTGGGCCTCGTCATGGCTGCGCTGCGCGATCGGGTCGAAGAGCACGCCCGGCGCGTCGACGTCCGCTATAGCCAGGCCATCTTGAACTACGGCCGCGAGGCCGGGGCGTCACTCCGCCATCCGCACGGCCAACTGCTCGGCATCCCCTTCGTGCCCGGAGAGATCGCCGAAGAAGAAGCCGGCTTTCGGCGATTCTCGGGGTCCTGCCTGCTGTGCACGATGATCGAAGCCGAATCCGACGCGGGATGGCGCGTCGTGCACGAGGACGATCACGCGGTCGTGGTGTGCCCGTTCTGGTCGGGGACGCCATACGAGATGCTCGTGCTGCCCCGCGCACATGAAGGCCACCTCGCCGACGCGAAGCCGGCCGACCTCGTCGCGGTCGGCAAGGGGCTGCGCGACAGCCTGGCGAAGCTACGCGAGCGGGTCGGAGACCTGCCCTACAACGTGGTGTTCCACACCCTGCCGCACCACCACGACGACCAGTTCCACTGGCACGTCCACGTGCTGCCGCGCGTCGCGAGCGTCGTCGGGTTCGAGCAGGGGACCGGCGTCTTGATCAACATCGTTGCCCCGGAGCAGGCCGCCTCGGTCCTTCGCTAGCGGCGACGACAACGCACGACCGTCTCGCACCCAGTCCTTCGAGACCTGGACGGTGGCGGCCACGAGCACCACGCAGAGCACGAGCCCGAGCCCGACCGCATAGGCGTCGCGTGCCCGGCCGCGCAGGCTCGGGATGCGTTCCGGCACGTCGACGACGAGGAACGCGGCGAGTGCACCACCGATCAGCCCACCGATGTGGCCACCGATCGAGATGCCCGACACCCCGAAGGTGAACACCAGGTTGAGCAGGAGCACGGTCACCAACCCGGTGTCTCGCATCGCGATGCCGCGTGCGCGGGCAACGACGAGCAGCCCGCCCATGAGGCCGTAGATCGCCCCCGAAGCGCCGGCGGTGAGGGCGTCGGGCGTCACGATCATCGCCCCGAAGCTCCCGGCGACGAGCGCCACGACGTAGATCACGACCATGCGGAGCCGGCCCGCAACTTGCTCGGTGATGAGGCCGAGCACCCACAGCGCCCACATGTTGAGCCCAAGGTGCAGCAGGCCGAAGTGCAGGAAACCTGCGGTCACGACCCGGTACCACTCGCCCGCTGCCACGCCGTGCAGCGAGCCGCCGAGCTGGTACTGCACGAGGCTGACCAAACCACCCTTCACGAGCAGCTCGTTGTTGCCGCTGTCGAGGATGTTGCCGCGCGAGTCCATCAACAGACCGGCGATCCACACCGCGACGTTCACCCCGACGAGGACCATGGTCGCCAACGGGCGGGTGCGCAGCGATCGAGCGGTCACCACCCGCTGCGCGCCCTTGTGCGCGCACTGCGCGCAGTGGAACCCGACCGACGCCTGGTGCATGCACTCCGGGCAGATCGGGCGGTCGCAACGCTGGCACACCACCCCTGCCGGACGGTCGGGGTGGCGATAGCACGTGCGGACGGCAGCCTGGCTCACGCCCGTGGACGTTATCGGGGGCGGGGCGCGAGCCAGACCACCGCGAGCGGCGGAAGCCGCAGCGCCAGCGACTGCGCGTGCCCGTGGAACGCCGTGGCGTCGGTGCGCAATTCGACACCCGAGTCGACCGGGCACACGCCGCTCCCGCCGAATCGCTGGTCGTCGGTCGAGAGGAGCACCTCCCACGTCCCGGCGACGGGTACGCCGATGCGGTAGTCGTCGTGCACCGACGCCGTGAACGACGCGAGGCAGACCACCGGCCGAGCGCCCGGTGCGCGCCGTTCGAAGCACAGCACCGCGTGCGACACGTCGTCTGCGGCGATCCAACGGAAGCCGTCGGGGGTCGCGTCTGCGGCCCAGAGCGCCCGTTCCGCCGCCTGGAGGCGGTTCAACTCACCCACCAGGTGCTGGACACCGCGGTGGGCCCTGTCGTCGAGAAGCTCCCAGTCGAGCGGCCGGTCGTGATCCCACTCGCGTTCCTGTGCCAGCTCGCCTCCCATGAACAGCAGTTGCTGGCCGGGGTGCGCCCACATCCACGCATAGAGGCACCGCAACGTGGCGAATCGTTGCCAACGATCGCCGGGCATCTTCGCGATGAGCGATCCCTTTCCGTGCACCACCTCGTCGTGGCTGAGGGGGAGCACGAACCGCTCGCTCCAGGCGTAGGTCAGCCCGAACGTCACGTCGCCGTGGGAGCTCCCACGTTCGCGTGGCGGGCGCGCCAGGAAGCGGAGCGTGTCGTGCATCCAGCCGAGGTTCCACTTGTGCGTGAAACCGAGGCCTCCGTCATCGACGGGGCCGGTGACACGAGGCCAGGCGGTCGACTCCTCCGCGATCAGCGCCACGCCGGGATGCAGGTCCGAGACCGTGGAGGTCAGCTCCCGCAGGAACGCGACCGCGGCGAGATCCTCATGGCCTCCGTGCACGTTCGGTGTCCAGTCTCCGGGCGCGCGGGAGTAGTCGAGGTAGAGCAGCGATGCGACCGCGTCGACCCGCAATCCGTCGACGTGGAACTCCTCGATCCAGTAGAGGGCGTTCGCGAGCAGGAAGTTGCGCACCTCGGGTCGGTCGAGGTCGAACACCTTGGTGCCCCAATCGGGATGCCACGCCACCCGGTCGTCGTGCGGCTCGAAGCAGGCGGTTCCGTCGTAGGTGGCCAACCCCCAGGCGTCAGCCGGAAAGTGGGCGGGAACCCAGTCGACGATGACGCCGATCCCCCGGCGGTGCAGCGCGTCGACGAACGCGCGCAGCTCGTCGGGGGTGCCGTAGCGAGCCGTCGGGGCGTAGTAGCCGGTCACCTGATAGCCCCACGATCCGCCGAACGGGTGCTCGCCGAGCGGGAGCAACTCGACGTGGGTGAAGCCGAGCGCCGTGACGTACTCGGCGAGCTCGTCTGCCGAGCCGTACCCCGCGCCCTGCCGCCACGAGCCGAGGTGCAGTTCGTAGATCGACAGCCTCGACTCCGGCGATGCACCGGCGCGCGACCTGCGCCAGTGCTCGTCCAGCCAGCGGTAGGTCGACTGCTCGACGATGCTGGCCGTGCCTGGAGGACACTCTGCGGCGCGAGCCATCGGATCTGCGTGCAACTGCACCGACCCGTCCGGGCCGACGATCGAGAACTTGTAGAGCGCCCCCACCCCGATGCCCGGCACGAACCCCGACCACACACCCGAGCCACCGACGGGCGTGAGCGGATCACCGTCGGGCCGCCACCCGTTGTGCGACCCGACAACGCTGACCGAGCGAGCACGCGGTGCCCACGTGCTGAACGCGACGCCGGCAACCCCGTCTTTGGTCCCCATGTGCGCGCCGAGCACCTGCCAGAGGCGATGGTGGCGACCTTCGCCGAAGAGGTGAAGGTCGAGCGCACCCAGGCACGGCACCGGCGGCGCGCCCGGGGGCTCGCCTTCCGTGCGACCGGTCACGGTTCCCAAGCCAGGGTGGCCTGTAGGCCACGCAGCGGGATCGCCTCCCAGCCCGGGCGGTAGCGCTGTTCGTAACCCACCTCGTAGACGGCCTTGGCCACGAGGAAGGCTCGCAACAGACGCGACCAGTCACGTGCGTCGGATGGGCACAGCGCGGCGACACCCGGCACGGACCGGTACCCCGCGAGGAAGGCCTGCCGGGAGCGCTCCTCCCATGCGCGAGCCAACGCGTGCAACTGCTCGTCACGCTCACCGCCGTCGCGCTCACGCACCACGACCGCCGCGGCGTAGTGCAGCGAGCGCAGCAAGCCCGCCACGTCGCGCAACGGCGACGTCGGCACGACGCGCTCAGCGAGCGGGCGCAGCGGCTCG
Organism: uncultured Iamiaceae bacterium; assembly: GCA_964621605.1. Lineage (GTDB taxonomy): Bacteria > Actinomycetota > Acidimicrobiia > Acidimicrobiales > Iamiaceae > CAZUMJ01. Next base: position 19,624 of record CAZUMJ010000011.1, on the reverse strand, counting down.
CCCTCGAAGTCGAGGACGAACCATCCGGCATCTGCCCGCAGCACCTGGCCGAGGTGGAAGTCGCCGTGCACGCGTGTCGCGCACCCCCACGAGCCGGGCCCGGCGATGCATCCCACCGCACGATGGAGGTCAGCACGGTCGAAGCCGGGCACCTCCACGCGATCGACTTCGGCGGTGAGGTCACGTGCCAGCAAGCCCGCGTCGAGCGGCGTCGCCCCGTATGCGGCAGCCAGCGAGACGTGCAGCGCGCCGGTCACCTCGCCAAGGCGGGCAGCGTCGGGCGCGAAGTCGCCGCCGGCGTCCGCGGGCGCGACGCGTGACGCGCACAGGTCTCGCAACGAGGTCTGCGCGAGCGCGAATCCATCTGTCGCACCGGTGACGAACCCTCGCACGACGGCCAAGTCGGTGCCGTCGCGTCCCCACGCCGCAACGGGTTCCGGAAGAGACCGGAAGCCGGTGGCCCAGAGGCGCTGTGGAACCTCGCGGTCTGGATTGGGGCCGACCTGGGGTTGCCGGAAGACCTTCAGGATGTAGCGATCGTCGATGACGACCGACGAGTTCGACTGCTCGACCGTGACCGGCCGCACGTAGGAGCCGACGCAACCCGGCGCGACCCGTTCGAGGATGTGCAGCACGAGTTCCGGGTCGGTGAGCGCGTCGTAGGCAAGCGCCTCTCCCTGCGACGTGGCGACGTCGCCCAGCAACGCACGCCCCTTGCCGTCGAGGAAGTGCTCGTACTGCTCCACCGACCGCAGCCCCACCATCACCTGCACGCGGGTCGTTCGGCCGTCGTCGAGGTGCACGTCTGCCAGCGCCCACACCAGGCCGGGCCACTCGTCACGCCAGACCTCGTGGGCGACGACGTGCACGTCTTGCACGTGCGCGCTCCCCGCGCCGAACCAGCGCTGCCGCAACAGGTAGTCGGGCAGCAGCAGTGCGAGCGTGGAAGCCGCGATCACCAGGGGTCCTCCACCGGTGGCGCCAGGCTGAACCAGAAGAAGCCGTAGGGGGGCAGGGTCACGAAGTAGGGCAGGTCGCCGATCGCCGGGAACGGCACCCTCCCGATGAGCTCCGTGGGCTGGTGGTCGACGAAGTCGGGCAGCAGGAGCTCAGCCGGCTGCGCGAAGCGGCTGAGGTTGTTGACGCACAGCACCGCGTGCGACAGGTCCTGCGGTGCGGCGTCCGGCCCGGGACGGCGCACGTACGCCAGCACCGAGGGGTTCTCACCGCCCAAGAGCTCACAGGTGCCGGTACCGAAGACGGGGTGCTGGCGACGGACCTGCACCATGCGCTGCAGCCAGTGCAGGAACGAGCTCGGGTTGCGCAGCCCTGCCTCGACGTTCACCGACGCGAACCCGTACACCGGGTCCATCAGGGGCGGCAGGTAGAGCTGCGCGAAATCCGCCTGGGAGAACCCGCCGTTGCGGTCCGGCGTCCACTGCATCGGTGTGCGGACGGCGTCCCGGTCGCCCAGGTAGATGTTGTCGCCCATGCCCAACTCGTCGCCGTAGTAGAGCACCGGGCTCCCCGGCAGCGAGAAGAGCAGCGCGTGGAACAGCTCCGCGACGCGGCGGTCGTTGTCGAGCAGGGGGAACAGACGCCGTGCGATACCCACGTTGCGCTTCATGCGTGGGTCCTTGGCGTACTCCGCGTACATGTAGTCACGGTCCTCGTCGCTCACCATCTCGAGCGTCAGCTCGTCGTGGTTGCGCAGGAACAGCCCCCACTGGCAGCCGTCGGGCAGCTCGGGCGTGGCGTGCAGGATCTCCGTCACCGGGTAGCGCTGCTCACGACGCACCGCCATGAACATGCGCGGCATGAGCGGGAAGTGGAAGGCCATGTGGCACTCGTCGCCGGCCCCGAAGTAGTCGACGACGTCGGTCGGCCATTGGTTCGCCTCCGCCAACAGCACCCGATCGGGGAACTCTTCATCGACCGCCTTGCGGATGCGCTTCAGGTAGTCGTGGGTCTCGGGCAGGTTCTCACCGTTGGTGCCGTCGCGTTCGAACAGGTACGGCACGGCGTCGAGGCGGAACCCGTCCAGGCCGAGCCGTAGCCACGTGCGCAACACGTCGACCATCGCGTCCGCGACGTCGGGGTTGTCGTAGTTGAGGTCGGGCTGGTGATGGAAGAACCGGTGCCAGTAGTACTGCTCGCGGGTGCCGTCCCAGGTCCAGTTGGACGCCTCGGTGTCGACGAAGATGATGCGTGCCTCGGGCCAACGCTGGTCGTCGTCGGACCAGACGTACCAGTCGGCGCGCGCGTTGGTGCGCGAGGTGCGCGACTCCTGGAACCACGGATGCGCATCCGACGTGTGGTTCATCACCAGGTCGGCGATGACGCGCAGTCCTCGGCTGTGACACGCCTCGACGAGTTCGACCGCGTCATCGAGGCTGCCGTAATCGGGCAGCACCGTGAAGAAGTCGGAGATGTCGTAGCCGCCGTCGCGCAACGGCGACTCGTAGAACGGGAGCAGCCAGAGGCAGTCGACGCCGAGCCATTCCAGGTAGTCGAGCTTCTCGATGAGGCCGCGCAGATCGCCGGTTCCGTCGCCGTTCGCGTCCGCGAAGCCGCGCACCAACACCTCGTAGAACACCGCCCGCTGATACCAACGCGGATCGGGTCGCAGGGGCTCACGCCCTGGGCTGGGAGGAAGGTGCAGGCTCACCGGGGCACCAACGAGACGACGTGTGCGACCTGCCGCGCGGGGTCGAGGCGCACCCACGGGTTCGGCCCGTGCCAGGTGAAGGTCTGATCGGAGAGCTCGTCGTGGGCCACGAGGTCTCTGTCGGCAGGCAGCCCCATCGCGGAGAGATCGAGGTGCAACGTCGCGCTCCGGACCTGCCAGGGGTCGAGGTTGACGATCACGAGCAGCGGGTCGGCACCCTCGGCGGTCGTGCGAGAGAACACCAGGAGCGCATCGTCGTCGGCACCGTGGAAGCGCACCGTACGAAGCTCTGCGCACGACGGGTGCGCTCGTCGGATCTGGTTGAGTCGGCTCAACAGCGGTGCCAGCGATGTCGGGTCGGACCAGTGCCGGGTCCGCAGCTCGTACTTCTCGGAGTGGAGGTGCTCCTCGTTGTCGGGCGATGCAGGGCGGTTCTCGCACAGCTCGTAGCCGCTGTAGATGCCCCAACTCGGCACGAGGAGTGCGGCGAGGACCGCGCGCAGCGAGAACGCCGCTGGTGGCCCGTCTCGCAGCACGCCTGAGAGGATGTCGGGGGTGGTCGGCCAGAAGTTCGGCCGGAGCTGATCCGCGCTCGGGCTTGCTGCGAGCTCTTCGACGTAGCCGCGCAGTTCGCCGGCCGTGTGGCGCCACGTGAAGTACGTGTAGCTCTGCGAGAAGCCGACCTCCCCGAGCTTCGCCATCACCTTTGGGGTCGTGAACGCCTCGGCGAGGAAGAGGACGTCCGGGTCAGACGCACGCAGTTCGGCCAGCAGCCATGCCCAGAACGCGATCGGCTTGGTGTGCGGGTTGTCGACGCGAAAGATGCGAACGCCGCGCGCGATCCAGGCGCGCAGCACATCTCGGCACGCTTCCCAGAGCGCTTGGCGGGCGTGGTCGTCGGGGGCGCCGTCGGGCCCTGCCGGCCAGAAGTTGAGCGGGTAGATGTCTTGGTACTTCTTCGGTGGGTTCTCCGCGAAGCGGATCGTGCCATCGGGTCGGTGCACGAACCATTCCGGGTGCTCGCGCACCCAGGGATGGTCGGGCGAGCACTGCAGGGCGAAGTCGAGCGCCACCTCGAGGCCGTGCCGAGCGGCGTCGGCGACGAAGCGATCGAAGTCCTCCAGCGTGCCGAGACCGCTGTCGATGGCGTCGTGGCCTCCTGCGGGGGAGCCGATCGCCCACGGGCTACCCGGATCGCCGGGACCCGCGACCAACGCGTTGTCGCGCCCCTTGCGGGCGGTCGTTCCCACCGGATGTACCGGTGGGAGGTAGACGATGTCGAACCCCATCTCGGCGATGGGCCCCAGGCGCCGCCGCGCCCCTTCGAACCCTCCTTCGGAGCGCGGGAAGAGCTCATACCACGCGCTGCTTCCGGCAAGCGGACGATCGACCCAGCACTGCAGGATCTCCGACGCGCCGCGATCCCACGGGTCGGGGACGCGACACAGCAGGTCTGCCACGACGGGATCGAGCCCAGCGTCGACGCGCGCCTGTTGGGTGCACGATGTTCGACGCAGCGTGGCCGCCGTCGCCTCGAGGCGAGACAGCTGGGCTGCATCGAACGAGTCCGCCGACCAGGCCAGCGCTCGCTCCACGATCTCTGCGCCCGCGAGCAGTTCGACCTCGACGTCATCTCCGGCTCCAAGCCTGGCTCGCAGGTCTCGGGCCCAGGTGCCGAAATGGCTCGCCCAGGCCTCGACGCGGAACTCGTGCAGTCCCACTGCTCGCGGCGTGAAACAACCCGACCACTCGTCGTTCCCGCCGTCGACGAGCGTCTCGTAGCGCCACGCACCGCTCGCCACGGCCGCGCCGTCGACGTCGTTGGAAGCGGTGTGCGCTTCGTGCACGCCACCATCTCCCGATGCCGTCCCGACCACGCGCACCCCGACGGGACGCCACGCCACCCGCGCGCACAGTAGGTCGTGACCGTCGCGATGGATCCATGCGTGCACGGGCACCTGCGCGTGCTGTACCGCCTTTGCAGGGAACGCGCCGGTGAGCGTGCGGGGCCTCACGTTGTCGATCACCAGCCGGCCGACCATGCCACCTCTCCCCGACTCGTCTCCAGACATTGCCCCTGCTCACCTTCGCATGGCCGCACTACGGTCGCACGTATGTTGGCGCTGCGCAGCTTCACGGTACGTCCCCATCTCCCTGACGAGCTCGCAGCGCTCGAGCCGTTGGCGATGAACCTCCGCTGGTCATGGGACCGCCCCACGCGTGACCTGTTCCGCTGGGTCGACCCTGAGCAGTGGGACGCTGCCGTGCACGACCCCGTCCGCCTGCTCGGGCTTGTCAGCCAGGAGCGCCTCACCGAGCTGGCAGGCGACGAGTCCTTCCTGCGCTTCATGGCGCAGACGGCCGAAGAGCTGCAGCGCTACATGGACGAACCTCGCTGGTTCCAGACCACAGCCGAAGGCCGTGCGTTGCAGACCATCGCCTACTTCTCACCAGAGTTCGGCATCGCCGAGGCCCTCCCCCAGTACTCCGGTGGCCTCGGCGTGCTCGCGGGCGACCACCTCAAGGCGGCCAGCGACCTGGGCGTGCCCCTCGTCGGGATCGGCCTGCTGTACCGGCACGGCTACTTCCGCCAGGCGCTGAACAGCGACGGCTGGCAACAGGAGACCTACCCGGACCTCGACCCTCACGCAATGGCACTCGAGCGGTGCGCCGGCGTGCACGTCGAGGTCGAGATGGAGGGCACGACGCTGCACGCGCACGTGTGGCGCGCGCAGGTGGGACGGGTGCCGCTCTTCCTCCTCGACGCGGACATCGAGGAGAACACCCCAGAGCTCCGCACGGTGACCGACCGCCTGTACGGAGGCGACACCGAGCACCGCCTGCGTCAAGAACTCCTCTTGGGCATCGGCGGCGTCCGCGCCCTCGACGCGCTGGGCATCAAGCCGCAGGTGTTCCACACCAACGAGGGCCACGCCGGGTTCCTGGGTCTCGAACGCATTCGACGAGCGATCGCAGCAGACGGCTTGACCCTTGCCGAGGCGGTCGAGGCGGTCCGTCCCGGCAACGTGTTCACGACCCACACGCCCGTCCCCGCCGGCATCGACCAGTTCCCGCGCGAGCTGATCGAACGCAACCTCAGCGAATGGGCAGCCGCATGCGACACCACCATCGATGAGCTCATGCGGTTCGGGCACCGGCCGGGGGACGCCCCCGACGACCGCTTCAACATGGCGGTCATGGGGTTCCACCTCGCTGCACGAGCCAATGCCGTTGCCGCGCTGCACGGCGAGGTGAGCCGGGCCATGTTCGCCGACCTGTGGCCCGACGTGCCCGCCGAGGAGGCGCCGATCGGGTCCATCACCAACGGCGTGCATGCCACCACGTGGGTGTCGTCCGAGATGAGCACACTCCTGGGCCGCCATGTCCTTCCAACCTGGCCCGACGCATCCGCAGAGGAATGGGCTCGAGTCGAGCGCATCGGTGACGACGAGCTGTGGCGGGCACGCGAGCAAGCCCGCGAACGCCTCGTGACGTTCGTCCGTGGTCGCCTTCGGTCCTCCGCGATGCGGCGCGGCCTGTCCGCCTCGGACGCCGAGGTCTTCGAATCGGTCCTTGATCCGCGCGTCCTCACCGTCGGCTTCGCCCGACGTTTCGCCACCTACAAGCGCGCCACGCTCCTGCTGTCACAGCCCGACCGACTCCGAGCGCTGCTGCTGCACCCCGAGCACCCCGTGCAGTTCGTGTTCGCGGGGAAGGCCCACCCGGCCGACGACCAAGGCAAGGAGATGATCCGACAGATCGTGGCGTTCGCCGCGGATCCGGCCATCCGCCACCGATTCGTGTTCGTCGACGACTACGACATCTCTGTCGCGCGGGCGTTGGTGCAAGGGGCGGACGTGTGGCTGAACACCCCGCGACGGCCGCAGGAGGCGTGTGGCACGTCGGGCATGAAGGCAGCGCTGAACGGAGCGTTGAACTGCTCGATCCTCGATGGCTGGTGGGACGAGTGCTTCGACGGCGAGAACGGGTGGGCGATCTCGTCCGCCGAGCATGTCGACGACGTCGATCGCCGGGACCAGATCGAAGCCGACAGCCTCTTCGATCTGCTCGAGAGCCGAATCGTGCCCCTCTTCCACGAACGGTGGGGTGGCCCGGTGCCACGACGCTGGACCGCGCGCATGAAAGCTTCGTTGCGCTCGCTCGGACCGACGGTGGTCGCAGGGCGCATGGTGCGCGACTACGTCGAACAGCTCTACGAACCGGCAGCACGGCAGGCGGCACGCCTCACCGCCGACGGCGGCGCAGCCGCCCGTGACCTTGCCGCGTGGAAGCAGCACGTGCGCGCCGAATGGCACGGCGTGCACGTCGATGAGGTCCAGGTCGCCACCTCCACGGCCGAGGTCGGCGACGAACGCCACGTGCAGGCACGCGTCGCCCTCGGTGGTCTCAGCCCGGCGGACATCCAGGTGCAACTGCTGCACGGACCGATCGGCGACGGCGGCGAGCTCATCGCCCCCACGGCATCGGTGCTGCAATGGTCCGACGCCCTCCCGGACGGACACGCCACCTACGCAGGGACGTTCCGCTGCACGCGCACCGGCCGCATCGGGTGCACCGTGCGGGTCGTGCCGACCCACCCGGACCTGGCGGGCCCGGTTGAGCTTGGTCTCGTCGCCTGGCCCTGACCAGGCCGACCCCGAGGGTCAGCGTCCGATGAAGGCCGCCTTCCCGGGACCGTCGGCGAGAAAGGACGCCACCCCGAGATGGGCGTCCTCGGTGCGGAACACCTCGACGAAGAGCTGCTGCTCGAGGTCGAGCCCGCGGTTGAGGTCGCCGTCGAGCCCGACGTCGATCGCCTGCTTCGCGAGCGCCTGCGCCAACCGGGCGCCGCGAGCCAGCTCGGCACCCCACGCCAACGCCTCGGCGAACTCGGTCCCGGCTTCGACGACCCGATCGACCAGGCCGATGCGCAGCGCCTCGTCGGCACGAACCTGTCGTCCCGTCATGATCAGGTCCTTCGCCCGTGCGGGCCCCACGAGCCGGGCGAGACGCTGCGTCCCGCCACCGCCAGGGATGATGCCGAGCAGGATCTCTGGCTGCCCGAAACGGCTCGTCGAGCTCGCGACGCGGAAGTCACAGGCGAGCGCCAACTCGCACCCGCCACCCAGGGCGACACCCGAGACCGCGGCGATCACGGGGCGTGGGATCGCCGCAACGGCGTCGAGGGCGGCACGAAACAACCCCCCGATCCGCGCAGCCTCAGGCGGACCGGCGAACTCACTGATGTCAGCCCCGGCAGCGAATGCACGCTCGTTCCCGGCAACGACGACGGCTCCTGGCGGGTTGCGCGTGAGCTCCTGCGCAACGGCGTACAACTCGCTCAACACCGCGCTGGACAGGGCATTCACCTTGCCGTTGGCAAGCCGGACCACAGCGACGTCGTCGGCAGCACGCTCGAGTTGGACAACCGGAACGGACGGGGAGGGCTCCTCGGATGACATGGTGACTGACGGTACTCGGCTCCGACGATCCGTGGGACGTCCTCAACTGCGCGCCGATGCCTCCGAAACCCCAGCGAGGAGGCGATCCGCCGCGCTGTAGGGGTCGAGGCGACCCGCCACGACGTCGGCCTCGAGCGCAGCGGCCGTTGCGCTCCCACACCGCTCGATCGCCAGGTGGCGCAACTGCTCGGTGACGATCGTCTGCAACTCGACGCGCAGCCGCTCCGACCTCCTGAGCTGCAGCTCTCCGGATGCCTCGAGATACCGCCGGTGCGCTTCTACCGCCTCCCACAAGGCGTCGACCCCTCGACCATCGGTGGCGACGGTCTCCACAACCGGCGGTGCCCACTCGGTGCGCTCCACCATGCGCAGCATGGCCTTGAGATCACGTCGTGTCTGTGCTGTCCCGTCACGATCGGCCTTGTTGATCACGAAGATGTCCGCAACCTCGAGCAACCCGGCCTTGCTCGCCTGCACGGCGTCACCCCAACCGGGGTTCACCACGACGATCGTCGTGTCGGCGGCATGCACGATGTCGATCTCGACCTGGCCGACGCCGACGGTCTCCACGAGGACCCGTTCGGCGCCGGTCGCTGCAAGCAGGCGGGTCGCATCGCGCGCCGCAAGGGTCAACCCGCCCAGGTGACCTCGTGTGGCCATCGACCTGATGAAGACCCCCGGGTCGAGGACGTGGTCGTCCATGCGTACCCGATCGCCCAGGATCGCCCCTCCCGTGAACGGCGACGAGGGGTCGACGGCAAGCACCGCAAGCGCGACCTCGTCGGCGCGCATCCGATGCACGAGCGCGCTGACGAGCGTCGACTTCCCCGCTCCCGGCGCACCGGTGACGCCGATCGTGACACTTTCGTGCGCATCGGGGTAGGCGAGCCGCGCGACCAGGTGCGCCGCCTCGCCTCCCGCTTCGAGCAGCGTCAACAAGCGGGCCCGTGCGCGACGGTCACCGTGGCGAGCTGAGTCGTAGAGGGCGTCCGGTGACGCAGACCTCACGGATGTGCGCACGAGGGACCGGCCTCCGCGCACGCGGCGCGCACCACCTGCGTCACACCCGGGACACGGTCGCGCAAGATGCGCTCGATCCCGGCTTCGAGCGCGTTGCGGGCGCCCGACGCGCACATCCCGCAGCCGCCAGGGATCTCGATCGTCACCACGCCGCTCGCGGCGTCGACGTCGCGCAACAGCACGTCGCCGCCGTCCGCCTGCAGGGCGGGGCGTAGCGAATCGATGACGTTGGCGACCTCGGCTCGCATGGGACCTCCTGACAGACGACGGTTCCCGAGCAGTCTCGCACCGGCTCGAAGGTGGAGGCCACGTCGCTCGCCCCTACGATGCCTGCCCATGTCGCGCGGCATGCTCGCCCACGTCGTCACGGCCGGCCCCGAGGTGCTCGGCGTGCCTCGCTGGGTGCTCGTCTACGCGATCGTCGCGGTCGTCGCGATCGTTGCGTTCGGGCTCCGCAGCACCCTCGCCCGGGCCGCGTCCGCCCGCTCGACGACCGACACCGACGGTGATGCCGACGGTGACGCTGGCGGTGACGCCGAGCGGGGCGCCGCCACGTCGCTGGCGCGGGTCGCGCAAGCCACAGGCGGCGCAACCCTCCTGCTCTTGCTCGCCCTTGCATGGCTCGGTCCCGACCAGCAGGGATCCAGCCTCATCCCGGCGGTCGTGTTCAGCGTCTTCTGGGCCGGCAGCGCCTGGCTCGCCCTCGCCACCGGCGGGCGAGCGTCCGACTGGTCACCGTTCGCCTTCATCGCCGACCTCGGCACCGCCGCCGCGGCGCGGCGCGTGCGCCGGCGCGCGACAGCCGCCCCGCACGACACGCCCGGCCCGGCACATGCTGCGCCTGACGAGCCCGAAGTCGGGAGCGCCGCCGAAGGTCTCGACTTCGAAGCGACGTCCGAACGAGCCGCCTGGTGGTGGGTCGCGCCGGTAGTGCTGTGCGGCTTCTTGTTCGCGTGGGTTGCAGACCCCGACGGCAGCCAACCCCGGCGGCTGGCCTGGCTGTTGAGCGCCTACACGGTCACCGTGGGGGTGGCGGCATGGCGGGGAGGTCACCGAGTGCGCACGCGCTGCGATCCCTTCCCGGTCGCGGCGAACCTCGCGGCGTGGGTGCGGCCGCGCCGACGTGACACAGACGCCGCGACGCAGTTGGGTGTCGTTGCATTGGTCATCGGAGCCGTCGTGTTCGCACGGGTGAGCGGAACGGAGAGCTTCGGCCGGTGGATCGGGCGTCGGAGCCTGCACGCAGCGCAGGTTCAGAACCTGCTCGGGCTCCTGTGGATCTCGGCGCTCGTCGCGGCGGTCATCTGGGGGCTCGGAATCCTCACAGCTCGCCTCGCGGAAGGCGGTGGCGACTCCACCGCGGTCGGGACCACGCCTGGGCTGCAGGCCGTCGCCGTTGGAGCACCGATCGCTGCCGGCATGCTCCTCGCGTCGACCCTCCGCGAGCTGTTGGTACAACTCCAGAACGTCGCGGTGCTCGCGTCAGACCCGTTCGCCCGGGGCTGGAACCTCTTCGGGACGATCGGATGGCACGTCACCCAAGATCCCCTGTCACCCGCCACGCTCGGGTGGGTGCAGTTCGCGCTCATCGCTGCCGCGCACGCGGCTGCGCTGGTGGCGCTCCGTGACCGAACCTGCGCACTCGCCGCCTCCGGCACCGGTTCAGCACGCCGAGCGTGGCGAGCCATGGCCCCGGGCATCGGGGTGATCGGGCTCTCCGGTGTTGGCTGCACCCTCGGACTTCTGGGATTCTGAGAGGCATGGAAGCGGTCGCCCCCTTGCTGCTGGCTCACCAGAGCGACTGGGTCAGCACCTCGATGGTGTGCATCCCACTGGCGTTCTTCGCGTGGGTGCTCCATGTCGCCAAGCGCCGCGCGGAGCTTCGCCGCAAGGGTGAGTCGACTCCCTGAGTCGGCCGAGCACCGCTGTCCACCCATCACGGGTCGGTCGCGGCGGATGGATGTCAGGTCGAGATGCGGCCACCCGCTCGCGGCATGCTCGGGCGTGCGTCAGCGGTCACGCCACTCGACGTCGCACCCGATGGCGAGGAGCTTCTCTGCCAGGTGCTCGTAGCCCCTGGCGAGATGGTGGCAATCGGCGATGACCGTCTCACCGTCAGCTCGTAGGCCTGCGACGAGGATGGCTGCCCCCGCACGGATGTCGTGCGCTCGCACCGGAGCGCCCGAAAGCAACGGGCGGCCGTGCACGACGGCATGGTGTCCCTCGGTGCGGACATCTGCCCCCATGCGCACGAGCTCTGCCACGTACCGGAACCGGCCTTGGAAGATGTTCTCGGTGACGATGCCAACGCCGTCTGCTACCGCGAGCATCGCCACGAGCAACGGCTTGTAGTCGGTCGCGATCCCCGGATAGGGCAACGTGGAGACGTCGACTGAACGGAGCCGGTCCGGCGCCACCACCTGGATCCCGTCGGCGGTGGAGTCGACCTGCATCCCCATCGCGACGACCTTCCGCAAGAGCGCGTCCATGTGATCCGCGCGGGCGCCCCGGAGATGGACAGAGCCACCGGCGATGCCGACGGCGGCGAGAAACGTCGCTGCCTCGATGCGATCGGGGATCACGCGGTGGGTCACCGGCGACAGCGCCTCGACCCCTTCGATCTGGATCGTCGGCGTCCCGGCACCCACCACCCGGGCGCCCATCTGGTTCAGGAAGGCTGCAAGGTCGACGATTTCGGGCTCGCGCGCCGCGTTGTCGATCGTCGTCGTCCCCTCCGCGAGCACTGCGGCCATCAGCAGGTTCTCGGTGGCACCCACGCTGGGGAACTGGAGCGCAACCTTGGCGCCACGAAGGCGCTCGACGCGCCCTTCGACATCGCCGTGCGAGGCACCGAAGGTTGCACCGAGCTGCTCGAGGCCTCCGAAGTGCAGGTCGAGGGGCCGGCTTCCGAAGTCGTCGCCTCCGGGCAACGGCACCCGGGCACGTCCCTCGCTGGCGAGCAGCGGCCCGAGGACCACGATCGACGCGCGCATGCGCTCGGCCAACTCCCATGGCGCCTCGGGCACGATCGTGGCGGGGCGATCGATGACGACCGTCGACCCGTTGCGCTGCACCGTGAGACCCATCGATGCGAGCAACGCCGCCATGTCGTCCACGTCGGTGATCGCCGGGACGTTGTGCAGGGTGTGGGTTCCGTGCGCCAGGAGCGTTGCAGCCATCAGCTTGAGCACGGAGTTCTTCGACCCGCCGACGCGCACCTCTCCTGCCAACGGGCCGCTTCGCCGCACGACCAACTGTTGGGCTGTCATGCGCGTCGCTGCCGGGCCGTCACCGCTCCAGTCAAGCACCGGCGGCGACCCCCTCTGCTCAGCCGATCCGTGCACTGGCACCTAGGCTCCGCAGCCATGCCGCGTCGCCATGCCGCATGCCTCACCTCCGGCACGACACGTTGACCACGCTTCGGATGACGACCGCCCTCGGGCCGGTCGGACGCGCCTACCTGCAGACCCCGATCGACGGGGTCGTCGCGGAGCGGGAGACCAGTCCCGGACGTTTCGTGCAGGAAGATGGCCCCTTCGCCCGGTGGGAGCGCACCATCACCGATGCGACCACCGCAGAGGGCATCGAGGGCGTCCACGAAGAGGTGGAGTTCAAGCTCGCTGCGCGGGGATGGAGCGCGCTCTTCGGCCCGCTGATCCGCCGCCACCTGAAGGCCCGCCACCGCAGCGCGCAGCTCGTCGACGCGGATCCCACGCTGCTGCCCACGATGCTCGCCAACGCCGGACGCCCCCCATGGTGGTCGCCTCCGCAGCGACTGGACGAGCGCTCCGCCAGCGTCCTCGGGATCATCTGCACGCTCTCGATGGTGGTGGGGTACCTGGGGACGGTCATCACCCAGACGCTCACCTTTGCAGCCGACCGGTTCGGCTCGACCAACACGGAGCAGAGCGGCACGCTCGCCGCGGTGCGCATCGGGGTACTCGCCTCGCTCGTCATCGTCGCTGCTGCGGACCGTCACGGCCGACGCCGCGTCCTGCTGTGGTCGATCATCGCGTCGTGCGTCACCGCCGCGCTGGGTGCGTTTGCGCCCGGCCTCGTGGTGCTGGGCGCCACGCAGACGGTGTCGCGCTCGTTCTCGACGGTTGCCGGGCTTCTCCTCGCGGTGATGGCGGCGGAGGAGATGCCGGCCGGGAGCCGAGCGTTCGCGGTCAGCGTCACCACGCTCACCGCCGCGCTCGGCGCGGGCATGTGCGTGTGGCTCCTCCCTCTCGCCGACCTCGGTCCAGATGCGTGGCGGTTGCTCTACCTCGCTCCCCTGCTGGCGATCCCGCTGGTGATGGCGGTGGGACGGCGGCTTCCGGAGAGTCGCCGGTTCGTACGACCGCACGCCAAGGTGCGCATCGCCGGCCACGGGCGTCGCTTGCTCTTGTTGGGCGCGGTGCTGTTCTTGGCGGCGGTGTTCGCGGCACCGGCATCGCAGCTCCAGAACCAGTTCCTGCGCGAAGAGCGGTCCTTCAGCGCCGCCCAGATCACCCTGTTCACCCTGCTGACGGCCACCCCAGCCGGCATCGGCGTGGTCATGGGGGGCTGGCTCGCCGACCGGCGGGGTCGGCGACTGATCGGTGCGCTGGGGGCGAGCCTCGGGGCCATCCTGACGCTGTGCGAGTTCTTCGCGCACGGCTGGTGGATGTGGCTGTGGTCGATGGCCGGGACGCAGGCGGCAGCGTTCGCGGTACCGGCGCTGGGCGTGTACGGGCCGGAGCTCTTCCCGACGGGGCTTCGAGCGAAGGCAAACGGCATCCTGCAGATCGCCGCAGTCGCAGGCAGCAGCGTGGGGCTTCTGGTGGTCGGCGTCGTGGCGGACCGCACCGGGCACCTGGGGAACGGGATGGCCATCGTGCTCGCAGGTCCGCTCCTGGTCGCCCTGCTGGTCTGGGTAGCCTTTCCCGAGACCGCACGGCGCGAGCTCGAGGATCTCAACCCCGAAGACGACCTGAAACCGACGGACGGCGTCGACCCCCCGAACCGCGCAGACCCCGAAGACGAGGTACCGCGCCAGTAAGCTCGGGGGCTCATGTACCGGATCGCCTCCTCCTCAGCACCGCGCCGCGCGTTCGCCCTCGTCGTGGTGTCGTTGTGCCTGCTCGCCGGCTGCAGCAGCTCCAGCCCGAAGCTCGCGCCACCCGATCGCAGCGTGCCCACCTCGGCCGCGGTGGTCACCGCCGCGCCGCCCACCACCGTGCCCGCGGGCGTCTCGACCGTCGCCACCGCGGTCGGCCCGACGGTGGACGTCTTCGACGCCCCCGACGACACCACGCCGAAGAAGGTCACGCTCAGCAACCCCAACGAAAACGGCGCGCCGCTGGTCTTCCTCGTCGTGAAGCAGCAGGGCGCGTGGGTGAACGTGAACTTGCCGATCAGGCCGAACGGCTCGACGGGCTGGGTCAAGGCCGCGAGCGTCACCCTCGCACAGAACCCCTACAAGGTCGTGGTGAAGCTCGGCGCGCACGAGCTGGTGCTGCTCAAGGACGCCACCCAGGTCGTGTACGACCTGCCGATCGGGGTCGGCACGCAAGACACCCCGACGCCGGGCGGCGTGTTCTACATCAAGGAGCTCCTGCAGCCGCCCGACCCGAACGGTGCGTACGGCCCGTACGCGTACGGCTTGTCGGGCTTCAGCGAGAAGGACGAGCTCGCCAACTTCGCGGGTGGCACGGGCGTCATCGGCATCCACGGCACGAACGAGCCCGACAAGGTCGGCACGAACGTCAGCCACGGCTGCATCCGCTTGCGCAACGACGACATCGAGAAGCTCGTCAAGGTGCTGCCCCTCGGCACCCCTGTCGAGATCCAGGCCTGAGCTCAGCCTCGAGCGCGGCGCGTACGGTCACGCACAAGCTCGCCTGCCAATCGGTAGCACGCTCCTCACAGGGCTTCGATCCATCGCTTCACCGCGGCGCTGATCGCCTCGTCCACCCCTTTGGGGTCGTGGCGCTGTCCGTCAAGCCACACGTGCGTGACGGGTCCGGGAATCGCCGCCGTCTCGGCCAAGAACTCCGCCGGTGACCCGAACGGGTCGCGGGTGCCTGACACGAACAGGCACGGAACGCGCAACGCAGGGAAGTGCTCGACCCGGAGGCGCTCCGGGCGGCCCGGAGGATGGAGCGGGTAGCTCAGCAACACCAGCCCCGCTGCGGGGAGGCCCTCGGCAACCGCCATCGAGCAGATTCGTCCACCCATCGAGCGTCCGCCCAACACCACGCTTCGCGCCGCGAGGCGGTGGGTCCGCCGGGCGGTCGACACCCCCTCGAGCACGTCGGCAAGGAGCTTCGGGGCACGGTCCGGCGCGCGGCGCCCCTCTCGGCGGTAGGTGAAGTCCACCCGTGCCACGGGACGGGGGGCGAGGTCCTCAGCGAGGACACGCAGGGTGTGGTGGTCGCGATCGCCGCCGGCGCCCGGGAACAGCACAAGACCCGGACGACGCGACGACACCGCGGCAGCGTAGGACGCCTGCGGCGTCGGCCTGCCCGCGAGCCAGCACACACACCGGGTCGTTCCGCCTGCGACGCCGGCCTACCCGCGAGCCATCAGACACGCCGGACTGCTCCGCCTGCGACACCGGTCTACCGGCGAGAGCCCGCACGCACGACTGCGGGCCATCGGGTCAGACGATGAGATAGCCCCGACGCGGCGCCGCGCAGCTACTACGCTCGGGCGCAACTCCCCAGAGGGACGACCAACAGTGAAAGGAAGTGCGGGTCATGAGTGACGTCTCCCAGGGTCCAGGCTGGTGGCAGGCTTCGGACGGAAAGTGGTACCCGCCTGAGTCGGCGCCCGGTGCCGCGCCGGCCAGCTTCGGCGCCGCGTCACCCGCCATGGCCGGTGGCCCCGGTGGCGCGCAGCTCGCCGAGTGGGCACAGCGGGTGGTGGCCACCCTCATCGACGTGGCATGCATCTTCGTCGTGGGGATCGTCGGCTTCATCATCACGCTCATCCTCGGCTCGATCAGCACCTCGCTCGGCGTGATCGTCGGGCTGCTCTTCTACGCCGTGTATGTCCTCCTCGGGCTCTACTTCGCCTTCCTCACCGGCGCGAAGGGGCAGTCCCCCGGTAAGGCGCTCACCGGCCTGAAGGTCATCAGCGAAGAGACCGGCCAGGTCATCGGTGGCGGCATGGGCGTCGTGCGAGCCATCGCCCACTTCGTCGACGGCATCATCTGCTACATCGGCTACCTGATGCCCCTGTGGGACGCGAAGAAGCAGACGGTGGCCGACAAGCTCATCAAGACGGTCGTCGTCACCGGCGCCCCGAAGCAGTCGTTCGGGCCCGACCTCTTCAAGCCCTGACCACCTGGTTCAAGCCCTGACCAACCGGGCGGGATGTCCCCGCTGCGCAGGTCACGATCTCGAAGCCCCGGCAGCGTCGCCGGGGCTTCGACGCGTCGTGGCGGTGGCCTCTGGGCGACGCTGACCGGAGACCACCACCACGACCCGCCTGATCCTCGTGCTCGCCCGCCGCGCGCTCGTGCTCCCGCCGCGCGAGCGACAGCCACGGCGTCAGCGCCGCAGCGACGACGTCAGTGGATCGGCTGGTCGGTGGGAACCACCGGCGCGGGGAGGTCGCTCTCCTGCTGGAGGTACGCGTCGACCGACGCGGCCGCAGAGCGCGCGTCAGCGATGGCCCACACGATGAGGCTCTGGCCCCGCCCCATGTCGCCGGCGACGAACACGCCGGGCACGTTCGTCGCCCACCGGGCGTCGCGTGCCACGTTGCCCTTGGCGTCGAGCTCCACGCCAAGGCCTTCGAGCAGGGGCCCACGCTCCGGGCCGCTGAAGCCAAGGGCCAGGAAGACGATCTCGCACGGGAGCTCGAAGGTGGAGTCGGGGACTTCCACGAACGTGGGACGACCGTCGACCAGCTCGCGGGACACCTCATGGGCGCGGAGGCCCGCCACGTTGCCGGCCCCGTCGTCGAGGAACTCCTGGGTGCTGACCGCGAAGACGCGCTCGCCGCCCTCCTCGTGTGCGGATGAGGTCCGCAGCATGAGCGACCACATGGGCCACGGGGTGGAGGCGTCACGCTCGTCGGGCGGGCGCGGGAGGATCTCGAACTGGTGCACCGACGCGGCACCTTGGCGGTGCGCGGTGCCGAGACAGTCAGCACCCGTGTCGCCGCCACCGATGATCACGACCCGCTTGCCCTCAGCGGTGATCGTCGGCTCGAACAGGTCGCCCTCCTGGACCCGGTTCGAGACCGGCAGGTACTCCATCGCCTGGTGGATGCCGCGCAACTGGCGACCCGGGATGGGCAGGTCGCGCCATTGGGTTGCACCACCAGCGAGCACGATGGCGTCGAAGTCACGACGCAGGTCTTCGACGGACACGTCGACGCCTACGTCGATGCCGGTGCGGAACTCGGTGCCCTCGGCCACCATCTGCGCGACGCGGCGGTCGATGATGCGCTTCTCCATCTTGAACTCGGGGATGCCGTAGCGCAGCAGGCCGCCGATGCGGTCGGCACGCTCGAACACCACGACCTCGTGCCCTGCACGGGTGAGCTGCTGGGCCGCCGCGAGGCCCCCGGGCCCCGAGCCCACGATGGCCACCTTGCGCCCGGTGCGGACGGTCGGAGGGATGGGCGTGACCCACCCCTCGGCGAACGCCCGCTCGATGATCTCGTACTCCATCTGCTTGATGGTCACCGGGGGTTGGTTGATGCCTAGCACGCAGGCCGTCTCGCACGGTGCGGGGCACAGCCGCCCTGTGAAGTCGGGGAAGTTGTTGGTTGCGTGCAGCCGCTCGATCGCCTCGCGCCACTGGTCGCGGTAGACGAGGTCGTTCCAGTCGGGGATGAGGTTGCCCAGGGGGCAGCCCTGGTTGCAGAACGGCACGCCACAGTCCATGCACCGGCTGGCTTGACGGCGAGCCTCTTCCTCATCGAGTGGTTCGTAGACCTCTTTCCAGTCCTTCAGTCGAACCGGCACCGGGCGGCGCGCTGGCGTGACGCGGGTGTGCTTGAGGAACCCTCGGATGTCTCCCATGTCGTGTCTCCTCGTCCGCGGCTCAGCCGGCGGAGGCGGCCATGACCGCCTGGTCGATGTCGGCGCCGGTCTCTTCTGCTTGGCGGATTGCGGCGAGCACCCGCTTGTAGTCGCGGGGCATGACCTTCACGAACTGGTCGGCGGTGAAGGTCCAGTCCGCGAGCACCCGCTCGGCAACGGTCGAGCCTGTCTCGCGCTGGTGCCGAAGGATCGTGCCGGCAAGCCACGACAGGTCGAGGTCGTCGAGCGGGTCGAGGTCAACCATCTCACGGTTCACGAGGCTGGGGAATCTGCCCTCGGGGTCCCACACGTAGGCGAGCCCGCCCGACATGCCGGCGGCGAAGTTGCGTCCGGTCGGGCCGAGCACGACGACGCGCCCTCCGGTCATGTACTCACACGCGTGGTCGCCAACCCCTTCGACGACGGCTGTGGCCCCCGAGTTGCGCACGCAGAACCGCTCCCCGACGATGCCGCGCAGGAACACCTCGCCATCGGTGGCGCCGTAGAGGATGACGTTGCCGGCAACGACGTTCTCTTCGGCGATGAGCGCCGCGTGCGAGTCCTGCGGTGGCCGCACGACGAGGCGCCCACCGGAAAGGCCCTTGCCCAGGTAGTCGTTGCTGTCGCCGAGGAGGCGCAGGGTGACACCGTGCGGGACGAACGCCCCGAAGCTCTGCCCTGCGGAGCCGGTGAAGGTGATGTCGATCGTGCCGTCCGGAAGGCCCTCGCCCCGGTAACGCTTCGTGATCTCGTGGCCGAGCATGGTGCCGACCGTGCGGTTCACGTTGCGGATCTCATACGCCAGCTTGACCTTCTCGCCTCGTTCGAGGGCGGGGGCCGCGTCGGCGATGAGTTGGTTGTCGAGGGCCTTGTCGAGGCCATGGTCTTGGGTGACCGTCTGGTAGCGGACCGCGCCCGCTTCCAGCTCTGGCACGTGCAGGATGGGGCTCAGGTCGAGGCCGGCGGCCTTCCAGTGGTCGACCGCGGCGGCTGTGTCGAGCACCTCGGCGTGCCCGACCGCCTCCTCGATGCTGCGGAAGCCGAGCTCGGCGAGCAGCTCACGCACCTCGGTGGCGATGTAGGTGAAGAAGTTCTCGACGAACTCGGGCTGACCGGTGTAGCGCTCGCGCAGCACCGGGTTCTGCGTGGCGATGCCGACCGGGCAGGTGTCGAGGTGGCAGACGCGCATCATGATGCAGCCCGACACGACCAGCGGGGCGGTGGCGAAGCCGAACTCCTCCGCGCCGAGCAGCGCGGCCACGACCACGTCACGGCCGGTCTTGAGCTGCCCGTCGACCTGCACGACGATGCGGTCGCGGAGGCGGTTGAGCAGCAGCGTCTGCTGCGTCTCGGCAAGGCCAAGCTCCCACGGACCGCCCGCATGCTTGAGCGAGGTGAGCGGGCTGGCACCGGTGCCACCGTCGTGGCCGGAGATCAGCACGACGTCTGCGTGCGCCTCCGACACCCCCGCCG
>CAZUMJ010000010.1:42385-75618 GCA_964621605.1 uncultured Iamiaceae bacterium | reverse complement strand
CCACCACCAGCTCCTCCACGCCCGTCACCGTCACCGGCATCACCGACGCCACCGCCATCTCCATCGGCGGCCTGCACGGCTGCGCACTCAGTGCCGCGGGGGCGATCTCATGCTGGGGCTCGAACGTCACCGGGCAACTCGGCGACGGCACCACAACCAGCTCCTCCACGCCCGTCACCGTCACCGGCATCACCGACGCCACCGCCATCACCGCCGGCGGCACCCACACCTGCGCCCTGCACAGCGACGGCACCGTCTCCTGCTGGGGCTCGAACAGCAACGGCCAGCTCGGCGACGGCACCACAACCGATTCAGCCGCACCCGTCGCGGTCACCGGCATCACCGACGCCACCGCCATCACCGCCGGCGGAGAATACACCTGCGCCCTGCACGCCACCGGCGACATCGTGTGCTGGGGCTCGAACAGCAATGGCCAACTCGGCGACGGCACCACAACCGATTCAGCCGCACCCGTCGCGGTCACCGGCATCACCGACGCCACCGCCATCACCGCCGGCAACAACCACACGTGCGCACTGCACGCCGCTGGAACCGTGTCCTGCTGGGGGTACAACTTTGACAACGAGCTCGGAAACGAGGTCAGCGGAGACTCATCCACACCCGTAGCCGTCGCCGACCTCACCGACGCCACCGCGGTTGCCGCCGGAACCGTCCACACCTGTGCGCTTCGGTCCGCTGGAGGAGTGGTGTGCTGGGGATCCAACGCCACCGGAGCGCTCGGCGGTGGCGGTTCGACCGACGAACGCGCAGAGGTCACCGGAGTCGATGACGCCACCGCCATCGCCACAGGGGTGCACCAGACCTGCGCCGTGCGGGCCACGGGGACGATCTCGTGCTGGGGCTTCAACGGTCACGGCGAACTCGGCAACGGCACAACAACCGACTCGCCAACCCCGGTGTCGGTTCTCGACACCCCGGTGCTCCAGGACCTGATCATCGGGGGCTGACCCTGCCGCGACCTGCGCGCCGCGCAACGACCGCCTAGGGTGGCCGTGCCAGGAGAATCTCGGCGGATGCTCCTGACGGTTCAGATCATGAAGCGGGCATGAGAGGTGGTACAGATGCGGGGTACACGTTCGTTCGCGCGGTCGTGCGCGGTCTTGGCGACGGTGGTGCTCGCCACGGTGGGGTTGAGTGCGTGCACCCCGGCACCGACTGTTCTGTCGGGAACCGTGTCGACGAGCAACGGCCAAGGCGCCGGCCAGGTCACCGTCGCCGCCTTCGGCGCAACCACAGACGCGACACCCGTCGCGTCCACCACCACTGACTTCACCGGTCAGTTCGGGTTCACGTCGGCGACCCTTCCCGACGGCACCTACGTGGTGTCGATCGACGGTCAGTGGTGGACCGGGAGCGGCCTCTCCACAACTGCGGCTGATGCCACCACCATCCAGGTGGGTGGCGGGGCGCCACAGGTGGTCATCACCACCACGCTGTCGACGACCACAAGCGTGACCGGGTACGTCACCACTACCGACGGGACCGCAGTCGACGGGCAGCTTGTCGGCCTCGAAGACACCGCGGGCAGCCTCGTGACGGCCGGCTACACCACCAACGGCACGTTCTCCTTGCCGGTCGCACACGGCGGCACCTACCACGTCGCACTGCTCGACGTCGCCGCCAACAAGGTCGTACACATCGGGGGCGCAAGCCCAACGCCGTTCACGGTGGCCGACGGGACGACCGTGAACGTCGAAACGCTCGCCCTCACAACGCCAACGGCGATCGGTGTGGGTGGGAACGGCGGCTGCGCGCTGCGATCCGACGGCTCCGTCGCATGCTGGGGTAGCGACCAGTTCGGGCAACTCGGTGACTTCAGCGGCGGCAACTCGGCGACGCCGGTCAACACCTGGGACTACGCCGACTCCACCCCGACCACGGCGATCACCGTCGGTGCCGTGAACGCGTGTGCGCTGCACACCTCCGGCTCCATCACGTGCTGGGGCTCCAACTACAACGGCGAGCTCGGCACCGGTTCGACCGCCACCACCTCAGACACGCCCGTGAAGGTCACCGGCATCACCGATGCCACCGCCATCACGGCCGAGAGCCACACCGTGTGTGCGGTGCACGCCACCGGCACCGTCTCGTGCTGGGGCGCCAACTCCAACGGGCAGGTCGGCGACGGGACCAAGACGAACGCCTCGAGCCCGGTGACGGTCCCCGGCATCACCGACGCCACCGCCGTCTCCACTGGCGACACCAACTCGTGCGCCCTGCACGCCACGGGCGCTGTCTCCTGCTGGGGCAACGACCAGTACGGGCAACTCGGCGACGGCAACCCCGGCGGCGAGTCCCTCACCCCGGTCACGGTGTCGGGCATCACCGACGCCACCGCCATCAGCTCCAGCGACCAGTACTCGTGCGCGCTGCGCGCCGGCGGGAGCGTCTCGTGCTGGGGCATCGTGCCGGGGCTCCCCCCCTCCGATGGCACGGGGCCCGTGTTCGTGAGCACGCCGGTACCGACCGGTGGCTTCAGCGACGCCGTTGCCATATCTGCCGGCCCTGCCACCGCGTGTGCCGTCCACGCCACCGGCACCATCTCCTGCTGGGGCGACAACTCGAGCGGCCAACTCGGCAACGGCGCCACCACCAACGGCACCGTGACCGGTATCACCGACGCCACCGCCGTCAGCTCCGGGTCCGCCGAGGTCTGCGCGGTACGCGCGTCGGGCACCGCCTCGTGCTGGGGTGCGCACTCGCTCGGTAACGGCACGTGGGATAGCTCCAACACGCCCGTGGCGGTGACTGGCTTCCCCGTCCGGGTCAGCTAGTTCTGCGGCGCGGGCACCGGCCCCGGCGCTAGGCCGATGGCCGGGCCCGCTCCAACAACTCGAGAAGACGTGCCGCGTGCTGGGCCGGCGAGGCTGACCCAGACAACGCCACCTCCGGTCGGGACGGCGGCTCGTAGGGGTCGTCGATGCCGGTGAAGCCCTTCAACTCTCCCGCCCTGGCCTTGGCGTAGAGGCCCTTGGGGTCGCGCCGTTCGCACTCCGCCAAGGGCGTGTCGACGAACACCTCCAGGAACGGCACACCGACCGCGTCGTGCCGCGCCCGAGCCGCGTCGCGTCCGGCACGGTAGGGGCTGATCACGGGCACGATCGCCACCACTCCTGCGTCGGCGAACAGGCAGGCGACCTCGCCGACCCGGCGTACGTTCTCGGCCCGGTCCTCTGCCGAGAAGCCCAGGTCGCCGTTCAGGCCGAGGCGGAGGTTGTCGCCGTCGAGGCGGTACGCGGGGCGGCCGGCGCCGGCGAGGAGCCGTTCGAGCTCGACAGCAACAGTTGACTTCCCGGAGCCGGAGAGGCCGGTGAGCCACACCGTCGCGCCCTGGCCCCACGTCCGTGCCGCTCGCGACACCACTCCGTCGTGCGCAACGACGTTGCCGACGCCGCCACCCTCTCGTTCACGTGCAACGACGTTGCCGACGCCGCCACCCTCTCGTTCACGTGCAACGCCACCCGAGCCGCCCAACGGAGGCGACTCGACGTGTGCATCCCCACCCGGTCTGCCCGAGGAAGAAGCTTGGACCGCTCCCGAGGAGGGCCGCTCGCCGTCGTCGCTCACGCGGCGCTGTCCGCCACGACCTCGCGCACCATGCCCGCCGCGACGGTGTCGTTCGTCGCCTCGTCGATGAGCACGAAGCTGCCCGTCGCACGGTTGCGCGCGTAGGGGTCTGCGAACAGCGGCTGCGTCGTGCGCAGCCGGACCACGCCGATGTCGTTCAAGGCGAGCTCGACCGCGTCAACGTCTTCGGCGAGGGTGTTCACGTCGAGGCGGTGCACGAGCTCCGCGACCTGTGCCTTCACCAACCGGCTCGTGTGCTGGAGGAGGTACCGGTTGCGGGGGGCCAGCGACGCGCGCTCACTGAACCAGCACACCGTCGCCACCAGTTCGCGCGCCGCCACCGGCGCATCGTGGGCCGCGGCGAGCAGATCACCCCGCGACACGTCGACGTCGTCGGCGAGGCGCACGGCGACGGCGCGCCCCGCGGCTTCGCGCAGCTCGCCTTCTTCCGTGTCGATGGCAGCAACGGTGGTGCGCAGACCCGACGGCAGCACGACGACCTCGTCACCGGGCCGCAGCACCCCACCGGCGACGCTCCCCGCATAGCCGCGGTAGTCGTGCCACTCCTCGGCGCGTGGCCGCAGCACGTACTGCACCGGGAAGCGCATGCCCGTCTCGGCTTCGACCGGGGCGAGCTCGACGGTCTCGAGGTGCTCCAGCAGCGCCGGCCCCTCGTACCAGCTGGCTCGGTCGGAGCGCTCCACGACGTTGTCGCCGTGCAGGGCCGACAGGGGGATGGCGGTCACCTCGGTGTCGCCGAGCCCTCCGACAAATGCCGTGAACTCGTCTCGGATCGCATCGAAGGTGGCCTCGTCGAAGTCGACGAGGTCCATCTTGTTGACGCACAGCACGAGGTGGCGGATGCCGAGCAGCACCGCCAGGAAGGCATGGCGGCGTGACTGCTCCACGAGCCCCTTGCGGGCATCCACCAGCACGAGTGCCACGTCTGCGGTGGACGCCCCCGTGACCATGTTGCGCGTGTACTGCAGGTGCCCGGGGGTGTCGGCGATGATGAAGCTGCGTGCCGGCGTGGAGAAGTAGCGGTAGGCGACATCGATGGTGATGCCCTGCTCGCGCTCGGCCCGCAGACCGTCGGTGAGCAGCGCCAGGTCTGCCTGCTCGTCGCCGCGCTGCGCGCTGGTGCGCTCGACCGCTTCGAGCTGATCGGAGAAGATCGACTTGGAGTCGTAGAGGAGCCGCCCGATGAGCGTGGACTTGCCGTCGTCGACGCTGCCGGCCGTGGCGAAACGCAGGAGCTCCATCAGAAGTAGCCCTCCCGCTTGCGGTCCTCCATCGCGGCTTCCGACACCCGGTCGTCGGCTCGGGTCGCCCCCCGCTCGGTGAGACGGCTCGCGGCGACCTCGGCGATGACGGCCTTCGGGTCGGTCGCGGTGGAGCGGACCGCGCCGGTGCAGCTGGCGTCGCCCACCGTGCGGTAGCGCACCGTCTCGCGGAACGGCACCTCGGTCGGCGCCACCGTCACGTACGGGGTGACCGCGAGCAGCATGCCGTCACGCTCGAACACGTCGCGCTCGTGGGCGTAATAGATCGACGGCAGCTCGATGCCCTTCTCGGCGATGTAGCGCCAGATGTCGAGCTCAGTCCAGTTGCTGATCGGGAAGACCCGGATGTGCTCACCTGCGCGGTGCCGCCCGTTGTAGAGGTTCCACAGCTCGGGGCGCTGGTTCTTCGGGTCCCATTGGCCGAACTCGTCGCGGAACGAGAAGACGCGCTCCTTCGCCCGGGCCTTCTCTTCGTCGCGTCGAGCGCCACCGAAGAGGGCGTCGAAGCGGTGCTCCTCGATGGTGTCGAGCAGCGTGACCGTCTGCAGGCGGTTGCGCGAGGCGCGAGGGCCGCGCTCCTCGACGACGCGCCCCGCGTCGATCGACTCCTGCACCGAGCCGACGACGAGTCGGACGCCGAGCTCGGTGACGAGGTGGTCGCGGAAGGCGATGA
Organism: uncultured Iamiaceae bacterium; assembly: GCA_964621605.1. GTDB lineage: Bacteria > Actinomycetota > Acidimicrobiia > Acidimicrobiales > Iamiaceae > CAZUMJ01. The sequence goes on along the minus strand of CAZUMJ010000010.1, from coordinate 70,074 downwards.
CCTCGTCGAAGTTGTGGCCGGTGTCGACGTGCACGAGCGGGAACGGCACCGGGCACGGCCAGAAGGCTTTGCGCGCCAGGTGGGCCATGACCACCGAGTCCTTGCCTCCTGAGAACAGCAGCGCGGGGCGTTCGAAGGTTGCCGCCACCTCACGGAAGATGTACATCGCCTCGGCCTCGAGCGCTTCGAGGTGCGTGAGGGTGGAGGGATGAGCCGTGGGCTGGTCGAGCGTGGCGAGCGACATGGGGACCGACCTTCGCAGGAGCGAGCAGGAGCAACTCCGATATTGTTGATCGGATTAGTCGGGTATTGCAACCCGGTCGTCGTCACACGGGCCAGAATGGACAGATGCCGCCGGACCCAGTCACGACGCCACCCGCCCCCGACGACGACCATCGCCTTGCGGCGCACCTGGCCCACGCCACCGCCCGCCTGCTCGTGGAGGTGCGCGAGCGTCTGGTGGCCCAAGGCGTCGAGGCCGACGAGCTGTGCGACACCGGCGATCGAGAGGCGCACACGCTGCTGCTGCGCGAGCTTCGTGCCGAAGTGCCAGGCGACGCGATCCTCTCGGAGGAATCACCCGGCGCGCGGGGCCCCGCCGACCCGGCGCGGCTCGCTGCGCCGCGCGTGTGGATCGTCGACCCGCTCGACGGCACGCGCGAGTACGGCAACCCCAACCGCGGCGACTGGGCCGTGCACGTCGCCCTCGTGATCGACCACCAACCGGCTGCCGCTGCAGTGGCCCTGCCGGCGCAACGCCTGCTCCTCACGATGAGCCCGGCACCGGCTGAGCTCCCCCCTGGGCCGGATCGTCCTCGCATCGTCGTGAGCCGGAGCCGACGACCGCCGTGGGTCGACGAGCTCGCCGCGACGCTGGGTGGCACCGTCACGCAGATGGGCTCCGCCGGAGCAAAGGCCATGTCGATCGTGCTCGGAGCGAACGACATCTACGTGCACGACGCGGGGCAGTACGAATGGGATTCCGCGGCACCCATCGGAGTGGCCCGAGCCGCCGGGCTGCACACGAGCCGACTCGACGGTGCGCCCCTCACCTACAACAACGACACCCCACGCATGCCCGACCTGCTGGTGTGCCGCCCCCAGTTCGCCGACGCGACGCTTCGAGCGGTCGCCGCGCTGCGAGCCTGACAGCGTCGACTCGCCGGCGAGCCCAGCTCAGCACCCGCCGGCCGCTGTGACGTGACGCCCATCACGCTGCCAGACTGAGCACGCATGCCCGCATCACAACCACCGCCCGTCGCGCTCGACGACCGCACCTGGGGCGCGTTCAGCGACACCGGCCTCTGGTCGCTCGACAACCCCGACCTCCTCACGTGGCGCCGCGACCTCAAAGCCAGGCGCCGCGCGGTCGCCGCCCAGGCACCGGCACTCACCACGCGCAGCGCCATCCCACCCCTGCGACGCTTCGGTCGCGTCACCGCCCGCCTCGGCGGCGCGCTCGTCGGCTGGCAGCTCCACGAACGGCGCCTCGGCGGTGACGCATCCATGGCCGGCATCTCGCGCCGCCTGCGACTCGCCGCCGAAGCCCTGGGGCCCACCTACATCAAGCTGGGTCAGATCATCTCCTCTGGCGAAGGCATCTTTCCCGAGCCGCTCGTGGCCGAGTTCCGTCGATGCCGCGACCAGGTCCCCCCGGAGCCATTCGACGTGGTGCGCGCGGTGGTCGAGTCCGAACTGGGATGCCCCCTCGAGATCACCTTCCGCGACTTCGACCCCACTCCCATCGCGGCCGCGTCGATCGCCCAAGTGCATGCAGCCACGCTGCGCTCCGGCGAGCGGGTCGTCGTGAAGGTGCAGCGACCGACCGTTGCCACGCGCGTGCACCGTGACCTGCGAGTGATGGCATGGCTGGCGCCACTACTGGTGGGTCGCATTCCCGTCGCTGCGCTCGCGAACCCTCCGGCCCTCGTCGACCTCTTCGCGGAAACGATCGTCGAAGAGCTCGACTTCCGCCTCGAGGCCGAGAACATGCTCGACGTGGCCCGCGCCTTCGTCGAGCTCGGCCAACGCGGGTACGTCGTCCCTCGTCCGCATCCCGTACTGGTGACGCCACGGATGCTCGTCATGGAACGCCTCGACGGCTATGCGTTCGGCGACGCCGACACCATCCGCTCGGCGGGCATCGACACGCACAACATCATCCGCACCGGCATGATCGGCTTCCTCGAAGGCTGCATGCTGCAGGGGATCTTCCACGGTGACCTGCACGCGGGCAACCTGCTCGTCCTCGACGACGGCCGTACGGCGTTGCTCGACTTCGGCATCATCGGTCGCCTCGACGACCGTCGCCGCCTCGCCTTCTTGCGCCTCGTCATGTCGGCCACAGCGAACGACCTACGCGGGCAGCTCGGCGCGCTCCGCGACCTCGGGGCGCTCCCCGCCGACGCCGACCTCGACGAGGTCACCGAGATGCTCGGGCTCGACCAACCGGCCGTCGACATCACCACGTTCACCCCGGAGCAGCTCACGAACGAGATCCAGCGCGTCGTCAAGGGGCTTCTCGGCATCGGTGCGCGACTCCCCAAGGACCTCATGTTGTTCGTGAAGAACATGGTGTTCCTTGACGGCGCCATCGCGACACTGGCCCCCGACCTCGACCTCTTCGCAGAGCTGGCGTCGATCACGACGTACTTCGCCGAGCACCACGGTGCCCGCATCGCCGCCGACGTCGGCGTCGCCGAGGATGCGTGGGCGATGGACCTCACCGGCATCAAGGCCAGCTACGGCGTCGACCCCGCGCAGACCGAGTCGCTCACCTACCGCGAGCTGCAGGAACGACGCGGCACGATGCGCACGAAGATGGGCACAGGCGAACGCCGTCAGGCACGCAGCGGACTCCTCGCGGGGCCCCGCAGTCGCCGAGCCCGCCGGGGCAAGGGGCGCGTGGAGGTCGACCCCGACTCGTAGGATCAGGCGCCCATGCGCCTCGTCGTCGCCCGCTGCTCTGTCAACTACGTCGGTCGCCTGACCGCCCACCTCCCGAGCGCGATCCGCCTGCTCATGGTGAAAGCCGACGGCTGCGTGGCCGTGCACGCGGATGGCGGCGCCTACAAGCCCCTCAACTGGATGACCGCTCCCAACCGTCTGCTCGAAGAGCCGGGGCGGTGGACGGTCACGAACCCCAAGGGCGAGCAACTCGTCATCGAGCTCGAAGAGGTCCTCGGCGACTCCTCGTGGGAGATGGGCATCGACCCCGGCCTACAGAAGGACGGCGTCGAGGCGCACCTGCAGGAGCTGCTCGCCGCCAACTGCGACGCGATGGCACCAGGTCTGCGGCTCGTCCGACGGGAGTACCCGACCGACATCGGGCCCGTCGACCTGCTCTGCAAGGCCGATGACGGCACGACCGTGGCGATCGAGGTGAAACGACGAGGCGAGATCGACGGGGTCGAACAACTGACTCGCTACCTCGAGTTCCTCAACCGCGACCCGATGCTGCGCCCGGTGCGCGGCATGTTCGTGGCCCAGCAGATCAAACCGCAGGCGAAGGTCCTCGCCACGGACCGCGACATCGCGTGCGTCGAGGTCGACTACGACGAGCTGCGCGGCATCGAGTCGAACGAGCTGCGGCTGTTCTGAGAGGGGCCGCTCCGAGCTCCGTGACACCAGCGCGTGACGCGGCCAGATTGAGGCCGTCTCGACGTCAGAACTTTTGCCTACTTGCGGTAGCCATCGTGACGTAGGGTGCCCGACGTGACGCCGGACACCTCACCGAGCCCAGCACCGTCTGCTCCCCCCACCGCCCGCCAGACACGGGAACGGATCAGCCAGACCATCCGGCCCGTGCGGTTTGCCATCCCCGCACTGGTGCTGTTCGCGCTCCAACCGCTGCTCTTCCCCATCCCCGCTGGGGCATGGCTCCAGGGCATCGTGCTCGGCCTGCTCGACATGCTCGTGGCCCTCGGGGTGGCGCTCGTGTGGCGCGCCAACCGAGTCCTCAACTTCGCCCAAGCCGACCTCGGCACCTTCCCCGCTGCGCTGGGCGTGGGCATCATCATCCTGTCGGGCGCCAACTACTTCGTCGGACTCGCCGCCGGGTTGCTCGCATCGGTCGTCGTCGGCGCACTCGCCGAGCTCGTCGTCATCAGGCGGTTTCGCACCGCGCCACGCCTCATCCTGACCGTCGCCACGATCGGCATCTCGCAGTTCTTCGTGGTCGCTGCGCTGCTCGTCCCCCGACTGTGGGGAGTCAACGTGCTGGTCGCCGAGGGTGGCGGCACCGACTACCAGTTCCCCTGGCGCTTCAGCACGACGATCGGCGGTCAGGTCTTCCACGCCGACGACCTCGTTGCTGCGCTCGTGTCGATCCTGTGCGTGACGGCCGTGGTCGTGTTCCTCCAGCGGAGCGCGACGGGCACGGCGATCCGCGCCGCAGCCGATCGCTCGGACCGCGCCTCGATGCTCGGGATCCCCGTCGCCCGCATGGAACTCGTCGTGTGGACCACAGCCAGCGTGCTGTCGTTCCTCGGGGTGTTCTTCCGGGGCGCGATCCTCGGCTTCCCGCTCAACGCCACCGTCGGGATCGTCACCCTGGTCACCGCCTTGGCCGCCCTCGCGCTCGGCGGCTTCGACGACCTGCGCGCCATCCTCGGATCAGCCGTCGCGCTCGGCGTCATCGAGAAGGCGGTCGCCTGGAACAACCCGACGCGCCCGACGTTCTTCTATGCGGTCCTCGGCGTCTTGGTGCTCGTCGCGATGCTCGTGCGGCGCGGACGCCGCAACCGACCCGGCAGCGTCGAGACATCCACCTGGCAAGCGAGCGTCGAACCCCTACCCGTTCCGCTGCGACTACGCAGCCACCCTGCCCTGCGCGCCACGACCGTGGCCCTCCTCGCGCTCTGCGCGGTCGTTGCGGCCACCCTTCCGCTCCTGCTGAACGAGAGCCGCACGTTCGCCGCCACCAACCTCGTCGCCATCTCGCTCGTCGTCGTGTCCGTCGTCGTCCTCACCGGTTGGGCGGGTGAGATCACCCTCGGCCAGATGGGCTTCGCCGGCGTGGGCGCCGCGTTCGCCGCGGTTGCCACGCTCACGTGGCAGTGGGACCTCAGCCTCATCTTGCCCACGGCGGGCGTCGCTGCCGCAGTCGTTGCCCTTGTCGTGGGGCTCCCATCGCTGCGGTTCCGTGGCCTCCTCCCCGCCGCGACCACGCTCGCGTTCGCACTTGCGGCCACCGGCTACTTCCTCAACTCGAACCAGCAGACGTGGCTTCGCACCGATCGCATCGAGCGGCGACCCATCTTCGGTCTGTGGCGCCTCACCGGAACAACCGCCATGTACGAGTGCGCGTTGGTCGTGCTCGCGCTCTGTCTGCTCGGCCTGCGTGGCATCCACCGCAGTCACCTCGGTCGCTCGTTGCGCGCGGTACGAGACGGTGACCAGGCCGCGGCCAGCTTCGGAGTCTCACCGGTCGGAGCGAAGCTCACCGCGTACGCCATCTCCGGCTTCCTCGCCGGGGTCGGCGGCGCCCTCCTGGCCTACGCCAACAACGGCTTCGACCCGTCCGCGTACGCCCCGACCGAGAGCCTGACGGTGTTCACCGCGGCGGTGGTCGGGGGCGTCGGCAGCGTCATCGGCGGCATCCTCGGCGCGCTGTACCTCGACGGCGCCCGGTGGCTGCTCACCGGCTACTGGCAGTTGCTCCCCACCGCGGTCGGGGTGCTCGTGGTCCTGTTGTTCCTCCCCGGCGGCTTCGGTGGCCTCGTCTACCGGGTCAGGGACGCGTTCCTCCGGCGGGTAGGTGGTGCCCGCGACGTGTTCGGCGACCCTGCGCAACTCGACGACTCGACCGCAGACATGCGCGACCACGGCGCCGGCGCAGCGCCACGCGGCCCATCTCGCTCGACGCGGGTCATGCCGGCTGGAGAGACACCGGCACCGGCGCTGCTCTCGCTGCGGGGAGTCGAAGTGGCGTTCGACGGGGCGACCGTGCTCGACGGCATCGACCTCGATGTCCACGAGGGCGAGATCGTCGCGCTGCTCGGTACGAACGGCGCCGGCAAGTCCACCCTGCTGCGTGCGATCTGTGGGATCCAGGCGATGGAATCGGGGTCGGTGCGCTTTGCAGGCGACGAGATCGTCGGTCGTTCGCCCGAGTCGATCGCCCGGGGAGGCATCAGCCAGATGCCCGGCGGACAGGGCACCTTCCCGTCCCTCACAGTCGACGAGAACCTGCGCATGGCCACGTGGATGTTCCGCCACGACGCCGCCGACGCCGCCGCTCGCCTGCAGGAGGTGCGCGACCTCTTCCCCGTCCTCGCACAGCGGGGTCCTGAAGCCGCACACGCACTGTCCGGGGGTCAGCAGCAGATCCTTGCCCTGGCGATGTCGCTCATCACTCGGCCCCGCTTGCTGCTCATCGATGAGCTGTCGATGGGGCTCGCGCCGGTCGTGGTCGATCAGCTCGTCGCGAAGGTCCGTGAGATCCACGCGTCAGGTACCACGGTCATCATCGTGGAGCAATCGGTCACCCTGGCGCTCACGTGCGCAGAGCGGGCGTTCTTCCTCGAGAAGGGCGAAGTGCGCTTCGAAGGCCCGACCGCCGAGTTGCTCGAACGCCCGGACCTCCTCCGGTCGGTCTATCTCCAAGAAGCCGCCCGAGGCCTCGATGCACAACAGGACGTCGACCTGCGGAGCGCTTCCTCGGACTCCGCCGGCACCCCGTCGCGCGCGCAGCGTGGCGCGGGGCCGACAAAGGCCGCGACGCCGGCATTGTGCGTCCAGGACGCGTCGATTCACTTCGGCGGGGTCGCCGCACTCGACAGGGTCAGCTTCGAGGTCGCACCGCAGGAGATCCTCGGCATCGTCGGGCCCAACGGCGCCGGCAAGACCACCCTGTTCGACGTCGTGAGCGGGTTCCTCCCGGATGCGCGCGGCAATGTGCAACTCGACGGCCGCCACGTCGCACACAACGGCGCCGCGGCTCGGGCGCGTGCCGGACTGGGCCGCTCCTTCCAGGACTCCCACCTCTTCGGTGCGCTCACCGTCCACGAAACGGTCTCCGTCGCCCTCGCCCACTCGATTCGTGGGGCCGACCCAGTGAGCGCCGCGTTCCGCCTCCCCGCGCGCCAGGTCGTCGAGGCCGGCGTGCACGCGCGCACCGAGGAGCTCCTCGCGCTCCTCGGTCTCGGGTGGTTGCAGGACCGCCGCATCCGTGAGCTCTCGACCGGGCAACGGCGCCTCGTCGACCTCGCTTGCGTCCTCGCGCACCGCCCCGACGTCGTGCTGCTCGACGAACCGTCATCGGGGGTTGCACAGCGAGAGGTCGAGGCACTGGCACCGCTCATCACCCGCATCCGCGACGAGCTCGGCGCGGCGGTGTTGGTCATCGACCACGACCTGGCCCTCCTCACGGCCGTCTCCGATCGGCTCCTCGCCCTCGACCAAGGGCGCAGGATCACCGAGGGACCTCCCGACGAGGTCCTCGCCCACCCGCACGTCGTGGCTTCGTATCTCGGCACGTCAGCCGGCAGCGCCGGACACACCTCTCTCACGCTCACCTCGGCCCCTCGCCCCGAAGGAGTCCCCCCTCGATGAACCCCGCCGACGGAGTTCCCCGCATCACCCCAGCCCGCCAGTGGGGTCCGCTCGTGTTGGTGGTCGTCCTGCTCTTCGGGGTCGGCATCGCCGCCACGGTCAAGGGGCACGGCCCTGACGGAACGGCGACCGCAAGCACCGGCAAGGGCACCGCGCAGGACGTCGCGAAGGGCTGGCAGACGAATCCCGTGCTGCCCATCACCTACGCCGAAGCAGCAAAGGCGGGCACGGCCGATTCCTACGACTGGGGTGCGGAGTGCGACACGAAGACGGGTCGCCTCAAGATCCCGTCGGTCTACGCGCCGCCTTGCACCCCGAAGTGGGGTGGCGACAAGCCCTGGAAGGACATGGGCGGCAAGGTGCACGCCGACAACGGCGGCGCGACGTCCCCGGGGGTCACGGCCGACACGATCAACGTCGTCTACTACCAGGCCAGCGCGCAGGACCTCTACTCGACGGCATCGGCGCTCGGCGTGCTCGACGACCCCGCGACCATGGCCAAGCAGGTCCAGAAGGTCATCGAGATGGACAACCAGCTCTACGAGCTGTACGGCCGCAAGGTGAAGCTCACGATCTACCAGGGCACCGGCAACGGCACCGACCCCACCGCAGCACGTGCGGACGCCATCAAGGTGGCCACCGACCTGAAGGCGTTCGCCTCGATCGGCGGGCCGTCGCAGACATCGGCATACGCGGACGAGCTCGCCGCGCGGCACGTGCTGTGCATCGCCTGCGGGGCAGCCGTGCCCGATGCTGCGTTCCAGAAGAACGCCCCCTACATGTGGGGCACCTTCCCCACCCCCGAGCAGTTCGTGCGCAGCGCGTTCGACTTCGGTGCAGCGAATCTCTGGAACCGCCCGGCACGCTTCGCAGGCGATCCGGCCATGCGCAGCAAGACGCGGTCGATCGGCGTCGTGTACTACGAGCAGAGCCCACCGGTGTTCAACGCCGTCCGCGACACCACCCTGGCGCACTACAAGAAGCTCGGGTACAACGCGACGATCATCCTCACCTACCTGCTCGACACCAACACGTTGAACTCGCAGGCGCAGACGATCGTCGGCAAGCTCAAAGACGCGGGGGTCACCACCGTGGTGTTCCTCGGCGATCCACTCATGCCGATGTACCTGACGCAGCAGGCCACGAAGCAGAACTACGCACCCGAGTGGGTCATCACCGGCACCGTCTTCACCGACACGACCGCAGCGGCGCGGCTTTTCGACCCCACGCAGTGGGCGCACGCGTTCGGTGTCTCATCTCTCCCGGCTCGGGGCAAGCCACAGCTCTCCGACCCGTGGCGGGTCTACAAGTGGTTCTTCGGCACCGACCCGGTCGCCAAGCGCAGCCAGCAGTTCCTCGGCCCGATGCTCCAGGAGCTCTACATCGGGCTGCACATGGCCGGGCCCGACCTCACCCCCGAGACCTACGCCGGCGGCATGTTCCGGTATCCGCCCTCGGGCGGCGACCCGGCCGACCCGGCCGACCCGCGTATCAGCTTCGGCTTCCACGGGCTGTTCCCGAACGCCGACTACGTCGGACCAGATGACTTCACCGTCGTCTGGTGGGACAAGAGCGTGTCCGGCCCCGACGAGCAGGACAAGCCCGGCACCGGCATGTGGGCCTACGTCGACGGCGGCAAGCGCTACCTCCTCGGCTCCAAGCCGCCGCAGGTCGGCGACAGCGTGCTGTTCAACCCGAAGGGGGCCGTCACGCTGTTCGACAAGCTCCCGAAGGACAGCACGCCACCGTCGTACCCGGCGTGGCCAGGGTCTCCCGCCGCGGGCGGCTGAGCCGAGCGGCACGGACGCACACGGCGCTCGCGCACGGACGCACACGGCGCTCGCGCACGGACGCACACGGCGCTCACGCACGGACGCACCACGGCGCCCGCGCCCATCGGCACGCTCCTGTGCCGCCCTACATTTGAGGCGTGACCGTCACCGCTCAGCCAACCTCTGGCGCCACGCCCGACCCGCTTCCCCACCCGGTGTTCGACGCCGACAACCACTACTACGAGGCGCTCGACGCGTTCACCCGGCACCTCGACCCGGCGTGGGGGCCACGCACGATCCAGTGGGCCGACATTGACGGGCGCAAGTACCACGTCGTCGGTGGCACCGTCAGCCGTGCCGTCGTGAACCCCACCTTCGACCCGGTCGCGCAGCCCGGGGTGTTGCACGACTACTTCCGCGGCAACCCCAACGGAGACGACCCGATCGAGCTCCTCAAGGCCCGTGAGCCGATTCGCCCCGCGTACCGCGACCGAGCCGCACGGGTCGCGCAGCTCGACCAGCACGGGCTCGAGGCGATCTGGCTCTTCCCGACCCTTGCCATGGTCTACGAGGCCCTCCTCGCGCACGATCCCGAGGCAGTCACCGTGCTGTTCCGTGCCTTCAACCGGTGGGTGCTCGACGACTGGGGGTTCGCATCCGACGAACGCATCTTCGCGGCGCCGTACCTGACCCTTGCCGACGTCGACTGGGCGATTTCCGAGCTCGAGTGGGCACTCGACCACGGGGCGCGCACGATCGTGTTCCGCCCTGCCGCGCCGACCACGATCCACGGTCGTCGCCCACCGTCTGACCCCATGTTCGACGGCTTCTGGGCGCGCGTGAACGAGGCCGGCATCACCGTGGTCGTCCATGCGGGCGACAGCGGCTACTCGGCGAACGGCTACGCGGACGACGGTTTCACGAGCAACTTCAAGGCGGGCATCCCCCAGCCGATCCGTCTGTTGCAGATGGAGCGCCCCATCGAGGACTTCCTCGCCTGCCTCGTCACCGATCAGCTCTTCCACCGGTTCCCGAACCTGCGGATCGCGTCTGTCGAGAACGGCTCAGGCTTTCTCCGCGGGTTGTTCCATCGGCTCGACGCGCTCAGCCACAAGATGGCCGGCTGGTTCCCGGAAGACCCGGTCGAGACGTTCCGCCGACACATCTGGATCAACCCGTTCTGGGAAGACGACGTCCACGAGGTACTCGACCTCATGGGTGCCGACCGGGTGCTGTTCGGCTCCGACTGGCCGCACATCGAAGGCATGCCCGCACCCCTCGACTACCTCGACGAGCTCACCGGCCTCGACGCTGCGACGGTACGGGCCGTCACCTACGACAACGTGCGGTCCCTCAACCAGAGACGCCCCGCGTAAGCCGCGGCACCACATCTGTGGCGCCAAGCGCGTCGCCATCACCCGCTCGGGCTCCGGGAAGCAGCCGAGCGAGGAGCCGGCCGCCGGCCACGCGCCCACTCAGGTTCGGAAGGTTGCCAACCCGGCGTCGAGGACCACACGGTCGTCTCCGCCATGCGTCCGGAAGACGGCCTGCCCGTCGTCGGTGCGCCACATCCGCACCGTCAGCGCCTCACCGGGGAAGACCGGCGACGAGAAGCGTGCATCCATGGACACGAACGCTTCCGGGTCACCGTCGCACAGCGCATGCAAGAGCGCCCGGCCCGTGAACCCGTAGGTGCACAAACCGTGCAGGATCGGACGGTCGAACCCTGCCATCTTGGCGAACGCCGGGTCGGAGTGCAGGGGGTTGCGGTCGCCTGAGAGTCGATACAGCAACGCCTGGTCGGCTCGCGTGGAGTAGGTGACCTCGTGGTCGGGAGCTCGGTCGGGGGCTTCGTTGCGCACGCCGGACGGGCCACGGTCGCCACCCCATCCGCCCTCGCCGCGCAGGAAGAGCTGCGAGACCTGCGAGAACAACGGGTTCGACTCGCCGGCGAGGGTCGACACCGACGTGATCTCGAGGACCGCACCCGATCCCTTGTCCCAGATGGCGGTCAGCTCGCCGACCGTCGACACGGTGCCCGCCACCGGGATCGGAGCACGCACCTCGATCGCCTGAGCACCGTGCACGAGCATGATCGGGTTGAAAGAGCCGACGTTCGCCAAGGCACCGTGGCCGCCGACGCCGAGCACCACACCCATCGTCGGGAGCACCTGCTGCGTCACACCGTTCGTGTTCTCTGTCGTGAACGACAGCTCGTCGAGCCCGGCGCCCACGCCGAGCGCGTAGAGCAACGCGTCACGGGAATCCCACGAATGCTCGTGGGGCTCACCTCGTGTCCCGACTGCATCTGGGTTGATCGGCACGGGTTCCTCCTCAAGCCTTGCGGTCGTTGCCGGACATGTCCGCGTTGGGGCGTGCACGCGCCACCAGGTCCGCGACGATCGGACCGAGTGCTTCGGGGTCATCGGTGGGCGTCGCGGTCGGCCCACGGTGCCAACCTTCCGAAACCGACAGCGCCATGCCTGTCACGTCGAACACGCGCCCCGTCACGTCACGGCTCTCTTCAGAGGCGAGCCAGGTGATGATCGGTGCGATCCACCGCGGCGACAGGCGCTCCTTGGTGGCCTCGTCGGCTTGGCCCATCCCTAGGTTCTCCGTCATGCGGGTGAGGGCCGCGGGCGCGATCGCGTTGACCGTCACCCCGTAGCGAGCGAGCTCCATCGCAGAGATGATCGTGAACGCAGCGATGCCAGCCTTGGCGGCGCCGTAGTTCGTCTGGCCGACGTTGCCGTAGATGCCCGAGGGAGACGACGTGTTGATGACGCGGGCATCGACTGTTGCGCCCTCCTTGGAGCGCTCCCGCCAGTGGTTCGCCGCGAAGTGCGTCGGTGCGAAGGTGCCCTTCAGGTGCACCTTGATGACCGCGTCCCATTCGGCCTCCGTCATGTTCACGAGCATGCGGTCGCGCAGGATGCCCGCGTTGTTCACGAGCACGTGGAGGTCGCCGAAGGTGTCGACCGCCTGTGCGACGAGGCGACCTGCACCGTCCCAGTCGGAGATGTCGTCACCGTTCACCACCGCTTCCCCGCCGGCTGCCACGATCTCCGCCACGACGTCGTGTGCGGGGCCCTCGTTGTGGCCTTCGCCATCCATCGAGCCACCGACGTCGTTGACGACGACCTTCGCGCCGTGCGCGGCGAGCATCAGCGCGTGCTCACGTCCGATTCCTCGCCCTGCACCGGTCACGATGCAGACGCGTCCCTCACAGAGTCGTGCCACGTTTTGTCCCCCGTTGTCGGCATCTGTCGGCGTCCCCCGCCGACGGCACCGGCCATTGTGCCAGGCGTGGGAAGCTCTGGGGCCATGATCGCGACGACCGACGACGGGCGTGACGACTTCCACCGCTCCTGGTGGGACCGCGTCCGCCGCCCCACCTGGCGTGGGTGGTTCAGCGTCGTGTGCCTCCTCCTGCTGCTGGGCGCCGCCACCTGGTGGGCAGTAGACGCTGCAACCCTCGGCGATCGGGTCGCCCGCAACGTGTCGGTCGGTGGCGTCGACGTCGGTCGTCGCGGGCCGGGAGCACTCACCGGGGCGATCGACCGTGCTGCCACGGTGTACGGGAACGCCTCGGTCGAGCTCGTGACCGACAGGCAAACGCTGCACCTGCGCGGCAAAGACCTCGGCCTAGACCTCGACCGTGCCGCGACCGCGCGTGACGCCCGTGCGGTCGGGCGCGACGACAACCCACTCGCCAGACCGTTCCTGTGGGCGGCCTCGTTCGTGCGCACCCGCCAGTCCCCCGTGCACGTCACGGTGAACCTCGATCGCCTCGCCTTCGCGCTCGCAACGCTCCCCGGACAGACGCCGGTGCAGGAGCCGACGGTGGTCGGCAGCCCGTCCAGCTTCGGCATCAGCCGCTCCCACGGCGGCATCGGCTACGACCCGGACGAGGTCGCCCGACAGATCGAGCGCGCCGCCGCCGACGGCGACCTCCCCATCCGCATCAAACTCACCCTGCGCGACATCGAGCCTCGTCACACGGATGAGGAGGCGCTCGCCCTCGCAAAGCAGGCCACCGCATTGGTCGCGGCACCGCTCGAGCTCCGTGCGCTCGACAAGGTCGCCACCGCCGATCAGGCGACGCTGCGTTCGTGGATCACCTCACGCCCCGGGCCCGACGGGCTCGAACTGGTCGTCGACGACACCCTGGCGCGACGAGGGGCCGCCCTCCTGCTCGGCGACGAGATCCGCGCGCCCGTCGACGCGGCCTTCACGGTGGTGAAAGACGAGGTGAGCATCGTGCCCGAACAAGACGGCGAGCGGTGCTGCGCCGCAAAGACGGGGGACGCCGTGCTCGCTGCACTGCGGGCACACCAGCCGGTGGCGTACGTCCCGCTCATACCGGTGAAGGCGCAGTTCCGCACCGATGACGCACGAAAGCTGGGCATCACCACCCGCGTCGGGTCAGTCCTGGACGCGGAGGGCTTCCACCAGGACCGCGCCTACACCGTGGGCTTCAACCCGGCTACCGGCGTCGGACCGAACGTCGAGCTCGCCGCTGACATGCTGCGGGGCCGGATCCTCCGCCCGAACCAGTCCCTCTCCCTCAACGCGCTGCTCGGTCCACCATCGCCGGAGCGTGGCTACGTGCCGGCGCAGGTTCCAACGCTCGACGGGTTGGCCATGGTCCCCGGCGCCGGCACCGATGTGGTTGCCACCGCGCTCTTCAACGCGGCGTTCTTCGGCGGCCTCGCGATCCCGAGTGCAACCGCACACGAGGTGCAGATCGCCGGCATCCCGCCCGGTCGCGACGCGAACCTCGGCTGGCCTGGGCCCGACCTCGTGGTGCAGAACGACTCGGCCAACGCCGTGTTGATCTGGACCCGCCTCACCCCCACGACCGTCACCGTGATGCTGTTCTCGACGCCTGGCATCTCGGGTGCACAGACCGGGCAGAAGGTGACACCGTCCGGTCCCGATGGGGTATGCCAGACGATCGTGACGCAGCGCACGCGCACGCGCTCCGACGGTTCGACCGCCACCGACTCGTTCACCGCTCACTACGCACCACCCGCGCCGGAACCCGGCCAGCGCGTGGCCTGCTGACCGCTCCGCTCCCGCAGACAGGTCTCACCGACGTCACGCGGGTCCGCTCGCCGCCGGCGAGGCCCGACCGCCCTGGAGCCGAACGGCGCTGCACACGTGCGGTCCGACCACATGGGTGGGGCATGTCCGCCGGTAGCCTCGCTCCCCGTGATCGAAGCCGACGTCGTCGTCGTGGGCGCTGGCCCAGCGGGCGCGTCCGCGGCGATCCATGCGGTGCGCGCCGGCATGCGCGTCATCCTCATCGACAAGGCCACCTTCCCCAGAGACAAGTGCTGCGGCGATGGCCTCACCGCCGCAGCCCTCCGTGAGCTCGAGATGCTCGGGCTTCGCCCGTCTGACGTGACCTCCTGGCAACCCGTCGACCGGGTGCAGGTGCGTTCCACCCGAGGGCGCCAGACCGACCTCACGCTGCCCCAGGGACGCGGCCTCTACGCGGTCGTGGCCCGACGCATCGACCTCGACGCCGCCCTCGTCGCGCACGCGGCAGACGCCGGCGTGGACGTGCAGACGGGCCATGCGCTGACGTCGGTCTCGACGGCCTCCGACGGCGTGCGGTGCGAGGTCGAGGGCCTCGGCCAGCTACGGGCACGCCACCTGGTCGCCGCTGACGGCATGTGGTCGCCGGTTCGCCGCCTGCTCGGCCTCGCCGAAGTGGGCTACCGCGGCGAGTGGCACGCGCTGCGCCAGTACGTCTCGGGCGTGACCGGTGCAGGCACCCACACCCTCGCGGTGTGGTTCGAGGCCGACCTCCTTCCTGGGTACGCCTGGTCCTTCCCACTCCCAGATGGCACCGCCAACATCGGCCTGTGCGTGCTGCGTGGGGAGCGCCTCGACGGGGCAGCACTCGCCGCCACCTGGGACTCCCTCCTCGACCGCACGCACGTGCGCGCCCACCTCGGCCCGGACGCCCAGCCCGAGGCGGCGCGCAAGGCATGGCCGATCCCGGCTCGCATCGACCGCTCGATCCGAGCCGATGGGCGCGTGCTGTTCGTCGGCGATGCGGTCGGAGCCCCGGACCTGCTCACGGGGGAAGGCATCGGCCAGGCGTTGCTCACCGGTCGGCTCGCTGCCGAGGCGATCGCTTCGGGGTCGGGCAACCCGCTCCACGCTGGCATTCGCTACGCCCACTCCGTCGATGCACACCTCGTGGCCGACCACCGCATGTCGGCACTCCTGGGACGAGCCCTCAGTCATCGCAAGGGGGTCGAGGCAGCGGTCAGACTCGTCGACGCCAGCGCCTGGGGCCGCCGGAACTTCGCGCGTTGGCTCTTCGAGGACGAGCCCCGCGCCGCGCTGTGCACCCCCCGACGCTGGCATCGATCGTTCCTCGCACGCGACGGTGCCTACACACCGCCCTCCCACGTTTCTTGACCCACCGGTCAGGTTCGCGCTCTACGATTCCGCCATGAAGACGCGCCTCACCGAGATCCTCGACGTCGAACACCCCGTGATGCTGGCGGGAATGGGCGGCGTGTCCTACCACGAGCTCGTCGTCGCAGTGTCCGAGGCCGGAGGGTTCGGGTGTCTCGGTGCGTCGACGATGGGCGACGACACCTTCACCGCGGAGATCGCGGCAGTGCGCGCCGCCACCGACAAGCCGTTCGGTGTCGACCTGCTCACCGCTCTCCCCGACCAGATGGAAGCAAAGGTCCGTGAGCTCGCCAAGGGCGGCGCCAGCGTGTTCGTCGCCGGGCTCGGTGTCCCACGAGAGGTCATCGACCTCTGCCACGAGCTGAACCTGCTCGTGGTGAACATGTGCGGAAAGGTTCGCCACGCCATCGCGGCGGTCGAAGCGGGCTGTGACCTGGTGGTCGCCCAAGGCACCGAGGCGGGCGGCCACACCGGGCAGGTCGCCACGATGGCGCTCGTCCCGCAGGTCGTCGACGCGGTCGGCGACCGCGTGCCCGTCGTCGCGGCCGGGGGCATCTTCGACGGCCGGGGCCTCGCCGCCGCACTCATGTTGGGCGCCGACGGCGTGTGGGTGGGCACCCGCTTCATCGCCACCCCCGAGGCCCGCAGCGTCATCGGCTACAAGGATGCGCTGCTCGGCCTCCCCGAGGACGGCACCGTCGTCAGTCGCGCCTACACCGGCAAGACCTGCCGCGTGATCCGAAGCGAGTACACCCAGCACTTCGAAGACCACCCCGACGAGCTGAAGCCGTTCCCCGAGCAGCTCTTCACGTCGTACCGCACGGGCGCGAACCACCTGGGCGGCGACCTCTCCACACCGGATGTCGACGTGCGCCGTGAGTTCTACCCGGCGGGCCAAGGCGTCGGCGCGATCACCGAGCTCGTTCCGGCCGGTGAGCTCGTGACGCGCTTCGTCGACGAAGCCGAAGCGGCGCTCGCCCGCGCCCACGCCTGACCACTCGGCCTCGTCCGCTCCAGCCTTCGCCGCGCCTTCCCGCGCCCGCTCCCCCCACTACGCGCCGCGCCTCGTGGCCACCATCGCGGCGTGGGGCACCAGGTCAGCCGTCAGAGCTTCTTGACGATCCGCTCCGGACGGATGCGCACGATCACCCGGTCGCTCCCCACCGGATTCGCGTAGGGCGCATCGGTGTACTTGTGCGCCAACTCGTCGAGCTGTGCCCGGGCAGCGTCACCCACGACGGTGTCGACCACCCGCCCGCGCGCCTCGACGTAGCGATACGGCGAGGCAGCGTCGAAGACCAAGACGGTGACGCGGGGGTCGCGGGAGAGGTTGCGGAACTTGTTGCGCTCCACCTCGGTGTTGATGAGCAGGCAGTCGTCGTCCGCATGCACCCACATCATCTGCGTGGACGGCGAGCCATCTGCCCCGAGCGTGGTGAGTGCCGCGAAGTTGGCGGCAGTTGCAAGGGCGTGCAGGTCTGCGTCGAGCGTCATCTCACCGAGGGTAGCGACGCTCAGCGGAAGTACATGGTCCAGGCCGCTGCGATGCAGCCCGCGAGGGCCACTCCCGTGCACGCGAGGGCTCCCGCGTGCACGCGTGTGATGACCGCGCCAGGCTGCGTGCGCGGCGATCGCCGCTCCGCCAAGGGAAGCACCGCCAATCCCAGCAGCGGCGTGAAGTAGCGCCCCTGCAGCAACAGCACGTTCGGCCATCCCACCGGGCTCGACACGCTGTACACCAGCACCATCACCAGGAGCGCGCTGCCGACCGCCACCGCTGCGACGACGCCGGCAACCAGACCGCTCGCTCCGTCGCGTCGTGCCCCTCGCTCGCTCCACAGCACGAACCCGGCGCACACGACGATCACCGCCAGGATCCATGGCGGCACCGCAGGCGAGTGGATGGCACCGTCGAGGCCGACCCGTCCCGACGGGTAGCGGCCGACCACCCGAGGCACGATCGCCCCGAAGAACTCGCGTGACGCCACCGTGTGCCACAGCACCGACGCAGCATCGATCGGGTGGCGCAACACCCACGAGAGCTGCCCGTGCGGATCGACTCCGGGAAACACGCGCGAGGGCGGGAAGCGGGTCACGTTCCCGACGAGCGACGCCCACAGCCCGGCGAGCACCGCACCCGCGGCGGGTACCGACAGCCGGACCAGCAGGCGGCGCCACCCGTTGACGGCACCGATGCCGTCCCCTTCCGGCAGCGGCACGAGGAACCAGAGGAGGACGAAAGGGCCGTAGGAGTTCTTCGCCACGCACAACACCAGGAGCGTGCACGCAAGCGCCAACCTCAGATGCCTGCAGCGGCGTGCATCATCGGTCGGCGCGCCGGCCCGCAACCGCAGGATGAGCGCAACGCTGAGCAGCGCCGGGCCCAGGACCATCGAGTCCGACGACAACGTGGATGCCAGACCCACCGCGGCGGGCAAGCCGCCGATGAGCACGAACCACGCCTTCGCACGTGGGGCCACCACGATCGCGATGGCGACGAGCGCCAAGTACGCCGCAAGCGCGGCAAGGCGAGCGCCAATGATCATCGCCGTCACCGACGCCCCAAGGGCGTCGAGCGTCGTCATCGCCACCACCTGCGGCGCATAGGTGACGGGACTGTTGACCGCGGTGTTGCCGAAGTCCTGGAAGGTCGTGGCGCGTCCTTCGCCCCTGCATGGCAGCGGGCTGTGCCACATCTTCGAGAACGACACGGGCTTCGTGCTCAGGTAGTTGCGAAACCCGGTGTCGCCGAACGCCGTGATGCACGCCTCGACCGGCCCTCCGCCCGTGCCGTCCGAGCGAACCTCCGGCACGACCCGCCCCTGGCTGATCGACCAGATGCGCTGCAGGTGCGCGTACTCGTCCGGCGGCTTGCCCGGGGGCACGATGACGGCGAGGACCGCACCGGCGAGCCCGACCACCAGCACGAACCACAGGTGCAGGTAGCGGCCCGCGCGGCGTGGGGCCACGGCACGCGTCGGTGAGGCGAGCGCCTCGGTGGAGCTCGCCATGCGGCGTCAGGCGCGACGACGGCGCGGCAGGAGGGCCCGAACCTTGTGCGAGAGCCCACGGCGGTAGCGCAGACGCATCACGCGGATCACGGTCGACCCGAGAGACCGCGGCAACGGATACCACCACAGCTCACGGGACCCGAACCAGCCACGGTCGACGAGGATCGACTTGCTGGACGAGAACTCGCGCAACCCCTCTGCGCCGTGCACCCGCCCGATGCCCGATTCCTTGACGCCACCGAAGGGCAGGCCGGTCACGGCGTAGCTCACGATGGTGTCGTTCACGCAGACGTTGCCTGCTTCGACACGGGCGGCGAGGCGTTCACCACGCGCAAGGTCGGTCGTCCACACCGACGAGTTCAGGCCGTACACCGAGTCGTTCGCGAGGCGCAGGGCCTCTTCGTCATCGGCCACCTTCATGATGGGCAGGACCGGGCCGAACGTCTCCTCGGTCATGATCAACATGTCGTGGTCGACATCGACGAGCACCGTCGGCTCGTACCAAAGACCTGCACGATCGGGGACGCGGCGGCCACCGGTGAGCACCGTGGCACCCTTCGCGCGGGCATCGGCGACGTGGCGCTCGACGATCTCGACCTGGCGATCGAACGTCATGGAGCCGATGTCGTGGCCTGGGCCGACCCCTTGGCGCAGCTTGGCGGTGCGCGCGACGACCTCGTCGACGAACTCGTCGTACACCGACTCGTGCACGTACACCCGCTCGACCGCCATGCAGGTCTGGCCGGAGTTCGCAAACGCGCCCCACAGCGCGCCACCCGCTGCGCGGGCGATGTCGGCGTCGTCGCACACGATCATCGGGTCCTTGCCGCCGAGCTCGAGCACGACCGGTGTGAGGTGGTCCGCGGCGGCAGCCATCACCCGCTTGCCGGTGCGCACCGAGCCGGTGAAGCACACCTTGTCGACCCCCGCGCGCACGAGCGACTCGCCGGTGCCACCGCCGCCGGTGACGACCTGGACGATCTCCGGGTGCGCGCCGACCTCAGCGAACAGCTTGCCGACTTCGAGACCCACCAACGGGGTCACCTCGGACGGCTTGAGCACCACGGTGTTGCCGGCGAAGAGCGCCGACATGACCGGCGTCATCGTGAGCGTGAAGGGGTAGTTCCACGGCGAGATCACCCCGACCACGCCGAGGGGTTCGAAGGTGCGGTAGGCACGCTTGTGAGCCATCGTGCCCGGGCGCACCTTCTCGGCCGCGAGGATCTTCTCGCCGTGGCGCACGTAGTGGTCGATCAGCTCCACCGTCGCCACGATCTCGGTCATGACGGCCTCGGTCTGCAGCTTGCCGGTCTCGCGGCAGATCACGTCGGTGATGGCTTCGACCCGGTCGAGCAGCAGGTCACGGACGTCGAGGAGGTGCGCGGCACGTTCACGGAAGCGCATGCCCCCCCACGCGGCCTGCGCCGCCCGAGCGCGGGCGACGGCATCGGCGACCTCGGAGGCGGTCATGTCTGGGACGGTCGCGATCACCTCACCGGTGCGCGGGTCGCGCGTCTCGATGACGGCACGAGCGGATGCCGGCACGCCTCCGGCACGCACGAGGCTCCCGACGTGGCTTCCCGCCACCAGCGAGTGGTGCACCGGGTCGGCCACGTCCGACGCCTGGACGGCTGGAGACGCCGCCGTGGCGTCGTCCCCCTCGTTCGAGGCAGGCGTCGCCTCGGCCTCGTCTGCTGCTCCCACAGCTGACGTCACCTCGGCCTCGTCCGGTAGTGCTCCGACGACCTCGTCAGACGCGATCTCGGTGTCGCTCATGAGGACAGCTCCTTCACCTTGGCCACGAGGCTCGTGACGGTGTGGTCGCCGGTCGGGACCGGCGTGATCTGCAGGTGCGTCACGCCCGCCTCCGCGTACGCCGCGATGCGTTCGGCGACGTAGCCCTCCGGGCCGCACAACGTGGTGGCTTCCAGGAGCGCCTCGGGGACCAGCGCCGCCGCCTCGGCCTTCTTGCCTGCGAGGTAGAGGTCTTGGATCTCGGCGGCCTCGGCCTCGAAGCCGTAGCGGCAGACGAGGTCGTTGTAGAAGTTGCGTCCCTTCGCACCCATGCCACCGACGTAGAGCGCGACCATCGGGCGGGCGAGGTCACGCAGCGCCCGCACGTCGTCGCCCTCGCCGATCGCGAGCAGCCCACCGGCCGCGATCTGCAGCGGACCGAGCGCCGGGTCGCGCTTGGCCTCGCCTGCGGCGAGGTCGTCACCCCAGACCTCCTTCGCCTTGTCCGGAAGGAAGAACAGCGGCAGCCAGCCGTTCGCGAGCTCAGCGGTCATCGCCACGTTCTTCGGACCGAGCGACGCCACCCAGATGGGGATCTGGTTGCGGACGGGGTGGGCGATGATCTTGAGCGGCTTGCCGAGGCCGGTGCCCTGATCGGCCGGGAGCGGGAGGTTGTAGAAGCGACCCTCGTGTTCGAGGCGGTCCTCGCGGGCCCAGACCTTGCGGCAGATCTCGATGATCTCGCGGGTGCGGCCGAGCGGTGCGGTGTAGGGCACGCCGTGCCAGCCCTCGATGACCTGCGGGCCCGAGGCGCCCAGGCCGAGCTGGCAGCGTCCGTCGGAGAGGGCGTCGACCCCGGCAGCGGTCATTGCGATGAGGGTTGGGGTGCGGGAGTAGATGGGCAGGATGCCCGCCGCGATCTGCACCCGCTCGGTGTTGGCGGCGAGGTAGCCCATCAGGCTCGGGGCATCGAAGCCGTATGCCTCGGCGACCCACACCAGGTCGAGCCCGACCTTCTCGAGCTCGGCCACTTGATCGGAGGCCGCCTTGAAGCCTCCGGAGTAGCTGAGCGGCATCGTGATCTGCATGCGGGCGTCCCCCCGGAACGTGGATGGTGTGGCGAGCCCGACGGGGCGTGCCGTCGGCGTACTGGCACCGCTCACGGTACCGCCTGGACGCCGGTCGCAACTCGTCGTGGCACCTCATCTCCAGCACCGCTTCGTCGAGCGGGGCTCTCCGCAGACCACGACCGGTCGTTAGCCTGGTGAAGTGACCGGCACGACGCATCCGGAGATCACCCCGCTCGACAAGGCCACCCCCGGCACGCCGGACGCGGCCGTGCCCGAGCCCACCCCGCCACCTGCACCCGATGCGCCGCCTGCACCCGATGCGCCGCCTGCACCCGATGCGCCGCCTGAGACACCTGCCAGCGCGACGCTGTCACCCGAGACGGCGGCCCGGTTGCGCGTGGCAATCCACCGGCTGAACCGCATGTTGCGCCAGCAGGCTCCGACCGGCCTCACGCTGACGAAGTTGGTCCACCTCGCGACGATCGGGCGTGAGGGCCCGCTGACACTCGGCGACTTGGCGACGATCGAGCAGGTGGCACCGCCGACGGTGACCAAGGTGGTGAAGGAGCTCGAGGCTCTCGGGCTCGTCACGCGCCAGTCGGACCCCGACGACCGCCGTGTGGTGCGTGTCGCGACGACCCGTGCCGGGCACCGCCAGATCGTGTCGTCACGGGCACGCAAGGACCAGTGGCTGGCCCAGCAGCTCGCCGCCCTCGGCGTCTCGGAGCTGATGGCACTGCTCGATGCCCTGCCGGTCCTTGAGCGCCTCGCTGCCCCACCCGAGAACTGACCGCGAGGCGCGGCAGCGAGTGCTGTCAGACGTGCACGAGCACCTCCGAGCCGCGGCCGTCGGGGGCACGGCGCACTTCGATGCCGACGTGCATCGCCTCCTTCATCGATGCCACGTGGGTGATCGCCCCGACGGTGCGGCCACCCGTGGCGTGGAGACCTTCCAGAGCCCTGATGGCCTCGTCGAGCGCCTCCTCGGACAGGGACCCGAACCCTTCGTCGACGAAGAGCGCCTCGAAGCGGTGGCCGCCTGCCGTGCCCCCCTGGCTGACGACGTCGGCGAGCCCCAGGGCAAGCGCGAGCGATGCCTGGAATGTCTCCCCGCCCGACAACGTCGTCGGCGGACGCTTCCTGCCCGTGTGCGTATCGGCCACGAGGAGGTCGAGCCCTGCGGACTTACGCCTGTCGGCGGCCTCGGTGGCGCGCTCCAGGGTGTAGCGGTCCGCGGTCATCTGGCTGAGGTGGGCGTTCGCGGCCGCGAGTACCCGGTCGAGCTCGTGCGCGAGCACCCACCGTGGGAGTGGGACGCGTTGCGCTGAGCTGCCGCTGCACACCTCGTGGGCACGGCGGGCGACCTCGGTCGCGGCCCGCAGCACCTGCGTCTGCTCGTCCGAGTCCCCGATCAGCTTCAGCGCCTCGGCCGCCGTGTCTCGATGGACGCCCACCTCGGTCGCCGTCCGATCACGTGCACCTGCCTCGACCTCGGCCTGCTCAGCCGCCACGGCAAGCTCATCCACCGCCGGACGCTCCTCGGGAACGCCCTGCTCCCGGAGCGTCTGGAGCCCCGACTCCGCCGCTGCTCGGTCGGCCGCGTGCTTCGTGGCCGCATCAAGTGCGCGTGCTTCGTCCTCTGCCGGCATCAGCGCCGCGCGTGCAGTTGTCACGTCGACGCCAGCCGCCTCGTGAGTGGCTTCGGCAAGCACCTGCTTCGCGCGCTCGACCGCCTCCTCTGCCCGCGCTGCCCTGGTGACGATGTCGTCGTAGCCGCCGAGTTGCTCCGCGAGGGCTCTGAGCCCGCTCTCAC
Source organism: uncultured Iamiaceae bacterium (assembly GCA_964621605.1). Taxonomy (GTDB): domain Bacteria; phylum Actinomycetota; class Acidimicrobiia; order Acidimicrobiales; family Iamiaceae; genus CAZUMJ01. Next base: position 46,682 of record CAZUMJ010000010.1, on the reverse strand, counting down.
GTGTCGCAAGTGCCCCCTCGTCGATGCCGGCCGCGGCGGCACGTGCTGCTTCGGCGGCTACACGCGCGGCGTCGAGCTCGTTGTTGACTTGCTGCTGCCGTTCAGTTAGGCGCACGAGCGTGGTCTCCGCGTCGGTGACGGAGCGTTGGCGATCACGCAGCTCCGATTCGACCTCTGCCTTGCGCTCGAACCGAGCGCGAAGGACCTGCTGCTGATCCGTCAGCTCCGCGCATTGCGAACGCAGGACGTTGCAGGGTGTGTCAGCAGCCTCGCCGAGCCTGCCGCGAAGCTCTCCGATGCGACGCCGGAGCTCCGAGACGCACTCGTCAGCTCGTTGGCTCGCCTCGTTCGCTCCCTCGACGGCATCCCAGCTGACCGGACCGGCGTCTGCCGCGGTGGCCGGCTCGGGGTGGTCGACGCTGCCACAGACCGGGCAGGGTTCACCCTCCACGAGCTGCTCCGCAAGGCGCGGAGCGGTCGACGCCAGGTACCTGTCGAGCGTGTCCCTCGCCCGGCTCGCTGCCTCGACCTGGGCTTGCTCCACCTGCTGCAACGCGACGAGTTGCTCGTCGAGGTCAGCGCGCGTACCCACGGCGGCTTGACGCTCCTCGAGCTGTCGGCCCACCACCTCCAGCTCATTGGCGGGCTCGCCCAGCTCTGCGAGGGCCGCCGCCGACCGTTCGACGTCCGCACGCGCGAGGTCGCGATCGTTGCCGCACCCCACGACCGCTTTGGACACCTCATCGACCTCGGTCCGTGCATCGGCCTCACGCGCAACCGCATCGGCGTGGCCCTGCAACGCTCCGCGCTGCCGCGCGCAATCCTCCGCGAGCGAGTGGCGACGACGCTCCAACATCAGCGGTGCCTCGTCGGAGCTGACCTCGAGGCCCAGGTGGGCGAACGCTGCCTCGATTGACGATCGGCGGTCCAGGAGTGTCGCGGTGGCCTTGCGACACTGCTCCTCGGCCTCGTCGAACGCTTCGGCAGCCTTGACGACGGGCCGGGCTGCAGCGGATGCCCTGGCTGCCGCCTCTGCCCGGGCGATCTCGGTCTCCGCGTTGGCGAGCTCATCCAACGACGAGCGCAACACTGCAGCCTTGTCGAAGCGAGCTGCCGCCTCAGAGGCGCGGGCGGCCTTGGCCCGAGCATCGCCGGCGCGGGCACGAGCGCGCGTCGCTGCCTGCTGCACCTCCGCATGTGCGGCGTCGACGCGCGTGAGCTGCTGCTGCAACCGCTCGAGCTCGACGGCAGGGTCTGGCTCGGGCACAAAGGCCGACTGCTCCGACGACAGCGGCGCCTCTGCGTCGCCCGTGCGCAGCGCTGGCTGCACACCATCGACCGGCTCCTGAGCTTCGAGAAGTTCCTCGGCGCGCGTCAGGTGCTGTGCGGCCTGGTGCAGCCAACCTTTCGCCTCCTGCTCTGTCGCGGCCAGGTCTGCCCTGAGGCGCTCCTGCTCGGCCTTGAGCTGGGCCACGATGCTGTCGAACACCCCGCTGCCGAACAGCTTGGCGAGAAGCCCTTCGCGCTCGGTGCTGTTCGCGAGCAGGAACCGGCTGAACTCGCCCTGAGGGAGCAGGACCACCCGCTGGAACTGGGTGGCGTCGAGGCCGAGCAGATCAGTGCATGCCGCGGTGACGGGCTTTGCCTTCGTGGCGACCTCGTGATCTTCGCCGGGGCGGTGATGGACGAGCACGGCAGACGCGGGTTCTGTGCGCACGCCCTGTCCAACCATCTTGGGACGCGTGTACTCGGCGTTGCGCACCACCGTGTAGCGCTCGCCGTCGCACTCGAAGGTGAAGCGCACCTCGCAGCGCGTCGCCTCGTCGACGTAGTCGGACCGGACCTTGTCGTCGGACCCGGACCTGTTGGCGCCCGAGCGAGGTAGCGACCCGTACAGCGCCCAACACATCGCATCGAAGAGGGTGGTCTTGCCCGTGCCCGTGTCGCCGCTGATGAGATAGAGGCCACGGGGCGCGAGCGCCTCGAAGTCGACCGAGATGTGACCCGCGAACGCACCGAACGCCTCGGCGTCGAGCTTGAGCGGCTTCACGAGACCACCGCCTCGGCGGCCAGCGTGGTTGCCTCGACGAGGAGGCGATCGACCTCGGCAGACGGCGGCCCGCCCTCGACCTCCTCCCAGAAGGCACGCACCACCTCGATCGGTGCGCGCCGAGCGACCTCGGCCGACGCGGCACCGGCCGCGACCGGGAGCTGCCCGTCGGGCCGGAGCTGCACCTCGACGACGTGGGGGTAGACGGCGCCGAGGCGGGCCCGGGCGTCGAGCACGGTCTCGCGGTCGGTCACGATCGCCCGCACGAAGGCGTCGTGTGCACCGGGGTGTGCCCCAGGGTCGAGGAGCTCGGCCATCGTGCCCGCAAGGGTGCGCACCGGGCGCCCGACAGGAACCGGCTGGGCCCGCACCCCGACGGAACCGTCGGGGGCCAGGTCGACCACGCACACGGACTTCTCGTGCTCCTCGGAGAACGAATAGGGCAACGGGGTGCCCGAGTACCGCACGTGCTCCGCGCCGGCGACGCGCTGGGGACGGTGGAGGTGCCCGAGCGCGACGTAGGAGAAGCCGTCGAACACCGGCGCATCGACCGCGCCCGTGCCCCCGACGACGAGCTGTCGCTCGGAATCGCTGACCTCACCGCCTGTCACGTGCGCGTGCGCGACCGCCAGGGACCGTCGCCCCGGTGTGCATGACGCACGAGCACGCGCGGCCGCCACCGCGAGCACCGACTCGTGGGTACGGGCCTGGCGCCTGGCCATGAGATCTGCATCGGGCACGCCAGCCTCCGCACCAGGAGCCAACGCTGACCCATCCGCGCCCTCGGCGCCGGACCCGGCCTCGAAACCGAACGCGTCGGGCGCGGCACGTGGGTCGAGGAAGGGCAGGAGCGCGACATCGAGTGGACCGTCGGGGAACTCGAGCGAGATGACCTCGCCCACCAGGTCGTAGCCGCCGCGGAGGACGAACCCGCTGCCGTCGAGCATGCCGCCGTACGGGGCCACGCGGTCGGCCCCGTCGTGGTTGCCCGTGATGGCGGCCACCTGCGCGCCTGCGGCGAGCAGGCGCTTGACCGTGTCACGGAAGAGGGTGATGGCCTCCTTCGGGGCGACCGACCGGTCGTAGAGGTCGCCGGCGATCACCACCAGGTCTGCGCCTTCGCCACCAACGAACTCGACAAACCAGTCGCAGAACGCCTCTTGGTCTGCCAACAACGACGTCGAGCCGAAGCTCCGCCCCAGATGCCAGTCGCTGGTGTGCACGATTCGCAAGGCCGTGTCGTCCTCTCACCTCGATGCCGCGACGCCTCGCCATGGCAAGCGGCCGACCATCGGCCCGCAGACGACCCTACGCAGGGGGTATGACACCGAACCCACGGCTGCCGTGGACAAACCCTCGGGCGGGGCGCGGCCGATAACCCGGGAGCCTCCGCGCGGCCGTCGTTCTCGGCACGGATCTGGTGCATCTGGAGATTCTCGGCACCGGTTTGGCGCGCAGTTTGGGCACAATCGGTTCCGAAAACGGGCGGGGCGGAGGCAGATCCGGCTCCGCGCCCCTACCCCCGGGTGAGGTCGCTCCAGGCCTTGTCGGTCTCGACGTCGACGTCGTGCGGGAGCCCCAACACCCGCTCCCCGAGGATATTGCGTTGCACCTCGCCGGTGCCTCCACCGATGGTGAGCGCCCGGGCGAACAGGTACCCGAAGTGCCACAGCGACGTGTCGGCACCCAACGGCCCGGCGTCCGGCTCGCCCCCGAGCATCCCGGCCGACCCGGCCAGGTCCTTGGCGAGCTCCATGATGTGCTGGCCGTGCTCGTCGGCGAGCACCTTGCGCACCGATGCCTCCGCACCGGGCTGCTCGCCACGGATCCGCGCCGACACCGTGCGCAGCCGGATGAGCCGCAGGACCTCCGCCTCGGTGTGCAGCTGTGCGAGCCGTTGACGCAACAGCGGGTCACCCACACCACCGCGCTCACGCACCAGGTCCAGCAGCGTCGTGGCACTCGGCCCCTGTCCCCACAGCGCCCCCTCCGACGACAGCGAGACCCGCTCGTTGCCGAGGGTGACCTTCGCGAGACCCCACCCCTTGTTGACCTCACCGACGAGCGCGTCGGCGGGAAGGCGCACGTCGGTCAGGAACACCTCGTTGAAGTTGTGGATGCCCGTCATCTCGACGATCGGTCGGATCTCGATGCCCGGGGTGTCCATGGGGCAGATGAAGTAGGAGATCCCCGAGTGCTTCGGCACGTCTGTGGCGGTGCGGGCGATGAGGATCCCGTACCGCGACA
>CAZUMJ010000010.1:0-42375 GCA_964621605.1 uncultured Iamiaceae bacterium | reverse complement strand
CAGGTGCGCGAGCGAGGTCCAGATCTTCTGCCCGTTCACGACCCACTCGTCGCCGTCGCGCTCCGCCCTCGTGCCGAGCGTGGCGAGATCGGATCCGGCGGCCGGTTCGCTGAAGAGCTGGCACCAGATGTCCTCCCCCGACAGCAGGCCGGGTAGGTAGCGGGCCTGCTGCTCTTCGGTGCCGGCGTGCAGGATCGTCGGTCCGGCCCAGCCGATGCCGATGGGGTTGCTCGGACGGCGCACCCCCGCACGACGCAGCTCATCGTCGATGACGAGTTGCGTCACCGGATCGGCGTCGAGGCCGTATGGGCGCGGCCAGTGCGGGGCGACGTACCCCGCCTCGGCGAGGTCCCGCCCGCTCGGCTCAGGGTGCTCCGCCAGCCAGGAGCGGAAGTCGGCACGGCGCGGGTCATCCTCTGGCGGCAACTCGAAGTCCATGCGCGGCAAGCTACCGCCACGCTGACCCGCTGGAGGCGGCGTCGGCCCTGGGGATGCGCACGCCCGCGCCGATAGGGTCGCCGCCGATGACCGCGCCCGACCGGCCGAGCGCCCTCCCCCTCGAGCTCTCCCTGCGTTGGGGACTCGCCTCGGTGCCAGCGTTCGCCCCGCTCGGCGCGGAAGCAGGTGACTACGCCACCCACGTCTGGGGGGCGGCACCCTGGCCGGAATCGCGGGCGCACCACCGCCTCCGGTGGCCGTCCGTCACGGCGCTCGAGGAGTTCGGGCCACACCTCAGCGAGGATGGATTCGACCCGACAGCGCTGCGCTCCCTCGCAGCCGACCTGGGGGCGAGCAGGCTCCTTCTGGACACACCGGCGACGCACCCGGTCATCGCCACGGCATGGGAGCAACTCGAGGAACGCTCCGCCACCCCGCCGTCCCCCGATCGCATCTCGGCACCGATTCGGCCCATTCCGCCCGTTCTCGGCACCGATTCGGCCCAGAAATGGGCAAAATCGGGGCCGAAAACGGATGGTGGTGGCGAGGCGGATGGAGGTGGCGAAGCGGCCGGTGGCGGCGGCCCGGTGCTGACCCGGTTCCCCGAAGTCCCCCCTGGGGGTCCGTGGGTGCTGCGCCGACCCCTCGGGGCCTCCGAGGTGCACAACCGAGCCGAGACGGCCGACGACCTCCTCGACGCGGCCGGGCTGCTCGAGGTCTTGACCCGCGTCGTGGCGTGGGGCGGCACGTTGCGCCTGGTGCTCGGCCTGCGGGCCGACGGCAGCCTCCCCGACGAGCAGGCCGCCCCGCTGCGCGTCGCCGCGCAGTGGCTCACCGCACACGGCGACGCCCTGCGTGCGGTCGACCCCTTCGACGTGGCAGGCGACGCCGAGGTCCGCTACACCGCATGCCCGGGGGCTGAACCGGGCACCCGGGACGTCTACGTGATCGACCTGCTCCACCGTGAGCAGCTCACGATCGGCCACTTCTCACCCCACCGCTACCCCACCGTCGACGTCTCGGGCCCGCGGCTGTGGAAGCAGGACCCCGCCGGCATCCACCTCGTCGGCGCAAGGCGCAGCGACCACGACCGCGAGCACCGCCTCCCGACGGTGCACCGCCTCACGGTCCGTGACAAGCGCACGATCAACCTGGCGGTCGTCGGGCAGCGCACGGCAGGGCGGGTGCGGATCGGCGCCACCATCTACCGCTCGCTGGGCGCCGCCCTTGCCGCGGCCAGCGAGGGCGACGTCGTCGAGGCCGGTGTCGGACGCTTCTCCGCCGAGTCGGAGCAGTTCCCGCTACAGATCCCGGCTGGCGTCACGGTTCGCGGGGTCCTCCCCGGCGATGTCACCGATGGCGCGCCTCTCGGGCTGGCACCCGGCGACGAAGGCACGGTGTTCGACCTGGCGGGCACCGCACCGGGCACGCCCGCGGTCGTCCTCGCCGGGGCTGGCGCTGCGGTCGAGCGCGTGACCGTGAGGCGGCCCCCTCGCGTCGCCGCCAGCTCCTGGGAGACGTGGCCTGTCGTCGTCGCCGTCGACGCGGAGGATGCGCGGGTCGAGCAGTGCGTGGTGGTCGGCGACATCGTCGCGACGAGCTCCGCACGGATCGCCTTACATTGGAACCGCGTGCGTGGCGGAGCGATCCGCGTCGAGACCTGCGATGCCGCCACCGTCACGGGCACCATCCACGAGGGGGACGGCGCACGCGCCGCGAGCACCGGCATCGCGGTGGCGGGCGGCGCCGACGTGCGCGTCGACGGCAACCACCTCGCAGACCTCGACGTCGGCATCTCCTGCACCGGCACCTCACACGCGACGGTGAGCGGCAACGACATCCGTGCTCGTAGACACGGCATCGACCTGGCCGCGTCGACAGACACCGAGGTCGTCGCCAACCACGTCCGGGCGATGCGAGGCATCGTGGTGGACGGCAGCGCCCCAACCACCGTCCACGCCAACACGCTGACGCACTGCGCCACCGGACTGCTCCTGCACGGTGGCGCCACCGCCGAAGCGCGTCGCAATCGATTCGATGTCTGCGACACCGACCTCCTCGACGACACCATGCCGTAGGGTCGGCGCCCATGGCACCTCGCCTTGCTTCGGGAACTCGCCGCAGACGCAGCCGCTGGGCCCTCCTGCTGCTGCTGCCGTTCGTGGGGGTGCCGGCGATCATCGGCTTCGCGACCGGCAACAACGAGCGCATCGACCAGTTCTCGGCGGTTGCAACCGTCGCCACGGATGGGTCGGCCACCATCAGCGAGGCGATCGACTACTACTTCCCCACCTCGCGCCACGGCATCTACCGCGATGTGCCCGGACTGTCGCCCGTCGCCCAGATCCGGGTACAGAGCGACGCACCCGACGACGTGCTGGTGCAGTCCCTCGGGATCAACGAGACACGCCTGCGCATCGGCGACCCCGACACCAAGGTGTCGGGACATCACCGCTACCTGATCGACTACCCGCTCCCCCAGCTGATGCAAGGCGAGGGCGTGAAGTGGGACGGGGTCGGCGGCGGCTGGCAGGTGCCGGTCGAGTCAGCCACGTTGCAGGTGCGGGCGCCATGGACCTGGGTCACCCCGCACTGCATGCGCAACTCGCTCATCGCCGACGAGGGCTGCACGGTGTCACAACCCACACCGGGGCTCTTGGTCGTCCACGCATCGGGCCTCGGCGCGCACCAGTTCCTTCAGGTCACCGGCACACGCGGCGCCGCGCTCGACGCGACCCCGGCCCCCCAACCGTTCGCGCCGCGGCCACCCTCACCCCGGCTCACGAATCCGATCCCCGCGATGGTCGCGGCGCTCGGAGCTGCGATCGCCGCAGCGCTGCTCGTCGCCCAGGTCCTGCGACGTGCCGGTCGTGATCTCGTCGGCGGAGACGGCACCGCCGCGGGTGCCGCGTTCGCCAACCCGAACGAGCCCGGCGGCCACATCCTCGCCCTCGACGACAAAGAGCTCGCCGCCATGTCGACGATCGAGTTCACGCCACCCACCGGGCTCGAGGCGTGGCAGGGCGGGCTGGTGCTCGACGAACGGGTCACCCCGACGCAGAAGGTGGCATGGCTCCTCGGTTCCGCCACGACAGGCGTGATCACGCTGGACGACGAGGCGAAACCTCCCGTGGTGCACCGCGGCCATCCGACGGGCAGCCCCGCGGACACGCTCTGGCAGACGGGGTTCGCGGGCCGCATGGAGATCACACTCGGCAAGTACGACAAGGCGTTCGCCGGCATGTGGCGCATGCTCGATGCGACGTTCACCGCGTGGGGGGCCGCCAGCGGCCTCTGGGACACCGACGCTGATCACCGCAAGACCCTCACGCAGGTAGTCGGGTTCTTCGCCGCGATCGCGGGCATGGCAGGCATGTGGCTCGCGTTCTTCGAGGCCACCCGGAACGACAGCAGCTGGGCATTCGCGGGCGTGCTTCCCGCGTTGCTGGTCGGGGCAGGCGGTTGCACCCTGATCCGCGGGTGGGAGCTTCGCCGCCGCACCGCCACCGGCACCGCGTTGCGACTGCGGGTCGAGGCGTTCCGCCGGTTCATCGCGGAGTCCGAGGCCTCCCATGTCGAGGACGCGGCGCGGCGCGGGGTCCTGCGCCAATACACCGCCTGGGCGGTCGCGATCGGCGAGGTCGACCACTGGTCGAAGGTGTGCGCGGCCGCGGGGACGGTGCCCGCCGACAGCGGCATCCACACCGCCACGATCGCGTCGAGCCTCGTGAGCTCGACGAGCAGCGCGGCTACGGCGCCGAGTTCGTCCGGTGGCGGCGGGGGCGGCGGTGGCGGGGGCGGTGGCGGTGGCGGCGGGAGCTGGTAGGCCCGCCTCCGACGGTTCGCTCCTCGGGAACGGGCCGCGGTCTCTGGAGCCGGCCGACGTCGACCCGTGGTGAGTGGCCGCGCCGGGCGTACTAGCTTCCCTCCGATTGCCACAACCCACAGGGGGAGCTATGCCGGGCTGGAACTTCGCCGACACCTGGGAGCTGGTCGCGTCTCGCGTTCCTGACGCGCCCGCTCAGATCCACGGCGACCGTCGCATCACCTGGGCCGAGTTCGACAGGCGTGCCGACGGCGTGGCCCGCAAGCTCCTCGACGACGGCGCGCAGGCGCAAGACAAGGTCGCCCAGTACCTGTACAACGGTCCCGAGTACCTCGAGTCGGTGTTCGCGGCGTTCAAGGCCGGCCTGGTGCCGATCAACACGAACTACCGCTACACCGACAAGGAGCTCATCTACCTGTGGGACAACGCCGACGCGGTGGCGGTCGTGTTCCACGGCGTGTTCGTCGAGACGATCGAGCGCATCCGCGCTGAGGTGCCGCGCGTGAAGACGTGGCTGTGGGTCGACGACGGCTCCGGCCCGTGCCCCGACTGGGCGACCCCCTATGAGGCCGCGGCAGAGGAAGGCGTCGCAGGCGAGCACACGGTCGCCCCGTGGGGCCGCGACGGCGACCACCTGCTCATGACCTACACGGGCGGCACGACCGGCATGCCGAAGGGCGTGATGTGGCGCCAGGACGACCTGTTCAAGTCGCTGGTGGGCACGTTCTTCCCCCAGACCCGTGAGCGCCACGACCCGCAGATCGTCGCCGACGGCGTGAACGGCCCGGGCCCGGTGGGCATGCCGGCCTGCCCGCTCATGCACGGCACGGGTTGCTACACGCAGCTCATCATCTTGAGCATCGGTGGCTGCACCGTGACCCTCACGAACCGCAAGCTCGACTGGCAGGAGCTGCTCGACACGATCGAGCGTGAGAAGGTGCAGCAGGTCGCGATCGTCGGCGACACGTTCGCGAAGCCGATCCTCGACGAGCTCGACGCCAACCCGGGCCGCTGGGACCTGTCAAGCCTGTTCATGATGGCGTCGTCAGGCGTGATGTGGAGCGAAGACACGAAGCAGCGCCTGCTCGCCTACAACCCGACGATGCTGCTCGTCGACGCGTTCTCGTCGTCGGAGGCGATCGGCATGGGTCAGTCGGTGTCGAGCGCGGGCGGCACGTCGCACACCGCCAAGTTCGCCCTCGGCGACACGTCGCGCGTGATCGACGACGAGGGCAACGACGTCGAACCGGGTTCGGGTCAGATCGGCCGCGTGGCGGTCCGTGGCTACGTGCCGATCGGCTACTACAAGGACGCCGAGAAGTCGGCCGCGACCTTCATAACGATCGACGGCGAGCGCTACTCGATGCCGGGCGACTACGCCCAGGTCGAAGCCGACGGTTCGCTCACGCTGCTCGGTCGCGGGTCGGTGTGCATCAACACCGGCGGCGAGAAGGTCTTCCCCGAAGAGGTCGAGGAGGTCCTCAAGACCTTCCCCGGCGTGCGCGACGCCGTGGCGGTGGGCGTGCCCGACGACAAGTTCGGCGAGGCGATCACGGCGCTGGTCGAGCCCGAACACGACGCCGGCTCCCTCGACGAGGACGCCGTCATCGCGCACGTGAAGGAGCACCTGGCCGCCTACAAGGCCCCGAAGCGGGTGCTGACGATCGACACCATCGGACGCGGCCCCAACGGCAAGGTCGACTACAAGCGCCTCAAGCAGCACGCCCGCGACACGCTCGGCGTGTAGCCGGCGACTCGTCCACCGTGGGCGGCTAGCTGCCCCGTCTGCCCGCAGGGTAGAGGGCGGCGTCGCTGCTCGCGCCACACCCGTGACATCGGTTGCACGGTGCACCACCGCTTCGTGCAGGTGGGGCAGACTGGGCGCGTGGCTGCACGCAAGGTCACACACGTGTTCATCGGCGGTGTCTGTCGGTGGCGAGCAACCCGCCACCTTTCCGCCACGACCCCATGGAGCTGACATGAGCGACGCACCCCAAGGCCCGGGCTGGTGGCAGGCCTCTGACATGAAGTGGTACCCGCCGGAGGCCGCACCGGGCGCACAGCCCACCGCGCCCCAGGCACCACAGGCGCCACAGCAGCCGTTCCAGCCGCTCGGCCCTCCCGCGACCGCGAAGCCCGCGGTGGCGCTCAAGCCGCAGCAGATCATCCTCATGGCGACCGGCGTGGTGACGCTCATCGCTTCGTTCGGTCCGGTCTGGACGGCCGGCTCCGGGGCGTTCAGCACGAGCTGGAGCAGTTGGGATTCGCTCTTCCGTTCGTTCACCTTCCTCGTGCTGCTCGCAATCGCGACAAGCGCGGTGACCGCGCTCGAGACCTTCGGGGTGCTGCAACTGCCGAAGAAGCTCCTCGGCTTCACCATGAACCAGCTGGCGTTCTTCGTCGGCGTCTACGGCACGCTCATCTCGCTCGCCGCCCTGATCAGCACCGAGAGCGGCGCCAGCGTCGGCTGGGGCGGCATCCTCATCCTGTTGGCCTCCATCGGCACGATCGTCGGTGCGGTTCTGGCCCTGAAGGAGGACGGCGCGCTGTAGTTCCGACTGGTAGTCGCCGGGCCCTCGTCGAGGGGGCTCGCAACGTACGTGCACACGTGGGGGCGGGGCTTCGGCTCCGTCCCCACGTCGCGTCCGGCCCGCAGACGGTTCAGCGAGCCCCGCGCAGGAGCACGCCCGGCAACGCACCGGTGTGCTCCCCGTCGCTGAAGGTGACGACGCCCGCCTTGAGGGTGTGCAGGTACCCGTGCGCGTCCTGCGTGAGCCGCGACGCACCTCCGGGTAGGTCGCAGACCTTCCGCGGGCGCGACAGCCCGAGCCGATCGAAGTCGATCACGTTCACGTCCGCCACCTTCCCCGGCGCGAGCACGCCGCAGGGCAGGTTCGAGTGAAGCTGGTGGCGGGGTGTCGCCCGCCAGCTGCATGGGACCACTTGAGCGGGTTTTCGCCAGGTAGATAGGACCACCTGTCGTCAGCTGCATGGGACCGCCCGTGGGGTCCACCGTCGTCGGTGTCGGGACCGATCAACTCACCGCCGTTCGTGTCTCGATCCGGAAGGCGGTGTGCGATGGCGTTCAGGTAGGTCCCTGTGTTCGAAGTTCGAGAGGTTCTGAGGTTGTGGTTGGACGGTCGGGGGTTGCGGTCGATCGCGGCGGTGACACCGCTGGACCGCAAGACGATCCGCCGGGTGGTGGAGGTGGCGGTCGGGTTGGGCCTGGACCGCGGCGGCGGCGTCGGTCAGCTCGACGACGTGTTCGTGTCGTCGGTGATGGCGCAGCTCGCGATCGCCCGGCCGGATCGTCATGGCGAGTCGTGGGCGGTGATCGCCGGTGAGCATGACCGGATCGCTGGGTGGGTGGGCACGAAGGTGCCGGTGGTGAAGATGTGCGAGTTGCTGGCCCGCCGGGGAGTAGTCGTGCCCGAGCGCACGCTGCACCGCTACGTCGCTGAGCACTTCGGGGGCACGCCGGCGGAGTCGACGGTGCCGTTGGCCGACTGCGAGCCCGGCGCCGAGCTCCAGGTCGACTGGGCCAAGCTCGGGTTCATCGTCGAGTCGGACACGGGTCGGCGGCGCAGTGTGTGGGCGTTGTTGTTCACGTCTGTGTTCTCCCGGCACTGCTTCGTGTGGTTGTCGCACTCCCAGGCACTCGACGCGGTGATTTCGGGGTTCGACGCGGCGTGGGAGTTCTTCGGTGGCGTGTTCGCCGTGGTGATCCCCGCCAACATGAAGACCGTCGTGGTCGACGCCGACGCGACCGATCCGCGGTTGAACCAGGCGTTCGTCGAGTACGCGCAGTGGGCGGGGTTCTTCGTCGATCCGGCCCGGGTGCGCGCCCCGCAGGACAAGGCGAGGGTTGAGCGCAATGTCCGGTTCTTGAAGGACTCGTTCTGGGCCGGTGAGACCTTCGTCGATCTGGGCGAGGCACAGGCCGCTGTCGAGGACTGGTGCCGGGTGCGGGCTGGGATGCGCACTCATGGCACAACCGGGCTGCGGCCGATCGAGGTGTTCGTCGAGCATGAGGCGCCGGTGCTCGACCCGGCGCCGTCGGGCCGCTACGACCTGCCGATCTACCGCGACGCCAAGGTCGCCCGGGACCACCACGTCCAGATCGCGAAGGCGCTCTACTCGGTCCCGGGCGGGCTCATCGGGCAGGCCGTCGCGGTGCGCGCGGACTCGAAGCTGGTGAAGGTCTACGCCCGCGGTGTGCTGGTCAAGACCCATGCTCGGGTCCCGGCCGGGCACCGCTCGACCGACGTCGAGGACCTGCCGGCGGAGCGGACCGCGTACGCGTTGCGTGACATCGACCGGCTCGTCGCCGACGCGTCGGCCCACGGGGCGGCCGTCGGCGAGTTCGCGAAGGTGGTCCTCGATCACCCGTTGCCGTGGACGAAGATGCGCCAGGTCTACAAGCTGTTGGGGCTGTGCCGCCGCTACGGTGACGACCGAACCGACACCGCGTGTGCCCGGGCGCTCGATGCCGAGACCGACAGCGTCACCGTGATCGGCCGCATGCTGGAGCGGGCCCTCGAAGCCGAGACCACCGAAGACAACCCGGTGCCGGACAACGTGATCCGGGGGCGGTTCGCCCGCGGAGACGACCACTTCGCCGTCACGCCCTCGGGGGTGACCCGATGAACCCCACCCCGATCATCGATGCCGACCTGGTTGCCACGCTGCGCATGCTCAAGTTGGGCCGCCTCGCCGACACCCTCCCCGAACGGCTCGCGCTCGCGAAGACCAACAAGTTGTCCCACGCCGAGTTCCTCCAGGTCCTGCTCTCCGACGAGGTCACCCGACGCGACGCCGCCTCAGCAGACCGGCGGGGACGTGTCGCCGGGCTGGACCCGACCATGAGACTCGAGGGTTGGGACGCCACCACCGACGCCGCCTTCGACCACAAGCTCTGGGACGAGCTGTGCTCGCTGCGCTTCGTCGAGAACGCCAACAACGTGATCATCATGGGGCCCGTCGGTGTCGGCAAGACGTTCCTCGCGACCGCGCTCGGACACATTGCCGTGCGCCGCCGCCACAGCGTCCACTTCGAACGCGCGGATCGGCTCCACAAGCGACTCCGCGCCGCCCGGCTCGACAACAGCCACGACGCCGAACTCCGCAAGCTCTTGCGCGTCGACCTGTTGATCCTCGACGACCTCGCGCTCGGCGGGCTCAACCAAGCCGACACCGACGACCTCTACGAGATCGTCGTCGAACGCCACCGCACCGCATCCACGATCGTGACCTCCAACCGAGAACCCGTCGAGTGGCTCGCCCTCATGGCCGACCCCCTCCTCGCCCAGTCCGCGGTTGACCGGCTCAAGTCCGCTGGCTACGAGCTCGTCGTCGACGGCGACAGCTACCGCAACCGACAAAAGCCCACCCTCACCACTTGACCCACCCCGCCACCGGCGGCGAGCATCACACCGCCGACGTCAACACCCCCGCGGGTGGTCCCATGCACCTGACGGAACCCCGGTCCGTTGCAGCTGGCGGGCGACAGCGGGGCACCGTCCGCCCAAAGGCAGCCCGGGCACGGCTTCTTGGTCTCCCGACCAGCAGCCCTCATGCCGCAGACCAGAAACTCAGCTCGCCCCCGCCTCGCGATCGGACGGCAATGGAAGCGGCGGTGAGACAGGTGGAGGTGGAAGAACCAGCGATGCGCCGAGAGAGTGGGGCGGGGTGGATGAGGCCTCCGATGGGGTCGCTCCAAGTCGATCAAATAGGCCGAGAAGGTGACTGCGAAGCTTATCGTCCAGCCAACCATTCACCTGGATCACCGATCCGCCCGGAAAGGGCGTAGCGACAACGGTCGTATTGTGTACATCCTTTACAGCCAGAAAGAGTAAACCCAGAGGAAACAGCAGCACGATAGGAAACAGAGTCCACCCAGGGATAAAGCGCGTCTCCACCACAACCGTCCCGGGTGCCACATTAGTTGCCGATCGCTTGTTGATCGAGGCAACCTCAAGGATTACTTGTTGCAACACTACTTCGGGCGTGCAACCAGCAACATGCGATCCAAGTAGAACGTGATTCGCTCTCGCGCTTCTCCTGGAATCAATCGCCACTAGAAGTCCAAAGGCGAGGATCATTACTGCGATGATAGGCAACAGCACACCCGCATACCCTGTCATGTCGTTCAATTCGCTCCGATCTAACATGTTGGTCGTGAACTACACGGTCCCATTCCGCCGAGGCCAAGCGCGTTAACCAATAGCGGCTACAAGATTTCGGATGTAGGCAACCTTCTGCTGCACCACTGGTCCTGATCCCGGCGGCAGCTGCGTTGCGTGGTAGTAACCATGGCCTTGCACCATTACCTGCACGCTCCCGGTCAGCTTCTTATGCTTCATGAGCAGAAAGAGAAGCCCGAGTAGACAAGCAAGAAAGAACACAATCGCCAAGATTATGCCGACTGTAGAGACCGACTCAGTTTCTACGGTATTGTCCGTTACGATCCAGATTGACCCGGCAAGCGGATATGCGCCATTCGGGGTAATGATGCTGGCCTGTGTGACGGCGACGTCACCGAGCTCGACAAGAATTTGGCCAGCCGCTAGTGCGGACACTGGCAGAGTTGCCGAGACAGGCGGAGCAGGTGGCGGTGCCAAAACCGCAGATGACACCACCGCCAACGATGGCAACAGTGGCGCCGGCGGTCCTGGCAGTGTTGGCGGCGAGAGCGGAGCAGGCAAAGACGGCGTTGGCGCTGACACAGGTATCTGGGTCTGACCCGCCAGGGGCGTTCCACACTTCTCGCACCACTTTCCGGCACGGTCAGTCGCTCCGCACCCTGGGCACGTCACCCCAGGGACCGGCACGGGCCCGGGGACAGCAGCATCCTCCAGTCGTTTCCGGCGCAGTTCCGCTACCGAGATGGTGGCCTCATTCTCCTCATCCGGGCCCGCTGCGTCGGTGAACGCGCTGCCGTCCCACCATCGCCACTCCCCTCCCGCCCGATCGTCCGGGTACCAACCCGGCGGTCGAGGCGCTGAGTGCTGGTGCTCAGTCATGCTGCCCTCCAGTTCGGTTCAAGAAACAGAGTCTTCGGTTGTCGCCACGAGCGAGCGAACTCTCCTTGATGGACTCGAGGCGACTCGCTCCTGCTCACCGCGCGCCCCTGCCACATTGAGTCGACCAAGCCGCACGAACGTCGGCGCTGAAGACACTCCGCGGGCTTCACGGACGCACGCCGGGGTCGCCGTTCGCCGGAACGGTCATGATGATGGATTCGCCCGTACCCCCATACCTTGAGCCAACCCCATCGAGAAAGGTGCCCGTACCGCGGTCGAACTCGCCGTCGTATAGGAAGCCCTCGTAGTGGATCGGGTCATGCCCGCCGCCGATGAGTGCCGCTTCAGGATTCCCTCCGAACTCGACCACGTGGTGGTTGCCTGCTCCCACGCCCCCATTTGCCAGTGTCTGCACTGCATCGAGATTGCGCTCAGCGAGGTAGGCGAGATCAGCTCGATGCCCCACTACCAGTGCGTTCGTCGATGCCGGAATATCGGCGAGCTCATGCGCGGTCCCGGCACCGAACGAGACCACGTCGGTGACATTCACGCTGTAGTCATCGCCCGGCACCTGCTGGTTGAAGGAAGGGTCAGCCGCAAGGTGCATCGCCGCGTAGCCCCCGTAGCTGTGCCCCACGAGCATCACCTCCGAAGCTGCAGGCACACCGGCATTCCGCAGGGCCTGTTTCACCTGCTCCGCGTACGCGTCCTTGCCCCCGGGATCAAGCGCGGTATGAATGGCGCCCTGCATGTCGCGAACGGAGGCGTAATGGCTGTCCCCGAGCCACTCCGACAACGTCGCCCCGCCTCCTGCGACAAGTGCACCTGCGGCGCCCGCCACTGGCAGCGCGGCTCCGGCGACGACCGCCCCGGCGTGCAGCCCATCCGACAGGTCGGTCACGCCCGGGAGCACCACGACGAAGCGCCCGTTCGGCAGGGCGCGGACCTCGATCTCATCCCTTCCAATTTGCTCTTGCGTATCGGTTGCCACCAGTGCGCTGACGAGGACATCTCGCCCATCGGCCCGTGGATTCCCGACGGCAACGAAGCCAGACACCCGTACGACACCTCCTGCCGACTGGCCCGTACCAGCACTGGTGCGTTCTTGGTCCGCGGCATTCGCGAGGGCTGCTTGGCCCAACCCATATAGGCGCTCAGCGGCCTCGCCCACGAGCGACCGCTCACGACCAACCCATGCGTCTCGGAAGCGAACCGCATCGGGACCGGTCCAAACCGCCGGGATATGGCCCATCAGGTTGTCAAGCGGAGCCACAACCTGACTCCGGAGCCGGTCCGCCTCGGCCTGCATCCGCCGACCCATCTCGCGGACCTGCTCGATGTCCATGCCAACTATGTCAGACATAATGGCGCGCTCCCCCTCTTACATCTTGGCAGCCCATGCCTACGCTACGAGGCGATCTTTCAGTGCGCTAATTAGTCCGTTGAGCAGGTCATCACCGTCCGAGCTCTCATCACGGTGCAGTGTCACCTCACGCCGCTCGTCGGAGGCAACTTGAATCCACCCCGCTGCGCGCTCTCCAGCCGTCAACTCGTGGTCGAGTTTGGCCACCCAAGGCCCCACCGTCGGGCCAAGAGTCGCGAGTCCGTCAGCGATGAGCTTCCCGAGTGGCACGTCCGGCGCGAGCACGTGCGCTTCCAATAGACCGTCACCACGGAGCCGGACCACCACCCGGCGACGCCCATCCTGGAGGTAGCGCGCCACCTCTAGTGATTCGCCGTAGCGGATCGTGACCCTGATGCAGTCGAGGCGGTCGCCAAGCAGCGCCGCAAGATGGGAACAACGCGGGTCGAGCTGGGGCTCAGCACCATCCTCGCGACTGAGTAGCCCGCGGGCCACAAGCGAGTCGGGTGCCGATGCGGCCATCACTTCAGGTCTTCGCGCATCGGACGGCTGCCCGAGGAGGTCGCCCAACGCATCGACTCGGTCGGGGTCCACGATGCTGCCGAGGAACAACAGCTCTGCGGACGTCAATACGACCGGATCCGAGGCGAGGGGACCTTCCTCGATGCTCATCCGAACACCTTGTGCCAACCGGACTTGGCAACGCTCGCAATGCCGTGGCCGGCATTGCCGATGGAGTCGGTCGTAAAGTGACCAAATCCGCTCCAGCCGGAGTAGCGCTCAGACATTTCCGTTGCTATGCGAGCCTGGTCGTCGATCCTCATCGAAGACGTATCGCCGTAGGTGCGTGCCACGTAGGCGTCGTACGCATTTGACCCCATGTCCTGCCCTGTCAATGCGATCGAGGCCTGGTCAGCAGCAGCTGCGATCGGCTTCCCGAGCGCGTCATGGCCGACGTACCAGGCGAGGCCAGCAGGGGGGTACTTGCTGAGGGCGGCACCAACCATACCGTCGACCTCTGCATCCATCGTGCGCGCGTCACCCCACCCGTAGTCGGCAGCGGCGGACCCCACCACACCAATGGTGAGCGCTGCGTCGAGCGGCCCCGGCACGTCCAGCCGCATGAGCTTTGCCATCGCGCCACCAGCGCCAGCAGCGTCACGCATGAGATCGTTGAACTCGGCAGAGGTGCCGCCACCCGCCGACGCTCCTCCGGGCAACATGCCAGCTCGGCCTGTAGAGGGCGAACCGCCCGCACCACTCCGCCCGCCGCCGCCGCTGGCTTGCTCCTGCTCCTGGGCGTTGTTGAGCGCCGACTGACCCAGCCCGTGCAACTGCCTCGCCACCTGCGACAGATGCCCACGGTGCTCGTTCTGCCACCAGCCCTTGAAGCGCTCGGCATCGTGCCCGCGCCACACGCCCGGAATCTGATGCACCAGGTTGTCGAGCGGAGCCACCACCTGGCTCCGGATGCGATCTGCATCAGCCTGCATCCGCCGACCCATCTCGCGGACCTGCTCGATGTCCATACCCGTCAGGTTCGCCACGGATAGCTCCTCATCACATTGCTGCCGGCACCATCGGCGATGCTACGAGGTTGGTAGGCCCGCAAACTTCATATCATATACGGCTCCTGTTCTCGCAACCTGCCACTTGCCGCCACCAATGGAGGTCAGAATAGTGTCGCTGCGATACTCGTTCGGGTGGCCGTCTATCCCGTCGCCTCCCACATTCATTTCCGATACACGAATCTGTTGCGCACCCGATGAATTGTGCATCACCTGCTCGACGACCATCACGTGACCGTAGCCCGGAGCGACCGACATGGTCGAGGCCATTGCTCCAAGCGTCGGCGTAGTTAGTCGGGTTGCTCCATGCGAGACCGCGACGTCCACCATGTCCCCACCATTTCCGGAGATTATGGGCCCTTTATAGCCGAGCTCCTTCCAGCGGTAGTTCGCCCACGCGGTACACTGGTACCTCGACGGGCCATTCGGGCCGTAGTAACCGGTCATGTTCGCCCTATATGCGCGGTCGACCTCCTGCCAACTCCGGTGCGACCCGGGTAGTGCACCCGTGGCGGCGCCCACCACCGCACCAGAACCCGCGGCAGCGGCGACGCCAGCCCCTCGAGCCGGGCCAGGCACGGCTCCACCGGAGCTATGGCCTGTAGCGGCCGAACTACCAGTAGCACGGCCTGACCCGCCGCCGCCGCCGCTGGCTTGCTCCTGTTCGTGCGCGTTGTTGAGGGCCGACTGACCTAGCCCGTGCAACTGCTCCGCCACTTGCGAGAGATGCCCGCGGTGCTCGTTCTGCCACCAGCCCTTGAAGCGCTCCGCGTCAGGGCCGCGCCACACGCCCGGTATCTGATGCACCAGGTTGTCGAGCGGAGCCACGATCTGGCTTCTCATCTTCTCCGCGTCAGCCTGCATCCGCCGGCCCATCTCACGGATCTGCTCGATGTCCATACCCGTCAGGTTCGCCATCGGTCCCTCGCCCTCCTCGTCGTGTCCGCTGGATATGACCTTCCGGGGGCTACGTCGACCACGAAGACGTAGCCCCCGGGGACAACCACCGCCCTAGTGGGAGACGTTCTCCTGCTCCTGCGCGTTGTTGAGCGCCGACTGACCCAGCCCGTGCAACTGCTCCGCCACCTGCGAGAGGTGCCCGCGGTGCTCGTTCTGCCACCAGCCCTTGAACTGCTCAGCGTCGTGTCCGCGCCACACACCGGGGATCTGGTTCACCAGGCCATCGAGCGTGTGGATGATGTTGCGGATCTCGTCTGACTTCTGCTGCATGGTCCGCCCCATGTTGCGGACCTGCTCGATGTCCATTCCAGTCAGGTTTGCCATTGTGGTTCCCTCCTAGGGGATCGTGATCACAGGCAGGAAGCCTGGTCTCAGCCTGTCTTGGTGAGATTGTCGGCGCGATGCGTCGCGCGGTCTATGGGGAGAACTCCCCATCGGGTTGCACCGGCCACGGAACGGCGACTTGCACAAGTTCGCTGACGCCGCGCCGGATGACCAGCCCACGACCCAACGGGAAGACCCGGGTACGCAAGCGTGGGATGGTCGTGCGGTAGATCGACTCGCAGTCGCTGGAATCGGGCGACAGGGCGATGCCGAACCGGGGCGCACGCAGGAACTTGACGAGGTCGCTGTAGTCCTTCGCGCCGTCTACATCACATTCGGCGACCACGGCGTAGCCGTTCTTCGCAGCCGCGGCGAGAAGCTGTTTGAGGGGTTCGGCAGCCTCCGTCGAGCCGTACTGGTTCGCGTTGTCGACGAAGAATGCCACCTCGGTGTCGTGTCGTTGGTCGGCCAACACAGCTTCCAGGAAATCGCGGAGGGCCTGCACCCCCTTCGGGTCGCTCGGGTCAATCGATGCCGCCCAACTCCAGCCAAGCTGAAGGTCCGACGACGCCGGAGCGATGCACACCGACCGCAGGCCGGGATAGCGACGCTCCAGAGCGGCAGCGAGGGTCACGAGTGTTGTGGTGCGTCCACTGCCCGGCGGGCCGGTGACCAGTAGGGGTGCGTCAAGGGTCAGATTCGCCGGGCCGAGTGTTCGGTCGGCCAGGCCGATGACGATGCCGTCGACGTCGTCGTGTGCCGGAAGGGTTGAGAGCGCGACCAGCTCGGGAAGCCGCCCGACTGCCGGTGCCGATGCCCGGCCGAGCTGCAGCTCCAGGTCTTGCCCGAGTTTCGTCAGCGCCCGGGCCTGATGCGACACGCTTGCGGACCCACCCAACACGACGACCTGCACCTCGTGGTCGTCGACAAACCCTCTCCCCGGCGGGCTCTTCGGGCCGAGCGCCCCCTTGGGCACGTCGACGTAGGCATAGTCCTCGTCGCTGGCGAGCCGAAGTGTGAGGCGCCGTTGGATCACCGAGCCCAACGCCGACGGAATCGCTCCCGGCCGGTCGGCCGACACCACCACGTGCACCCCAACTGGCCTGCCTTCCGCCGCAATCGCGGTGAGTGCATCGGAGGCGTTCCCGACCGCACCGGTGTCGTGGGCTTGTCGAAACGCGGCGACACCGTCGAGCAGGACGAGAATGCGTGGCTCGTCCGGTTCGTTCGCGTCACGTCGGTAGTCGGTGATCGACCCGGCACGGACCTTCGCGTAGCGCTCGGCGCGTTCGTCGATGAGCTCCCGCAGCGAACGCAGCAACCGGTTGACGCGCTCGTCGTCATCGCCGTTGACGACACTGCCGACATGCGGGAGCACCTCGAGCATGTGAAGGCCACGAGACGCGAAGTCGAGCCCGTACACGTGACAGGGACCGCCCTTGGTGGAGAGCCCGGCGACCGTCGCGAGGGTCCGGAGGAAGGCACTCTTCCCCGACCCGCCCGTGCCGATGACCGACATGTTCCCGTCGCGATCCGGATCGAACGAGATGGGTGCCTGCTGCTGGTGGTCTGGGTCATCCGCGATGCCGAAGACCAGCTCGGTGTCGGTCCGCGTCAACGGAGTCTTCGCCAGGTCGTACACCGGAGCGAGCTCCGCCAGCCAGGGCTTGCGAGGCTCGGCGATCCGAGCCCGGTCGGCAGCGGCCACCGTTGAAGCGACGAGGCGCTTCAGGTCGTTCGGGCCGGCATCTTCCTTTGCCCTCTGCTTCGTCGCAGCCTGGTCGGCCTCGGGCTCTTCCCATTCGGCTCCCACCCCCACCACCAGGTCGCTGAGCATCACCGGTGGTCGCGGCGCCACCGCCTTCGTCCAGCCACCCACGTAGGCCGACTGGAACAGCGTGAGGCGGCCCGGACCGGTCTTGGCCACGCCCCGGCCGGGAATCGACGGGTCGAAGGTCGCGGCGAGCTTGGTGCCGACGACATCGTCGCTGTCTTCTTCGTCCGCCATTCGCAACGCCACCCGCAGGTTCGTGTTGGCGCGCAGGTTGTCCTTGATGACGCCGGCAGGGCGCTGTGTGGCCAGGATCAGGTGCAACCCGAGAGAACGTCCGCGTTGCGCCACGTTCACCACGCCGTCCACGAACTCCGGCACCTCGGCGACCAGTGCCGCGAACTCGTCCACCACGATCACCAGACTCGGGGGACAGTCCGGATCACGGTCGGCCTCGAGTTCCAGGACGTCCTTCGCCTTCTTCTCATTGAGGATGTGTTCTCGGTACTGGAGCTCGGCGTTGAGCGACCGCAGGGCACGGTGCACGAGGTGTGGGGTCAGGTCCGTGACGAGGCCGACGGTGTGCGGCAGCTTCACGCATTCGCTGAACGCGGCACCGCCCTTGTAGTCGACGAACAGGAACGTGACGCGACTCGGGCTGTGGGTCGTGGCCAAACCCATGATCCACGACTGCAAGAACTCGCTCTTGCCGGCGCCGGTCGTCCCGCCCACCAAGGCGTGTGGGCCCTGGGTGCGGAGATCCAGCGAGAGCGATCCGTGCGCGGACGCCCCGATGAAGGCGTGCAGGGTTTGGTTCCTGCGCTTCGGAGCCGCGGCCACTTCGGCGCCGACCAGGGGGAGCGAGTCGCTTTGGCGCCACCGGTCGATCACCGCGTCCGGGGAGGCCGCGAGGTCCACGCCGGCTTCCGCGAGGAACGAGACGCGCTGGGGAACGTCGGCTGCATCGTCGGTGGCTGCCGACGCGTCCACCACGGGCGCAAGGTCACGGGCGAAGGCCAACGCTGCCTCGGCGGCGAGGGGCTCCGCTGCCACTGGGACGACCGTGACGCCTCCCTCGATGAAGCCGGTGGCGACGGTGTGACTGGCTGGGTCGTGGGTGAAGAAGATCTCACAGGCAGCCGGGAGCCGCGACGTGGAGGATGCCACCCAGACCACATACACCCCTGCTTCACGGCCCTGTTCGGCCAGTGCCACCAGGCGTGGTCGCTCGACCGGGGCATCGTCCTCGACAACCACCACGACCTGCACGCCCGCGGAGCGCCCATCGGCATCGGTGCCATGCGCCGCGGCGCGGCGAGCCTCGATGAGGTCCGCCAAGGCTGCGGTGAGCCGAGCGCAGGAGCCTGGCCCGCTCCCCAACAGCGGCACATCCACAGGGCTGTGAGACGAGCTGGTGTGCGGCAACCACTTGAGCCAGTCCCAGTCAGCCGCGCTGGCGGCGGGGGTCACCGCGGCCAGCACCACCTCTGCGGGGCTGTGAAGCCCAGCGACCTGTGCGACCACACCGCGTGCAGCGGCGAGCGCATCGGCTCGCACACCCGCGATGCCGAGCGCGCCGATCTCGGTCAGAGGAGCCACCACCGGGACCGGTCCTACGACAGCGCGTTGCTGGACGGCGGCCGCGAGCTCTTCGTACAGCTCCGGGATGGCCTGCTTTGCCGGTGGCATCTCGACCGAAGACCTGGTCGGCAGCGAGGCCAAACCAAGCCGCAACTCCAAGAACCCGTGGCGATCCGGGCGCCGCGCCCAGAGCAGGTTGGCACGTCCGGCTGCAGCCTGGAGCACCTCGGTGACCGACACCTGCTCGCGACGGCGCATGGCCGCCTCTTCTGCTCGATCCTCGTCGAGCCGCGCCCGTAGGTGGTCGAGGCTGCCGTAGAACTGCCTCGTCGCAGCTTCGAGCTCCCGCTTCGCGGTGAGGCGGGTCGAGATGTACATGCCGATCATCATCACGGGGCTCAGGGCTGTGAAGATGACGCTCAGGAGCTGATGGGTGAACACGTAGAGGATCACGCCGAAGAACAGCGGCGCGACCATGGCCACCACCGGGAACGGCTGAGGCTTCGGTGGCTGCGGCACGTCTGGCGCCTCCAGCTTGACGCCTTCGTAGCGCGGGTCGAGGTAGGGCGACCTGTTGAATGCAACCTCGGTTCCGCTCAACTCGGCGCCACCCGGTCGGTGGTGCTGGACGGCCAGCACCGTCTCGCCCAGACGGATCCGATCGCCCGGACGCAGCGTTGCTCGGTCGACCAGGACTCCGCCTACCTCGACACCGTTCACCGAACCGAGGTCGATCACCTCGAGGGTCTCCCCGACATTGATCCGGGCGTGACGCTTCGAGACCATCGGGTCGCCCAGCGGCACCTGAGAAGTGGGGTCCCGCCCCAGCAGGTTCGCGCCGGACGCGAGCTGAAAAGTCTTGCCTGCGTCAGGTCCCTGCTCGGCGACCACCACCGCTGCCGCCGCGCGCTCGTCGGCCGCATCGAGGTACCCACTCTGCACCGCGATCACCGAGATCTGGTCCCCGGACTGCAACGCCGCGTCGGCCAGCGCCTTGTCTGCCTGAAGGATGCGGGTGGGCCCGGGCCCGTCGACGCGCAACGTCACGTTGTCGGTCGGGCCCGACGCCCGGTGCGGGTCGCGCCGCGTGATCGCCTCCGCGATCTCCCCAACCGTCGCCGTTGGGTCTGTCGACACCACCAGGTCGGATGCAGCCGCGCCCGGACGTGCAAGGGTGAGCTTCAACTGCACGGCAGCCCTCCGGTCTCGGCCACGTCAACGTCCTGGCCGCAGTGACGCCAGGTTCAACTTCACCCGCACGCGGCGCTTCCAGTCGAGGCCGGCTTGCCTCTGCGCGACGTCCTCGTCGAGGCGGGACCAGACCTGCTCCACCACAGCGGCATCGGGGTCGTCCCGGCCGAACATGGCCGCGTCGATCCCCGTTGCGAGTTGCATCCCGCCCGGCCATTGCTCCGCTGGGATCGCTGCTACCGCCTCGCGCCTCGTGACCCGCCGTGGCACGGCCACACCGTGGTCTCGCAAGGCGTCGAGTGACTCCAACCATGCACCGTGGACCTGCTCGACCGGCGTTCCACGCGTGCGGCGCCGCTTACGACGCACCCGCTTGATGCCCGTGACAAAGAAGGCAAACGCGGCCAGCGCGAACACCGGAACACCGATGACCTTCGCAGCCAACACGACGACGGCCGGAATCTGGAACCCGCCGCCACCCTTGGACGTGTCTCCACGGCGACGGTTCTCGCGGGGGTCGGGCGGCTGCACCTGGAGGTAGGTGGTGGGGGGTGCCGCCTGCGTCTGGGTCTGAATGGTCTTGGGTTTCGGCTTCGGCTCGTCCTGCGGTGGCTTTGTCGGAGTTGGGAAGAAGGGAACCCACCCGACTCCCACAAACGGCACCTCCACCCACGCCTGGAGGTCGCCCCCCTTGAAGGCCTGCGTGCTGTCGACGCCCTTGGTAGAGCGGTAACCCATCGCTACCCGGGCTGGGATTCCTTGGGTGCGGAGCAACACCGTCATCGCCGCGGCGTATTGCTCTGCGTCACCTACAACCGGGTCCTTACCGAAGAACGCCGCGAGTCGGGCGATGCTGTGACCGGAAAGCGAACGTACCGAGTCGTCGGAGCCGTCGCTGAACGTGCCGTGGTCGTGGAACGCCGACTCGACCGCTTCGATCTTGGCGAGCGTGGTCGACGCCGAACCCATGAGGTCACGAGCGTTCTTCGCGAACCCTGCAATCCCATCCACCGCCGCGAGCGGGATGCCGGTGTCGACCTTGGCGTCGCCGATCATGGCGTCACGCTTCGCACGATCGAAGGGGACCACATTGAGGCGCACTTTGGCCGTATAGGTGTCACCGGGCTGCAAGAGCAGCGGCGTCGCACCCATGTGGCTGAGCGCGTTGTACCGGAACGACGAACCGAGTTGGTCACCCCGTGCGCCGCCGAAGGCGATGGAGCGCAGCGCTCCGCTCAAGGGCACCCATGGCTGTCGGGCGCCGTTCGCCAGCACCTTCACCCGTAGCGTGGCGTCCTTGCCGGGCCCGTTGGCCGCAGGGTCGGCCACACCGTTGCCGACCCGGTCGAACCGACCGGAACCGCTCGGCCCGGCAGCCACGTTGCCCGAGCCGCCCACGACGAAGACGACACCGTCGTACCCGTCGAGCGTGGCGACACGAAGCAGCGCGTCCTCGGGCATGCCCGAGACCTGCAACAGCTCGACGTCGCGTTCACCGCCGGCCTTCTTCACCATGCGGTAGTGCCGGTAGCCGCTCAGCGGGCTCGCGTACTCGCGCGGATCGAACGGCGGCACCGCGTGTTGACGCAGGACGTACCGCTCGGCGTGCGTGGCAAGCGGAAGTGCGGGACCGACCACCAATGCCAACGCCGCGACGACCGCCAGGTACGCGGCAACGGTGACACTGCGACCGACCCGGAAGTGGCGACCGGCCGAGCCGACGTCACCGGCGCGGTGGCGAGTAGCCCGTGCGGACCCCCACGCGATGGCGACCACGGCGAACAGCGCCCCCTGTAGCAGCACCGAACCCGGAACGTCGGTGCCCATGAGGATGCCGGCGACGAGGGTCAGCAGCGGCGGCACCACCGGCAGCATCGAGAGACGGGTGAGCCGCGCCAGTGCCAACGCCCCGGCAGCCGCCATGAACGCGCATAGGTATGGGATCACCCCCATCCCGTCGCTGGTTCCGACCGGGGTCGCGGTGGTCACGACGCGGGCCCAGCCGTGCACGACACCGTCGAACAGCGCGGACGGGACCGCCGGCCCCGGGAGGAAGCCGGCGATCGCGGCGTCTGGCACCGCGATCGAGCCGGCCGCGACGAAAGCGACGAGGACGGCAAGCACGGCAAGGAACGGTGAGACGCGCAGCTTCACCAGCGCCCACACGGCGCCGAGCCCGACGAGCACGCCGACCCCGCCCATCAGCAGGTACGTCGTTCCGCCGAACGAGGGAGCGAAGGCGCTCAGGGCGAGTGCGGCGAGGCCACC
The DNA here is from genome assembly GCA_964621605.1 of uncultured Iamiaceae bacterium. GTDB lineage: Bacteria > Actinomycetota > Acidimicrobiia > Acidimicrobiales > Iamiaceae > CAZUMJ01. Next base: position 20,063 of record CAZUMJ010000010.1, on the reverse strand, counting down.
CGCGGCTGCGAGGTCGACGCGTTCGGGTCGATCCGGAAGGGTGAGCCTGCGCCCGGGTTGCTTCACCGCCGTCGACGGTGGCGCAGCGACGGCGGCCTCGTCATCGTTGAGCGCGGTGGTCATGACGCGACGCTCCACATGAGCCGCGGTAGGTCTTCCAGGCTTGCGACGTCCAGGAACGACGCGTTGCCCATCCGCCTGATGCCGGCCTGCTGCCCGCTGACAGCGCGCACGGCGAGAATCCTGGCGTTGGTGCCGAACACCTCGGTGGCGAGACGCATCGCCTCCGGTGACGTCCCGCTGCCAGCAACCAACACGATGACGCTCGCACCGGCCATGAGGTCACGGCAGCGCCCCGTGGCGGTGCGCAACTCGGCGAGGTCGCCACCCAGCTCGACGCCGGACAGGCTGTCGAGGAGACGGCCCCGGTCGTGGCTCGGGATCCGCGTCGTGCCGGCCACACACGAAATGACCTGTTCGTCCGCGAGTGCCCGTGCTCCGAGCGATCCGTAGACCGACACGGCCAACTCGAACTCTGCGGCGTCGGCGTAGTCATCGGGACGCAGCGACAACAGCATGCCGACGTGGGTGCGGCGGGTGTCGACGAACTCTCGCACCATCAACTTGCCGTCGATCTGCCGTGCGGTGGTCCGCCAGTGGATGTGTCTCCGGTCGTCGCCGGGTACGTACTCGCGCAAGGTGTGGAACGCCACGTCACTCGGCGAGCGGTCGTTGGTCGTCTCGCCTTCCAGGTCACGCAGGTGCCCGGTGGTGAGGGGCCCCACCAACACGATGCGGGGGTGCACGTACAGCTCTTCGACGCCGAGCTCCTCGACTCCCGTCCAGGTGACCTCGCGCCGCAACAAGCCGAGTGGGTCGCCTCGCACGGATCGGACGGGCCCCACCGGGACCACGGCCCGCCGATTGGTGGGCACGATCAGCAACTCGTCGTGGCTCGCGTCCGGTGCCAGCGATGGCACGTCGAGCGCCGCGACCCCGGCGCCGACCACCACTTCGAGCCGCAACGGCAGCATGCGGCGCGCGGCAACACTGCGCGCCACCACCTGGGCGCTCGCCGGTTCGCCCATGGTCACCCGCCGGGGACGCAGCTCGAGCGTCACCTTCAACTTGGGCCGTCCGAAGGTGAACGCCACCGCCACCACCAGCGCTACCGCACATGCCGCGGCCAGCACCGCGAACTCTTCCCAGCCGCTACGACGCGCAACCAGCCACGCCACCGCCCCCAGACACGCGACTCCCCAACCCAACGGCGAGATGACCGAACGGGCGAGGCGGGACCGCAACGCGGCGAAGCGAGCCTTCATGGTCAGGCGGCACCACGCAGCGCGGGGGGCGCGATCTCGGCGAGCGCGGCATCCAGCAGCTCGGCCACCTTCACGCCGGCGAACTCGGCGTCTGGGGTGAGCAGCACCCGGTGGCCGAGCACGGGGTGCACCAGGGCCTTCACGTCGTCGGGGATCACGTGCTCGCGACCCTGCGATGCGGCACGCGCCTTGACGCAACGCACCAGCGCCAGGCAGCCACGGGTGCTCACGCCCAGCTTCACCTGCGGCGAGTGCCGGGTCTGCTCCGCGATGTGGGCGATGTAGGCGAGGACCGCCGTGTCGACGTGCACGGTCGCGGCGAGCTGCGCCATCTGGGCGACGACCTGGGCAGTGATGAGCGCCCCGACGGCCTGCGTACGGTCACGCGTACCCGCATCGGCGAGCAGTGCCACCGTGGTGTCGTGGTCGGGGTAGCCGAGGCTGGTCTTCATGAGGAACCGGTCGAGCTGGGCTTCGGGCAGGGGGTACACGCCCGCCTGTTCCACCGGGTTCTGCGTGGCGATCACCAGGAAGGGCGACCCGACCTCGTGGCGCACCCCGTCAACGGTGACCCGGCCCTCCTCCATGACCTCGAGGAGCGCCGACTGGGTCTTCGGGGAGGCCCGGTTGATCTCGTCGACCAGCACGATGGTGGCGAACACGGGGCCCTGATGGAACTCGAACGCGCCGGTGCGCTGGTTGTAAATGGTCGTGCCCGTCACATCGGACGGCAGCAGGTCGGGAGTGAACTGCAACCGCGACTGCGTGCCCTGCACGGTATTGGCCAAGGCCTTCGCCAACATCGTCTTGCCGGTTCCCGGCACGTCCTCCAGCAGGAGGTGCCCGTCGGCAAGCATGCAGAGCACCGCGAGCTCCACCGCCTCCCGTTTGCCGAGCACCGCCTGTTCCACGTTGCCGACGAGGCCATTGAAGGTCTCCGCAAACCACGTTGCCTGTTCAGATGTAATGGTCATGTGCGCCTCTCATTGTCCTGCTAGTTGATCGTGCGAGATTGAAGCCCGTCAACCGTTACATAGACGTTTGCTCGCTCACCTGTATGGGCACCCCCCGCGTAAAGGCCGATATAGCAGTACCCGGATTGCTTTCCATTGCCATCTCGAACGGTAGCGTTGCCGTTCGCATCCGTCGTAATGGTTGGGCTCTTCCACAGCTCGAAATGATCCATCTTAGGAAAGCTAGGCGGGTAGCCCATGTCTGTGTAGCACGAAATTGTGTAAGATCTATTTGCTTCATAGCCCACCAGCGTCACATCCACCCATTTGCAAGCGGCCGCGCAGCTGCCGCCGCCTTGAACTGGCATCCCCCCGGCGGACCCTCCCCACGCAATGCCGGGCGCCTGACGAGTGTCACCAGTCATCCCACTCTTCGATCCTTCCGGGCCGGACACTCCCTGACCTGACGGTACGACCCTTACGTCGATCGTTCGCACTCCGCCAGGACCCGCATGGCACACCGTGGAAGTCGCACGCCCGGCTGGAGAATCACTGTGGCTATACGTTCTCCCGCCACCGCTACACGTCACGGAGTAGCTGGCAACACCCTCCTGCGCAGCCCATTGGAAGCTCACGTCTCCATTGGTGTGGCTGACATAGGTCACCGTGGGGGCACCGAACGGAATGAGGGGGCTGCCCCCGGGGAAGGTGACGGCAGTGGGGTCGCTACAGGCGTTGGCGGCATTGCTCGCACTCACCGGGTGACAGGCACGAACAGAAACCGTGGTGTAGGGAGACCCATTGCTGAGTCCACTGAGTCGACCCGGAAGGCTCAATCCGATGGAGCTCCACGTGGTTCCATCGAGGCTCGCTTCGTAACGATCCAGCGGGACCCCACCGACATCGGGGTTCGCCATGAGTGAAATGTCCATGCCGCCATCCGCAGGAGTCGCGGTAGCAGCCGACGGGGCCCCTGGCTTCGCTGCCGGTGTCACCGGGGCGCTCATGGCACTCCACTTTACGAGCCCCTCGTCCAGGGGAGCCGCTTCTGAGGTGTTCGACGGGTCCGGGAAGCTCGCGAGGTTCAGAACTACCAACTGGAAGGTGTACACACTGCCATTGGCGACTGTGGCATCGTACGGATAAGGCGCGCCCGGGGGTGGCGCAGACGAAAACTGCTTCACCCCGCCGTTTCCAAATGTGGTGTCGAGGACCCCATTCCTAAACGCCTTCAACCGGTAGCCCTTAATTGGCAGGCTGCTTTCGGTCTGACTCATCGCGGGCCAGCTGATGCCAAGGGATCCGTCGCCATCTGTCACGGTTGGTGGGGCAGGCGCCGGGGGTACCGTTCCCGCCGTGGCATAGCCGTTGTTTATGCCGACTGCAGCCGAGGACCACTCGCTCCACCCAGCGCTGTTCTGGGCTCGAATCTGAATGACGTACGAGGACCCGTTCCTGAGGCTGGGGATGGGGTACGACGTATCCTTCTTCGCCGGGAAAGCATGCGCGGCGGTGCTAAGCCCCGGGCCTGACCACCGCAGGTCATACCCCAGCAGCGGCGTTCCATCCACCACCGCGGGGTCCCACGTCACGGTGAGCTGCCCTCCGACGTGGTCTGGCTGCGGGAACGATGCCAACACCGCCAAGGGGGCGTCGGGCACCTGGTCTGGCACCAAGTCGTCCGACGGCTCGCTCCACTCCGGGCTGTCACCCGCGTGGTTGTGGGCTCGCACCTTGAACCTGTACTGGGCGCCGTTGGTCAGACCGTCGATCCGACGCTGGTTCCCCGTCACGTCAGTGGCGACCGTGGTGTAGGCACCGCCTTCGCGGCTGGCTTGCACGGTGTAGGTGATCGGATAGTCGCCGCGTGGCGCCGAGGCAGCCCAGGACAGCTCCACACTGTGGCTGGTTTTGGTGCCGCTCGGCTTGCCTGGCGTTCCGGGCTTGCCTTGCACAATGACCGACACGTTGGCGGTGACGGTGTGCGACGCCTCCTTGGTGCTGTCCTGCGCGGTGTAGGTCAAGTGGGCCTGGCCGAAGAAGCCGGCTGCGGGCTGGAATGCCACCCGGTCGCCTTGCTGAGAAGCAGTGCCCGCGGGCTGCCCGGTTGTGGGGTCTACATCGACGGCGGAGACTGCCGTGATCTGCAGTCCCTTGCCGACCGGGTCGGTGTCGTTGTCGAGCACCGGGATCACGACGCGCTGGTCCTCGTCGGTAGAGGCACGATCGTCACCCAAGGTGGGTGCGGGCTTGTCGCTCGCCGTCACCTGCACATTCACGACGTTGTCCGCGGGGACGCTGCGGGTGCCGTAGGTGTTCGTCACGTGCAGGCCCAGCGCGGCTGCTTCGCCGAACGAATCGTCGTCGGTACGCACCTCCAGCAGCCAGCGCTCGCCGCTTTGGTGCACGCTGGCATGGATCTTGCCGGTCGCACCCGTGGGGGCATCGACCTTGTAGGTGTTGCCCTCGTCGAACACCTCGAGCAGCGACGTGAGGTCGATCGACCGGGTCGTGCCCGCCGGTAGGTTCACCTGCTGGGGTTGCCAGGTGGGCGGGTGCACACCCCGAATGGTGACCGCCACCCGGTCGGCCGCGACGTTCCCCTTGTCGTCTCGTACCTGGTAGTTGAAACCGCCCAGTCCTGCCGCGTTCGGATCCGCTGTGAAGGTCACCTTGCCGGACGCCCGGTCGACGGTGATCGTGCCACCCCGGGCGGCGTCCGCGTTCACCAGCGACTTCGTACGCCCGGACGCAACCGCCACGTGAGAAAGGATGTCGACCTGCTTCGACTCGCCGGCGTTGACGGTGAGCGCTATCGGCTCGGTCGTGGGCCCTGCGGTGGCGTCGGCGACAGGGATCGTCACGACGGCCTTCGCCTGACGACCGGGCTGGTCAGGGTCGACGAGGGCGTACGTGAAGCGCACCGAGGTCTCACCCAACACTACGTGCAGCTTGCGGTCCGGGCCGAACGTCGCGTCGTGCCCCGCATCCGGCCGCACGACGAGGCGTTCGGGGTGCCCCATGGGATCGGAGTCGTTCGCCAACACGTCCACCACCGCGGTGGTGCCGGGCCGCTGCGCCAGCGCGAAGTCGTCACGGGCGATCGGCGGTTGCTGCTCGGCACTCCGGTGCAACGTGATGTCGACCGTTCCGCGAGCCGACCCACCGCGGTCCGAGATGACGGTGTACGAGAATGCGGTCTTCTGGCCGTCGGTCACCGAGCCGGGCGCCTCGTAGGTGAACACGTCATCGGTGAGGGTCACGTGACCACCACCGTTGCTTGGCTGGGTGAAGCGCTCACGCCCCTCCGCCCCCACCGACAACGCGTCGCCGTAGGGGTTTGCCACGCCGGCCAGTACGTCGATCACCCGACGGTCACCTGCGGTCACGTCCAGCCTGATCGGGGGGACCACCGGGTCGCCGTGATCTGACGGAGGCGGCACGATCACCACCCGTACCGTGCCCGTCGTCTCGTCACCCTTGTCGCTGCGCAGGCGGAACGTGAACTCGTCGGCTCCTGCCGCACCCGCGGGCGCCTCGAAGCGGTACCCGTCGCCGAGCGGGGTGACCTGCCCGAGGGATGGCGGCTGCAACAAGCCGGCGATCGACACGATGTCACCGTCGGGGCTCACCGACAGCAACGGCACGCGCACGTTCACCGAGGTGCCGGCGAACACCCGGGCTTCGAGTTGCGGCGCGATCAGCGCCTGGCGTGGCGCCGCGACCGGCAACACCCGCACCAGCACGGTTCCCGACGAGGTGCCGACCTCGTTCGCCACCTGGTACTGCAATCGAACGGTGCCCTTCGCCTCGCGTGACGCGGCGAAGTACAGGTCGTCGCCGGAAACCCACGCCGCGCCCGACGACCCCGGCGGTGCATCCACCGAGACCAAGCGCAACCGCTGTCCCTGTGGATCGATGTCGTTGCGGAGCACCGGTACCGACACGGTGTTGCCACCCCGCACGGTCGCGTCGTCGTCGGCGGGAACCGGAAGTTGCAGGTCGACCGACGCGTCGAGCGCCCGCACCACCAACACCCCCGACGCCGTGTCGCGCCCGTTGGAGACCACGTAGCGGATCGCCTCGGAGCCGGTGAAACCGTTCACCGCGGTCACGCGCGCGATGTGCATGTCGACCAACTCGACAAGCAGCTTCCCGCCCGACCCGTCCACCTGGTCGATCTGTTGCACGGCGAGGAGCCCGCCGCCGGGGTCGACGTCGTTCGCGGTCAGGTCCACCAGCGCGGCGGCCCCCGGATGCACCAACACGTCGTCGCGCACCGCGATCGGCGGGAGGGCTCCCTTCGGGGCCAGTACATCAACACGTAGCGTGCCCCGCGCCGTCTTCTCGCCGTCGGTCACCGTAAAGGTGAACGCTCTGCTCTGGGCCTCGTTGACCTGGGCGCGCACCCGCATCACGCCACCCGGATCGAAGGTGATCTCCCAGCCAGCGGGCGCTTCCGGTTGCACGCTCTGCAAGGTCAGGTTGTCGTCGTTGGGGTCAGAGGCGGTGGCGAGCAGGTTGGTGGTGGCCCACTGGCCAGCCACCACCTGGACGTGCACGTCCTTGACCGATGGCGGGAACTGGGTGCCCGAACCGTCGACGATGACGGTCAACGTGCCGGTGCTCGTCGCCCCACACGCGTCGGCGACCGTGTAGCTCACCGTCGCCTGGCCGGGGCTGGCAGCGGTATAGGTGAGCTGCCCGTTCGACTGGTACTGCACACCTCCCCGGTCGGCGGACGCGACGCGCAGCGTGAGTGCGTCGCCGTTGGGGTCACGCCACGGCTCCAACACGTTGTAGTGGGCGACCTTCCCCGGAGCCACCGCGACCGCCGCCACGCTCGACGCATCCGGCGGGGTGGGTGCCTCGTTGTTGCGGTCGACAGTGCAGTCCGCCGGGAAGATCTGCACGGTGGCCGTGCGCTGCTGAGGTCGCGAGGAACCGTCACCGACCCAGAAGGAGAACTGGACGTTGCCCTGGACGTCGGGCCCGGGCGAATACTGCAACGCATCGCCGTTCGCGATGACGGCCACCTCCCCCTGGGCTCCCAACGACTTCGTCAGGCCGCTCCCCATGACGCTGTCGTCCAGTGACACCCGCAGCACCCTGCACGCCGGGGCCTTGACCTGATCCAGGACGTGTAAGACCACCGGGCGCCCCTGGCGAGTGGCGCCCTGGTAGTCCTTGGCATCGAGGGTGTGGTCGTTCGGATTGCAGACCGGGGGCGTCTGCTGCTCACCTTTGTCAATCTGCACCTGTGGCTGCTGGTCTTGTTCGTCCGACTTCAGCACCTGCTGCCAGTCGTCGACCACCGCCGCACGGTCGTACTGATACACGAGGTTCCAACCAGACTTGGCGTCGTTGAGCAACACCTGGCCGCGGTTCACCCGGTAGACGAGCTCCGCGCCGGGTGGGGGGCGATCACCGCCCAGGTCGTCGGCCAACCGCGGACGACCCGAACATTGTCGAATCGCCTTCACACCAGTCCAGGCGGCGAACACACACGGGCCGCTCCGCACCGGCGCGACCGGCTGCCCACTGGACGTCCCGTCGACCACGTGCACCGGATCGCCGCCGCCCAATGGCACACCCAGCAGCGAACTGCCAGTCGCGACCAGGACCACGTCGGCGTCCGGCCCCGGCTGCTGCAGCACCGCCTGGCCACCCGCCGCTCCCAGGTCGATGGCCTTGTGGCCCGGAAGCCAGATGCGGTGGTTCGTGCGGTCCAGGAGTACCGCAACTCCACCGACCACGGTGAGTTGGGCATCACCGGCCGCAACCGAGCCGTTCAAGCCGCGCTTCGAGACCGAACCGTCGAGCGCGACCACCGACAGTTCCTTGGTTCCGCCGGCGTAGGCGTACACGACGCCGTCCTGGCCGACCGCCATCGTGGCGTTCGCACCCACCCGGGCAGTCGGTGCTGCCGACTCCGACGATGCCGCCAGCGCGTTTCGGGGCGCGACCCACAGGTCACCCGCCTTCGTGTCGAGGATGGCTCCCGAAGGGCCCCCGAGCGCAACCTCGGCGGAGTCGGGAAGCTTGCGGGGCTCCTGGCCCTTCCCGAGGTCGCCTGGATTGCGGGGATCCACCTGACGCAGGCTGCGCCCCGTCTGCAACAGCACGGTCTCGCGATCCTGGTAGAGGCGAGTGTCGCTGCTCGCCGCGACAGACACGTCCAAAGCTGGGATCTGCATGTTCATGCGCCCGACGGCGGCGTCGCCGTGGTTCACCGTCCAGACTGCACCGTCGTTCAGGTCCAGCTTCGTGGTGCGGTAGCCCTGCGAGTCGAACGCGGCGATCCCGACGGACGCGACCACCAGCAGCGACACCAACGACGCGCCGAAGACGCTCCGTCGTTCGCGCAGCAGTCTCAACATCGCGTCCTCCATGCTCCGCCTAGCCCAATCCGGGTCATCGCCGTCCCGGAAGCCGGGTCATCGCCGTCCCGGGAAGTGCATGGTGACTGGTTCACCGCGCGCGATGCACCCCCTCCCATCGCGCGCTGCGTAGGGGCCAGAATGGGCAGCTTCTCCGTCGACGAGGCATCCACGGATATGCAGCAGGAGGTGAGGTGGTGATCGAGGTCGCCTGGGGCGCCCGCACGCACACCGGCCACCGGCGCGCCGAAAACCAGGACGCCGTGCTCGCACAACCGCCGGTGTTCGCCGTCGCCGACGGCATGGGCGGTCACGCCGGCGGCCAACTCGCCAGCGGCCTCGCGATCGACGGCCTCCGGGCGCTGGCCGACAAGGGAGAGCCGAGTCGACTCGACCTGCTCGACGCGGTGCGCTCGATCGACCGCGCTATCGAGGCGCGTGGCGAAACCGACGCCCCAGGGATGGGCACCACCCTGACCGGCATCGCGCTCACCGGTAGCGGGCAGGACCACCTCGTGGTGTTCAACATCGGCGACTCCCGCAGCTACCTGCTACGAGGCTCCTCGTTCGTGCAGCTCACCCACGACCACTCGGTCGTGCAGGAGCTCATCGACCAGGGCGAGCTGTCGGCCGAACAGGCCGAACACCACCCGGAACGACACGTCATCACGCGCTCGCTCGGCTCAGGCGAACACCTCGACATCGACTGGTGGTCGATCGAACCAAAACCGGGTGACCGCTACCTGCTCTGCTCCGACGGACTTACGAAGGAACTACACGCGTCGGAGATTCACCATCTCCTCACCTATTCGCCAGACCCGACGAGCGCGGCCCAAGCGCTGCTCGACGCAGCGCTCAACGCGGGTGCGCGGGACAACGTCTCGGTCGTGGTGGTGAACCTCCTCTCAGTCGACTCGACACCCGACGACCCCTCCGGACTGGACGACGAAACCAACCCCCGGGCTGTTGCACCCACGGCTCCACCACCATCGGACGACGCCATCAGGGAGATGCCGCGATGAGTGCCTCGATACCCGCCACCTACGCGAGCGGACGTGGAACAGCCATCGTTGGGCCGACCGCGTTCGGGCTACTCGACGCGCCGGCGGACCATGCACTGGCCGACGAGGTCGGCGCTGCCATCCTGTCGGGCGCCGACGTGGTTGCAGTGGCTGAGATCCTCGCCAAGCAAGGCATGGGCTCGCTTCCCGCCTTGGCCTGCGTGTTCGCCGGACCACCAGGGGCACGGCTGCTGGTCCGCGGCGACATCACCGTCCGGATCACGTTGACCGGCGGGCAGTCGAAGCTCGTGGACGCGACCTCGGCGCTGACCTGGCACGAGGAGGTCGCCCTCGCCGCCACCGAAGTAGTACTCACCCTCGCCGACGCCGGCGATCCCGTCACCGTGTTCTCCACCGCTGATGGCACCGCTCCCGCCTGCAGCGTGCAACGAGCCCTTCCCCGCCAGGTCGACGCGGTGTTCGTCGAGGCCCCGCAACAGCCGACGCTCGACCAACCGGCGGCACCATCGAACGACGCGACGACCACCGGACCCATCAGCGCCGAGGTCAAGGCCGCCCACGACCCCCGGCCAGGACCGGCTCCGGTCGACCCTGTTGCGCCTGCGGAGCCGCCCGACCTGGCTCCACCTCCACCGACCCACTCGTCAGTCGTCGCCGCGCACGGCAACGCGACCCCAGCGGACGACAGCGAGTTCGACTTCGGTCACCTCCTCGGCAACACCGTCTACCGAGGAGTCGAGCACGCCGCCGTCCGAGAGCTCGACAGCGAGGTGAGTGACATCCCCGCTGCAGGCGCCACTGACCAACCGTCTGCTCGCTTCTGCGCCACATGCGGAGCCGCGACGAACCCCACCGAGCGCTTCTGCGCCGAATGCGGCTCAGCCCTGTCGCCCGCCAGCGCGCCCCTGGAACCGCCCGTTCGCGACCCGGCTGAACCGTTTGAGGACGAGCGCACACGCATCTTCGACGAAACCATCCTTCCGCCGGCGGAGCCCGCTCCGCCATCTCCCCCGCCGCCATCTCCCCCGCCGCCACCACCCCACCCGACGCCACCTCCCTACTCGCCGCCACCTCCGTCCCCGACGCCACCTCCCGCGTCTGGGATCATCTCTGCCATTCCTGGCATCGCCCCGACCGGCAACAGCCTTCCCCCGCCCCCTTCCCCGCCCGGCGTCGCCCATCCCGCGCCCGCATCGCTGCCTGCGCCTCCCGTCACGCAGCCAGCCGCACCACCCTCGCTGCCTACCCCGCCGGGCATGCAGCCCGCCGCGCCGAACGTCGCCGACGATGACGACAGCCCGACCCAGAGCGTCGCCGCCCATCGAGCGGCCACTGCTTCGACCCAGGGGGGAGCCGCCGCGACCCCGCTGCAAGCGGTCTTCTGCGCGAGCAGACATCCGAACCCACCCCACTCCGACCAATGCCGCGTCTGTCGGGCCGCCATCACCGACCGCAACGTGCAACTCATCGCGCGCCCTTCGCTCGGCATCCTGCGTCTGCCGGACGGCACCGACATCAGCCTCGACCGGCCTGTCGTGCTCGGCCGCAAACCCGGTACGGATCTCTTCGTCGGAGGCGAAGCGGCGCTCCCGGTCGCACTCCCCGATCCCGACAAACTCCTGTCGCGCACCCATGCCGAGGTACGGCTCGTCGACTGGCAAGTTCAGGTCGTGGACCGCGACTCCATGAACCACACTTACATCGAGATTCCCGGGCAGATCGCGATGCAGCTTCGACCCGCCGAACCCTTCCCCATCCCCCCCGGCACGAAGATCAACCTTGGAGACGCGGTGTTCGTCACCTACCTGGTCGTCGACCGATGAACACGCCGCGAGGACGGGCGCGATGAGCCGCCCGAGAAGCGCCCCACCCGACCTCGAAGGATTCACCTTCGAGCGTGGGATCGGCGGAGGCGGCTTCGCGGACGTCTTCCTCTACCGCCAACACCGCCCGAACAGACCGGTCGCGATCAAGGTGCTCCGAGCGGAGAACCTGAGCTCCGCGCACCTCCACCAGTTCGACGAAGAAGCGAACCGGATGGCCGAGGTCTCCGCGCATCCCTACATCGTCACGATCTACGGTGCCGACACCGCCCCCGACGGCCGCCCGTACATCGTCATGGAACCCTACCCGGGTGACCACTTCGGCATCCGCGCCCGTGGAGGACAACTCCCGATCGCGGAGGTCCTGCGGGTCGGCGTACAGGTCGCGAGCGCAGTCGAGACGGCGCATCGGGCTGGCATCCTGCACCGCGACATCAAGCCAGCCAACATCCTCGTGAGCGAGTTCGACCGACCGGGCCTCACCGACTTCGGCATCTCCGCGGTACGCCAAGACGGTCAGTTCGAGCGGGCCGCGGGGTTGTCCATCGGGTACGCCGCACCGGAAGTCGTAGAAGAAAGCGACGGTGCCGGCTCAGAGCAGTCTGACGTGTACTCGCTCGCAGCCACGTTGTTCAGCATGCTCAGCGGGCATTCACCATTCGCCGTCGCGGGCGGAGACAACACCCAACCGGCCATGACCGCCCGGGTGCTGCGAGGCCAGAGCACGCCGCTCACGAGGCCCGATGTGCCCGCCGGCCTCCGTCACCTGCTCACCCAGGCACTTTCCGTGGCCCCGCACCAGCGGCCCCCAGGTGCCTTGGCCTTCGCGCGTGGCCTCCAGGACGTCGAGCAGGCATTGCAACTCCCCCCCACCCCGCTCGAGGTACGCAACACCGCTCCCAGCAGCCCGATCGCCCGCCAACGAAGCGACGACGGCGACGAGGACGGGACGCGCCGCAGTGGACCGCGCCTCGTGGTCGCGCAACCCGAAGTCGCTCCTGACTGTGCACCCGCAACGCCCTGGTCGCCCCCGGCGACGCTCACGCCTCCAACCGCGACGCCGAGCGGACCCGTCCCCCCGCTCAAAGACTCCGACACCGTCATGCGCGGCGTCCCGGTCACCTCGGCGCCAGCCCCCCGGGAGCAACCACCCCCGAAGCGCCGCGCGACGGCACCACTGATCGCCGGGATCGTGTTGGTCGTGGCTGTCGCGGCGATCGTCGCGCTCACCCTCGTCGGCGGCGGCGGAAAGTCCAGCCCGACGACGACGACCGTGGCCGGACTGCCCATCGACCCTGTGGCCGTGGCCGCACCCGACCCGCCGGGCAACATCATGGTGGGCTACTCACCCGACCGCGCGCTGACCGTCACATGGGATGCCGCTGACGCGCAGAAGGGCGACCAATACCGCATCCGGCGAACCGACCCAGGCGGCGGCGGGACCATGGTCACCGTCGACTCGTCGCCGGCTACCCTCCCTGTCCAGCCTGGCGAGACACCTTGCGTCACCGTCGTCGCGGTGCGCTCGGGCCGCCTCTCCCAGCCCGAACCCGATCCGGTGTGCGCGGCAACACCTGCACCATGACCGACGTGCAGGCTCCGACGCTGGAGCTCGAGTTCTGTGACGAGTGGACCAGGATCGAGAGCCCCGGCCCCTTCACCATCGGACGCGATTCCAACCTCAGCGTCGACGACAACCCCTACCTCCACCGCGTGTTCCTCTCCCTCGAATGGGACCGCTACTGGTGGCTCCGCAACGTCGGCTCCCGCCTCACCGCGACGATCAACGACGGCGAGGGCACCATGAACGCCTGGCTGGCACCGGCGGCGACCCTGCCGATCCTGTTTCGGCGCACCGAAGTGCGATTCACGGCCGGTGCCACCAACTACTGCCTCGCAATCCACCTCGGCGAAGCTCCACTCGTCACCAGCGGGACGACCATGCACCTGGACGGATCCACCACCCTGCGCCCAATCGCACTATCCGACAACCAGCGCCGGTGCGTGCTCGCGCTCGCCGAGCCAGCACTGAACCGCAGTGCGACCACGACGAGCAGGATTCCAACCTCAGCCGAGGCGGCCGATCGCCTCGGCTGGACGCTCAGTGCCTTCAACCGACAGCTGGACACCGTCTGCCAGAAGCTGACCGACGGTGGCGTCCGGGGCCTCCATGGAGGTACCGAACGGTTGGCGACCGGTCGCCGGGCACGCCTCGTCGAGTACGCGCTGGCTGTACGACTCGTCACCCCCACCGACCTCGCCCTGCTCCCCTGAGCTCGAGCTGGCGGCCGCCGCGGTCTGGGTCAACCCACTGCGGGTTGCGTCAACGCAGCGCCTTCAGCTCGATCTCCCAATTCTCAAGGAATTCCGGACAGTCGAATCCGCGAGCGAGGTTCACATACGCCACAACTGCACGCCAGCTCGGGGTAGTTCCGCCAGCGCCCTGGCCACGCACGTAAGAGGATAGCGATACGGGCGCGCGCAACCCGCTGAGCAGGCCAATCTCGGCTCGGGCGCGCATGATGCGACGACGCGAGAGCCCCGTCTCCAGCTGAGCCGAACAGGTGAACGCGGTCTCCAGCCCTTCGCTCCTCACGTACTGCAGGACCGCGCCCGGTCGCGTGTCATCACTGAGGCCCAGGCACAGCAATGACATGCGATCAGGCAGCACGTTCCCCAGCGTCGCCCCGTCGACGGCTGCCAGCAGGTCGCTACTGGTGGATGGGCTCCGGCGAAGCACCATGCTGTCGACGCCAGCCTCGTGAAACCGTATTCCTACCAGCGGGTTCACGCTCCCGTCGCGGAGCGCGAGGATGCGCGCCTCTGGTGCAGCAGACGCGCGCAGCCATCGAACGACATCGACCCCCTCGAAACGGTCAAAGGCACCGCCGAGAGGCTGGGGATCGATCAGCACGCAGTCCACATCCGCTGGGTGCGCGACAGCGCCCTCACGAGCACGAGCGAGCGCGTCGGTGAGCGACCAGGACAGCACCCGCCGGTCGGGATCATCCCGACCGAGAAGCGCCACGAGGCCCAATCGCTCCACCTCATCCTGGGCGATCACCAGCACCCGACGCGCCGCCGCGTTCGCCGAGCGGCGTTCGATTGTCCCTACCCGCATCATCAACCTCCCCATTCCAACAGGAGTCTCGGTCGCTTGACGAGTCTCGGTCGCTTGACTCCTTGGCTTTGGGAGAACGAGGATTTGAGATATGGGAGATACCTGGGGAGCAGGGAAACCGCCCGACGCATCCCCGGGCGCACTGCCTCGATCGCACGCACCGCGAGCAACACCTACGTTTCGCGAGCGCTCACCGGAGCCGGTGACGTGACCGGCCACGCCCCACTCGCCGACGAGCTCCGGCGCGTTGCCAGTATGCGGACACCTGCCGCGCTACGAGATGCGCACCTCCCCGAACTGTTCCGGCTCATCCAAGCAGCAGATCGCATAGACCGAGACAAGCGCTCTGACTCGCTGCGCCGTCTGCTCACCGCGGGGATCGAGGCGATACCTGACCCTCAGTTCCGTGCCGCAGCCGACGCGATCCTGGGGTTCGGACCCCAGCGCTGGACGCCGCTAAGCCGCCGCGGCGCCATCGCCGGCGGTGCGTTCGGCTGCTCATTTGACGCCTACCGTCGTACCCGCCGTTCGACAGGCCAGAGCCTCCTGGATGAGACGATGCACCACGTCGCGCGGTCACTCGCGGCCCAGCACACCACCACCGCGAACACCGCGGTCGACGAGGGCGCCGCCGGAGACACGCTGGCTATCGACGCCGAGACAGGCAACCTACATGCGCCCCCAACCGCCCCGCGGGAGCCAGCCGACACCACCCCACCGATCACCCCCTCGAGCTCGGACCCTGGCCACAAGGCCGGGTACTCGCCCGAGGTGCCCCCGCGCCGCGGCCGGCGACGGCTTCGAGCTACGCGCGGACTCGTCGTCTCCTGCGTTTCCATCGCACTGCTCCTCGGAGCAATTGCAGCACTCGTTCGCCCCCACATCGGTTTGCACCCGGCGTCCACACGTAGCGCGGCTGCGGCCCCGCGCGCGCCGACGACAATCGAGCGCACGGCGGCAAACACGTGCACGGCTATTGGAGCAACCAACGACGCTTCGTTGTCGCTCTTTCAGGCACCGTTCGAGGCGGCTGCGGTGCGGAGTACGTCCGATTCCAGCGCTGCGCGCTGTGCGCGCGGTCCGCTGACGCGATGGGGCGCGCTGACGGTACAGGCACTCGGCACTTCGACACACCCGGACGGGGTTCTCGTGGCCACCGACCCCACCCATATCCTGCTGCTGAGCGACGCCCAATACGGTGCCTACCATCAGACCGGGGGCAAAGACGGAACCAGAGCACAAGCGCTGGCTGGCCTCCCCCGCAAGATCGAGACAACGACCTCCGGCCGGGGTTTGCTGCTGCTCACCGACCACGGTGCGATCGTGAGCGAGGGACCGCTCCAGCCAGGCTTCTTCGTCCTCGGCCCCGCCTGGGAACGCTGGGTGTCGACGGGAATGGACACCGGCGAGATGGGCCTCCCCGCTTCGAACGCGTGGTGGGACTCGACCGGCTACCTACAGGACTTCGAGCACGGCCGCCTGACACTCCCATGGAACGGTCAGCTCACCTGGAACAAGATTGACGACCCGGCCAAGGCGCTACCGCCAGCACCCGAGGGGAAGATCCTCCGCCAGGCCGGAGGGACCACCTGGTGGATCGACCCAGCCACTCACGAGCGTCGTTGGATCCCCGACGGTGCCACCTGGCAATGCCTCACTGACCGCGGAGCGAAGCAGGTCGACCCCGTCCCCGGCTATGCGATCCTCACCTTCCCGGCGGGTGCGCCGGCGACCTGCCCGTAGGGCGTCCCTTCGATGACGCGGCGCCGCAGTCTCGATGAGACCAAGGAGCTTCTCGTCGCCGCCGGACTCGAACTGCTCGAGCAGCAGGGACTTGCTATCTCGCTCAAGCACCTCTCACTCCTCGACGTGTGCAAGAAGGCCGGCTTGGGGACCGCCGGAAGCGCGTACAAGATATGGCCGAACCAGGATGCGTTCCGGGCCGACCTCATGCACGCTGCGTTCAGAGTCTCCTCGACGAGGAGCACGACGGAACCAGCCGTGATCGGCCTTCTGTCCACTGTCGAACACACACCAGTCGGCCTTCGCGAACTCGTGCGCGTTGCCGGAGCACTCGACGCAAGCGGCGTGATCGGTGCACCCAGCTACCACACCTACCTTGCGCTCTGGAGCCTCGCCGCCACCGACGAAGCCCTTGCCGCCGAGCTTCGCGCCGCTGATAGCGACATCCTCGAGCTGCTCGCAAGCCTCTACACGATGGTCGCAGACCAGTTCTGCCTGGAGTGGGTCGCTCCGTTCACGCCGCAACTCCTCGCAACCACCCTCTCCGCACTCGTCGAAGGGATGGCGATCCGGGCCAGGTACGACCCGACTACCGTACCCACCAACCTACTGAGGGGTACAGGGCCCGACGGCGCAGAGGTACCTTGGCACCTGTTCTCCTGTGCTGCGGAGGCGATCGTCAACGCATTCCTCCGCCCGCGGGGATCAAGCTCCACCGACGCAATCCAGCAGTCGAACGAGCACCGCCACCAGGCGGGCACGAGGCGGGCCGAGGCGGGCCCCGCGCTGGCATGACGCTACGGTTTCTCGGTTCCGCAGTACCCCTTCTCAACGCACCACAGGAGCATCCACCTCATGGCTGATCTCGGATTCGACGGCAAGGTCGCGATCATCACCGGCGCGGGCGGCGGCCTCGGCCACTCCCACGCGCTCGAGCTCGCCAAGCGCGGCGCCCTCATCGTGGTGAACGACCTCGGAGGCACGGTCGACGGCACCGGCTCTGACGCATCGGCCGCCCAGAAGGTCGTCGACGAGATCAAGGCCGCCGGCGGCGAAGCGGTCGCTAACCACGACAGCGTCTCCACCCCCGAAGGCGGCGAGGCCATCGTGCAGTCGGCCATCGACGCGTTCGGCAAGGTCGACATCGTCATCAACAACGCCGGCATCCTGCGCGACAAGTCGTTCCACAACATGACGCCCGACCTGGTCGACCCGGTGCTCGACGTCCACCTCCGTGGTGCGTTCAACGTCACCCGCCCCGCCTACATCCGCATGCGCGAGCAGGGCTACGGCCGCATCGTCAACACCGCGTCGGGCGCCGGCATCTTCGGCAACTTCGGGCAGGCCAACTACGGCGCCGCCAAGATGGGCCTCGTCGGCTTCACCCGCGTGCTCGCGGTGGAAGGTGCGAAGAACAACATCAAGGCGAACGCGATCGCACCCGTCGCGAAGTCCCGCATGACCGAGGACCTCATGGGCGCCCTGGTCGACCGCTTCGCGCCGGAGTTCGTGAGCCCGCTCGTGGCGTGGCTCGTCCACGAGGACTGCCCGGTCTCCGGCGAGGTGTACTCGGTCGGCGCGGGCCACATCGCCCGGGTGTTCATCGGGGTCACGCCCGGCTACACCAACACCGGTGAGCTCACCGCCGAGGACGTGCGCGACCACTTCGAGAAGATCCGTGCCGAGGACGGCTACTCGGTTCCGGCCAACCTCAACGAGGAGCTCATGCTCACCCTCGGTGCGCTGAACGGCTGAGCACCTGTCGACGCGGTTGCGGGCACCTCGGGCAACCGGGGTGCCCGTTGCGCGTCATGACGCAGCACGAGCGACGGCCACAACACGAACGGACGACCTCGCCGGCGCCGACGAGGGCCCGTGCGGAAACGGGGCCCGTACGACGGAGGCGCCTCAGCCTTGAAGGGTGAGAACTTGGGGTCTGGTGACCGGGTGGTTCGCGTGAACGGGCTGGTCAGGCCGTCCATGGAGTACCGCCGAGTACCCGCCAGTCACCCCGACTGCCGTTCCGTAAGGTCACGCCGCCTCGTCGATTGGTGCTCAGTCTTGCGGCCGAGTCGCGTTGTCCGAGTGGCCGTTCGCATCGACGACGGCATCGAGGATCAGGGCGATGGTCTGGCGCTCGTTCGGTCCTGTCGAGTGATTGACGAGGAGCGTCCTGCCGTCGGACAGCTCGATGTCAAGACCGCCGAGCAGCGCTACGCGAGGCCGGAGCGTCACGTCGGTGAGCAGCTCATCGACCATGCGATCCGAAGGCGGAGTCCCGCGTCGCGGCCAACGCCAGATGACGAGGCGATCCGCGACCACGCCGAGCAGCATGCTCGTGGGCGGTGGGCCGCCGATGGCCGCTGTCCAACGCCTCGCCACAGCTCGCCTGACGATGTAGTCGCCGCTGAGGATGCTCGGGCCGAGGAACGCGATCCACCCGACGACGAACACCGGCGACTCCGGCAGGCCGAAGATCCCGAGCGCCAAGAGCAGCACAGCGGCACCTCCCAGACCCAGGGCCGTGCCGAGGAAGGGTGGCCCAGCCTCGATGCTGATCGCAGCGGTCAACCCGGGCTCGCCCAGTCGGTCGGCCCAGTAGGTGTTCCCGCTCTCGAGCGATCGACGCATCACCTCAATGGTCGTCCCGGCCAGGCCCGAGGTCGATCGCCTTCGGGCAGCCCATCGCAGCCTGCCGGCGCCGGCCAGGATCGATGCGCTTCCCGGCTGAGATTCATGTCAGTCACGAGTCGCCAACCAGGCTGCGGCCATCGTGGGGAACGGGCCGCGAAGCGCCTCGACCAGCTCCTCGGTCGTCACCGCTCGCTTCGTGCGCTTCGCGACGAGGATGTTGATCACCGCTTCGACGTCGTGGGGCATGAGCTCCCAGAGGTGGGCAGCGAAGTCGTCCGCGCCCACCGGGGCACCAGGCCTGCGTGGGCGCTCTCGGTCTCGGCGCGCAGTCGCTTGTCATTGGTAACGACGAGGGACGCCTCGCCGGCGAGGGCGGCAGCGATCACGTGCCGGTCCTTCGGGTTGATGGCCTCGGAATTGACGTCAAGCGAGCCGGGGTCGACCACATGGTCCTCGAGTGCGCCTCGCATCTGGCCGACTCGACGGCGGAGGCCGTCGGGGTCGAGGTGCGGGAAGGCTTCGACCAAGTTCCGCTCCACCTCCACGAGGATCTCGCTTGACACGAGAGGCTCGTAGAGCCCGAGGTCGAACGCGGTCAGGAGGAAGTCGCAGGAGAGGATCGGGACGAGGACGTCGGCATCAAGGGCCGCAACGAGTCGCGGCATCAGTCGTAGAGACCCAGCTCCTCGGCCTCCAGCGTCATCTCGTCGAGGGCTGCTCGGCGCTTCGCTGCCGAGGCCTCCCGGTAGGCCAGCACGTCACCGAGCGTGAGGCGCCGGTGAGTGCCCACCATCCGGGCGGGCAGCTTGCCGGCCTCGATGAGACGCACGACGGTAGGTCTCGAAACGCCGAGAACCGCTGCAGCCTGTTCCGTCGTGAGGTCCTCGGGAGAACGAAGCACAAGAGCCCGCTCGCCGTCGGCGGCTGCTTCGAGGAACTCGGCCAGGGCCTCGAGCACCGGCTGGGGAAGATCGAGCACCGTGCCAGCGTCGGTGGTGATGCGCGGGTGGCTGCCGAGCGCGTGCAGCACCTCGCGCGCTTGGTCCCGGTCCTTCTCGGTGA
>CAZUMJ010000009.1:0-87224 GCA_964621605.1 uncultured Iamiaceae bacterium | reverse complement strand
AGGACCTCGTCGAAGAGATCGTGGGTGAGATCAGCGATGAGCACGATCCACCCGTCGCGTCGCTCACTCGGATCGGGCCGGGTGGATCGCTCGTGCTCAGCGGAGGTCTCCATCCCGACGAAGTTGCAGATGCCTGCGGGTTCGTCGTTCCCGAGGGGCCGTACGAGACGCTCGCCGGGTTCGTGCTCGACCGGCTGGGCCGGCTCCCGTCGGCGGGTGAGTGGTTCGCCGAAGGCGAGTGGCTGTTCCGCGTGGGAGAGATGGACGGTCGCCGGATCGCGTCGGTCAGCGTCCTGTTCACGGGCGACGAGCGGTCGAGTGCACCGCCTGAGGTTGCACCATGATCGGCGGGCTCCTGGTCATGGTGGCGCTGCTGCTCGCCAACGGCTTCTTCGTGGCGGTGGAGTTCGCGGTGATCACCTCACGTCGGACGAAGCTCGTGCCGTTGGCGGAAGAGGGCGGCCTTCGCGCGCGCCTTGCCCTGCGGGCGAGCCACCACTTGTCCCTCGAGTTGGCCGGCGCGCAGCTCGGGGTCACGATGTCATCGCTCGGCCTCGGCTTCGTTGCCGAGCCGGTGGTGTCGCACCTGCTGGAGGCATTGCTCCACGACGTCGTTCGCCTGCCCGTCGGACTTGTGCACACGCTGGGCTTTGCGATCGCACTGGTCGTGGTCTCGCTGCTCCACATGGTGATCGGTGAGATGGTGCCGAAGAACATGGCGCTGGCCGGACCCGAGCGCGCGCTGCTGTGGCTCGCGATCCCAGACCGGGTGTACCTGTGGGTGTTCGGACCGCTGGTGCACCTGTTGAACGGTGCCGCCAACCTCGGCACGCGGCTGCTTGGCGTGCGCCCACCGGACGACGATGACCCGGTCCACACCGCGGACGAGCTTGCGCACCTGCTGGCCACGTCTCGAGAGGAAGGGCTCATCCCGAGCTTCGAGCACGAGCTGCTCGCCGGGGCGCTGGGGCTCGCCCACAGACCTGTTTCTGAGGCAGCTCTCTCCTGGCCGGATGTGGTCACCGTGCCCCGCACGGCGTCGGTGTCGGAGATCGAGAGCGTGGTGATAGAACACGGCCACTCTCGGATCCCTGTCGTCGGTGAGGGTGGTGAGGTGCTGGGGTTCCTGCACGCCAAGGACCTGCTCACGCTCTCCGAGAGCGCCCGCGACCGGCAGGTGCCTCTCGGGCGCCTTCGTCGCATGCTCGTCGTCGAGCCGTCCCAGACCCTCGAGTCGGTCCTCCTCGCCATGCAGCGGGCGCGCATCCATCTGGCGGTGGTGATGTCGAGCGACCGCGAGCCCGTCGGCATGGTCACCCTCGAAGATCTCCTGGAGGAGCTGGTCGGTGACATCGCCGACGAATCCGATCGGGGGTGACCGTTGCGCGGCATCGGGGCTGCGCCGATGGGCCACGCCGGTAGGGTGACGCCCGTGTTGATCGGAGTGTTGGGAGCGAC
Source organism: uncultured Iamiaceae bacterium (assembly GCA_964621605.1). GTDB lineage: Bacteria > Actinomycetota > Acidimicrobiia > Acidimicrobiales > Iamiaceae > CAZUMJ01. The sequence goes on along the minus strand of CAZUMJ010000009.1, from coordinate 85,766 downwards.
CGGCCCGGCAGGAAGCGCGCTCGCTGTGCGCCTTGCCGATGTCGGCCATGAGGTTGTGCTCGGTTCGCGGGCCATCGAGCGAGCGGAGGAGGTGCGGTCGGAGCTCCTCGAGCGCTGGCCGGATCGCTCGCTTGCCCTTGTCGCCGGCGACAACGAGGCGGCAGCGAAGGCCGAGCTGGTCGTTGTCGCGACCCCTTGGGACGGGGCAGCGCCTACGTGTGCCGCGCTCGCCGAACACCTTGTGGGCAAGGTCGTGATCTCGATGGCCAACGCGCTCACACGGGTTGGCAAGGAGTTCCAGCCGCTCATCCCGCCTCGAGGATCTGTCGCCGCGGATGTCGCGGCAGCGGTGCCGGGCGCGCTCGTCGCCGCCGCGTTCCATCACGTTCCGGCAAAGGAGCTCGCGCAACTCGACGAGCCCGTGCCGTGCGATGTCCTGGTGTGCTCCGACCACGCGCAGGCGCTTGCCGCCACCTGCGAGCTCGCCGATCAGATCCCCGGTGTGCGTGCGGTCGAGGCGGGTCGTCTCAGTGCAGCCGGACCTGTCGAGGCCCTGACGGCGGTGCTGATCGGCATGAACGTCCGGTACCGGAGCCGCCTCTCGGTGCGCCTCACCGGGCTTCCCGACGCTGAGGGGTGACGGTGGCTGAGCCGGCGAGCGACGCGCCGATGCGCCTCTACGACACTGCCCGCGCGGCGGTGGTCCCCTTCACTCCTGGCCCGGTCGTCACGCTGTACACGTGTGGCATCACGCCCTACGACGCAACCCACCTGGGGCATGCGGCCACGTATCTCACCTACGACGTCTTGCAGCGCCGGCTCCGCGACCGCGGCCATGAGACGCGCTGTGTGCGCAACATCACCGACGTCGACGACGACATCTTGCGCAAGGCGCGTGAGCTGGGTGTGCACTATCTCGATCTCGCAGCGGCCGAGGTAGCCCGGTTCGACGCAGACTTGGTGGCACTTGGCCTTCTGCCGGCGTGGAGCGAGCCTCGTGCGAGCTCCGCCATTCCCGACATCAGGGGCTTCATCGCCGCGGTACTCGACCGTGGCCACGCCTACGTGGCCGATGGATCCGTCTACTTCGATGTCGCAACGTTCGGCGCCTTCGGGCAGGTGAGCCATCTGGACCGTGCCGAGATGCTGGTGCTGGCCGCCGAACGCGGTGGGCGTCCTGACGATCCTGCGAAGCGTGACCCGCTCGTCTTCGTGCTGTGGCAGCCATCTGCCGAGGACGAGCCGTCTTGGGAGTCTCCGTGGGGCCCCGGTCGGCCGGGGTGGCACGTTGAGTGCTCGACGTTGGCTCTGCGCGAGCTCGGCACCACGATCGACCTGCACGGCGGGGGTGCCGACCTGATCTTCCCGCATCATGAGTGCGAGGCGGCGCAGTCCGAGGCCGCAACGGGCGTACCGCTCGTGCGGCACTGGATGCACCAGGCGATGGTGCGGATGGACGGCGAGAAGATGTCGAAGTCGCTGGGGAATCTCGTGTTCGTCAGCGACCTGCGTGTCGAGTACCCGGCGGCGAGCATCAGGCTCGCGGTCGCGGCGCACCACTACCGGACCGAGTGGGAGTGGGACGACCGCGTCATGCCGACGGCGGTCGACCGCCTGGAGCGCTGGCGCAAAGCCGGTCAGGGCAGCGCGGCGCTCGAGGAGGTCCGTGCGGCGCTCGACGACGACCTCGACACGCCCGCGGCGCTCGCCGCGATCGACGCGGCTGCCGCGGCGGGGCACGGGGTCTCCGATGCTGCAGGCCTGCTCGGAATCGTGCTCGATTCGCCCTCGTGACCAGCGCCGTTTGATCCGATAGCTCTCGTACGCCCTGCGAGGGGTTGGTACGCTGGTGGCGGACGAGGCGAAGGGAACGCAGTGGGCAACCGCGAAGTGGGTCAGCTCTACACGGTGGCTCGCAAGGTGCTCGAGCCGACGTTCCGCACGATGTGGCGGTTCACCATCGAAGGTGCCGAGCACGTGCCGACCGACGGCCCAGCGATCTTCTGTCCCAACCACACGTCTGTCCTCGACTCGTTCGTCCTCCCCTGTGCCCTCCCGCGGCGCATCACCTACGTCGGCAAGGCCGAGTACCTCGACTCGTGGAAGACGAAGTACCTCTTCCCCGCGCTCGGCATGATCCCGATCGATCGTTCCGGGGGGAGTGCGAGCGAGCGAGCGTTGAACGCGGCGACCCGGGTCCTCGAAGCGGGCGAGTACTTCGGCATCTACCCGGAAGGGACACGGTCGCGCACCGGTCAGCTGTTTCGTGGCCACACGGGGCCGGCTCGCCTGGCGTTGCGCACCGGAGCGCCGCTCGTGCCGGTCGGCATCTCCGGGACTCGCGAGATCATGCCGCCCGATGCGCGCTTCCCGCGGCTGCGGCTGCCGGTCGTGATCCGATTCGGGCGTCCCATTCGCGTCGAGCGCTACCGCGACCGTGCCGATGACCGGCTCGCGCTGCGTCAGCTCATCGACGAGCTCATGTTCGAGATCCGCGAGCTCTCCGGACAGGAGTACGTCGACCGCTATGCGTCCAAGAAGGATGCCGAGTCGCTTGTGGCGGCGGAGCCGGTCCACCTCGGTCACGCCGATGCGCACGCCGACCACTCCCCGACGCCGGAGCCCGACGCAGGTCGTGATGCGTCGGCGCTCGCAAGCATCGCTCCTTAGGGGTTGAGCGGATAGGCCAGCGGCGTGTCTCGCCGGCCGGGAACGGCCAAGGCTTCGTCCTCGTCCTCGGCTTCGCTGGTGGAGGCCTTCGGACTGCGTCCTTGCCCAGGCCGCCCCCGACTCGCCGATCCATCACCGGCGCCTATCCGCTCAACCCCTTAGCCCGCGACCGCATACCCGTTCGGGGCTGCCGCGACGTGGACGGTACGCTCGCTGCCCATGGCCGAGATCTCCATCACGTTGCCGGACGGGTCGACGCGAGCGGTAGATGCCGGTACGACTGCGGCGGGCCTTGCCGCCTCCATCGGACGAGGCCTTGCCAAGGCAGCGGTGATCGCCTCGGTCAACGGCGTCGAGCGTGACCTCGATTGGGTCCTCGCTGACGGTGACGCCGTCGCGATCCACACGACGAGCGACGACCGGGGTCTGTTCACGATCCGTCACTCCACGGCGCACGTGCTCGCCCAAGCCGTCCTCGACCTGTTCCCGGGTGCCACGTTCGCGATCGGCCCTCCGGTCACCGACGGCTTCTACTACGACTTCGAGCTTCCCCCAGGCCCCGACGGCAAGCCCGCCACCTTCAGCGCCGACGATCTCGAGCGCATCGACCTTCGCATGCGCGAGCTGATCGCCGAATCACAGCCGTTCGTGTGCGACGAGCTCACCGACGTTCGTGCGCGCGAGGTGTTCGCCGGGCATCGCTACAAGCTCGAGATCATCGACGGTGAGGCTGACGACCCGATGTCGGTGACCGAGCCCGGTCGAGTTCGCACCTACGAGAATCCTCCTATCGTCCCCAAGGAGACGCCCCCATTCGTGGGCTACCCGGGCTTCATCGACCTCTGTCGGGGGCCGCATGTGCCGACGACGAAGACCTTCCTCGGGCACTTCAAGTTGATGCGTGTCGCCGGCGCCTACTGGCGTGGTGACGAACGCAACCCCATGCTCCAGCGCATCTACGGGACCGCCTGGGCGTCCGCCGCAGACCTCGCGGCACATCTCGAACGCCTCGCAGAGGCGGAGCGTCGCGACCACCGGCGCCTCGGCGCAGAGCTCGATCTGTTCAGCTTTCCTGAAGCGGTCGGACCAGGCCTGCCGGTGTTCCATCCCAAGGGTGGGACGGTCCGACGCCTGCTTGAGGACTACTCCCGTCGCCGCCACGCCGAAGCCGGCTACGACTTCGTCTACACGCCGCACATCTCCAAGCGCGACCTGTTCGACACCTCAGGGCACTTGGGTTGGTTCGCCGACGGCTTCTTCCCGCCCATGCACATCGAGGATGACCACGGCGGCGCGGGCACGGAGTACTACCTCAAGCCGATGAACTGCCCGTTCCACATCCTGATCTTCAAAGATCGGCAGCGCTCGTACCGCGAGCTTCCGTTGCGGATGTTCGAGTTCGGCACGGTGTATCGCTACGAGAAGTCAGGCGTCGTCGGCGGGCTCACCAGGGTGCGGGGCCTCACCCAGGACGACGCCCACATCTTCACCACGAAGGAGCAGATGGGGGAGGAGCTGCGATCCGTCCTGCACTTCGTGTTCGACCTGCTGCGCGACTACGGCCTCGACGATTTCTACCTGGAGCTCTCCACGAGGCCGCCCGGCAAGGCGGTCGGGTCGGACGAAGAGTGGGAGCAAGCGACCGAGACGCTGCGGACCACCGCCGAGTCGATGGATCTCGAGTTGGTGCTGGACGAAGGCGGAGGCGCCTTCTACGGCCCGAAGATCTCGGTGCAGGCGCGTGACGCGATCGGGCGCACCTGGCAGATGTCCACCATCCAGCTCGACTTCCAGCTACCCCAGCGGTTCGACATGAGCTACGTGGGCGCCGATGGTCAGCACCATCGCCCGATCATGATCCATCGAGCGCTGTTCGGGACGATCGAGCGGTTCTTCGCGATCCTCGTCGAGCACTACGCGGGCGCGTTCCCGACGTGGCTGGCGCCGACGCAGGTGCGGGTGCTCGCAGTGCGTGACGATCACGACGCGTTTGCGCACCGCCTCGTCGATCGCCTGCGGGCAGAGGGCTACCGCGCGGATGCCGTCGACGCGGTCGAGAAGCTCGGGAACCGCATTCGCAAGGCGAAGCTCGAGAAGATCCCGTACGTCTTGGTTGTCGGCGACGACGATGTCGAAGCAGGCACCGTCGGCGTCAACCCTCGCGGTGGCGACGTGGAGCGTGGGGTCACCGTCGACGCCTTCATCGCTCGGCTGGCCGGTGAGGTCGCAGGGCGTGTCGGTCCGTGAGCATCGATCGGATCTGGGCAGGCTGGCGAACCTCCTACATGCGCGCGGTCGGCGAGGACGACGCACAGCTGCGTCCTGACGCGTCGGGCCTCTCGCTGTTCGAGCGGCTCTTTCAGCTCGACGAGCCAGATGCGCGCACCCACATCCTCTGGAGAGGTGAGTCGTGCTTCGCCATCCTCAACGCCTATCCCTACGGGAGTGGGCATCTGATGGTGTTGCCGCAGCGCGCCGTCCCGAACCTCGAGGAGCTTCGCCCCGATGAGCACGCCGAGTTGTGGGATGGCGTCACGCGTGCCGTGCGCGCGATCAAGCTCGCGTACCGTCCTGATGGGGTCAACGTCGGGTTGAACCTCGGGAAGGGTGCGGGCGCGGGGGTGCCCGACCACCTGCACGTGCACTGCCTTCCGCGCTGGCTTGCGGATTCGAACTTCATGACCGCGGTTGCAGAGACCAGGGTCTTGCCTGAGGCACTCGACGTGACGTGGCAGCGTCTCCGCGAGGCGTGGGTGTAGCTCCTCTCACCGCCCTCGCTCTTGGGCAGCAGTGCGAGGGGCGGGTACCGTCGTGCGTCGTGGCCGACGATCCGAACTCCGCCGACCCGAGCGACGACGTCTCGTCATCGTCGCGTGCCGATGAGGCGTCTGTGCTGGGCGGCGAGGTGACCGCCGCCGACGTCGCGCAGGGTGCTCCCGTCGACGACCACGAGGTGCGCGACGAGCTCCCGGAAGACCTCAACGCGGCGGAGTTCGTGGGGCCGTATCTCTTCCCGAACAACAATCGGCGCCGAGTGCCCGGCTATCTGTACTTGTTGCTCGCGCTCGCCCTGCTCGCTGCATGGGCGCTCACGCGCGGTTCGAGCCCGGTGCTGCTGAACGGCGGCTTCGTCGTTGCCGCGGCCGTGCTCGCCGTTGCGGGCGCGTATCACCTTGTGGCCGGCTGGAACCTCGACATCGACGAGCAAGCCGCGCTTGCACGTGCGAGCAAGGTCGTGGGGTTCGCCATCGGTCACGCATCAGCACAGCTCGGGTGGCGAGGCGTGCTGAGCCGCCCGACGTGGAGGCTGCTCGTCTACTCCGCCGAGGATGTACCGCTTCAGCGTGGCTTGGTGCTGGTCGACGGGGTCGACGGCGAAGTCGTCCATTGGTTCATCGAGGACAATCCCGAGGATTGGTCAAAGCTCGACGGTCGCCTCGACCAGGCCTGACCTTCGGTGGCTCAGCAGCGTTCCAGCGCGCGGAGGTGCACGATCGCGCCCGCCACGGCGTGACGGAGAAGGTCGATCGCCTGCACTGCGGTGTCGCCCACGTGGGCCGGGCGAGCCCAGGCTTCCGCCGGGACGCCCGAAGCCAGGTCGGCCAGGCGCGTGGCGGCAGCTGTCAGCTCGTCGAGCAGCGACGGGACGTGCGATGCGGTCACGTCAGCAGTCCCGGAGCCGCCCGGAGCGGCCGTGGGCTCTGGGGTGAGTGCGCCGGGGTCGAGAGCCGGGTCGTCCCGGACAAGCACCTGATCGAGCGACGGCGCTGCTTGCGCCAGCAGGGCTGCCACACGGGCCAACCGCTGGGTCGGCCGCCATCCTTCAGCGTCGGGATCGTCGGGTGTCGCGCTCAGCGGATCGTCTGGCGCCGGAGGAGCGACGATCGCCTGGAAGCGGCGAGGAAGGGATCGCAGGGTGGCAACCGCATCGGCCGGCGATAGCGGCGGGAGGGTGAAGCCATCACGCATGTCGTCACCTTGGCACACCGTCGGAGCCGGTCGGTCGCTCGGTCAGGTCTTGGCTGCCGGCGACTGAGCCGCTGAAGCCGGCACCTGCTCGAAGCCGTCAGCGGTGAACGACACGGTGCCCTGTCCCGCGGTCAGAGCTCGGAGGTCGACGGCGTAGCGGCGCAGCTCCGCGCGAGGCGCGGTGGCGCTGATGCAGATCTCATCGGCGGTGACCGCGCTGGTGCCTTGGACGCGGGCACGACGGGTTGCCAGGTCACCGAGCACATCGCCTTGCAGTGAGGCTGGCGCCGTGACCTCGAGGTGGCTGAAGGGTTCGAGCACCACCGGCGACGCCTCGGCCTCGGCGGCGTGGAACGCCAGCTTCGCGGCCATCTTGAAGCTCATCTCCGAACTGTCGACGGGGTGGTGACGTCCGTCGGTGCATGCGATCGCGATGTCGACGACGGGGTGCCCCAGGACGCCGCCCTCCGCCATCGCCTCCTCGACGCCGGTGCGCACCGCTGCGATGAACTGGCGGGGGATGGCGCCGCCGACGACCTCGTCCAAGAACTCGAACCCGCTGCCCGCGGGCCGCGGTTCGATGCGAAGGGAGACGACGCCGAACTGACCGTGGCCTCCCGACTGCTTCTTGTAGCGGCCCTCGGCTGTCGCAGTCGCCGTGACGGTCTCGCGATAGGGGATGGCCACCTCCTCGGTGTGCACGTCGAGTCCGTGCCGCCGTCGCAAGCGGTCGATCGCGACCGCGAGGTGTGTCTCGCCCGCACCCTCGAGGAGCGTTTGGTGCGTCTCGTCGTCGTGGCGCACGTGCAGGCTCGCGTCCTCTTCGCAGAGCCGGCGCAACGCGGTGGCGAGCTTGTTCTCGTCGGCATGTGCGGTCGCCTGCACCGCCAACGCGTACACAGGCTCTGGGCAGGGCGCTACGGGCAGCACGCGGGGGTCGCCTCGTTGGGCGAGCGTGTCGCCCGTCGCGGCGTCGCTGAGCTTCGCGACCGCGACGAGGTCGCCGGTCGAGGCCTCACGGACCGGCTCGTGGTCGTGTCCGCGCAGGATGGACAGGCTGTGGAGGCGCTCGTCGTGCCCGGTGCGGGCATTTACGAGGTGGTCGTTCGCGTGGAGCGTTCCCCCGTGGACCTTCAGCAAGGAGATCCGGCCGAGGTAGGGGTCGACGATGGTCTTGAACACCTGGGCGAGTACCGCCGGTTCGGGCGCAGCCATCTGCCGGTTCGATGCCTCCTGCTCGTGGCCTGCGGAGCGCACCTCGCCTGGCCGAGCTGCCGAAGGACCAAATGCACAGATCGCATCCGCGAGCTGGTCGATGCCGACCTCCTCGAGCGCAGATCCCCCCAGCACAGGAATGAGGTCTCCGTCGATGAGTGCACGGGCGAGCGTTGCCTCCAAGACCTCGACGGGCGGCTCGGTGCCCTCGAGATACCCCTCGAGGAGCGCGTCGTCTCCCACGACGATGCCCTCGACCACCTGGCCGTGCACCTCGTGCTCGTGCGCGGTCACGTTCTCGGGAAGCGGGACCTCGGACGGCACGCCGTCGTGATACTGCAGGGCGCGCTCGCGCAGCACGTCGACGAGGCCGGCCAGGGCGGGGCCTTCGAGAAGTGGAAGTTCGAGGGGGAGCAGTTGCGCCCCCAGCGCGGCGCCCAGCCGATCGACCTGCTCCTCGAATGCTGTGCCGTCGCGATCGAGCTTGTTGATGAAGATCATCCGCGGGATGCCGAGCGCCGCTGCTCGATCCCACAAGACGCGGGTACGGGTGTGGGCGGCGTCGGTGCCACCGATGACGAACAGCGCCAGGTCGGCGACGCGCAGCGCTGCGCTCACCTCGCCGTCGAACTCGCCGTACCCGGGGGTGTCGAGGAGGTTGATCTTGTGGGATCGCCAGATGACCGGCGCGATCGAGAGGGTGAGGGTGGTTCCCCGGTCGTGCTCCTCGGGGGTCCAGTCACACGCGGTCGTCCCGTCCTCTACGCGTCCTCGGCGCGCAATGGCTCCCGACCTGTGGAGCAACGCTTCCGCGACGGTGGTCTTGCCGGCACCCTGGTGCCCGACCAGCGCGACGTTGCGGATCCTGTCCGACGGGAACGGCTCCATGACGACCCCCCACGTGAGCAGTAGGCCTCACCTTATGCCCCGGTCAGCGGGGATGTTGTGGAGCCGTAGCGCGTGCTTGGTACCCTGGCTGCGTCACCTCACTGGAGCACGCATGTTCGACGGACACTTCCGGGCTACGGCAGAGCAGAAGCTTCGACCGATCGGTCTGCGCATCAGGCGGACCGGCATCTCGGCCGACCATCTGACCGGCTTCGGTGTGCTCATGGCATGTGCCTCGGCCGTTGCGATCGGCGCCGGTGCTCTCCGTGCCGGGCTCGTGCTCCTGGTGCTGGCCGCGGTTCCAGATGTCCTCGACGGTGCCGTGGCGAAGGCATCGGGTACGGCATCGCCACGAGGGGCATTCTTCGACTCGGTCAGCGACCGCGTCGCAGATGCAGTGCTGCTCGGCGGGGTGGCGTGGTTCCTTGCCACACGCCAACCCGGCCGCGTCGCCGTTCTTCCGTTGGCGGTCTTGGGCGCATCGATGCTCATCTCCTACGAACGGGCGAAAGCCGAATCTCTCGGCTTCGATGCGCGTGGCGGCCTCATGGAGCGGGCGGAGCGCCTCATCGCGCTGGCTCTTGGTCTGCTGTTCGACGGTCTCCTCGTCTGGGTGCTGTGGCTCATGCTTGCTGGCACGCTTGTGACCGCGGTGCAGCGCTTCGCAAAGGTGTGGCGACAGGCCTCGTCACCACCTCGCCAGGCACCGCAGCCGGGCCGGTGGCAGGTTCGGCGCACGGCCCGTACGACGACTCGCGCGACGCGGCGAAGCCGTATTCCTCGTCGCTGAGGCGGAGCGCCCGGTGCCTCCTCCTGCGACGTATGTCGCGTACCGCGCCGCGGAGCTCATCGCGCGGGCGCTCCCATGCGCCGCTCTTCGTCCGGTTGAGCGTGGGTTGGCGCGTGTCGCGCCGCACCTCATGCCCGGGCGGGCAGCACAGGTCGCACGCAACCTCTCACGTGTCTATGGCCCGGGTCTTCCGTCGTCCGTCGTGCATCGGGCTACCGCAGAGACCTTTGCCTCCTACGTGCACTATTGGATGGAGTCGTTCCGGTTGCCCGGGATGTCCGTCCAGGAGATCGACGACGGGTTCGTGCTCGAAGGCGTCGAGCACCTCGACGCGGCGCTCAGCGAGGGCCGTGGGGCGATCCTGGCGCTGCCGCACCTTGGTGGCTGGGAGTGGGCCGCGTTCTGGCTCACCGCAGTCCACGGAGTCGGTGTGACGGCAGTGGTGGAACCGGTGCAACCCCCTGAGCTCGCGGCATGGTTCGTCGAGTTGCGCACCACCCTCGGGATGGAGATCGTTCCCCTTGGGCCCGAGGCCGGGCGCGCGTCGCTGCGTGCCCTGCGCGAGAACAGGGTGTTGTGTCTGTTGTGCGATCGCGACTTGGGCGGTGACGGGATCGCCGTGCCGTTCTTGGGTGAGACGACGACGCTGCCCGCTGGCCCAGCGGTGCTGGCGATGCGCTCGGGCGCGCCGTTGTTGCCGGCAGCCGTGTACTTCCACGGGCGCGACCATCGCGCGCGCATCGAGGCCCCTCTCGATACGAGTCGCTCCGCGGGGCTGCGCGCCGATGCGCGGCGTGTGACGGAAGACTTGGCGCATGCACTCGGTGAGCTGATCAAGGCGGCGCCAGAGCAGTGGCACCTCATGCAACCGAACTGGCCCAGCGACCTCACCTGATGGGCGCACGGGCGCCACGCCCGTGCGCCTCGCGGCATCAGACTGAGCGGATCCAGCGGTCGGCTGCTTCGAGTCGTTGCTGGAGCTGCACCTCCGTCGCCTCGGTGACGCGCCGCAATCCCACGAGACGGTTCAACTCCGCGTTCACTGCTGCATGCGCCATGCCGGTCAGGCGCACCAGGTCCGCGGCCCGCGCGGCATTGCGTTCACGGAGCTGCCGTCGTCGGGCGGCGGGGGAGAGGGCTGGACCAGTCTTCTGCTCGTCGCTCGGAGGCGTCGCCGTGACGCCGGCATGCGGCAGGGGGTCGAGCAGGAAGAGCGAACCGAGCTCCTCGCGCTCGACGTCGGTGTCATCCGATGCCGAGTCGGCGAGCGAGGTCGTCGCTGCGGGCTCTCCGATCGGCACCGCGCTCAAGGCGGCGAATAGGGAGAGCTGTTCGTCTGGCCGATCGAACGCCGTCGCGTCCGCCGTCGTGCGCTCCACGTCCTGCACGTCGCGGCGCAAGCTGTGGCGACGCTGCTCTGCGATCTGATGCGCACGTGCGCGAAGGCGGGGGTCGTCGGGGATGAAGAGGTACGCCCGCTGGTGCGCCTCACCGCGTGTCCATCGGACAAGGCGTCCGATGACCTGACGGAAGAAGAGCTCCGTCGTCGTGGTGGTGGCGAAGACGCCGACCCGCAGGCGCGGGATGTCGACACCCTCCGAGACCATGCGCACGGCGATGATCCACGGCTGCGTCCCCGCTCGGTAGCGGCTTATGCGGGCCGTCGCCTCAGGGTCGTCGGAGGTCGCGACCACGGATTCGACGCCGTGTCGGGCGCGCAGGATGGCGGCGATTCCACGGGCGTGGTCCTGGTCCGACGCGATGACGAGGCCTCCGGCGTCTGGTTGCTCACGTCGCACCTCGACGAGCCGGCTGTGCGCGGCGTCCAATACCGCAGGAAGCCATTCCCCATCGAGGGACAGGGCGGTGCGAAGACGCTGGGCCGCGAGCGTGCTGTCGAGGTCATCGTCGAACGAGGCCGCGTGCAAGCTCCCGTCGGGCGCCGTCCATTCCATGTGCCCGTTCAGGCGTGGGAACTCCACTGGGCGGACGACGGCACGATCACCCAGCGCCGCGCCGTAGCCGTAGTCGAACTGCGCGCGTGCCTCGTCAGCCTTGTAGGTGATGAACGGAATGGCCTGGGTATCGGAGCGAAACGGTGTGCCCGAGAGCGACAGCCGGCGCGCTGCCGGGGTGAACGCGGTGCGCACCGCCTCGCCCCATGCCAGGTCGGATCCCGCGTGATGGACTTCGTCGAGCACGACGAACGAGTTGCTGGCCAGCGTCGCGAGTTGCCGGGAGCTGCGAGCGACCTGCTGATAGGTGGTCACCACGCCGTGCATATCCGCGGGGAGGGTGCCGTCGGTTGCGGCCCATTCGGGTTCGAGGTTGAGGTCGAACCGGGTGGCTGCCTCGGCCCATTGGAACTTCAGGTGTGCGGTCGGGACGACGACGACTCCTCGTGCTCCGGGCTTCGCCGCCAGATGTCGGCGGAGGGCGGCAAGGGCCACGGTCGTCTTACCGGCACCCGGCGTCGCGACGAGGAGAAAGTTGGGGTCGTCGCTCGAGGCGAGTTGGTCGAGGGCGCGCTGTTGCCAGGCACGCAGGCGGATCGCGCGGGTCACGTCAACGCGAGGAAGGCGTGCAGCGCGCGAGAGAACTGGTGAGGGTCGAGCGCGCCGCACAGTTCGCGTACGGCATGCATCGAGAGTTGCGCAACGCCGACGTCTGCGGTGGGCACGCCGAGTTGGGCCGCCAACGCCGGTCCGATGGTCGAGCCGCATGGAAGGTCGTTCCGGCTCACAAAGTGCTGCATGGGCACGGCGGCCTGTTCGCAGGCCCGCGAGAAGCGAGCGGCACCCGGCGCGTCTGTCGCGTAGCGCTGATTCGCGTTCACCTTCAGCACCGGGCCAGCGTTACAGCGGACGGTGTGATTCGGGTCGTGACGCTCCGCGTAGTTGGGATGTGTTGCGTGCGCCATGTCCGCCGAGATCGCCCACGAGCCGGCGAGTGCCCGGAGGAGGTCATCGCGGGTGCCGCCGCGAGCGGTGACGGAGCGTTCGACGACGTGGGAGAGGAACGATCCGGCTGCACCCCGCGCGCTCGTGCTGCCGACCTCCTCGTGGTCGAACAGGACCAGCATCGGCACCGTGTCGCCGTCGGCTGGGATGTCGAGGAGCGCCGTGAGCCCTGCATGGCAGGAGCAGAGGTTGTCGAGTCGGGGCGCGGCGATGAACTCGTCGTGAAGCCCGGCGTAGCCGGAGGGGGCGAGGTCGACCAGCATCAGATCGAACGCGCGCACCTCGTCGGGTCGCACCGCCAATTGCTGGGCGAGGTAGTCCTGCACGGTTGGCGCGTCGTCGAGGGCCCAGACGGGGGTCAGGTGGCGCTGCCTGTCGAGCTGGAGCCCGCGGTCGTTGATCTCTCGGTCGAGGTGGATGGCGAGCTGCGGGATGTACAGCAGGGGGCGCGCATCGTGCAGCAAACGGAGCTCGATCCCGTTCGAGCTGTCTACAGCGACTCTCCCTGCGAGCCCGAGCTCACGGTTCAGCCAGGAGTTGAGGAGCGGCCCGCCGTACACCTCGACGGCGAGCTGCCGCCAATGGCCCTGCTCGGTCGTCGGTGACGGCTTCAGCCGCAGCCCTGGGCTGTCGGAATGCGCTCCGACCAGGCTGAGGGGGGCATGGGGGACGCGACCCTGGTCGACCCATGCCACGAGCGCACCGTCCTCGATGACGTAGTTGTGCCCGCCACTCGACGGCCATGCGTCGACTCGCTCGAGTTGTCGAAATCCAGCGGCGGTGAGTCGTCGAGCTACCTCGGTGACCGCATGAAACGGGGTAGGGGAAGCGTCGACGAAAGCGAGAAGGTCGTCCGCGTGGCCGCGAGCGGCGTCGTCGGCGCGCACCGTGTTGGGCTCAGCCGACATCGATGACGTCATCGTCGGAGTCGACGTCGCCGACGACTACCACCGTGCCCGCACGGAGGAGCTCGTAGAGCACGCCGCACACCTCGAAGGCGCTTTGCCCGAGCTCGGCGATCACGTCAGCGACGGTTCGGTACCCGTCGAGGAGCGCCATGACCTGCCACTCATCTGCGGTGATGGTGATGCCCGCCTTGTTGCCCGGAAGCTGGCGACTGAGTGCGGTCACGATGCCGGTCGAGGGGATGAGCTCCGCGATGCGCTGCCACTGTGCGCGACGGCGTTCGGCCTCAGCGAGCACGTCGTCGTGCGAGAGGGCAACCGCGATGCCGAGCGGGTCTTCGATGCCTTGGTGGTACGCGAAGTGATCGCATCCGACGACAAGAATCTCGAACACCGTTGACAGGACCTGCTCGCGGGCGAGGGCCTCGATTGCACCAAGCGGAGCCTCGAACAAGTCGACGAGCGTCTCGGCGATGGAGTCCCCAGTGTTCGTCGCCGTCACCGCTCCGGCGTACTGGTCGGCCGTGACGACGCCTGCGGCCTCGAGCAGCGCCCCCGGTGTCGGCACGCCTGGTGCGCTTCCATACGAGAGGTGCCCGCCACGGATCCAAAGGGTTGCGCCAACCGGCTCGCCGAGCCGGATGATGCCGGATTTGCCGGTCGCCTCGAGAAGGTTGAGGAGGTCCGACAACGGCAGGTCGTGCAGGCTGCCCTGGAGGTCGGGCGCGGAATGCGGCGCGAACTCCGGCGCGAGGGACATCAGTGGGGCCACGGTCAGACGCTACTGCACGGCTGTGGGGGTTCTCACCCACGAGGAACCCCGAGGGCTTCCCGCCCAAAAGCCACGCTCCGATGGGTAGGCTCACGCATCGTAGCCAGCACCTGGGTCGTTTGGCCCGGCGTTGTTCAGAACACCCTGCGGACGCTCAAGGTTCATGGTGACGAACCGAAAAGCACCCAAGGGCTGAACAACTGGCGATGGCCGCCGCGCCCCGCGGCGGTGGGAGCGAATGCAGGTGCGACGTGCTCAGTAACCTCAAGATCCGCAACAAGCTGATCGCAATCTTGGCGCCGCTCGTGGTCGCCTTGGTGGTGTTGGCGTCGATCGGTGCGACCCAGCGGCAGTCGACTGCCCGGCGCAGCTCCCGCGACACCAAGGTCATCAAGCTGGCTGCTGCGCAAGCGACGGTCGCGGACAACCTCGAGATGGAGGGCATCCTCACCGTCGAGGTGCTGGCGGGCCATCCGGCGAAGCGGGCTGCGCTGCTGACGCAGCGCAAAGCGACCGACGCCAGCGTCACGCAGTTGAAGGCCGAGTACGAGGAGATCGGCGGTCAGCTGAAGGACCCAACGAGTCAGCAGACGCTGACGCAGGTTCCGCAGCGCCTTGGCGCCCTCGGCGCTCAGCGTGCGCAGATCGATGCGCAGGGTCAGAACTGGAACGCCTCCCGTGGATTCTACGACGGCATCGCGGGCAGCCTGATCGAGGCCAACAAGAACCTGGTGGTCGAGACCTCCACGCCAGAGGTCGTGTCGGCTCTGCAGAGCTTCCACGCGCTGTCCGTCTACAAGCGTCAGGTCGCCAACAGCGGCATGTACCTCATCGGCTACACGGTGCAGGGCGAGTGGTACGACCCGCAAGATGCGACGTCCGGGTCCATGGAGCCTGCACAAGCGATCGGCAACGAGTTCGGAAACTTCTCCACGGCGAAGAACGACGAGCTCGTCAAGAAGGACGTGCTCGACTCGACTGCCGATGCGACGCTGCAGCAGGCGGTGCGCCTCGTGTCTGGTGCTGATCTCATCGAGATCGCCTCCCTGACGCAGGGTCTCACGAGCCTTGCCGAGGGCGATCCTGCGACGGCACAGAACGAATTGCCCGACTTCGTGACGTCGAAGTCCGCCACCGTCGGAGGCAGCGTCCTCTCAGCGATCAAGAAGTACCGCGAGGTCGAGGTCGACTTCGCGGACATCCTCGAGTCACGCACCTCGCACCTCCAGAACAATGCGAGCCAAGCGGCGAGCTTCTTCATCCTGTTCGCCGGCATCATCGTGCTTGCTGCCGTCGCCCTCGCCTGGGTCGTGGCACGCTCGATCACGCGCCCGGTGAACCGCCTCACCGTGGCCGCGCACAAGCTGTCGCGTGAGCAGCTGCCTCGCCTCGTCGACTCCCTGAAGAACCCCGCCGAAGACGACGTGGGCTACTTGGCGAACACCTTCACGGCGATCGACGTGTCCGGTCGAGACGAGGTCGGTCAGCTGGCCGAGGCCTTCAACGGCATCCAGTCCGTGGCCGTGAGCGTCGCCACCGAGCAGGCATCGTTGCTTCGCAAGGGCATCGGCGACATGTTCATCAACTTGGCTCGACGCAACCAGACCCTGCTCGACCGCCAGATCGAGTTCATCGACCAGCTCGAGTCCAAAGAAGAGGACCCCGACCAGCTCGAGAACCTCTTCCGCCTCGACCACCTTGCTACCCGTATGCGACGGAACGCTGAGTCGCTGCTGGTGCTTGCCGGGGCCGAACCGAACCGTCGCCGGGGCAAGCCCGTTCCGCTCGCGGATGTGGTGCGTGCCGCCGTCGGTGAGGTTGAGGACTTCGCCCGCATCGACATGCTGCAGTTCGACGAGGTGCTCGTCGCATCGAACGCGGCGCTCGACATCGCGCACCTCCTGTCGGAGTTGATGGAGAACGCGGCCAACTTCTCCCCACCAGACACTCGGGTCGAGGTGGTCGGGCACCGGACCAAGGCCGAGGGCTACGTCATCTCGATCGCCGACCACGGCATCGGGATGGCTCCCGAGCAGCTCACCGAGAACAACGACCTCCTTGCTCGTCCGCCTCTCGTCGGTCTGGCACTGTCCCGCTCGTTGGGCTTCATCGTGGTCGGGCGTCTTGCATCCCGCTTCGGCATCGCGGTTCGTCTGATGCAGTCCCCGGCGGGCGGTACGACCGCCATGATCACCTTGCCCAGCACGCTGATCACCGACCAGCCGAAGTCGGGCCCGGGCACCCTCGCCCCTGGAGCCGACGGAGCCTTGCCGAGCGCTCCAGACGACTTGTCGTCCTTGCCTGAGTCGAAGGCTGCCGCGCCAGCGGCACCGGCACGGCCAGATGTTGCCGGGCTCGTCGCGGACGCAAAGGCCGCAGAAGGTCGTGGTGCCGACGGCGCCCCATCGGGTACGCGGCGGCGCACGACCGGCGGGCAGGGGCGTCCTCAGGCGAAGCCTGCCGGCCGGCAGCCCGCTGGGCCATCCCGTGGTGGGTCACGTGCACCTGCGACGAGCCCGACGCCCCAGTCTCCCGCCGCACCAGCGGCGCCCGCGGCGCCGGCCGCAGCGGAGGCGTCGGGAGGTCTCGCCAAGCGGGTGCCGCGCAAGGAAGGCGGAAAGCGAGCCATCCCCGGGGGTGAGAGCCAGCGCGGCGCCACGACCACACGTCGCTCCCCAGAAGAAGTACGGTCCATGCTCTCCAATTACCGCAGTGGTATGCAACGAGGGCGCCAGGCCGATGACACGACTGACACGCCGGAGGATTCGCAAGCATGACTGAGCTGAGCAGCGAAGCTCGCAACATCAACTGGTTGGTGACGAGCTTCGTCGAGCGGGTTCCCGGGGTCCAAGAGGCGGTCGTCGTCTCTGCGGATGGCCTTCCGATGGCGCTCTCGACGGGCCTCGACCGTGATGCAGCCGACCGCTTCGCGGCCGTCGCATCCGGCCTCATCGGGCTCGCCTATGGCGCGGCCGGCCGGTTCGGCGGTGGTCAGGTAACCCAGGTCATCATCGAGATGGAGTTCTCCTTCTTGTTCGTGACCGGTATCAGCGACGGGTCCTGCCTGACCGTTCTCGCCGCTTCGAACTGCGATGTCGGCCTTGTCGGCTACGAGATGGCCGTGTTGGTCGAACGCTGTGGCGCGGTGCTCACGCCTGAGCTCCGTGCAGAGTTGCAGGGAGCGCTCCCGCGATGAGGTCAGTCGCTTTCAACGGAGGTGAATGAATGCGCGTACGGCCGTATGCCATAACCGGTGGGCGAACTCGGTCCACCACGGAGATTCCGTTGGAGACGATCGTCGTCACGACGCGTCGTGGCGAGGAGATGAGCTCGAAGCTGACGCTCGAGCGTGGGCGGATCGTGCAGCTCTGCCGCACGCCGATCTCCGTTGCGGAGATCTCCGCATACCTGGCGGTGCCCCTTGGGGTCGCGAAGGTCCTCGTCGGTGACATGACCGAAGAGGGCTACGTCGACTTCAACCGTTCCCGTTCGACCGGCGACCGTCCGGACCTGAAGCTTCTGGAAAGGGTGCTCGATGGCCTCCAGGCCCTCTGAACAGGAAACCGGGGGTGCGAATGCACCGATGCCGGTCAAGATCGTTGTCGCCGGCGGTTTCGCCGTCGGCAAGACCACCTTCGTGGGCTCGATCTCCGAGATCGAGCCACTGACCACCGAGGCGGCGATGACCAAGGTCGCCGAAGACGTCGACAACGTCGGTAGCGCCACGAGCAAGACCACCACGACGGTGGCCATGGACTTCGGTCGTATCAGCCTCGGGACAGATCTGATCCTCTACCTCTTCGGTACCCCCGGCCAGGACCGCTTCTGGTTCATGTGGGACGACCTCGTCAAGGGTGCGATCGGTGCAGTCGTGATGTGCGACACGCGCCGCTTGGAGGACTGCTTCCCGGCGATCGACTACTTCGAGGAGCACGAGGTTCCGTTCGTCGTCGGCGTCAACTGCTTCGAGGGGAAGGTCGCCCACGACGTTCCGGATGTCCGCGAGGCACTCGCCGTCAACCCGGACACCCCGGTGGTGCTCTGCGACGCCCGTGACCGCGCTTCGACGAAGATGGTGCTGCTCGAGCTCGTGCAGCACGCCCTCGCCCGGGCCACCGCCGCGGCCTGAGCACGCCAGGCGTCCCCGCACGCCACAGCCGGGAGCTGAACACTCCCGCCGCGGTCTGAACACCCCGGCCGTCCCGCACGCCCGACCTCAGCGCAACTCGACCGTGGGGCTCGGGTACTGGTCGTCTCTCAGTCGGGTGTAGCGGCTTCAGCGGCATGCGCCCCGGGTGTTGCGGCTTGCGTGAGCGGTTCCGCGGCCGGACGAACCTCGGTCAGCTGGGGGAGGGCCGAAGGAACACGAACTGCGGGCCGAGCGCCCGGTGTCCCGTCGCGCGGAGCCAGAGGCGGCGGCGCGACCCGTGGTGCCCGAGGAGCTACAGGGTCTCGCTGCGCGGCGGCCTCCCGCGGTTGCGCGGGCACGTTCGGTGGAGGCAGGGCGGCAAGGTGGTTGGAGCCGACCGACGACGGATCGTCTTCGGGGCTAGGGGAAGCCGATGTCGGCCTCGCGGACTCCGATCGTGACGGTGCGGCTGTGCCTCCCGGCCCCCGCGGGGCTGAGGGAGGCGGAGCGACCCGTTGGTGGGACTCGCCCTCTGGGGCAGCGAACGGCTGGGCAGCCGTTGCGGGTGGTGCCTGCGTGAGCTCCGCTGGCGGGACGTCGGACGGTGCGGTCGAGTCGCCGTCGCGCGCATCGCTTGGGGGCCCGTCTGATCGAGCGAGGCCGTTCGTCGGTGGTGTTTGCGACACGCCGGCGACGCCGCCGTCGAAGTGCAACGTCTGGGGCGCGGTGAACCCCGCGGGGACCGTGGACGGCTCTGTGGGCGTGGTGAGCCGCTGCATCGGGCGCATGGTGGGTGGCAGGATCTGCGCGGCCGGAATGCTCTTCGGAGTGTCGAACGTCGGCGTGGCGGGCGCGGGGAGGCGAGGCATGGGCGGGAGGTCGTACTCGCCGGCGGCGTCGATCGCTGCATGCTGCGAGGCGGGCGTGTTACCTCGCCGGTGATCGAGTGCTCGGGGACTGTGCGTCAGACGCACACCGGGTGCCGAGGCTTCTCCCTGCACGGCCGGGGGCGTAACGGGTGCAGCGGGGCTCACGTTGCTCCACCGCTCTGCCAGCACGGGATCGGTGAGCATCGGTCCGATCAGCTCTGCAGGGACGGGTGGGCTGAACCAGAAGCCCTGCGCGCGGTCGCAGTTGAGCTGTTGGAGTTGGCGAAGCTGCTCGGCCTGTTCGACGCCCTCGGCGACCGTCACCATGCCGAGTGCGCGCGCCATGCCGATGACGTGCTCGACGATGGCGACGTCGTCAGGTTCGTGGGCGAGGCCGTCCACGAAGCTCTTGTCGATCTTGAGCATGTCGAGGCTGAATCGTCGGATGTAGCTCAACGACGAGAAGCCGGTTCCGAAGTCATCGAGCGCGAGGCGGACGCCCCGTGTCTTGGCGTCTCGAAGGACGGACCAGGCTGACGACACGTCGTCCATGAGCGCGCTCTCGGTGATCTCCAAGAACACGGAGGTCGCTGGGAGCTCCGTTTCTGCGAGGACCCGAGTGATCATGTCTCCGAAGTCGACCTGGGAGAGCTGGCGTGCAGAGACGTTGACCTTCAGCTCCAACGGGCATTCGGGAAATGCCTTGCGCCAGCGCATTGCCTGCTTGCACGCCTCCTGGAAGACCCACTCGCCCACAGGCACGATCAGCCCGGTCTCCTCCAAGATCGGGAGGAAGTCGTCGGGGCTGACGAGACCCCGTTCGGGGTCGTTCCAGCGCAGCAACGCCTCGACGCCCATGATCTGTCCGGTGGCCGTCTCCACGACTGGCTGGTAGTGGACACGGAACTGGTTCAGCTCCATCGCGCTGCGGAGCCGCTCCTCGATGGCGCTCGGGGTCAGCGTGCCGCCGATCGTGCGATCGAACACACGGAACGCGCCAGGGCCGGCGCCCTTCGCTTGGTACATCGCAACATCGGCGTCGCGGACGACCTGGTCGGCGTCGAGCACATGCTGATCTGCGAGGGCGAGACCGATGCTGCACGAGATGCTCAGAGATTGGCGCCCGATGGTGAACGGCTGCTCCAGCGCCTCGATGACGCGGTTCGCGATGCGTTCACCTGTGCCTGCGTTCGCGACGTCGGGGCAGATGACGACGAACTCGTCCCCTCCGTAGCGCACGACCTGGTCGACAGGACGCAACGCCTGGCGGAGGCGGCTGGCGGCGGACCGCATGAGCGCATCGCCGACCTCGTGCCCGAAGGTGTCGTTCACGATCTTGAAGCGATCCAGATCTGCGAACAGGACGGCGAACGGCAGGCCAGTGCGGCGCGACGACTCGACCGCCTCGGCGAGGCGTTCATCGAGTCCGAAGCGGTTGGGGAGACCCGTGAGCGAATCGAGTCGAGCCATCTCGGTGAGATGGAGGTGGGCCTCGTGCTCGCTGTGCAGCCGGGACCAGACGACCACGAGGGCTGCAATCGGACTGAGCACGGCGAGCGCAGCGAGCCCGCTGACCAGCCCAGGTGCGTTCAGCAGCGCGTGTGCGAGCCGCCGAACCACGCCGAAGCGCACGCTCAGGATCGCGATGATGATCGCAAGGACACTTGGGATGCCGGCGACGAGGATCAGGTCGCGCGGCGTCGCCCCAGGTGGCTCCGGGGGCGCGTGCAATGGTGTGGTCCGCTCAGGGGCCATGTTCTCCTGTCGGCGCGTGGGGGGTGCCAGTTGACCACCGAACGCAATGAGTTTGACGAGTGACCCCTCAGCGTCGCGCGCGACGGCGCTGCGTGCCGGTCAGGCGAGCTACCCCTCGTCATCCTCGGTTGGCCACCAGCGCCGAAGCCAGAGGCGGTCGAGGACCACATCCATGACGATGAGGCCGACACCTCCCCATGCCAGCGGGTGGACTCGGTTCACAAACGCGGTCCAGCCGAAGTTCACGGGACGTTCGGTCACGAACTGGTAGAGGAGTTGGAACGAGGCGGCCATGCCGTACGCGATCGGTGCCCCGAAGATGATGAGGGGGCGTGCACGTGCGATGCGCAGCGCGATCAGCGTGGCGGCGCCGATGATGAGCCCTGCTCGCCAGTCGATGATCCATCCCCACGCGAGCCACGACAGCAACGTCGTGACGATCGTCGTCCGGCCCGTCGGTTTCGGCCCGGAGTAGGTCATCAGGCGGCTCATCCGAAATGCCTGCGGGCGGCTCGCATGCGTCCTTGCCGCGGGGTCTGCACCGTCCGCGGCAACCGGAGCCAGGTGGTGGCGCATGGGCCACAGAATCAGCGCGAGGCACAGCACCATCGCCAGCAACGACGCGCCCAGCGCGATCCATACGACTCGCTGCGGCGTCCAGACGAGCGTCAGGTGCAGTGGCTTGCCCGCTTGTGGCTGCACCAGCCAGCCGGCGGCGTACCCGTTGACGAGTGTGGCGGAGCCCTGGTCGTGGCCATTGACGGCGAGCTTCCAGCCCTTGTCGAGACTCTGGCCGAAGACGAACCAGAACGGTGCAGTGGCCTTTGCCGCGGTCACGTCGACCTTTGTCGACGCGTCTCGTGTGACGGTCAGGGTGGGGAGCGCCGCGTTGGGGCCCGGCGTCGCGACCGGGCCGATCGACGGGTCGGCGGTGCCGCCCGCGGCGGAGCGCAGGACGACCTGGTCGACGTCGATGCCGTTGTCTCGTCCGGTGGCGGAGCGCAGCACGTGCTCGCCCTCTGCGAGGCGGAGCCCTGACGTCGGGAGGCATGCCCTGAACGCGATGGGGTTGCCCGCTCCCGCGTCGGCCACCGTCCCCTGCAGGCGGATCGGGACATCCTTGCCGTCGATCGTGAGCAGGCCGCTTCGGCATGCACCGCTGAGCGTCCCCGTGGGAGCGGCATGCGTGACGCCAGGGATCCCAACCTCCGCGATGCCGACCGGCATGGGGATGAGGGTGCCGCTGTACCAGTCTCGGGTCTTCACGTTGCGCTGCGCGTCGACGCGGAGTCGAATCGTCTGGCCGGTCACGGCGGGGAAGTGCACGGGCACCGACACCGTCGCATTCGGCGTCGTCTGATCGGCGACCGCGGGGATGTCGACGGTCGCGGCGTCCTTGCCGTCGGCGATGATGGTCACCTTGGTGGGAACCGAGTGACGTCCGTCGGCGACGAGCTGCAGGTCGAGGTGATCGAACGTGACGGGCGCAGGAAGCGTCGCCTGAAGCCAGTCGCCGACGTTCGTCAGGAAGCCACTCGTCCATGCGGTGTGGGCATCGCCGTCGAACGCGGCGGAGGCTCGTGATACGAGCGAGCCCGCGAGATGGCGGCTCGAGGTGGCGGTGATGCCTCCGGCGGCAGCATCGGGGTTGCCGAGGGCCTTGTCGATGAGATCGTCCGCTGCTCGATCGGATATGCGGATCGAGCCGCTGATGTCGAACGCGCGAGGCGCCGGCAGCTTCCATGCACGTGCGAGTCGCAACTCCTCGTCACGCCGCACCGCGTTCGACGGCCGCGTGTGGAGCCGGGTCAGCACGATGGCGAGCGGATTGTCGTTCGATGCGGGGCCCGCCTGCGCGAGCGTGCGCGTGGGGAGGCTGATCACCTCGTCGACGCGGGGTGCGTCGTCGCCGACGCGCAGCTCGGCGATGCCGACCGGGCTGGTACCGGCGAAGTAGGTCTGGCTCTTCACGTTCGTGCCGAGCACCTCGACTCGAAGCTTGGAGAACGTTCGCTTCGGGAAGGTGATGCGTTGGCCCGCCTCGGTACGTGACGTGTCGTTCAGGTTGACGGTCACCATCGGGTCGTTGTCGAAGTGGAGCCCGACCTTCGTCATGTAGCGGTCGTGGAGGCCGAAGTAGGGCTGCACGAGCGTCAGGTGGTCTGTCGTGCGTGGGCGGGCGTAGCTCACCGTGAGGGATTCGTGCAGCACGTACGAGAACCCACCGACCTGCCAGGCGGTGAGCGGGTCTCCGTCGAGGGCGTTGTCGGGCCTGTCCTCGGGGGTGTACGTAACGGGATTGCCGTAGTTCGTGGCGGTGACCGTGACGCCGCCGCGCTGCTCAGCCGTGGTCTGGGAGTCGGTGCCCGCCTCTGGGAAGAGGTTGATGGGCTGGTTGCCGGGGTCGGTGGGGGGCTTCTCGTCGACCATCTCGGTGTAGCCGTAGTTGTCGTAGACGGTTCCCCAGCGGACGCCGCGTTTGCGGTTCGTGTCCGTCAGCACGATCGTGGCGCCACGGTCGAGTTGGCTGCGCAACCCCGCAGTGTTCGTGGCGTAGGTGCCGCCGTAGAAGAGCAGTTCGTGGCCTGACAGGATGCCTGCGTTCGCCGCCTCGATGAGCCCGAAGCTGTCGCCGACTATGAGCACCGGCTTGTCTGGCGAGGCGACCTTGAGGATGTTCTCGGGATTCTCCACCGGGACCATCGCGACCTTGGGCGGGTTTGGCAGATCAGGTGAGGCCCCGAGCTCCAGCTCGTCACGCATGGGCAGTTGCGGGTCGGGGACGTTGGGGCTCGTCCCCCCGAACCCGACAGGCTTGCCAAGGCCAGCGGCATGCAGCACGAGTTGCCAGAGTTGGCGTGGTCGAATCAGGAGGTAGCGCTCGTAGGTGAGGTCGGAGCGCACGTTCACGTCGCCAGCAGCGAAGAAGCGCGCGATCGGTGCCAGCGCACGTGGACGCAGGTCGTACTGCTGCATGGTCGTGTCGAACGCGGCGACCAGTTGCGCTGAGGCCAATGTCCCGTAGGGAACGAGTTCTCGAGCCACGTAGGGGCGATCCATCAGGCCCGGCGTGATCGGGTCGACCGTGACACCCCACCGGTAGGAGGCGAAGTCGGAACCGGGGATCTCGAGCACGCGGGTCGCGTGTGAGCCGCGGTCGAGTGCACGGATGTCTTGCGTCCAATACGCGGGGATCTCCTCGGGACGCTCGAGCGTGTGGGAGATGTACTGCCCGGTCACCAGCCCGGGTGCGTTCAAGAAGGCGAGGAGGAGCACACCGGCGCAGGCGAGGAGGGGACGTCGCCCGGGGAACTGGATGCCGGCGAGCCGAGGACCGAGAGGCCATCGCTCGGCCAGCGCCCCGACCGCTCCGCCGGTGAGGGTCGCAAGTCCGAGCACGAGAAGGGGCACGGCACGGGGCATGCTGCGCATCGCGCCGCCCGCCTGCGACGTGGACAGAAGAGCCCTGAATATCCGCGTGACGAGCGGTCCACCGCTCCACGGGTGGGCGCCGACGGCGAGCAGCGTGCCGACGAAGACGAGCGCCACGAAGTAGGCGCGTTCTCGAAAGCGCACGACGCCGCTGCTGAGCAGCCCGATGCACGGCAACGCGAAGCTGACCGCCAGGAGCCAGAGGTGCTGCGTGTACGCGTTCCCGATCTGGACGAAGTTGCCGTACTGGTCGGCACCGTAGAAGAACCAGTAGCCGAGCCCGCGGAGCACCTCGGTTGCGGTGGAGGCCGACGCCACGGTCATCGCCGTCTCGGTGAACCGCAGGATGTCGAGGCCATAGCGGCCTTGGGCGTAGAGGCCCGACATCCACCAGAGCGAGGTGATGAAGGTCAGGAGCGTGATTCGGGCATACGCCCGAATAGCGACGCGGAGGGTCACCTCTCGGTTCACCCAGACGGCGAAGGGCACCCAGAGTGCGGATCCGACAAGCACGAAGACGAGAGACGTTGCATTGATGCCGCCGATGAGCTGCACCACGACCGCGAAGAGCGCCGCGTCTCGCCACCCCTTGCGGCGCAGTGCCCGAATGGTGAATGCCACCATCCACGGCAGCCCTGACCACGGTGACGCCACCACCGAGTGCTTGGCCGCGTAGTTGAGGAGGTAGGGGCTGAGGAGATACACGTAGGCGGCGACCGCAACAGCGGGGCCCTGCCAGCGAAGCGTGCGCAGCAGGTAGACGACCCCGGCTCCGGCGAAGAACATGAGGCTGCCGAGCCAGATGCGCTGCGCCACCCAGATCGGAAAGCCGGCTTCGCGCATGAGCCAGTAGTAGGGGCCCATCGGGAAGAGGTAGCCGATCGTCTGGTGGGTGACGGTGCCGAGGCCGACACCCGGGTCCCACATGTGCAGCGCAGTGCGCATGAGTCGACCCGGATCGAGGTAGAGGTACACCTTCGTGTCGACGCTGAGGGTGTTCGGCTTCATCAGCAGCATCGGCACGTAGGTCGTGACTGCGATGAGGAGGTAGAGCCCCTTGCCGGCGGAGCGGGCGCGGATGCGTCGGAGGAATGTCACCGCCAGCGCCCCACACGCCCACGCCGTTCCGATGCCAGGGTCTCCTCGCACAGCGCTTCGAGGACGCCGACCGCAGTGGCCTCCCAACGGAAGCGGGTTGCGTGTGCGAGTGCACCCTCGGCGAGGCGCGCCCTGAGGCCGTCGTCGAGGCACACCCGCGCGAGCTGTTCGGCGAGCTCAACCTCGGAGTCGGCGAGGAGGCCGCTCACGCCGTCGACGACCGCGTCGGTGTGCCCGGCGATGCGCGTCGCGACCGCCGGCGTGCCGCAGGCCGCTGCTTCGGTCAAGGTCATGCCCCAGCCCTCGCGCGCGGACGAGCTGGCCACCACCCATGCGGCCCGATAGCGATCGACGAGCTCGTCGTTGGAGATGCCGTGAAGGATCTCGACCCAACCCTGCGCGTCGAGGCGGTCGACGAGGGACAGCAGCCGATCCTTCTCGTACCCGGCACCCACGATCGTGAGGCGAAGTTCGGGTGCCTGCCGACGGGCGGCGGCGACCGCGCGTATGAGGTAGTCGAAGCGCTTCACCGGCACGAGGCGCCCAACCGCGAGGACCGAGCCGCGTTGGGGGACGACCCTTCCGCTGGGGTCTGGGCTGAAGCGCGGGTGTACCCCGGGAGGCACGACCGTGACCCGATCAGGCGCGAGACCGAGGTCGCCCACGATCTCGGTCTTCGAGGACTCGGACAGCGTGACGATGCGCTCGCGTCGGTAGAGCGGTGGCGCAAAGGAGCTCTCGATGGCGTTGCCGACGCGTGCGAGGAGAGGGGGGAGCACCATCCCCCACATCTGTGCGTGCACATGGTGAAGAAGAATGATCTTGGGGCCTCGCGTCCAGACCGGCGAAAAGAAGGGCATGCCGTTCCAGATCTCCACGAGCGCGTCGCGCGGGCCGTAGAGCCGCGCGGTCTCAGCGATCGCGGCGCGCGGGAACAGTAGGTAGCGGCCCGCCTTGCGCACGACGCGGTACCCGTCACGCTCGCTCGTCGATGCCTGCCCAGGGGCGAACGAGGTACGTAGGGTGACGTCGAGTCCGGCTTCGGCCCAGAGACGGGCAACCATCGCAGCGTGCACCTCCGAGCCACCCGCTTCGGGGTCGTCCAGGTCGCGCCAGGACAGCACGTGGATGCGGCTGATGCCTGCCCGACCGGCGAGGTCGGCGAGCTGTGCGACGACCGCGGGATCGCTTGGGGTCGCGTCAGGGAGGAGGTGAGAGGCAGCCATGAGAGCGGGTCCGATGCGCGGCGTCATGGGGTGGACGAGCGTCGGGAGGCTCGCAGCGTAGCCAACGACGGTGCAGGGGAGTGGTCGACGCGTGGCACGCACGCGCCCGCAGGAGGTCGTATGCTCCTCCGGTCCCGTCGGCCCATGCGCGCCGCCCCCCGACCCCCGAGGACTCCCGTGCCAGCTGCTCCTCCTTCCACGTTCGACGACGCCTGTGCCGCGGTGGCCGACGTCGAGGGCTGGATGACGCCCGACCAGGCACGGAGGTTGTGGGACCGCGGCGCTGATGTCGATCCGGGTGGCCGGATCGTCGAGATCGGCAGCTTTCGGGGTCGGTCCGCCATCGTGCTCGCGTCCACGTCTGCGCCGGGTGTCGAGGTGGTCGCGATCGACCCGCATCTCGGCACCGACCGCGGACCCCAGGAGATCGTGACCACAGCGGCGCTTGGTCAGAGCGACAACGACATCTTTAACGCCAACCTGGAGCGTGCCGGGGTCCGCGACCGCATTCGGCACGTTCGCAAGCTCTCATCCGATGCGCTCGACGACGTCGAAGGCCCCATCGACCTGCTCTACATCGATGGCGCCCACCGGTATGGGCCTGCACGCGATGACATCGTCGCCTGGGGGGCACGGGTCGCCCCCGGCGGAGTTCTGCTCATCCACGACTCCTTCAGTTCGATCGGCGTGACGCTCGCCCTGTTGCGTGCGGTGACCTTCGGAGATCGGTGGACGTACGTGGGTCGCGCCCAGTCCATGGCTGAGTATCGGCGTGTGTCGCCAGGCCGCCCCTCCGCCCGCTTCCGCAACATTGGCCGGCAACTCGCGCAGCTCCCGTGGTTCGCGCGCAACGTGCTCATCAAGGTGTTGATGGTCGCCCATCTGGGGGCCCTCACCAAGCTGCTCGGCCACGATGCCGAGACCTGGCCGTACTGACCGTCCACGTTCACGAAGATCGGGTAGAGAGAAGCGAGATGCCTGTGGCCGAGGATCCCATCACCGACGGACCCAAGTTCACCGTGGTTATGCCCGTCTTCAACGAACGAGCCACGCTTCGTCAGGCGCTTGATCGCCTCTTGGCGGTTGACTTCCCGGTTGCGACCGAGGTGCTCGTCGTCGACGACGGCTCGACCGACGGGTGCATGGACCTCATCAAAGACCTGGAAGAGGCCGGTCGCATCCGGATCCTGCTCCAGGGAGTCAACCAGGGCAAGGGAGCCGCGCTGCGCCGGGGCATCGCCGAGGCGACGGGCGAGTTCCTCAGCATCCTCGACGCCGACCTCGAGTACGACCCGGCTGACTTCCTCGACCTGCTGGTGCCTGTCCTCGATGGGCGCACGAACGTCGTGTACGGGACCCGCCACTTCGGTGGCCATGCGGCGTATTCGTTCTGGTACGTGATCGGCAACAAGGTCCTCGCGCTTTGGGCGAGCATCCTGTACGACGCGTGGCTCTCCGACATCGAGACCTGCCTGAAGGTGGCCCCGACGGCGTTGTGGCGAAAGGCCGAGCTGACGTCCTCCGGTTTCGGTATCGAGGCCGAGGTCACCGGCAAGTTCCTTCGGTCCGGTGAGCGGATCTTCGAGTCGCCGATCTCCTACAGCGCTCGTGGCAGGGAAGACGGCAAGAAGCTGCACTGGACAGACGGGTTGGTGGCGGTGGCCATCCTTGCTCGGATCCGCTTCTCACGGCGCTGAGAGGTGACTGCGTCGGCGCCCAATGGGCGGGTATCCGTCGCCGGGCGTTTCCAACTGGGGGTCGCGGCTGCGTCCGTCTTGGCCTTGATCGTGCGACTCCGAGCGATCGCAACGGTGGGGCGCGTGAACCCCACCGGCGGTGACGGGTTCTACTACCACGCCCAGGCCAACCTGCTCGTGCACGGCCACGGCTTCGCTGACCCGTACCGGACGACCGCAGCAGCTGTCGTTCCGGGGAACGCGCACCCGCCGTTGTACACGCTGTGGCTTGCAGTCTCGTCGCTGTTCGGTGGCGACAGCTACGGGGCGCACAAGGCCATGTCGAGCCTTGCAGGGGTGCTGCTCGTGGTCGGTGTTGCGTTGCTCGCCCGCGAGCTGGCAGGGGAGCGAGCAGGGATTCTGGCGGGCTCCCTCGCGGCGCTCTACCCCCCGTTCTGGATCATCAGCGGTCTGCTGATGCCAGAGGAGCTCTATGCGGCGTTGATCGCGTGGCTGCTCTTCCTCGCCTGCCGTTGGCACCGGCGACCGTCGTGGTGGGTTGCCGCAGGGACGGGTGCGGTGTTGGGGCTGGCTGCCCTCACCCGTGCCGAAGCCGTGCTCTTCGGCCCCCTTCTTCTCGCCCCGCTCATGCTGCTGCCGGGCCGGCTGGACCTCGCCGGACGCAAGCGTGTCGGTCACCTTGTTCTTGCGGGGGTCGTGTGTGGTGCCCTCCTCGCGCCATGGGCGATCCGCAACGCGGTGCGCTTCCACCGCTTCCAGCCGTTCTCGACCAACGGTGACGAGCTCTTCGTGTACGCGAACAACCCGATTGCCTACGGCACCAGCACGACCGAGACGCGCTGCACCCGCACGGACCTGATCCCGGCGGAGCAGCAAGAAGGTCGTCGCATTCCTCCACAGGGCGACACCTATCTCGGTCTCTGGTACTTCCCCTGGCAGCAATACCTGCGCTGCGAGTACGGCGAGCCGGCCGGCGATGCGTCCGACAAGTCGACGTACTGGCGCGAGCAGGGGTTGGCGTACGCCCGTGCCCACAAGCGCCGGCTCCCTGTCGTGGTCGCCGCGCGCATCGGGCGGGTCTGGGAGGTGTACCGCCCGTTCCAGAATGCCGAGCTCGGGCGCGTCGAAGGTCGCAAGGTGTGGGTGAGCCAGGTCGGCCTGTTCGCCTTCTGGAGCTGCACGCTGGCGTCGATTGCCGCTCTTGTGGTGCTGCGGCGCCGACGCGCGCTGGTGTGGCCATTGGCGAGCGCGGCGATAGCGGTGACGCTGACCGTCGCGTATGCCTACGGCAACGAACGCTTTCGGCTCCCTCTCGACGTTGCCGTGGTGGTCGGGGCGGCGATCGCCCTGGACGCCGCGATCGGCCGCCTCCGGGGGCGGTCCGGGCGGCCGACCGAGGGCTGACCCACTCGGTGCCCTGTGGCAAGCTGACCCGTTGTGACCAGCGTCCACGGTGACTCGGAGCTCCAGACCGATGTGCTCGACGAGCTCGCTTCTGCGGTCCGGTACCGCCAGTGGCTGGTCTCGCTCGCGGCACCATGGGTGGGGCGTGACCTGCTCGAGGTCGGGAGCGGCACCGGCGACTACATCGATGACTGGCTGGGGGTCGATCCGCAGTTGCGGCTGACCGCAACAGAGGCTGACGCGGGACGTCTCGATGCGTTGCGGCGGCGCGTGCAGGGTCAGCCTCGAGTCGACGCAGCGGAGCTGTTGCTGCCGACGGATCAAGTCGGAGCCCACGACGCGGTGGTGGCGTTCAACGTCGTGGAGCACATCCCCGACGACGTGGCGGTGTTGCGGTCGCTCGGAAACCTAGTCGTGCCCGGCGGTCGGGTTGTTGTGTTCGTTCCCGCATTCCCCATCGCGATGAGTGCCTTCGATCGGGCCATCGGGCACGTGAAGCGCTACCGCAGAAGCGACCTGCGCGGCGCGGTCGAGGCCGCGGGCCTCGAGGTCGAGGTGCTGCACTACGTCAACTCACTCGGCCTGCTGGCCTGGATCGTGGGGATGCGGCTCTTACGGGGCAAGCCATCCGACGGGCCGATGCTGCGCGTGTGGGACCGCTACGTCATTCCCGTGTTGCGCTGGGCGGAGACGCGCAGGCGTCCGCCGTTCGGCCAGTCCGTCTTCGTGGTGGCGCGCCGGGCCCCATCGTGATCGACACCGGATCCTCCCTGGGGAGCGAGGACCCGTCGTCGGCCCGATCGGGCGAGTCCGCTCCAGTGGGAGACCCGCGCACACATGTCGCCGGCCTGGACGGGCTGCGTGCCATTGCTGCGCTGGCCGTGGTTGCGACACACCTGGGAACGTTGAGCGGGCGGTCGTTCGATTCGGCCTGGGGCCCGTACCTCGCCCGAGGCGACGTGGGCGTCGCGGTGTTCTTCGTGCTCTCCGGCTTCTTGCTGGCACGGCCGTTCGTGCGCTCGCTGCTTGCAGGCGGCCCTGCGCCGCGGATGAGCGTGTACTTCAAGCGTCGTGCCCTTCGCATCTTCCCGGCGTATTGGCTGCTGTTCGCGGTGACGGCCTTCGTCGGGATCGTCGAGACCTCGCGCGGGGAGCTGCTCAGCCAGCTCTTCCTCGTGCAGATCTACACGCACGGCGCGGTGCTCGGCCCCGCCATCCACGGCGCGACCGGAGACCTGGGGCATCCGCTCGGGCCCGCGTGGAGCCTCGCGGTCGAGATCAGCTTCTACGCCGCGCTCCCCGTCTTGGTGGCGGGGCTACGGGTGCTGAGCAGGTCCTCGCAAGGTGTGCGGGTCTGGCGCATCGTGGTGGCGATCGTTGCGCTGTGGGCAGGTTCGCTCGCTGCCCGTGCCGCGGCGTTCGCAGCGCTGTCTGCAGCGGACGCGGGGTTGGTCGCGATCTGGCTCCCGTTCACCTTCGACTGGTTCGCCTATGGGCTGCTGCTCGCCCTTGGCGCCGAGGTGCTGCGCGGCGCGGCCCCGCCAAGGTGGCTCCTTCGCCTCGCTTCGTCGCGCTGGTTGACCGGCGTCTCGTGGGGGCTCGCGCTGCTCGCTTTCGTCGCCGTGTCGAAGTGGGCGGGCCTGGTGGCGTTGCAACTCCACTACTCGGTGTCTGAGACGTTGCTTCGTCAGGTGCTCTATGGAGCCGTTGGATGCTTGCTCGTGCTTCCCCTCGCGATCGGTGCGCGACGCTCGGTGGTGGTCCGCGTGCTCGACGCCTTTCCGCTCGCCGCGATCGGCCTCGTCTCGTACGGGGTGTACCTCTGGCAGGACCTGGTGATCGACCAGTTCTTGCGCCACACCTCCTATCGCTACTTCGCGTCGCCCTTCTGGATCGCCGCCGCGTGGGTGGTCGTGGGGTCCATCGGTGTCGCCAGCGTCAGCTACTTCGCCGTCGAGCGCCCGATGCTGCGCCTCAAGCAGCGAAGGTTGCGCCCGATCCACGCCGCTGCCGAGGGTCGGCAGTAGCATCTGCTGCCCGCACGTGTCGAGCATCCCTTCCGTGTCTCTCGCGCCCGACTCTCCCTCCCACCCTCGGCGCGCCGAGGACGAACCCGCTGAGCGCCGCGCGCATCCGTGGCGCAGCGCCCTCGCCGTGGGACTCGTTATGGGAGCGTTTGCGCTCCCACTACGTGGGCTCTTGCGCTACCAGGGACCCCCGATGGAAGAGGGCTTCATGCTCGTCTTCCCGCAGGAGGTCCTGCGCGGAGGCATCCCGAACCGTGACTTCCTCCACCTCTATGGCCCGGGAAGCCTCTGGGTGCTCGCGGCGATGTTCAAGGCCTTCGGCA
This sequence comes from uncultured Iamiaceae bacterium, assembly GCA_964621605.1. GTDB lineage: Bacteria > Actinomycetota > Acidimicrobiia > Acidimicrobiales > Iamiaceae > CAZUMJ01. Next base: position 53,637 of record CAZUMJ010000009.1, on the reverse strand, counting down.
CATCGCTCGCCACCGAGCGATTCGTCGGCCTGGCGCAGCACATGGGTGTCGTGTTCGGTGTGTTCATGCTCGCCCGCCCCTGGGGACGCCGGGTCGCGGTCGTCGCAGCGCTCATGTCCCTCGCGATCATCGTCCCGCCCGTCGGACTCACCGCGATGGCATGGAACGGTGCGGTGGCGCTTGGCGTCTGGGCGCTGGTGGCCGGTCTCCGGGCACGACGGGGCCTTGCGACGGCCCGCTGGGGGGACGGGCCTGACGAGTCCCGAGAGCTTGCCGTGCTGCAGGGCGACATGCGGCGCAGCGCGGATCGGATGCTCTTCGTGGCCGGGCTGCTCGGAGGGTTCGCGCTGCTCTATCGCCCCGACCTGATCGTGGCCGTGTCGCTTGGCCTCTCGTCGATTCTGTGGCGTCAGGGCCGTCGGGCATGGCGTGCGGTGATCGTCGGAGGGCTCGTGGGCGTTGCACCATTTCTGGTGCATCTCGCGATGGCAGGTCCCGGGCATGCGTTCTCCGGGATGGTGCTCGACCCGGTGCTGCGGCTGCGCGCTGGGCGTTCTCTCCCTGTCCCGCCTCCGTGGGGGCATCTGGACGGGTTCCTCCAGAAGGCTGCGGCACTCCGCGGAACGGGATGGGCGCTGCCGCAACTGCAGATCTCGAACCAGGTCGCGCTCTGGTTCTACCTTGTGCCGTTGTCGGCGGTCTTCGTTGCGGCAGTGGGGGTGTGGGCACGTCGGCGTCGGCCCGAGAGCTTTCGCGCCGAGGTGCTCCGGACGTGTGGGCTGTTCGGAGTTGGCATGCTCACGCAGTCGCTGCAGCGGCCGGACACCGCGCACTTCGCATGGGTGAGCTGCGTGCCGCTCGCGCTCGTGCCGGTCGCCTTGGCCGAACTGCTGCACGGCAGACGGCAGGTGCTGCGCACAGTCGTGGCTCCGGTAGCGGTGGCGGTGGTCGTGCTCGCCGGTCTCATCCCACATTTCACGCTGCGCACCTATGTCGACCTCACGCAGCAGACGTTCGGCCACGACGTGCAGGGCTTCGCGATCAACAATCGGGGGCGGAACTTCTACTACGGCAGCGCCGATGTTGCCGCCGCCGCGAACGCGCTCGTGGCGGACCTCGACCGCATCGAGGTGCCGGGGCGACGGCTGCTCGTCGGGCCCGTCGACCTGCGCAAGACGCCCTACAGCGACGCGTTCTTCTACTTCTTGTTCCCGCGCTTGAAGGTGGGCACCTACTACATCGAGATGGACCCCGGCATGGCGAACGCGACGGATTCGGGTCTCGCCGATGAGGTGCGCCACGCGGACTACCTGATCCTGTCCGACGTGTGGACTCCATGGGAGGAGCCGAACTCCTCGCGGGACTTCGGGCCCGACGAGCCCAATCGCCTGGTCGCCGAGCTCTTCTGCAAGGTCGGGTCTTATGGGGTCTCTTCGGTCCATCCCGGCGGCCTCTTCCAGCTGTGGCAGCGATGTCGGTGAGCTGCATCAGTGGGTACCGTCGAGTCCAGTAGGGTGGCCCGAATGCGCACCCTGGTGATCGTCCCCACCTACCAGGAGTCCGCCAACGTCGAGCGCTTCTTGCATGCGCTGCGGTCCGCGGCGCCTGAGGTCGACGTGTTGGTGGTCGACGACAACAGCCCCGACGGCACTGCAGATCTGGCCGAGAAGGTCGGTGCCGACATCGGCAACGTGACGGTGCTCCGTCGCTCCATGAAGGACGGCTTGGGGAACGCTTACCGGGCTGGGTTCAGCTGGGCACTGGGGGAGTCCTACGAGGCCATCGTCCAGATGGACGTCGATCTGTCGCACGACCCGAACGCTGTGCCGTTGCTGCTCGCTCGCCTCGAGGATGGTGCGGGCGTCGCGATCGGCTCGCGCTACGTGCCCGGAGGGGCGACCCCGCACTGGCCCCTGCACCGACGCCTGATGTCGGCGTGGGGGAACCGCTACGCGGGCTTCATGCTCAAGATCGGCCTCCGCGATGCCACGTCGGGCTTTCGGGCGTATCGGGCCGAGGTCGTGCGCGCGATCGACCTGCCCAGCACCGTGGCCAACGGGTACGCGTTCCAGATGGAGGTCGCATACCGCCTGGCACAGTGGGGTGGACGCGTAGAAGAGGTGCCGATCACCTTCGTCGACCGCGTGCGCGGCACCTCCAAGATGTCGCCGCAGATCATGGCCGAGTCCATGCTCCTGGTGACGCGCTGGGGCGTGCGCGACCGTCTGCGCGGACGACGGGCACGGCGTGGCGCAAGCAGCTGAGGCGCCCAGCGTCTCGCCAACGTCGCCCGGTGTGGTGAGGCGAGGCGACCTCGTCCGGCACGCGCTGCGCACTGACCGATCGTGGTGGTGGCTGATCGGGCTTTCGGTGCTCGGCCTCGTCGTTCGGCTCGTCTGGGTCGCCTATGCCGCCAAGACACCGCAGGGCCTGTACGACCCGGCGCGCTACTACGGCATCGCCGACAACATCTCCCACGGCCGGGGCTACGTCGAGATCTTCCGCCTCGGCCCGCACAATCAGCTCTTCAAGGGCCAGGCAAGCGCGTACTACCCGCCGGGCTACCCGTACTTCGTCGGCGGTCTGGCGTACGCCGTGCGGGTCGGTGCGGTGCCGGGAAGCCTGCCGATGGTGGTGGGGGTCGTGCAGGCGTTTCTGGGGGCGGTCAGCTGCTTCTTCCTCGGGGTGATCGGTCGCCGCATCTGGACGGCCCGTGCCGGGGTGTTGGCAGCGGGGATCATGGCTCTCTACCCGAACCTCGTCATGCACACCGCCGCCATGCTCAGCGAGACGCTGGCGATCTTCCTGGTGCTGTCGCTGCTCATGTTGGTGGTGACTGCGCCCGCTCGCCCTTCTCGTACGCGGCTGTTGCAGATCGGCGTGGTGTTGGGCGTGACCTTGCTCGTTCGAAGCGTTGTCGCGCCCCTTGTGCTCGTCTTGCCGCTGGTCTGGTGGCGTCAGCATCGCAGCGTACGGGTTGCGCTGCGTCAGCTCGCCCCCGTCATGGTGGCGGCGCTGCTGGTCGTCGCGCCGTGGACGGTTCGCAACGCGATCCGCATGCACGCCTTCATCCCGATCGCCACGAACAACGGCGACAACCTCTGCATCGGCTGGGAGCCTCATGCCTCTGGCGTCTACGGCGCCGGCGCGGCGTGCAGGGTGCAGCACGTCCAGATGGCAGGCACGCGCGACGAGGTGCTCCACGATCGTGAGACGTCACGAGTGGCTTTGCACTACGCCCGCAGGGATGTCGGGCGCATCCCGGAGCTCGTCTGGCACAGGGCGGTCGGCCTGTTCGACCGCGACGACGACGCCCTGCGGGCGGTCCAGTCGTACGCGGATCCGGGGTGGATGCCTCTCGAGCGGGTCCATCGGCTGCGGTCGATCGCCAATGGGGCCTGGCGGGTGGTCGGCATCGGTGGCGCGTTGGGCCTTCTGCTCATGGCATGGCGCGGCCGCCGTGATGCCCTGCTCGTGGTGGCGTGCGGAGTGAGCCTGGTGATCGCCCCCTTGGCGACGTTCTCCGACCCCCGGTTCAAGGTCCCGTTCGTGCCGTTCCTGTGCCTGGGGTTGGCCGTGCTCGTGGCGGGGGCGACACGCTCGCGTCCGGTGCCTCGGTCAGAGCCGGACCGCGCCGCGTCCCCGAGCTAGCTGGGCGACGCCTGCGACGACGGCGCTCCCGAGGTCGGCCGCCTACTCGCGGGTCAGTTGGTTAGCTCGCGGCGGTCGATTTAGCTCTCGGCGTCCGTCGTGTCGGAGCCGCCGGCGGCAGGGGAGTCTGGGGCGACCCGACCCTGCGCGGTGAGCACGTCGCGGGAGATGACCGGCGCGTCACGACCGGTGCCGTGGCTGCCCCCTGGCCGCGCCGCAGCGGTGCTCGTCGCGGACTCCTCGTGGTACTCCTCCTCGACGTTCACCTCCCACACGTCGTGGGTGCTGCCGGTGACGATGTTCTCGACCGTCAGCATGGCGGTGAACATCGAGTGGTCCTGGTTGTTGTAGCGGAACATGCCGTTGCGTCCCACCGGGTACACGTTGGACGCGTGCTCTGTGAGCCACGCACGCAGCACGTCGACGTTCGCTCGGTAGCGGTCGTCGTAGATCGGGTACGCCTTCGGCTGGCGTACCACGAACCCTTCGCTGACCTGACCGGCCTTTGCCAAGCCGAGCTCTTCGAGTTCGCGCTTCGCACGCTCGACGAGGAAGTCGTCGTCGGCGCACCATTCGTCGTCGCCTTCCCAGACCGTGTACTCGAGCCCGAGGGTGTTGAACCCGGGCTTCACCATGAACGGCGACCACGAGCCGAAGTTCTGGATGCGCATGGTGCGCACCGCGGGTTCGTGGATGTAGATCCAGTTGTCGTCGAAGGTGACCAGGTCTTCTGGCAGCACCAGGGCCACGATCAGGTAGTCGCGGTAGCGGAGGTCGTCGGCCGCGGCGCGCACCTCGGCGGGGACGGGTGGCTCCATCGCCGCGAGGAGGTCGGAGATCGGCATGGACGAGATGACCTCGGTGCAGGGGTACTCGCTCGTGCCGCCGTCGACGTGCTGGGCTGCGACGCTCACCGCGCGCCCGCCTTCGTGACGCACCGTGGTCACCGCAGTCTCGGTTACCACCTTCGACCCTTGGGCCACGACCTTGTCGCGGCACACCTCCCACATCATCCCCGGGCCGTACTTGGGGTATTGGAACTCCTCGATGAGGGAGGTGATCTCCTTCTGGTTGCGCTTCGGCATGAGCGCGTTGACGATGGCGTTGCCGAGCGACAGACCCTTGACCCGCTGGGCCGCCCAGTCGGCAGGCATGTCGCTCACCGGTACGCCCCACAGCTTCTCGGTGTAGGTCTTGAAGAAGGTGCGGTAGAGGCGCCAGCCGAATCGGGCGACCAGCCAGCCTTCGTAGTTGGTCTGGTCCTTGGGTGGGCGGACGCGTGCAGACACGTAGGAACCGACGCAACGAACAGCTTCGACGGGCCCGAGGTTCTTCAAGGCGTTCACAGCCTTGATCGGGTAGTCGTAGTACTTGCCTTGGTAGAAGATGCGGCTCTTGCGCGGCCGCATGAGGAAGTCCTCGTCGGGGAGGATCTCGTGCCAGAGCGCCTCAACCTGCGGCACTTTCGTGAAGAAGCGGTGACCGCCGATGTCGAACCGCCACCCGTCGCGCTGAGCGGTGCGGCTGATGCCGCCGACCTCGGGGTCGGCCTCGAGGATCGTCGAGGCGATGTCGGCCTTGTGCAGCTGGAAGGCTGCGGTGAGTCCTGCAGGTCCTGCCCCGATGACGATGACGTCGTGGTGGGCTGAATCAGGGGCGTCGGACGGAGGCGTCATGCAGAGCGTTCCTTGGGCGGGAAGGGCCAGGCCACGGTGCCACCCGTGGTGGCAACTGCACGAGGTTAGCCACAACTAAGGTGCCCGCGGATGAGTGAGCCGGTGACCACCGTGGCGGCAGCGCCGCCGACCGGCGACGCGGTTCCGGCAGCCCCTCCAAAGCCTCGGCCTACCTTCCCCTGCCTCGAAGGACTCCGCGGGATCGGCGCAGCGATGGTGTGCTGGTCGCACACCACCCACGTGGCGGGCTCCGCTGCGCCTGAGTGGATGGTGCGCGCCATCACCATGATGGAGTTCGCCCTCCCGATGTTCTTCGGCATCTCGGGATTCTTGATCTACATGCCGTTTGCGCGTGCACACCTCGAGGGTTCTCGCGGGCCTCGTCTGGGTGGCTACCTGTGGCGTCGCGTGCTGCGCATCTTCCCTGCGTACTGGGTCGCTCTCTCCGTGCTGTGGGCCACGGGCATGGTGCATCTGGGGAGCGACTGGTGGAAGTTCTACCTGCTGCTGCAGGTGTTCGACGCGTACGCGTTCCTGCGGGGGATCGTGCAGGCGTGGAGCCTCTCGACGGAGATGTGCTTCTACCTGCTGGTGCCGATCTGGTTCTTCGTCTGGGGGCGCCTGGTGGTGCGCAACTCGCGTTCGGTGCGACGTGAGCTGGCCGGTATCGGCGTGCTGTTCGCGATGGGGTACCTCTCGCGGGCGCTGTTCAGCTGGACGAACCACCTGTGGGCGCCGCCGCACGGGCAGGACGTTGCGGGCGTGACGATGCGGCAGGTTGCGTTCTCGTGGCTTCCGAACCAGCTCGACTTCTTCGCGCTTGGTATGGGGTTGGCGGTGGTGCACGCCTGGGCCGTGCGCGAAGGCCGCCTCGAAGAGATCGGCCGAAAGGTCGGGCGCTGGCCCACCGCCTTCTGCGCGGTCTGCTTCGCCCTCTTCCTCTACGCCACCTATGTCATGGGGCCCGTCGACTTCCACATCGGCTTCAAGGGCTACTACTGGCAGAAGCGCACGTTCGTGTTCACCGTGATGGGCATCATCCTGCTGACCCCGATGGTGTTCGGCGACCAGGACGAGGGCGTCGTCCGCCGCGTGCTGCGATGGCGTCCGCTGTCGTGGTTCGGCATGGTGACGTACGCCTTCTACATCTGGCATCTCGACCTGTTGCAGCGTGCGGTCACCACCTACAAGCCCAACGGGCAGGTGCGCTGGACCGGTTGGTTGAACCAGATCAACCAACGGGTCCACATCCCGGGCCTCGGCACCGGGCCGCACGCGGCGAGCTTCGGCAACACCAACGTGTGGGTCCTCGGGGTGACCGTGTGGATCCTTGGCCTCTCGGCTGCCGCCCTCAGCTGGTATCTCGTCGAGAAGCCGTTGCAACGCCTCAAGCGCTTGTTCTGATTGCGCTCGATCGTCACCCGTGCTCGTGCGCCCATGCCACGAACCAGTCGAGGGAGGCCGGGTCGGCCAACGATTCTCGGCTTGCGGCTGAGGCTGCGGGAGTGCCGGTCAGGATGCGCTTCACCGGTACCTCGAGCCGCTTGCCCGACAGGGTGCGCGGGATGGCCGGTACGGCATACAGCTCGTCGGGGGCGTGACGCGGGGAGAGCTGCCGGCGCAGCTCAGCGGTTATGCGTGCGCGCAGCGCGTCGTCGAGCGCGGCGTCATCGTTGAGTCGGAGGAACAGCAGCAGGCGCCCGAGCCCACCGTCTGGGTCGTCGAGGTAGACGATGAGGCTGTCGTTCACCTCTTGGATCGCATCGACGACGCGGTAGAAGTCTGCGGTGCCGAGGCGCACCCCGCCCCTGTTGAGCGTGGCATCGCTGCGGCCGCTGATCACGCACGCCCCGTCCGGGTAGGTGGTGACCCAGTCGCCGTGGTGCCAGCATCCCGGATAGGTGCGGAAGTAGGCCGATTCGAGACGGGTCCCGTCGTCGTCACCCCAGAACGCAACAGGCATCGAGGGCATGGGTGTGCGCACGACCAACTCGCCCTGTACGCCGCTCAGCACCGCGCCGTCGGGCCCGAGCGCCTCGACGTGCACGCCGAGGTAGGGGCCGCTCAGTTCGCCGGCCCTGACCGGAAGCAGCGGGTCATGGCCGAGGAACGCGGTGCAGACGTCGGTGCCGCCGCTGATCGACGCGACGGGGATGTCGTCACGGACGGCCTCGTACACCCAGCGGAACCCGTCGACGGAGAGGGGTGCGCCCGTGGATCCCACCGCACGCAGCTTGCTGAGGTCGTGAATGCGGCCGGGCTGGAGCCCTTCCTTGGTGCACGCGTGTAGGAACGGCGCACTCACGCCAAAGGTTGTGGTGCCGGTCTCTTCGGCCAAGCTCCACAACGCATCGAGGTCCGGCCAGGCGGGGTCGCCGTCGAACAGCACGATGGTCGCGCCGACGAGCAGGCCGGAGACGAGCAGGTTCCACATCATCCAGCCGGTGGTGGAGTACCAGAAGAAGTGTGCGCCTGGGCCCAGGTCGGCGTGGAGTCCGAGCGCCTTCAGGTGCTCGAGGAGGATGCCTCCGTGCCCGTGCACGATCGCTTTGGGAAGGCCGGTGGTGCCCGAGGAGTACAGCACGTACAGCGGGTGATCGAAGGCGACGGGAACGGCCGGGCTCCGGTCTGGCGCGTGTGCCAGCAGCGCGTCCCATGTGATGTTCGTCGGGTCGGTCTGGGGTGCAGGGTGGAGGTAGGGGACGTGCACCGTTGCGTGCAGCGACGGCAACGCGGCGCGTATGTCGTTGAGGGCCTCGCGCCGGTCGATGTCGCGGGCGCCGTAGCGGTACCCGCTGCACGCGATGAGGACGCGGGGCTCGATCTGGCGGAAGCGGTCTGTGACGCTGCGCGCCCCGAACTCGGGCGGACACGACGACCAGATCGCGCCGAGCGACGCCGTCGCCAGGAGGGCGACGAGGGCCTCGATGCCGTTGGGGAGGTACGCGGCGACCCGGTCACCTTCCCTCACGCCGAGTGCGGCCAACCCCGCGCGGGCTCGCGCCACCTGGTCTCGGAGTGCAGCCCAGGTGAGCGCGCGGTTGCCGACGGTCTGTGACCGGGCGATGACGGCGGTGTCGTCGGGGGCGACACCGTGGGGATGGAGCGCCGCGGTCGCATAGTTCAGGCGTGCGCCGGGGAACCAGATCGGTCGTGGCAGGTCACGTCCGGTGCCGTCGGCGTGGCCACGGACGCGCTCGTAGGGGGTCGAGGCGGGAACGGAGAAGCGCTCCCACAGGGCTTCCCAGAATCCGTCGAGGTCCGTGACGGACCACTCCCACAGTGCGTGGTAGTCGGGGAACGCGAGCCCTGTCTTGTTCGATACGAAGTCGAGGAACTGACCCGTGGCGGTCGTGCGGCGTGCATCTGCGGGAGGGCGCCAGAGAACCTCTCCGCGCGTCGAGTCCTGCATGTGGAGCCTCCTTGCCGACGAGTGGGGCGACCGTACTTGCCCCCGCCGGGGGTTGCGCGTCGGAGAGGGGTGGGCGCCACTAGGGTGCCCGCCGTGGTAGCCGAGGATGCAACGCCCGCGGACGGTCGCGTGGCGATTGAGGTGGTCGCAGCGAGCCCCGACGAGGAGGCGATCGAGGCGATCCCGGCGGCCTGCGGCTTGTGGCGGGTCGTCGATGTTCTCGGGCTGGCCGCGATCGTGCTCGTCGGGCTGGTGGCGCGCTTCGCGACGCGTTCACCGATGTGGCTGGACGAAGCGCTCACGGTCGACATCGCTCGGTTGCCCATCAGCCAGATTCCAGGCGCGCTGCGCCACGACGGTCACCCGCCGCTCTACTACGTGCTGCTCCACCTGTGGATGCAGGTCGTGGGAACCTCCGATGCGGCCATTCGGTCCCTGGCCGGCGTGTTCGGTGTGCTCACCTTGCCGGCGACGTGGTGTGCGGCGCGCCGCCTCGGGGGTCGTTCGGCCGCGTGGTTGGCGGTGGTGCTGTTCAGCGTGATGCCCTTCGCGGTGCGGTACTCGAGCGAGAACCGCATGTACTCGCTGATGATGCTGCTGTGCGCGTTGGCGTGGCTGGCGCTGGATCGCCTGCTCCAAGCACCGAGCTTGCGGCGAGCGGCACCATTGGCCCTTCTGACCGGGCTGATGCTGTGGACGCACTACTGGGCGCTGTGGCTCGGTGCCGCAACGGCCGTCGGTCTGGGAGTTCGGTGGATAGGCGCCCGGCGCCAGGGTCGGGCCCCCGAGGCCGGCGGCGCGCTGTGGGCCCTCGGCGCGCTCGCCGCGGGTTTCCTGACCTTCCTGCCGTGGGTGCCGACGCTGCTGTACCAGGGGGCGCACACGGGCACTCCCTGGGCGGCCCGATCGTGGCCGACGACGGTCGTTGCCGTCACCATCCAAGACCTGGGCGGTGGAGGGAAGGCAGATGCGCAGCTGTTCGGCTGGTCGATGGTCATCGCGGCGACGCTGGGCGTCCTCGCAACTGCGATCGATCGTCGTCGCATCCTTGTGGATGTGCGTGGCGCGCAGGAGCCGCGCCGCGTCGCCGTGGTCGCGCTCGGCACGCTCGCGCTGGCGACCGTCGTGGGGGTTGTGACCAACTCGGCCTTCCAAGCTCGCTACAACGCGGCGTGGATGCCGCTGTGGGTCGTGCTCGCCGGGCTCGGACTCCTGCGGCTCCGAGGGCCGGTGCTGCGCCGCGTCGTGCTCGCGGTGATCGTCGTCCTGGCGGTGCCCGGTTCGGTGCGAGCGGTCGTCGAGGCGCGTAGCCAATCGCGTGAGATCGCGCATTCGCTCGCCCGACACGCACGCTCAGGTGATGCGGTGGTGCTCTGCCCCGACCAGCTCGGTCCATCGCTCCTGCGTGAGCTGCACCACCAGGGAATACCCGTGGCGGGACGTCCTGACGAGGTCGTACCAGCGGACGCTTCAGGGCTGCAGGTGGTCGGCTTTCCGGGCTTCACCCGACCCGATCGGATCGACTGGGTCGACTACGTGGCGCGTCTGTCACGCGTGTCGCCGAAGGCCTATGCGCGTGAGGTGTCGGATCGCTACGCGGGTAGGCAGATCTTCGTGGTGTGGGATGGCACCTATCGCACCCACGAGCAGCGCTGCGAGAACTTCGTGCATGCCCTCAACGCGCTGCGCCCGATCTCTCCGGCGCTCGTGACAGATAGCTCGAAGACGTACGAGCACGCGTGGCTGGTGCGCTTCGGCGTGGCCTCGTCGTGAGCGGGCAGGTGGATCCAACCGGAGTGACGACGGCGCCAGGCACTCCTGACGACTCGTCGGTGGCTGAAGCCGTGCACCCTGATCGCACACGCAGCTTCGCCGCGGCCCTGGCGGAGAAGGCAGCACGCCATCCGACCGCAACTGCGGTGCTGCCGCCCTTCTTGCTCGCGCACGTGCTGAGCCTCGGTGGGTGGGTGATGGCGACGGTGCTCAAGCGGCGCCTTGTGGGATCGCACTACGTGCCCAACTCCTACGCCGGAGCGTTCGGCTGGATGTCGTGGGATGCCCGCTACTACCGCATCATCCTCACGCGTGGCTACGACGGGTTCGAGCCCGGGGGCAAGCGGTTCTTCCCGCTCTATCCATGGGTCCTCAAGCCGATTTGGGCCATCGTCGGCCACGCCGACTTCCTCTTGCTCCTCAGCGCCAAGATCGCCTTGGTGGCGGCCGCGGTCCTGCTCTACCGCTTGGTGATCCTCGAGACGCAAGATCGCGGCCTCGCCGTGCTCTCGGTCTGGGTGCTGTTGCTCTTCCCAGGGGCGTTCGTCCTCACCTGGGCCTACAGCGAACCGCTGTTTCTGGCCTTGACGATCGGGTCGTTGTACTGCCTTCGAACTCGCAGATTCGGTTGGGCGATCCTGCTCGGCGTGTTGGCCGGATTGTGTCGACCCCTCGGCGTCGCGCTCGTGCCCGCGGCGCTCATCGAGGGGTGGAGGGGCTTTCCGGCAGCGTCGTGGCGTGATCGACTCGTGCGCGTCGGAGCGGTCGCGTCGTCGGGCGTCGGGATGCTCATTTACTTGGGGTATTGCGGCGTGCGCTACCACGACTTCTGGGCGCCCCTCACCATTCAAGACACGATGCGCACGAACGGCGATCCCGTCTCACGCCTCGTCGAGCTCGCCCACCAGATGCTCGGCGCCGATGCGATGAAGTCGGGCCTGCATGTCCCGTTCGTGCTGTTGTTCACCGTGCTCTTCGTCGTCGTGTGTCGCCGTCTCCCGCTGAGCTATGCGGGCTTCGTGGTGGTGATCGCACTGCTCACCCTGAGTGCAGAGAACCTGAACTCGCTCGAGCGGTACGGCATGAACGCGTTCCCGCTGTCGATCGGTTTGGCGATGCTGCTGCGGCGGGACGAACGGCTGCAATGGGGTGCGATGACGCTCGCGGGCGCCACGTTCATCGGGCTCACCGCGCTGGCCCTCTCCGCGTCGTACGTGCCGTAGCCGATGGCGCGTCAGGCGGACCGCAGCTCGTAGACCTGGCTCGGCTCTCGCCCGTCTGCGACGTCTACCAGCCGGCGTACGGCGAGCACGTTCGCGGTCCGGTAGCTGGCCAGGCGAACGGCCCAGGAATCGACCACCGTGCTCCCGCCACGGGTTTGGAAGAACGTCGTCAGGGGCCCTTCGAGCACGTAGGTGTCCGCGTCGATCTCTTCGTGGTGGTCATCGTCGAGGGTGAGCAGGTAGCGCGCCATGAGTTCCTCCAACCGGTCGTCGACAGGGTCGTCGATGCCTTCGGGAGGACGGTACGACGAGGGAGCTGTGCGGAGGAAGAGGCGCAACCCTGTGATCTCACGGTGGATCAGCGGTGGAACGTGCCGACGACACTGTGGAAAACGGGCGCTAGTCCTTGGTGGCGACCGCGTTCGGTGTCACGTTCATCTTCGGCTCGTATGCCTCGGCCACCACGTCGTGGGCCTCGTTGCCCTGCGAGGCGCGCAGCTGGTCGCGACATGCGGTGCATGGGCCTGCGAATCGCTGCATGGCGACGGTGCCACACCGCGGACACGTCACCTCCAGGTCAGCAGGAATACCAGCACCGAGCACGGCCACAGGGGAAGCCTCGCACATCGTCGGGGGCCGTCGGACCCTCGCGTCGCCTAGTGGGACCGATGGTCGGTGATGCGGGCTTTGGGACCATGGCGCGGGGCGTGCAACGCAGAGGTGAGGATCAACTGCACGACGCGCGCGCGGTGGCCGTGCCACGGCTCGAGGAGATCGAGCATGCGTGCGTCGTCGGCGCGTTCTTCGCCGGCGAGCAGCCACGCGACGTGGTTCGGGAGGTGAAGGTCACCGACCTGGACGGCGTCGGCGTCACCGAGCGCGACGAGTGTGACCAAGGCAGTCGTCCAGGGTCCGATACCCGGTATGGCTCGCAGACGTCGGCGAGCATCGCTGAGGGGGAGCGTGGCGCACTCCTCGAGCTGTGCGGCATGGGCGGCCGCACGCCTGATGGTGTCTGCCCGAGCGCGTTCGACGCCGCAGCGGTGGAGGTCGTAGTAGGGGACGCCCGCGAGCCGCTGCGGATCCGGTGGCAACGTGAGGCCGTGAGGACCCGGTGCCGGTTCGCCGTAGGCCGTCACGATCTGACGGAAGGCGCGCTGCGCTTCGAAGACGGTGACCCGTTGCCCCAGGATCGCGGGCAGGAGTGCTTCGAGCACCCTGTCGGTTCGCGGGATGCGCAATCCGGGACGGTCCCGCCAGAGGCGACTGAGGCGGTCGTTCGACGAGGGGTCGAAGCCGCTCGGATCGTCGGCGAGACCGCTCATCGTGTCGGCGTGGGCGATCAACCACTCGCCGCCTGGGCCCCAGGTCTCGACGTCGAGGTGCTGTGCATCGACGGCCGTGAAGCGGATCGTGCCCCCACCCTCGGGGGTGAAGACCGCCCGCACCACCTCATCGGGACGCACGCGCATCGTGGGGTCGTCACGCCCCTGACGGAGGTGAACGAAGCTTCGAGCCAGGTCGAGCCGTGACGGGAGCGAAAGCTGGATGCGTGCCATCGGTGCGGTGCGTCGCCCCGGATGCGCCGGACCGTTTGCGTGGCGACGCTACGACCGCGCGTCAGGGTGGTGCCAGTTGGCGAGCGATGCGGTCGCGTCGCCGAGCGCGGCGACGGCGATCTCGCGCGCCCAGGCGTAGTCGGGCTTGCCGCTCGGGCTGCGCCGAACCGCGGGGACGGCGACCCCCGCCTTGGGGAGCTTGTAGCGCGCGAGGTGCGCCGCTGCCACGGCGACCACCTCGCTCGGGAGTGCCGTTGCATGCGCACGCAGGCTCGCTACTGCGACCACCTCTGACCCCCAGCGTTCGCTGGGGCGGCCGACCACGAGGACATCGAGGATGTCGGGGTGGGCTTTGAGGGCGGCCTCGACCTCTTCCGCGAAGACCTTCTCGCCGCCGGTGTTGATCGTGGCGGCTTCTCGGCCCAGCAGTTCGATGCTGCCGTCGGACCCGATCCGGGCACGGTCGCCGGGCACCGAGTACCGGACGCCGTCGATGGTCGGAAAGGTCGCTGCCGTCTTTGCCGGATCGCCGAGGTAGGCGAGGGGGACCGGTCCCGACTGCGCCAACCACCCCACTGACTCGTCGCCGGGGGCGAGCACGCGGTCGCGGTCGGGACTCAGCACGACCGCTTGGGAGTCCGCGACGAAGCGCGTCGGTGCAGCGCCGCTCGTACCGTGGGAGCGGGCGACTCCTTGGCGGCCCGACTCCGATGATCCGAGGACGTCAACGATCTGGACCTGGGGGAGTCGATCGAGGAGTTCCGCCTTCACGGTGGGGGAGAGGATCGCGCCGCCGCTGAGGACGAATCGGAGTGTGGCCAACTCGGTGTCTGCCGTGGCCAGGTGATCGAGCAGGGGACGCGCAAACGCGTCACCGACGATGAGGACGGAGCTCACCGCTTCACGGTCGATCGTGGCGCAGATGTCGCTCGCGTCGAAGCGGTCCGTGCGCTCCTGGATCACGACGGTGCCGCCGGCCAACAGGGTGCTCAACGCATTCCAGTGCGCGGCGCCGTGCATGAACGGAGGGGCTGGCAGGGTGCGAAGGCGTGCGCCGTGCGCGGCCCGCTCGACGATCTCGGCGACCGACTCGAACGGCGTGCCGTCCCTGCGCAGGAAGCCGAGGGCGCCCACGAGAAAGTCGTCCTGCCGCCAGACGACGCCCTTCGGGTTTCCTGTGGTGCCGCCCGTGTAGAGCAGGTAGCGGTCGTCTCCCGACCATGGCCCGAGGGCGACGGTCGGATCGGCGGAGGCGAGTGCGGCATCGTAGTCGATCGCCCCGGGGAGAAGGGGTGTTCCTGTGCCGTCGTCGAGCTGCAGGAGGAGTGGCTGATGCTCCAGGGTGGGGAGCACCGGCGCCAGGACGGCAGCAAAGCTCGCTTGGTACACGATCGCGGCGGTGCCGGCGTCGCGCAAGACATACGTGAGCTCGTCCGCCACGTAGCGGTAGTTCACGTTGAACGCGGCGGCGCCTGCCTTGTGCGCGCCGAGCATGCCCTCGAGGTACGCCGGATGGTTGTGGAGGTACAGCGCCACATGTGCGTGGGGCGACTCCCACGGTTCGCGCGTGTGGGAGGGCCTGCTCCCGACTCCATTGGCGCGAAGGAACGCGGCGAGTCGGCGGGTACGCGCAGACAGCGCCTCCCAGGTCAGCCGTTGTGCGCGCCAGACGATCGCATCGCGACGGGGGTACGCGTCGGCGATGGCCTCGGTGAGGGTCGCGAGATCGTGTCCCACGCCTTGGTCAGGCAGCGGGGCGTTCGACGACGGTGAGCGTGTTCATGCGGTCGCCCACCTGGATCGCCTGCGCGATCTCGATGCCGCTGGTCACATAGCCGAACAGGTTGTAGCTCGGTGCCAACTTCTGCCGGCAGTCGTCGATGCAGATGAAGAACTGCGAACCGTTCGTGTCGGGCCCGGCGTTCGCCATCGCGAGGGCACCGAGCAAGTACTCGCCACGGACGGGCTCGTCCGCGAAGCGGTAACCGGGACCGCCACGGCCCGTTCCCTCGGGGTCGCCACCCTGGATGACGAACTCGGGCACCACGCGGTGGAAGGTGAGTCCGTCGTAGAAGCCGCTGCGGGCCTGGACGACGAAGTTGTTGACCGTCACCGGTGCGAGGCGGGGGTCGAGGTCGCAGACGATCTTGCCGCGGTTGGTGTCGATCGTGACCTCGTAGATGGTCGCGAGATCGATCTGCATGTCGGGTGCTTGAGCCATGGCCCCCATCCTCGCACGAGCGTCACGGGGTGCGCGACCGCGGCGGCCGAGGGTGGGTCCTGCGGTTGCTAGCTGGGCTTGGGAGCTCCCGCACCTGCCGCACTCGTGCGACGGACGTCGGGCTCGACCAATGGGAAGTGGCAGGCGACGAACTGCTCGCCCGTGACCCGACGCAGTTGTGGCTCTTCCTCTGCGCACCGTGCTTGTGCGCGCGGGCACCGCGTCCGGAAGCGACAGCCCGAGGGGGGGTCGAGAGGCGAGGGCAGTTCGCCTTGGAGGACCACGTCCTGGGAGCGCTGAACCGTCGGATCGGGCACCGGGATCGATGCGAGCAGCGCTGCGGTGTACGGGTGCGCGGGACGTGTGTACAGCTGATCGGGATGTCCGATCTCGCACATCTTGCCGAGGTACATGACCGCCACTCGGTCGCTCACGTTCTTGACGACGGCGAGGTCGTGGGCGATGAACACGAGCGTCAGGCCGTAGCGGACCTTCATCTCTTCGAGCAGGTTGAGGATCTGTGCCTGGACCGACACGTCGAGCGCGGAGACCGGCTCGTCGCAGATGATCACCTTCGGTTCGAGAACGAGGGCCCGGGCGATGCAGATGCGCTGGCACTGACCGCCGGAGAACTCGTGGGGGCGCTTCTCCATTGCGACGTCGGGGTCGAGGCCGACCGCTTCGAGGACGGTGCGCACCTTGGCGAGACGCTCTTCAGGGGTGCCGATCTTCCAGATGTTGAGCGGCTCCGCGACGATCTCGCCCACCTTGCGCCGCGGGTTCAGTGACGAGATCGGATCCTGGAAGATCATCTGGAGCTGCGGACGTGTCGCACGCAGGGCCGCTGGGCTGAGCTTTGTCAGCTCGGCGTTCGCAAAGGTCACGGACCCCGCCGTGGGGCTGGGAAGCTGCATGATCGCCCGGCCGGTGGTCGACTTTCCGCAACCCGACTCGCCGACGAGACCGAGGGTCTCGCCTTCCTTCAGGTCGAGGCTGAGGTCGGAGACCGCGTGTACCGCGCGCCCCTTGCCGGCGGGGAAGCGAACCTCGAGGTGCTCGACGCGCAGCAGCGTGTCGTCTGCGGGGCGCAGGTGGTCGGTGCCGCTGCCGGCCATGTCAGGAGTCCTTCTTGGGAGCGGACGGGGAGTCGGTGGATGGTCCGGTCGGTCGTGGCGCACGCGGAGGTGGTGCGGAGGCGGTCGATGCAACTGGGCGCGTGGTTGGCTCTGGCTGAGGAGCAGCGCCGCCAGGATCTGTCGGGGGCAGAGACGCCTTGGCGGGGGGCGACGCGGGTGCCGCAGCGGCTACGGGCGCGGTGGAGGCGGCGGGCGCACCGGTACGGGCATCTGCCGCCCCGGCGCGTGCGGTGGGGGCGCCGACGGGGTACCAGCAGCGATAGAGGTGGTCGCTTCCGTTGTCGCTGATGAGCGGTGGCTGTTCGCGGTGGCAGCGCTCCTGGGCATACGGGCAGCGAGGCGCGAAGCGGCAACCCTTTGGTGGGTTGACGAGATCGGGTGGACGGCCGCCGATCGCCTGGAGACGGCTGTGGCTGAGCTGATCGAGCCGTGGGATCGAGCGCAACAGCGCCTCGGTGTACGGCATGCGCACGTTGGCGAACAGCGTTGCCGTCGGGGCGAACTCGACGATCTGCCCGGCGTACATGACGGCAACCTGGTCGGCTCGTCCGGCCACGACGCCGAGGTCGTGCGTGACGAGGATCATCCCCATGTCGCGTTCGCGCTGCTGCGTGGCGAGCAGATCGAGGATCTGTGCCTGGACGGTCACGTCGAGCGCGGTCGTGGGCTCGTCAGCGAAGAGGAGCTTCGGGCCGCACGCCAACGCGATTGCGATCGTCACGCGCTGGCGCATACCACCCGACAGTTGGTGTGGATACTCACCGAAGCGTTCTTCCGGCGCGGGGATGCCGACCGCGGCGAGCCCGGCGATCGCCGCGTCACGAGCCTCGGACTTGCCCATGCCGTGGTGGTAGCGGAGTGACTCGGTGATCTGTCGCCCGATCTTCATGACCGGGTTGAGCGAGGTCATCGGGTCTTGGAAGACCATGGCCATCTCTGTGCCCCAGAGGGCCCGAAGATCCTTCGGGCCGAGTTTGGTGAGGTCGTGGCCTGCGTAGCGGACCTGACCTGACCGGACCACGTTCCGCCCGGTGAGCAAGCCCATGATCGAGCGGGAGAGCACCGTCTTGCCGGAGCCGGATTCGCCGACGACGCCCAGCGTCATGCCGCGCCGGACGGTGAGCGAGACGCCGTCGACCGCGCGGACCATGCCCGCCTGGACCCGGAAGTGGGTCTCGAGGTCGATCACGTCGAGCAGGGGGGCGTTCTCGGCTGGCTGGAGGCCCAGCTTGGCGAGCCCGGTGCGTGGCGTGGATGTGGGGCTCACAGGGCTGAGTCCTTCACGTCGAAGACCATGCGGAACTTGTCGCCGAGGATGTTGAAGGCGAGTGCGGTGACGAAGATGAAGCCGGCAGGAAGGAGTGCCACCATGGGCCGGTCGTTGATGACGCCGTAGCCCTCCTTGATCATGGACCCCCAACTGGCTTCCGGAAGAGGTACGGACAACCCGAGGAAGGCCAGACCACCTTCGACGACGATGGCGACCGCCACAGCCACGAGCCCGAACGCCAGGAGCGGGAGGACTGCGTTGGGGAGGATCTCTCGCACCATGATGCGGATGTGTCGTGCCCCCTGGACGCGTGCGGCAGTCACGAACTCGCGCTCGGCGTAGGTCAGCGTCGAGGCGCGTGCGATGCGGGCGAACGCGGGCGTCGAGACGACCGCCACGGCCGCACAGACGTTGAGCAGGCTCTGTCCGGCGAAGGCCACGATCGCGATGGCGAGCACGAGTGCCGGGAAGGCCAGCATGATGTCGACGAGCGTCATGAGCACCGCCTCGACCTTGCCGCGGAAGTACCCGGCGGCGAGGCCGATCGCGCCGCCGATCGCGAGCCCGATGGCGATGGCGACGACACCGACAAGGATCGCCACGCGTGCCCCGTGGACGAGGCGCGCGAGGTTGTCACGGCTGAGAGAGTCGGTGCCGAGCCAATGACGTGCGCTCGGGAAGGCACCCCCGCGAGCGTCGAGGGTTGGTGTCGTGCAGGTCCCCGACTTGGGGAGGTCGGGCTGCACGCCACGGTCGATGAGCGTCTGGGCTTGCTCAGGGTTCGCGGCGTTGCCGAACCGCATCATCAGTGCCTGCTCCGGCGTGGCGCCCGTGTTGATCATGGTTTGGGCGAGCACGGCGCACGGGTCTGACTTGTTCGGGTCTTGTAGGGGGAGCCACGGACCGGCGACGGCGGCGAAGAGGATGAGCGCCACCCACACGGTCGAGAACCAGAACCCGAAGCCGAGCTTGCGCCGGCGCCGTCCTGTTGGTTCGTGCGGCTGGGCGTCGTCGGACGTGCCGGTGAGGTCCACGGGCTCGGCTGGCGGCGAGTCGACGGTGTCTACGGAAGTTTCAGGCATGCCGAATCCGGGGGTCGAGCAGGTTGTAGAGGATGTCGATCAACACGTTCGCGACGACGTAGGTGACGGAGATGATCAGCACGACTGCCTGCACGACCATGTAGTCACGGGTGGAGATGGCGGTGACCATCAGCTTGCCGACGCCGTCGATGGCGAACATGACCTCGAGGATCACGGTGCCACCGATGAGGCTACCGAGGTTGATGCCGACGACCGTCAGGAGCGAGAACGACGACGGTCTGAGCGCATGCTGGAACAGGATGCGCCAAGGCGGTAGCCCCTTGGCTCTCGCCATCAGGATGAAGTCTTCGTGGAGCGTGGCGATCATGTCGCTGCGGAGCAGCCGAGCGAACACGGCGACGCTGCCGGCGGCGAGGGCGAGTACCGGCATGACCTGCGACTTGAGGTTGTCGGCCAGGCCCTCTTTCAGGGGCGAGAAGGTCAGCGGTAGCCAGTGCAGCGTCACCGCGAACAGCGCGATGAGGTACAGCGCGAGCACGAAGTTGGGGATCGCCAGCATGAAGAACGACACGCCGGTGGCGACCCGGTCCCCGAGGCGGTTCTCGCGGTAGGCGCCGTAGATGCCGAGCGGGATCGCGATCAGGATCGAGGCGAGCGACGCGAGGAGCATCAGCTCGAGCGTCGGTGGGAGGGCTCGTGACAGCTTCGTGGAGACCCGTTCGGGAGGCGGGCCGATGGCCTCACCGAAGTCGCCGTGCAGGGCGTTGCCCGCCCACTTCGCGTACTGGACGGGGATGGGCTTGTCGTAGGCCTTGTCGTGGCGGAGGCGGTTGCCGGCCGTGATGCACTGGTCGGCGTCGCAGACGTCCTCGAGCGGGGGTGGTCCCTTGGTTCCACGAGGTACGACGTTCTGTGCGGGGTAGTTCTTGCAGTCGAGCGTCTTGCCTTCGACGGTGCTCCCGCAGGCGAGCATCGAACCGGCGTTTGAACCCAACTCGATGAACGTCGGATCGCCCGGTAGGAGCTTGGTCATCCCGAAGGTGAGCATCGAGACGATGACGATGGCGCCCAGCATCCTGCCGAGCTTGCCGAGGATCTTCACGCGTGCTCCTTGCGCGTTGCGGTACTGGGGGGACTGATCGGCAGGTTCGCGGCAAGGTTGATTAGGGCGTGCGGATCATTCGGTGAAGCGGAGGTGGGTCAGGAGGCCACGAAGTAGACCCCTGCCAGCGAGATGAGGCCCAGGCTGTTGCTTCGGGGCCGGGGAAGCCCGCTGACGTCAGCGGTGTGAATGTTGCCATAGAGGTCGAACAGCAGTGGCACGATCACCACGTCCTTGGCGACCTGCTGCTGGACGATGTCGTACTGCTTGTGACGCTCGGTCGTGTCGGCCGTGCCTCGGCCTGCCTCGAGAGCGGCATCGACCTTGGGGTTGCTGTAGAGGCCGATGTTCGTGCCACCACCGGTGTGCAGCCCCGCGTAGAGGTTGTCGGGGTCGGGCACCATGCCGCTGCGGAAGCAGGCCTCCTGAAAGTCACCTTGGAGCGAGAACATCCGCTGCACGTAGATGGCCTGGTCGAGTTGCACCTGCTTGCTGTCGAAGCCGAGCGGGCGGAGCTGCTGCGAGATGATCTGGAAGATCCGGCTGGCTTCGGGCGTCGCGATGCACATCGCCTCGAACGACACGGACTTGTGATCTGCCTTGAGCTCGTTGATGAGGCTGCGGGCCTTGTCGGCGTCGTGGTGGGGGAGCTGCGCGTCCGGGTCGGCGTCGTAGTAGGGGTTTGTCGGATCGAGCGGACCGTACGCGGGTACGCGGGCGCCCTGGTAGCCCTGCTGGTTAATCGCGTCGCGGTCGATGCCGTAGTTGAACGCCTGCCGTGCACGGAGGTCGTCGAACGGTGGCTTGTGGCTGTTCAGGAGGAGAATCGTCGAGCTGGCACCTGTCACCGGCTGGACGACCAACTTCGAGTCCTTCGCGGCGTCGACGAGGTTGCCCGTGTCGGCGCTCTGGATCATCTGGACGTCTCCCGAACGGATCGCTTGCAGGCGGGTGTTCGTGTCGGGGTACGGCGTGAACTTCACCTGATCCATGTAGGGGAGCTTCGTTCCGTCGGCCGCCGTGCGCCAGTAGTTGGGGTTTCGCTTGAAGGTGAGGGTGTCGTAGTCGGTGAGGATGAACGGCCCGGTGCCCGTCGGGTGCGTCTGGAGGTAGCTCTCACCCTTGGCCCATGCCTTGGGGGACGCGATCCACCCGGTCGACCCGGCGAGCACGAGCGGGAACGCGACGTTCGGCGACTTGAGCGTGAACCGAACGGTGTGCTCGTCGATCGCGGAGACCGAGGTGATGTTGTTGAGGTCCGTCTGGCAGATGCACTTGGGCCTGCCCTTCTCGGCGGTGAACTGGGCGACGACCGCTGCGGCATTGAACGGTTCGCCATCGGAGAAGGAGATGCCGGTCCGTAGGCCGAACGTCCACTCGGTGAGGTCTGCGTTGGGCTTCATCGAGGTGGCGAGGCCGTTCGCGGTGAGCTCGCCCTTGTCGTCGAAGCCGATCATGGGGTCGTATGCGGCCAGTGCCACGGTCAGGTCGGCAGGCTGCTGCAGGTCGCCCGGGATGAGCGTGCTGACGTTCGACTCGAGACCGAAGGTGAGGCTTCCGCCCTTGCGCGGCTTGCCTTCCTGCTGCGGCTGGTTCAGCGTCGCTTGGTCGAACACCGCGCCGTTCCCGCCGCTGGACTTGCCGGGGTCCTTCCCGGTGCCGTTCGAGGAGTTGCTGCACGCAGCGGCCAGCGTGAGCGAGACGACCGCGAGCGCAGCGACGCGCATCCAAGGATGCCGAGCGGTTGTGGATGCATGCATGGCTTCCCCCGGGAAATCAGGCGGGGCCCCCATCCGTCAGGCCGGTGTGTCCGACGGCACCCCGCGGGCGCACCGTAGGTTGCGTGTGCGGAGGTGTCAACCATTTCTTGACCCGCGGGTCAAGAGGGGGACAGCGCTCAACGGGCGCGCGAGGCAGCGCCGCGCCGCGGCCGTGCAGTTCCGTACTGGCTGGCGTCGGAGCGTCACCCTGTCGGCGTGCCGGGATGGTGACAGATAACCTGCAAGCTCCATGGGGCCGGAGCAGGACGATTTCGAGGCGCACCTCGCGCGGCACCTCCGTGCGCGCATCGCAGCGGTCGATGCGGCCGGAGATGATGCGACACGTGCCACAGCCTGCTATCGGCTGGCCCAAGCACTGCGGGGTGCGGGTGACACACCCGGCGCGTTGCGAGCCGCGCGTCGAGCGGCGCGCAGCGCGCTCAAGGCGAAGTCGGCAGAGGAGGCCGAGCAGGCCGCACGCCTGACGGCGCGCATCCTGCTCGACGACGGCGAGGTTGACGAGGCGCTCGGCGTGCTCGAGGAGGTGCGGGCCCACCTGCTGTCCCTTCCCCCGGCACCCGTCGCGCTCGCGGCATGCGACACGGCGCGAGCAGAGGTGCTTCGCCATGCCGGCCGAACTGAGGAGGCCCTCGGCGTGTTGGAGCGCGCCCGTGGTGTGTTTCGTGAACACCGTGAGGACGGCCTCGTGGCGGTGGTCGAGCACGATCTCGCAGTGCTCCTCGCAGACGCCGGCGAAGCAGAGGCGGCCGCCAAGCTGCTCGAACGAGCTCGTGACGCGCTCCTTGCCTCGCGCGATCGGTTCGGAGTGGCTGCTGCCGGTTACAACCTCGGATGCCTCCTCCACGACTTGGGAGGGCTCGACGATGCGGTCGAGTACTTCCAAGAGGCACGTCGCCTCTTCCTGGCGCTGGACGCCCCCGAGGACGCGGCGTCGTGCGACCAGAACCTCGGTGTGGTGCTCTTCGACATGGGGCGGCTCGAGGAATCTGGGCGGCGCCTTGCTGTCGCTCGGCATCGCTTCGCAGAACTCGACATGGTGCGGAGCGCCGGTGAATGCGCCCACAACCTCGCAGTTGTGCTCGGGGCGATGGGTCACGACGACGAGGCGGCGCGCTATGCAGCGCAGGCGGCGGAGGCCGGAGTGGGCGCACCCCCACCTCCCGGCGCCTCGGGCGTCGTGCCGGTGGTGCGCGCGTAGCTGCCGCTCGTGCAGACTCACCACATGAGCGAACGGGTCACGATCACGGTCACCGATGGCGTCGCCGACGTGCGGCTGAACCGGCCTGACAAGCTGAACGCGATAGACGGCGCCATGTTCGTTGCCCTCGGCAAGGCAGGCGCCACGATCGCGGCCGACCCCAGCGTGCGTGCAGTCGTGCTTTCGGGCGAGGGCCGTGGCTTCTGTGCAGGGCTCGATCTGGGGAGCTTTACCGCGATGGCGACCCCACCGGCTGACCGCGGGTCATCGAGCGACCCGGTCACGGCCATGGCGGGCGACCTGACCGCACGCCTTCCTGACAAGATCACGAACCTCGCCCAGGAAGCGGCCTTCGTGTGGACAGACCTCGCGGTGCCGGTGGTCGGGGCGCTCCACGGTGCAGTCCTCGGCGGCGGGTTCCAGATCGCGATGGCGGCCGACATCCGATTCGTCGCGCCGGACGCGAAGCTCTCCGTCCTCGAGATCCGTTGGGGGCTGTTGCCCGACATGACAGGCCTCCAGATGCTCGTGCGGCTCGTTGGCCTCGACGTCGCGAAGGAGCTCGCGTTCACGGGTCGCATGGTGTCGGGCACCGAAGCGGTCGAGCTCGGTCTCGCAACGCACCTGTCAGACGACCCACATGCCGACGCACTCGCGCTCGCCACGGAGATCGCGTCGAAGAACCCCCACGCGATCCGTGGCACGAAGGCGCTGCTGAACGCCGCCGGGACACGACCCCTCGCGGAATCGTTCCTGGAGGAGTCGCGTCTCATGGCTGGCCTCATCGGCAGTCCCAATCAGGTCGAAGCGGTGATGGCCTACCTCGAGAAGCGTCCTGCGGTGTTCCCCGAAGCCTGAGGCTGCCGGGAGCGTCGAGTCAGCTCCACGTGCCGCGGTCGACAAGGACCTCGCGGAGCACCGCGGGTCGGTCGGTCATGATGCCGTCGACGCCGAGGTCGAGCAGCCGGCGCATCTCGTGCGGATCGTCGATCGTCCAGACGTGCACCTGCAGGCCCCGCTCGTGCGCCGTGGCTACGAAGCGTTCGTCGACGAGAGGGATGCCCTTCATCGACGGCGGAACCTGCGCGCACGCGGCGGCGAGGCGCCCGACGGGGAGATGCCAGGACGCCCCGCGGAGGCGTGCGGTGCCCTTGGGGCCGAGCGAGGTGCACAGGCGTTCGCCGAGGCGCCCTCGCAGCACCGCGAGCCGTCGATCGGAGAACGAGCCGATGCAGACTCGGTCGACGGCATGGGTGCGGCGCAACACCTCGATGAGCGGTTCGACGGCGGAGTCAGCCTTGGGGTCGATGTTGACGCGTAGCTCCGGCCACGTGCCGAGGAGGTCCTCCAGGAGCGGGATCGGCTCGGCCCCATCGACCCTGGCACGTTGCACCTCGCGCCAGGGGAGCTCCGCGATCGCGCCGGTGCGGTCTGTGACGCGGTCGAGATGGTCGTCGTGGAACGCCACGAGGACACCGTCGGCGGTGGCGTGCACGTCGGTCTCGACGTAGCGGTAGCCGAGGTCGACGGCGCCGGCGAACGCGGGAAGGGTGTTCTCGGGCCAGTCACCTGCTCCGCCCCGATGGGCGAACGCCAAGGGGCCTGGGTGGTCGAGCACGGTCCAAGGTGACGAGGGCATCTGTTCAACCTGTGTAACGGGGGGTGGCGAGGATCGGGAGTGCGGCCGACGGCAGCGCAGGCGGGAGTGTGGCCGAAGTCGTGGTCGGGACCTGCGGCGCTGAGGTCACGGGTGGGGCGTTGGGGTCCCACGCCACGCCACGGGTGTGCAGCACGTCCATGAGCACGCCTGGGCGAGCGGCGTTGATCCCGTCGACGCCCATGTCGAGGAGGTGCCCGTAGAACTCCGCGGTCTCTTCATCACGGCCGTTCATCCAGACCCACACCGCCATGCCCGCCGCGTGTGCGTCCCGCACGAACTGAGGGGTGACGACGTCGATCGTTGTGCCCGACAGGTCGTAGGTGGGCGGGACGTCGAGCACCTGACGCCCTGGGAGGGGCTGGCGATGCAGGAAGAACTGCGTGACTTCGTCGAGCGTCGCGCTCGTTGCGACGTCAGGCGCCTGGGTGCTGAAGGAATCGAGGGTTGCCGTGTCGAAGGAGGCAACGACGGTGCGATCGGCACGGTGGAACTCGTGGATCAGGTCGGCGAGCGCGGTCACCGCGGCGGCGTTGCCGGGTGCTGTTCCTTTGATCTCGATGTCCATTGGCATGTCCGGGAAGGTCTCGAACATCGAACGCACAGACGGGATCGCGAAGTCGTCAGGGTTGGAGCCCGCGGGTGGAGGGATCGACCCCGTGCGGACGCCCCTGTAGCGGTAGTCCGCGAGAGGACGGTCGTGGCACGCCCAGCAGGCATCGGAGTACCAGTAGGCAGCGTCGAGCGCGTTGGCTTGGGCGTAGGTCATCGACGCGATCGATCCGGTGCCGTTCGTGGTGCGGTCGACGGTGTCGTTGTGGAGCACGACGAGCACGCCGTCGCCGGTGAGCTGCACGTCGAGGTCG
This sequence comes from uncultured Iamiaceae bacterium, assembly GCA_964621605.1. GTDB lineage: Bacteria > Actinomycetota > Acidimicrobiia > Acidimicrobiales > Iamiaceae > CAZUMJ01. The sequence goes on along the minus strand of CAZUMJ010000009.1, from coordinate 28,069 downwards.
AGCATCGAGACACCATGGCTCATCGCCTGGTGATACGCGAACAGAGTTGAATGTGGCGCCTCGTCCTCACCGCCCGCGTGCGCGAGGCCGAGGACTCTGCGCTGCAACCACGGATTGGTGGTTGGGGTGGTGTCGAGCGCAGATGCCGCCGGAAGGCCTGTCCCGTCGGTGCAGACAAGTAGCCCTGCGACGAGCATGAGGCAGAGGGCGAACGCACGCCGCCGCGGCGCGCGTTGGTCTGTGGCGATCCGTTGGTCCAGCATTGGCAGCTCCCGTCACGGGGGTGGCGACGACGCAAGTGTAGGAAGGGTCCGCATGATCCATCGCGACATCAAACGGGTGCTTGGGCAGATGGTCGAAGGCGTGCAGGTCGTGGGCGCCGCGCACGGTGGGGTTCGCCGCGCCTACACGTCTACGTGGGTCGGACAGGTCGCGTTCGGCGAACCGATTCTTCTTGCGTCTGTCTCACCGAAGCACGAGACCCACCCGCTGATCGTTGCGTCAGGACGATTTGCGGTCTCGATCCTGGCGGGTGACCAGGTCGAGGCGGGCCAGTACTTCTCGTACCCAGGGCACAAGATGCATCACATCGCCGATGAGCTGCTTGTCGATGCCCACGGCCTTCCTGTCGTCGGCGACTCGATCGGATGGTTGTGCTGCGAGGTGGTCGAGTGCCGCTCCGGCATCGTCGACCACGACCTCATCCTCGGTCGGGTCTTTGCGGTTGGAGAGGGGCGCGTCGGCGAGCCGCCCCTGCTGTACTCGTCGCGGCGCGGCTGGCGGGTCGTCGGTGGGCGCGCCCGCGACGTCGGCGACAGCGTACGTGACCGACTGCTCGCACGGGTCGAGGCGGACGGCGACGCGGACGGCGACGACAGCGGCTGAGCGCGCAGGCGGCGTCGGCCCGGCCTGGGAGGCGCCTCAGGCGGGGTCTCGTACCACGTCGCGCAGGTGCGCGGCCTCGTTGATGCTCACGAGCTGGCGGCGGCCGTCGCGACTGGCGCGCACCCGGCTGATGCTGGTGTAGGCCGGTTCGAAGAACAGCATGCGGTCGAGCTGCAAGACGTGGGCGAGGTACGCGTTGATGACACCGCCGTGGCAGACCACGGCGAGGCGCCGTGCCTCGGCTCCGGCAATAGCGCGTTCGATCGCTGCGACGACCGTGGCCTGGAATGTGGCACGACGTTCGGCTCCTGACGGCCCGACCCAGTCCTCGACGAGTTGCTGCCAGTGCGGGTGGTCGGTGCCTCGGATCTCCTCCAGCGGGATGTAGGCGGCTGCGCCCCGGTCGAGCTCCGCCAGATCGTCGTCGACGGTGTGCTGCAGGTCGAAGCGGGCCGCGAGCGGCTGCGCGGTCTGGTGGGCACGTGCCATCGGGCTCGAGGCCAGCGCATCCGGGGGCTCAGCGGCGAGCCATGCGGCAAGGGCAGCCGCCTGTCGGTGGCCGAGAGGGGTGAGTGAGGGGTCGACCGGCGCCTCGCCCACGATGCGCTCGGGCAGGCCGTGTCGGATGAGCAGAACCTCCATCGGTGCAGCGTAGGCAGCGCGGCGGTTGCTCGGGGTCGCCCCGCGGGTCGGTAGCGTCTGCCCGATGCTCGAGCAGGCCGAATCCGAGGTGGTGGTGCGTGACGGCCTCTATGCGGTCGATCGCCCACCGAAGCAGCCGCTTGCACCCTGGTGGGACCCGGACCACGTGGTTCTCCTCGTGCACGGTGCGATGGATCGAGCGGCGGGCCTTGCCCGCGTCGCGCGGCGCCTCCCCGAGTTCCCGGTGGTGCGCTACGACCGTCGTGGGTACGGCCGCTCCGCATCGAAGGGAGGCGGTCGTCTCGCGGAGCACGTCGATGACCTGTTCACGGTCCTTGCCGGCCGGCGGGCGTTCGTCGTCGGGCACAGCTTCGGCGCCCTTGTCGCCCTCGCCGCCGCGGTGCGCGCTCCCGGACAGGTGCAAGGGGTGCTTGCCTACGAGCCGCCCATGCCGTGGGCACCGTGGTGGCCGACCTGGCCGCTGGTCGAGGGTGGCGTCGTGCGTGCGGATGACGATGCGGCAGCGGAGTCGGCCGAGAGCTTCTTGCGCGGCATGCTCGGCGACGCGGTGTGGGAGCGACTCCCCACGCGCACACGCGAGGCTCGCCGATCGGAGGGCCCGGCGATGCTGCGCGAGATGGCGTCGATCTCGGCCGACACCGCCCCGTTCGATCTGCGCGCCGTCGCGGTGCCGCTCACCGTCGTGCACGGGAGCAGGACGTCTGATCGACACATCCGTGCCGCGCAGGAACTGGCCGAGTCGGTGGCGGGCGCGCACGCGGAGGTGATCGTCGGCGCGGGGCACGGTGCGCCTGCGTCCCACCCGGATGCGCTCGCCGACCTCACCGTTCGGGCAGCGAAGGGGCTCTCTAGCGCCCGATAGCCTCAGACCGGAGTCCTGGCGTTGTCATCGGCACCCGAACGAGCGACCTACTCATGAGCATGCAGCGCATCGCCCAACGTTGGAGCACGCGAGCCACGCCTCCTGTGGCGTGCACGGCATTCGTGCTCTCCGGCGGCGCAAGCAAGGGAGCGCTGCAGGTCGGGATGTTGCGTGCGCTCCTCGAACGCCGCATCCGCCCCGATCTCGTTGTCGGGTGCAGCGTCGGTGCGCTCAACGGTGCGCTGCTCTCCGGCGATCCATCGCTGGCGACCGTCGGTCGGTTGCAGGACATCTGGCTCGATCTCGACGAGTCGGACGTCTTCCCGGGTGGATTGTTGCCGTCGACGGTGCAGCTCGCCCGCAAGGGAGAAGCCATCCACACGGCCGACGGACTCCGTGCGGTGGTCGAGGCGGGCCTGCCCGCCGAGACGTTCGACGGGCTGCGTGTTCCGTTCGAGTGCGTCGCGACTGATCTCGACGCGGCTCAGGCGCACTGGTTCTCGGAAGGTCCGCTCCTGCCAGCGATCATGGCGTCGGCGGCGATCCCCGTGGTGTTCCCACCCGTCGAGGTGAACGGCAGGCGCTACATCGATGGCGCGGTCGTCGATGACGTCCCCATGTCGCGGGCGGTCGAACTGGGCGCGACGCGGATCTTCGTCCTCCAAGTTGGCAACTTCGACCGACCCCTGGGCGAGGCGAAGCGACCGATCGACATGGCGCTGCACGCCTTCTGGATCAATCGCCGGAATCGCTTCCACCTCGACCTCGCGGCAATCCCGGAGTCGGTCGAGGTGATCGTGCTGCCCACCGGAGAGGCGCCGAACGTGCGCTTCAACGACCTGACGCACGGCGCGCAGCTCATGGACCTGGCGTATCGAGCGAGCGCGGACGAGCTTGACAGGCTCGCGGGCGAGCCGCACCGCACGTCGCGTACGGCGTCGTCGATCATTCCGCCCCCGCCGCCGGGCGGGCATCCGTCGGATCCGCCCGGAGAGGGCGAGCCGCCGGAGCGCCGCCCCGCTTACCTGGCCTGGGTCGATCGCCTCCGTCAGCGAGCCGAGGTCGGCGACGGCACCTGACCGCCGCCGACCCGGGCGGCTCACTCGGCGCTGAAGAAGACGTTCTTCGCTTCGGTGTACTGATCCAGGGCGTGCATGCCGAGCTCACGACCCAACCCCGAGCGCTTGAAGCCTCCGAAGGGCGCCTCGACGCGAACCGAGCGGTTCGTGTTGACCGAGAGCGTGCCGGTACGGAGCTGCTTGGCGAGGCGGATCGCTCGCGCGCTGTTGCCGGTCCACAACGACCCGGAGAGGCCGTAGTCGCTGTCGTTCGCGATGCGGACGGCGTCGGCTTCGTCGTCGAAGGGAATGATCGATGCGACAGGGCCGAAGATCTCTTCGCGAGCGATGCGCATCGAGTTGTCGACGTCTGCGACGACGGCCGGGGTGAGGTAGAAGCCGGGTTCGTTCGGCTGTGCACCACCGGTCACCACGCGGGCGCCCTCGCCGCGACCGATCTCGAGGTAGTCGAGCGACGTCTGGCGTTGCCCTGCCGAGATCATCGGGCCCATCTCGGTCGTCTCGTCGAGCGGGGCGCCGACCACGATGCGTTCTGTCGCAGCCGTGAAGGCGGCGACGAAGGCGTCATAGGCGGAGCGCTCGACGAGGATGCGGCTTCGGGCGCAGCAGTCCTGGCCGGCGTTGCCGAAGACGGCCATCGGCGTCTCGGCCGCGGCCTTCTCGAGGTCGGCGTCCGCGAAGACGACGCACGCGGACTTTCCACCGAGCTCCAGCGACACGCGGGTGATGTTGTCCGCGGAGGACTTCAGGATTGAGGCACCAGTTGCCGTTTCTCCGGTGAAGGACACCTTTGCGATTCGCCGATCGGCGACCAGCGCGTCACCGATGATGCGCCCCGGCCCCGGAAGCACGTTGACCGCGTCGGCGGGGACGCCGGCCTCGACGAGGATCTCGCCCAGCAGCAAGGCGGTGTGTGGGGTGAGGGAGGCTGGCTTCAGCACGATCGAGTTGCCCGCCGCGAGCGCAGGCGCCACCTTCCACGCCGCGATCATCAACGGGAAGTTCCACGGGACGATGAGGGCACATGGCCCGACCGGTTCACGGAGCACCACGTCGAGCCCGTCGTCCTGCACCGGGATGACCTGACCGTGGTGCTTGTTGGCGGCACCCGCGTAGAACTCGAAGGTTGCCGCTGCGGCGCCTGCTTCCCAGCGGGCGTCTCCGATGGGATGACCTGCGGAGCGTGCCTCGGCCTGGGCGAGCTCCTCTGCCTTGTCGCGGATCAGCTCGGCGACCTTTGCAAGGACCCGTCCTCGCTCGGTCGCCGAGGTGCGGGGCCAGGGCCCGTCGGTGAATGCCCGCAGCGCCGCGGACACGGCGGCATCGACGTCAGCCTGTCCAGCTTTCGCAACCGTGTCGGAAACGGTGCCGGTGTGCGGGTCGATCGTGTCGAAGGTGGCGCCGTCGTGGGCTTCGCGGCGTTCGCCGCCGATGAGCAGCAGCTCGGTCATCGTTTCCTCTGGGCATTTCGGTAGGCGTACGGGGTGAGACGACCACGGGCTTCGGATTGCTCGTGGCAGGTGGGCGCGCGGGGTGCGTCGCGCGAGGCATCATACGGCTCCACCCCTGGTCGTCGGCTCGGTGCCGACGACCGTCTACACGGGCCGCCTGGCCCGAACGAGGAGCATCGATGGCAAGGTTGGACGGGAAGATCGCCGTCATCACGGGCGCGGCGAGCGGCATGGGCCGAGTCGCTGCGGAGCTGTTCGCGGCGGAAGGCGCCAGAGTCGCTGCGCTGGATGCGGTCGATCCGGTCGACACGGTGGCGGCCGTGGCCGGCGCCGGCGGGCAGGCCATCGGCCTCGTCGCGGACGTCACCGATCCCGATGCCACCGAGGCAGCCATCGCTCGGGTCGTCGCCGAGTTCGGCGGCGTCAACGTGCTGTACAACAATGCCGGCATCAGCCCGGGTGACGACGGGGGACCGCTCGACACGCCGGTCGAGACCTGGGACCGCACCATGGCGGTCAACGTGAAGGGCTCCTGGCTGATGGTTCGAGCATGCCTTCCGCACATGCTCGAAGGTGGCGGTGGGTCGATCATCAACGTGGCCTCGTTCGTGGCGCACCTTGGGGCGGCAACGGCGCAGATCGCCTATACCTCGTCGAAGGGAGCGGTGCTCTCGATGACGCGCGAGATGGCGGTCATCTACGCACGCGACGGCATTCGGGTGAACGCCCTGTGCCCGGGGCCGGTCCTGACCCCGCTGCTCGCGAAGTTCCTCTCTGACGACGCCAAGCGAGCCCGGCGCCTTGTGCACATCCCGATGGGTCGCTTCGGCGAGGCAGAAGAGATGGTCAAGGGAGCGATCTTCCTGGCGTCCGACGACTCCTCCTACATGACGGGCCAGTCGCTGCTGATCGACGGTGGCATCACCGCTGCCTACGTGACACCCGAATGAGCGCGCTGGGGGACCGGGGGCGCCTCAGCCTCGAAGATCTGCGCACCGCAGTTGCCGACGAGACGATCGACACCGTGGTCGTCGCGTTCTGCGACCTGCAAGGCCGCCTCGTGGGTAAGCGCGTCACGGGTCGGTACTTCGTCGACAACGTGGCTGATGGCTCGCTGGAGATGTGCAACTACCTCCTCGCCGTCGACGTCGACATGGAGCCACTGCCGGGGTACCGCTTCGCGAACTGGGAGCAGGGCTACGGCGACGTGAGCTGCGTCCCAGACCTCGCAACGTTGCGGCACGTGGCGTGGCTGGAGCGCACGGCTTTGGTGCTGTGCGATGTCGTCGACGAGCACGACCGTTCACCGGTTGCCGTGTCGCCACGGCAGATCCTGCGAGACCAGGTCGCTCGGGCGCAGTCCATGGGGTTCCGCGCGCACATCGGCGCCGAACTCGAGTTCTTCCTCTTCCGCGATTCGTTCGAGGAACTGGCGGCGAACGGGTACCGCGAGTTTCACCCCCACTCGGACTGGATCGAGGACTACCACATCCTCCAGACCACCCGCGAGGAGTACCTCATCCGCCGTATCCGCAACGGCATGGACGGCGCTGGCGTCCCCGTGGAGTTTTCCAAGGGGGAGGCGGGTCGCGGCCAGCACGAGATCAACCTCGTGTACGCGGACGCGCTCGAGATGGCAGATCGTCACGTCGTCTACAAGAACGGCGTGAAGGAGATCGCTGCCCAGGAAGGCCGTGCGGTCACCTTCATGGCGAAGTATTCGATGGCCGAGGTGGGATCGTCGTGCCATCTGCACATCAGCCTGACCGACGTCAACGACGGTCGACCGGTGTTCCCGGACCCGGCCGGTGGCTCGCTCGGTTCGGAGACCTTCCGCCACTTCCTCGGCGGGTTGCTCGCATCCGCGCGTGAGTTGTCGTGGTGCTTTGCGCCGTACGTGAACTCCTACAAGCGCTACCAGCCCGACTCTTGGGCGCCCACGGCGGTCGCCTATGGCCACGACAACCGAACGTGCGGCTTCCGCCTGGTCGGGCGCGGCCCGGCGTTCCGCGTCGAATCCCGTGTGCCCGGCGCTGACGTGAACCCCTACATCGCCTATGCGGCGCTGCTCGCCGCAGGCCTGCACGGCATCGAGCACCGCATCGAGCCGCCGGCTCCGCTCGTGGGCAATGGCTACACGGCGGATGTCGACCACCTCCCGTCGACCTTGCCCGAGGCGATCGAGCTGTTCGAGCAGAGCGAGGTCGCGCGCGCTGCGTTCGGGGACGACGTCCATCACCACCTGCTCAACACCGCGGTGCAGGAGTGGCGTGCGTTCAATCGGGCGGTGACCGACTGGGAGTTGCGCCGCAACTTCGAGCGCATCTGATGTCTCGACCGCTCGTTGCGGTGACCGGCCGGGCGCTCGTGCTCGGCCGGGTCCCCGGTTGGCTGGAACCTGCCGTGGCGCTCCCGCGCTATTACACGGACGCGCTCCACAGAGCCGGCGCGGTCGGGGTGCTCGCCGCCCCGCAAGACGACCGCCGTGACGCGGCCGAGGCCCTGGTGGGGCGGGTCGACGGGCTCCTGTTGAGCGGTGGGGTCGATCTCGATCCCACCGGGTATGCGCAGGAGCCTCACGCGGAGACGAAGGGGTGGGAGCCTGGGACCGATGCGTGGGAGGTCGCCCTGCTGCGCGCCGCACTCGGGCGCGACATGCCGGTGCTGGCGATCTGTCGCGGGCACCAGTTGCTGAACGTGGCTCTTGGAGGCACTCTCGACCAGCACCTCCCGGATCACCTCCCGGAGAGGAGTCACGGCGTCCCGAACGGCGGAGGGGGCACTCGCAACGAGATACACCTCGAACCCGGCTCGCGGGCAGCCGTCGCGTTCGCGAGTACGACGGTCGTCGGCAACTGCCACCACCACCAGGGGGTCGACCAGGTCGCCGAAGACCTGCGTGTCACCGGGCGGACGGCGGACGGGGTGGTCGAGGTGCTCGAGCACCGCAGTGCCCGATGGGTGCTCGGCGTGCAATGGCATCCGGAGGACTCGGCGATGGACGACCCCGTACAGCAACGGCTCTTCGACGCGTTCGTGGCAAGACTCCAAGACGACACGTAGGCGAGGCCCTACATTGCGGGCATGACCGCTGACCGTCCAGTTCGCTTTCCCGCGCACGGCGTTGTCGCCGACGCGTTGCTTGCCGAGCTCACCGAGCTTCGCGCCGACGACCTCGGCTGGAGGGATGGACGGGCTTTCAGCCTCGTCTACAACAGCGGTGACGAGGAGCATGAACACCTGCTCGAAGCAGTCGCTCGGTCGTACCAACACGACAACGCCCTGAACCCGTTCGCCTACCCCAGCCTGCTTCGCATGGAGCTCGAGTTGGTGGCGATGGTCGGCGACCTCTTCGGCGCTCCCTCTGATGCGAGCGCCATCAGCTCAGGCGGCACTGAGAGCATCTTCCTCGCGGTGCAGGTCGCGCGCGACCACGCACGTGCCGAGCGAGGGATCGCCGAGCCGACGCTGGTCACCGCCGTGACCGCTCATCCCGCGTTCGCGAAGGCGGCGCACTACCTCGACGTCGAGCACCGCAAGGTGCCGGTGGGGTCGGATGGTCGCCTCGACGTGGATGCCCTTGCCCGGGTGCTCGACGATCGCACCGGCCTGATCGTGGCATCGGCGCCGTGCTACCCGTACGGCGTCATCGACGATGTGCCCGCGGTCGCCGGGTTGGCTGCCGAGCGAGGCATCAGCTGCCACGTCGACGCCTGCCTCGGCGGATGGCTCCTGCCGTGGTGGGAACGCATTGGCGAGTCGGTGGCACCGTGGGACTTCCGCGTTCCTGGGGTCACCTCCTTGTCGGCAGACATCCACAAGTACGGGTTCACCTTCAAGGGTGCCTCTGCGATCTGCTACCGGGACCGCTCCCTGCTGCGCTACCAACACTTCTGGTACGAGGAGTGGCCGGGTGGCTTGTACGCATCCGGTACGACGGCCGGGACGCGCCCCGCGCCCCCCATCGCGGCGGCTTGGTTCGCGGTGCGCCATCTCGGCGCGGACGGATACCTCCGGTTGGCGCGAGAGGTGCGAGATGCGACCACGCGCTTCCGAACGGGCATCGACGCGATAGAGGGCCTGTACGTCACGCACGAGCCGGACATGTCGGTGATGGAGTTCACCTCGAATGCACTCGACGTTGCCGCCATCGCCGGGGCGATGGACGCCAAGGGATGGAAGCTCGACCGCCAACAGGGCGGGATGCACCTGATGGTGTCGCCCTATCACCTGCGCGTGGTCGACGACTTCCTCGCAGATCTTGCAGCGGCGACGGCCGCGGCGCCTCCCCGAACTGACGAGCCGGGGCCCACCCCGACCTACGGCGGGATCGTCTGAGCCAGTCCTGTGGACGGAGGTTGCCGAGCTGCGATCGCACGCCTGCCGGTCACTACCCTGACGACGAGCAGCCAACCCGGAGGTGAGCGGCGTGTCCGTACCTGAGATCGATGTCCACGAGCTGGAACGACGCCTTGTTGCAGGGGCAGTTCTTGTCGACGTGCGCGAGCCGGACGAGTACGCCCGAGGCCATGTCCCCGGCGCGTCGCTGGTGCCGCTGAGCACCATCGCCGACCGCCTCGACGAGCTCGCAGCTCGCGAAGGCGAGGAGGTGCTCGTGGTCTGCCAATTGGGTGGTCGGAGCATGAAGGCCGCAGAACTGCTCGTCGCTCGTGGCGTGCACGCGGTGAACGTGTCGGGCGGTACGCAGGCGTGGATCGACGCCGGGAAGCCGACCGAGGTCGGCGAAGGCGCCTGAGGGTGGTCCGGACTGCGGACGAAGCGCGTGGCGGCTCGCATGCCGACGCTCGCTGGGTCGACACCCAGTCGGGCTGGGAAGACGTCCTCGGACAGCTCGAAGACGCGCCCGTGTGGTGCCTCGACACCGAGTTCCACCGTGAGCGCACGTACTTTCCGAAGCTCGCGCTGTTGCAGGTGGGGTGGCGTGACAAGGTCGCGCTGATCGACCCGCTCGCCGTCGACCTCTCCGGCCTCGCGACGGTGTTCGCGACGGATGCCACCGTCGTGTTGCACGCCGCGACCCAAGACCTGGAGGTGCTGCAACTGGCATGTGGTGCCGTGCCGCGGACGTTGTTCGACACGCAGATCGCGGCTGGCTTCGTGGGCTTCTCGACGCCGTCGCTGGCGCTTCTTGTCGAGCGTCTCGTCGGGGTTGTCCTCCCCAAGGTGGATCGCCTCACCGACTGGTTGGTGCGGCCGTTGAGCGCGGATGTCTGTGCGTACGCGGCGGGCGATGTCGACCACCTCCTGGCGCTGCATCAGCTGTTGGTCGAGGATCTGCGCCTCAGGGGCCGCTTGGAGTGGGCGCTCGACGAGTGCGCGGCGTTGCTGGAGCAGCGCCGTGGTCCGCGCCCGCCGGAAGATGCGTGGACGCGGGTGAAGGAAGCGAAGCAGCTGCGCGGGCGGGCGGCTGCGGTGGCGTGCAGCGTGGGGGCGTGGCGGGAGCGCAAGGCGGCCGCGCTCGATCAGCCGGTGAGGTTCGTCCTGTCCGACCTTGCACTCGTGGGCATCGCCCAGCGTCCGCCTCGTAGCGCGGATGCGCTGCGCGCGATGCGCGGCATCGACGGTCGTGCCCTCCGCGGCAACCAGCCCGACGAGATCCTTGCCGCGGTCGCCGAGGGGTTGCAGGCCGAACCTCCGAAGGCGTCTCCGCGAGCGGTCGAGGTCGATCGCCGCCTGCGGCCCGCGATCACCCTGGTCTCGGCATGGCTCGCCCAACGTGCACGTGATCTCGATCTCGACCCGTCGGTGCTCGCCACGCGCGGCGACATCGAGGCGCTGCTGGCGGATGAACCTGGCGGTCGCTTGGCGAACGGTTGGCGGGCCGAGTTCGTCGCCGAACCGATTCGCCGCCTTGTTGCTGGTGAGGCGGCGTTGGCTTTCGAGCCGGGTGGCGTGCTGGTGCTGGAAGACCGTCAGCGGGCCTGACGTCAGGCTCGGCGGAGGATGACTGCCTGACGCGCGCGCAGTTCGCCGCCAAACGGTTCGCCCTCGCCCCGTCCGTCAGAGCTGACCTCGACGACAGCTTCCCCGGGGGCTGCGAAGGCGACGGCCCGGTCGGAGAAGTTCACGGCCACGATCCGCTCGTCGTCCGTCGTGGCGTCGTGGCGTCGGTAGGCGATCACCTCGTCGGCGGAGTCGAGCATGGTGAAGTCGCCGACCTGGATCGCGGCTGACGCCCGACGCGCGGTGAGCACCCGGCGGTAGAGGTGAAGGATCGAGGAGCGCTCCGCGCGCATGGTGTCCACGTTGCGTGCGTCCGCTTCAGGCGGGAACGGGAGCCAGGGCTCGGTGCCTGCCGGGGTCGGCCAGCCGTGGGAGGGGTCGGAGGTCCAGGGGATGGGGGCCCGGCATCCGTCGCGCCCACCTGGGTCGACGACCCGCGCGGGTGGAACTTCGGCATCGAGCAGGCCCAGCTCTTCGCCCTGGTAGAGGAACGGGGTCCCGCGCAGGGTCAGCAGGAGCACCGCGGCTGCGCGCGCCCGCTCTTCGGTGCCCGTGGCATCGACGTCCTCGGCGGGCCAACCGGTGTATCGGGAACGGTGGCGTGGCACGTCGTGGTTCGAGAGCACCCAGGTCGGCCAGGCATCACGGGGCGTGAAGGCTGCCTCGGTGTCGAGGATGTGTTGGCGCCAGGTGGCAGGTAGCCACGGACCATGCAGCGGCGAGAAGTTGAACGACAGGTGGAGTTCGTCGTGGTCGCCGTAGTACTCAGCCACGATCGCGGGGTCGAGCAGCACGACCTCGCCCACCATCATGCGGTCGCCGGGGTAGCCGTCGAGCACCTTGCGCACGCCGCGCAGGAGCTCGTGGGCGCTCGGCTCGTCGTTGAGGATGCAATGCATCAGGCCAGCCAGTTCCGGCGGTGCGTCCGCAAGCTCCGGGTCGCGTCCGATGCAATGGACGACGTCTGCACGGAAGCCGTCGACGCCACGGTCGAGCCAGAAGCGCAGCGTCTCGTGCATCGCGTCCTGGACGGCTGGGTTGGCCCAGTTCAGGTCGGGTTGCTCTGCGAGGAAGTGGTGGAGATACCACTGCTGGGTGTGTTCGTCGAACGTCCAGGTCGGCACCGGTGCGAACGCGGCGAGCCAATTGTTGGGAGGCGCGCCGTCTGGGCGTCCATCTCGCCAGACGTAGAAGTCGCGGTGCTGAGCATCGCGGCTCGATCGAGCGTTGAGGAACCACGGGTGTTGGTCGGAGGTGTGATTCGGCACCCAGTCGAGGATCACCTTGAGGCCGCGCGCATGCGCAGACGAAACGACCTGGTCGAATGCGGCGAGGTCGCCGAAGACCGGATCGACGTCGCAGTAGTCGGCGACGTCGTAGCCGAAGTCCGCCATGGGCGACGGGAAGATGGGGGAGAGCCAGATGGCGTCGACGCCGAGCCAGGCGATGTAGTCGAGCTGGGCGAGGAGGCCGGCGAGGTCGCCGATGCCGTCGCCGTCGCCGTCGGCGAAGCTCCGGGGGTAGATCTGGTAGATCACGGCGGTCTGCCACCAGGGTGTCTGCATCGACATACCCTAGGCGCACCCCGTCTGACCTGGGGATGCATGCTCCATGGAGCACACGCGGTACACTGAACGACCGGATCTTTAGCGAGTGGGAGTTGGCCCGTGAAGAAGGGTCGTCACCGCCGATTTGAAGAGGCGCGCGCACTGAAGCGAACGACGGACCCGTCGTTCAATGAACTCATGGAGGGTGGGGTTGAAGAGCCCTGCCCTGAGTGTGACGCGCTGCCTGGGGCGGATCACGCCAGTTGGTGCATGTTCGAGGAGCAGCGCAGCGACGACAGCTGAATAGGGCAGCGCGCACGCGTCCTGCCAGTCAGCCGCCGGTGTCTTCCAAGATCTCGTCAAGCCGCAGGATCTCCGCCGCGGCGACCTCGCCGATGAACGATCGTTGTGCATCGACCACTGCGAGGTGGTCGATGTCGGCGCTCTCCATCGCGGCAACTGCCTCCCTGATGGTCCAACTCGGGTACCCACAAGGGAGGTCTTCGCGCATGACGTCACGCACGTGACGCTGCTCCCAGGTTTCGCGTGGGAGCGCCGTCACGTCATCGAGCCAGCAGACCCCGAGGTACGTCGCCCCATCGACGACAGACACCGACCGACGCCGATTGCCGAGCGCGTGCACCCACACGAACTCCGAGAGCGTGGCGTCCGGCGGCACGGTGCGTACCTCGGTGTCGAGCACCGTCGTGATGGGGAGGCGCACCCGACGATCGAGGCGTCCGGCACGCCGGCCGTGTTGGGTGGCGGACACCGACGCGCTGCCCATCATCAACTGCGACATCGCGGCAGCGAGGAGGGCAGGCACGACGAACTCGGCCTTGCCGGTTGATTCGGCGACGAACATGACCGCGGCCAGCGGCGTGCGATACCCGGCACCCAAGAAGGCGGCGATGCCGAGGATGGGGAAGAAGCCTGAGGATGCTTCGGGCAGGCCAGCCGGGCTGAGGTGCAGGCCGTCGTAGGCGCCAGCGACGAAGCGTCCCAGGATCGAACCTTGGATCACCAACGGAATGAACATCCCGCCGGCGCCGCCGCCCCCGACGGTCAGGCCTGTCGCGAGTGCCCGCGCGAGGAAGAGCCCGCCGATGAGCCAGAGCCCGCGCTGCGGGTCGGCGAGCCAGTCGAGGGTCCGATAGCCCGGTCCGAGCGTGAGGGCGGTGCCGAAGACGTGGTGAGACGCGACAGCCAAGGCAGCGAGGCCGCTTCCTGCGAGGAGGATCCGCGCGACGAGCGGGGTGCCGGTGCTGACCCCCTTGGCTCGTCGCATCAGCCCGGCGAAGGCACGTGCGCCGAGTCCTGCGAGCACGCCGAGCACCAAGGCGCCGATGAGCTCGCGTAGCTCTATCGAACGAGGGCCGCGCGGACTTGCGAAATGCAGCAGGGGGGCGGTCCCGACGATGGCCGCAAAGGTGAGGTAGCCGGTGGCGCCGGCTACAAGTCCCGGGATGAGGCCGCGTCGAGCGACGTCGTCCTGGTACGGGACCTCGAGCGCGAAGAGCACGCCCGTCGCCGGCGTGCGGAAGATGGCGGCGACACCACCAGCAGCCCCCGCGACGAGAAGGGCCTTGGCATCTTCACGTCGGAAGAAGCTCGAGAACTGGTGTTGGATCTTCGAACCGATGCTGGCGCCGAGGAAGATGGCGGGGCCCTCGAAGCCCATCGCGCCGCCCAGCCCGAGCGTGGCGATGCTTGCCAGGATGCGTCCAGGGACGTGCCGCAACAACAGCCGGCGGTCGGGGTCGTGAAAGTCCGCGACGTATTCGTCGGCGGTGCTGGGTGAGGCGCCGCGCCCCAGTGTGCGAAGGAAGAGCGCGGCAAGGGCGAGGCCCACGACGGGCGCCGCGGCCTGCGCCCAGAGCGGGAGCCGAAAGAGATGTACGAGCAGGAGGGAGTCGGTGACCTTGTCGAAGGCCGCGACCGCTGCGCCGGTGAGGACGCCTGTGACAGCGGCTGCTGCGACAAGTGCTTGGCGGCGGTGATCGATGAGCAGCGAACGCGTCAAGGGCACGTTCGCTATGCCTAGCAGAGTGCACGAAGCACGCACGGCGACACATGCGGGAGTTGGGGCGGTGACCCGGTGACTCCTAGGCTCTGCAGCCGCCCATGAACGCTCTTCCGCTCCGAAACATCGCCATGGTTGCCCACGTGGACCACGGCAAGACCACCCTCGTCGATGCCATGTTGCGCAGCACCGGTGTTTTCGAGGAACACCAGGCTGTCGTCGACCGGGTCATGGACTCGAACGACCAGGAGCGTGAGCGCGGCATCACGATTCTCGCGAAGGCCGCGGCGGTGACCTGGCAGGGCATTCGGATCAACCTGGTCGACACGCCGGGGCACGCGGACTTCGGTGGTGAGGTCGAGCGCGCGCTCAGCATGGTGGACGGTGTGCTGCTGCTCGTCGATGCTGCCGAGGGCCCGCTTCCCCAGACGCGCTACGTACTCCAGAAGGCGCTCACCGCGGAGCTCCCGACGGTGGTCGTGATCAACAAGGTCGACCGCTCCGACGCACGAGCGTCGGAGGTGCTCGACGAGATCTACGAGCTGTTCTTCGACCTGGGTGCAGACGAGCACGACATCGAGTTCCCTGTCGTGTCCTGCATCGCACGTGAAGGGCGTTCGATCTCCGGGGTTGGCATGCCCGGCCCCGACGACGATCTGACGGCGCTGTTCGAGGCTGTGCTTGCGACGGTGCCCGCACCCGAGGGCGACCCTGACGGCCCTCTCCAGGCCATCGTCACCAACCTGGACGCGTCCGACTACCTCGGGCGACTGGCCATCGGCCGGGTTGTGCGCGGCGCCCTTCGCAAGGGCGATGTGGTTGCACTCCTCGATGAAGAGGCGGCGGAGTCCAACTCGATGGTCAAGCGTCGGCTGACATCGCTTCTCGGGTTCACCGGGGTCGGTCGCGAGGAGGTCGAGGAGCGTCGTGCCGGCGACTTGTTCGTCGTTGCGGGTTTCCCAGAGGTTGAGATCGGCGACACGCTGGCTGATCCGAACACGCCCGAGGCTCTACCGCGCCTTGCGGTGGACGAGCCGGTGCTACGCATGACCTTCGGCGTTAACACCTCGCCCTTGGCCGGCAAGGAGGGCAAGTACCTCACGTCCCGGCACCTCCGTGACCGCTTGGAGCGTGAGGTGCTCGGCAACGTCTCGATCCGCCTCGAGGAGACCGGCTCTCCCGACGTGCTGGAGGTCGCCGGGCGCGGTGAGCTCCAACTGGCGGTGCTGATCGAGTCCATGCGCCGTGAGGGGTACGAGCTCCAGGTGTCGCGCCCGGAGGTCATCGTGCGCGTGCACGAAGGGCATCGCGAAGAGCCGCTGGAACGTGGCGTCGTCGATGTTCCCGACGACCACGTCGGGACCGTCACCCAGGCGCTCGCACCTCGCAAGGGTCGGGTGACCGACCTTCGTCCCGGCGACCCGGGGCGAACGGTGGTGAGCTTCGAGGCGCCCGCTCGTGGGCTGATCGGCTTCCGGGGCCTCCTCTTGACTGCCACGCGGGGCACGGCGCTGCTGCACACGCACCACGCTGGGTGGCTTCCGTGGGCCGGAGAGCTGCCGCATCGGCAGGGAGGCGCCATGATCGCCGACCGGGCAGGCGCCACGACCGGGTACGCGCTCGACAACCTGCAGGCACGTGGTGAGTTCTTCGTCGGCCCTGGTGAGTCGGTGTACGAGGGCATGGTCGTCGGCGAGAGCGCCCGCAACGACGACATGGTCGTGAACGTCGTGCGTGAGAAGCAGAAGACCAACATCCGCACGCACTCCCACGACGAGGGCATCAAGCTCGCGCCACCGCGGGTGCACACGCTCGAGTCGGCAATCGAGTGGATCGCGGAGGATGAGCTCGTCGAGGTCACGCCAACTGCGATCCGCATCCGCAAGCGCCTGCTGGCCGAGCCCGATCGCCGCAAGGCCGCGCGCACCTGATCCCCGCTGCTTACCGGCCCTCCTCCCTCGCGTGGCAATGGTGTACGCTCGTGTTCACCATTGATCGCTGGGGCGATCCGGAACCTCAGGGGAGGACGACGTGGAGACCTTCACCCACGGGCGGCTGCAGATCGCGCATCGCGACGAAGGCCAGGGCGACGCCATCGTGTTCCTGCACAACGGAGGGACCTCGTCGACGATCTGGCGCGAGCAGGTTGCAACGCTCTCGACCACCTATCGCACGATCGCGGTCGACCTTCCCGGCTTTGGTGCGTCACCGCGGCCGAGCCCGGCGGCGACCCTCGACGACATGGTGGAGGCAATCGGCGTACTCCTCGACGAGCTCGCGCTCGTGCCCGCGTTGCTCGTGGGCAACTGCATGGGGTCCAACATCGCCGTGCAGGTCGCGCGCCGGTACCCCGATCGCGTTCGTGGCGTGCTTGCCGTCAACCCCCTGACCGCAGCGAGCTTCGGTGCCGGAGGCATCGGCGTCTTCCACCGGATGAAGAAGGTCGCTGCTGGTCCGACTCGACTGCTGCGCGGTGTGTCGAGGCGCGTGCCCATCCCGAAGCCGGCCGGCACGGCCACGCTGCGCTTCCAACTCGGCCGGAAGGGCATCGCCCGAGGACTCCAGCGTGACCCAGAGCTCCTCGCGTGCCAGTTGAGGGCCGATCAGATGCCTGCGCTCGTAGACGTGCTCGACGACATGGATGCCTACGGTGCACTCGACACCGAGCGAGTCGTGACAAGCGTGCCGACCTGGATCGTGTGGGGGGCCGAGAACCACGTGCTCTCACGCGACCGGTCGGGTCACCTCCCGGAGCGCCTCGACGCCGCGCGCGTCGAGGTGCTCGACGGGTGTGGGCATCTGGCGATGCTCGAGGACCCGCAGGTTGTGACGTCCCTTGTGGAAGAGCTGCTGGTCGCCACCTCGACCGAGGTCGCACGATGAGCGTGTCCGCGCTTGAAGGTGCGACGGCGACAGGCGCGCCTGCGGCGGGCCGGGTGATGGACCTCCCCGACCGAGTCCGCGAGATCGCACAAGAGACCCCAGAACGCCTCGCGCTCGTCCATGAGCACCGGCGGCCACGCGGTCGGGTCCACATCACGACGACGACCTATGCCGACCTCAGCCGGCGGGCCGAGTCCGTCGCCGTCGGGCTGCGCGAGCTCGGCATCCGCGAGGGCACGCGCTGCTCGTTCATGATCCCTCCGTGCGAGGACGCGCTCGTTGCCGCGCTTGCCTTGTGGCGGGTTGGGGCCGTCATGGTCGGTATCGAGCCGCACAGCCATGGCTTGCGCAGCGTTGGCCGGTCCATCGCTCGGGTGCGGCCGGAGGTGTTCCTCGGAACACTCGAAGCACAGGCAGGAAGGCGCGCGTTCGGGTGGGGGAGCGCGTCAGTCGGGACGAACATCGTCGTCGGGCCGAGCCGCTATCCGGGCCGCCCCACACTTGCGTCTCTGGAGCGTCCGCTTCTCGGCGAGCCGGTCCGGGCGAAGGTGACGCCTGACGACCCCTGCGTCGTCGCGTTCACCACGGGGAGCACCGGTAGCCCGAAGCCGACCGTCATGACGCATCGGAACCTGACCGCCATGATCGACGGCATCGCGGCGCAATGGCGGCTCGGCGCCCACGGTGACGTCGTCGACATGCCGACGTTCCCGATCTTCTGGATCATCGGCCTCTTCCACGGCGGGACCGTCGTGGTGCCACCCATGAACTTCGCCACCAAAGGGCCCGGCTCTGCCGACCCCGCCAAGCTTGTCGAGACCATCCAACGTCACCAGGTGAAGTCCTTCTTCGGGTCGCCGGCGGTCCTCACGAACCTCGCGCGGCACTGCGCCACGGAGGGCATCACGTTGCCGTCCGTGCGGCGCATCGTCGCCGGCGGCGCGGAGGTGTACGGCCCGCTGTACGCATCCGTACGGGCGATGCTCGAGGACGGCGAGGTCTACTCGAACTACGGCGCAACCGAGGCCCTTCCCGTTGCGGAGATCGCCGGGAGCACCGTGCTCGACGAGACCTGGGCACGTACGGAAGCCGGAGACGGGCTCTGCGTGGGCACGCCACTTGCGGGCGTCGAGGTGCGCGTCGTCGACATCGTCGACGGACCGATAGGTCGTCTCGAAGACGTCGAGGTGCTCCCGACGGGTGCCATCGGCGAGGTGATCGTGCGCGGTCCGCACATCAGCGACCACTACTACGACGCACCCGACGACATGCTCGACAACAAGATCGCCGACGGCGCGACCAACTGGCACCGGCTCGGCGACTGCGGCTTCCTCGACGAGGACGGACGTCTCTGGGTGTGCGGGCGGCGCTCCCACCGTGTCGTGACCGCGGACCGGACCTACTTCCCGCTGTGTTGCGAACCGGTGTTCAACGCACACCCCGCGATCGTTCGCTCGGCTCTCGTCGCCGCGACGGTGGCAGGTGAGGTGCTGCCGGTGGTGTGCGTCGAGTTGCAGCCCGAGGCTCGGGGCCGCCAGGAGCGCCTGCTGTCGGAACTCCGAGCCATCGCTGAAGCCCACGGCGCCACGCGCGGCCTTCGACGGTTCGTGTTCCTCGATCGGTTGCCTCTCGACAAGCGGCACAACGCCAAGATCGACAGGCCCGCGCTCGCTCGCGCAATCGTGTGAGGCGTCGTCGGTGCGCGCTACGCCAGGCCGGTCAGGGCCAGGTCGACCGCTCGTTCTATGTCTTCCTCTGAGGTGACGAGGACCGGGATGCGCCCGCCGGCGCGGGCCGCGAGCTGACCTTCGCCCATCACACGGTCACGATGGTCGATCGGGTCCGGCACGTCGATCAGGAGACGTTCGAAGAGAATGCCGTGCAAGGGAACGCCAACGGCCGCTGCGGTCGTGGGATGGCGGTACAGGAGCCGCCCCCCGCGCAGGTCACCGCTCGGCGTCACCCTGAACCGTGGGAGCGGGTGCCCGCGTTGGCGAAGCTGCTGAGAGAGCGCCATCAGCACCCAGTGCTGCCACGCCGTGCGCGCGCTGCTGTAGGGCAGAAGGTGATCCAGCGTGACAGGACGGGCGGCGCGGCCGAGCATCGCGAGTGCTGGTTCATACGTGCGGTGCCGGCTGGTAGCTCGCGTCTTGCTGATCGCACGTGCGTCGGGCCGTGAACGACGCACCGTCTTCAGGGTGCGGTGATCGAGGTATTGCCGTGCACGGGTGCCGTGTTCCCGGGCCAGGAGGAGCACTTCGTCGTCCCACGCCGCTGAGCGACGGTCGACTGGCTCTGCCGCCTTCGCCGCCTCCTGCACCGCTCGGAGGGCCGCCACCAGAACGCCGTTCTGGGGAGTGTCGTATGCACGAGAGTTCGACGCGCAGACGTACACGTCTGTGGCGCCTGCCGTGCCGGCGCGGGCGGAGAGCGTCTCGCTCCAAAGCACTGCGCCGCGCAGTTCTCCTTGGCAGCGCAGCGGGGTCACAGTGGTCGCGATCGACAGCGACCGCAGGGTGCGCGGCATCGAGGCCAGCAGATCGACCGCCTCAGACGATGTTGCGAGCACGGCACCCATGAGTTGCCGTGTCGCGATCGGCGACATGCCGAAGAGCGCTTGAGCCGTGTCGGGGATGTCGAGTGGTCGGCCGAGGTGGTTCCACAACAGGCGGGTTGCCGCGTCCGGGTCGTCTCTGTCAGTCGGTGGTGCGGCGGCGGTGCCCTGCAGCGCACGCGGAAGCGGGGGTTGCGGGCTCATCTCACGTCGTCAGGTCGACACCCAAGACGTCGATCATCGTGCGCTTCGCTTCGACCGCCTCGGGCGGATCGAGCATCTCCGCGACGAGTCGGAAGAGGCGGCGGGCCGCCACGTCGTCGATCCCCTCGAACTGCGGAAGGAAGTAGGCGTAGAACACTTCGAAGGTGAGGCGGGAGGTCGTCGGACCGTCTTTGCGGCGGCGCGCGACGTAGCGAGCGGCGTCCAGGAAGACCGCGGGGCCGAGGTCGCGGAACACCCGGAGCGGCAGGAACGTCTGCACCAGGTCCTCACCGTCGAGGATGCGGCGGAATGCGGCGTCGTCGGGGGAAGGAACCTCGATGAACGCGAAGCGGCGCATGAGTGCGTACGACATCTCGAAGAGGAGGTTCTTGTCGAACACGTTCATGGTGGCGATGATCCGCCATGTCGACGGCACCCGGATCGGCTGGGTGTTCTCCGGAGGCTCGATCCCAGGTGGCACGATCGAGAGGTGCTTGGTCTCGCCCGCTCGCTTGAACGGCAGGACGACCGCCTGTCCTGAGAGCACGGTGAAGAGCTGCCCGAAGGCCCTGTCGAAGTTCGAACGGTTGAGCTCGTCGATCACGAGCCAGCGACCGCTTTCGATCGCTTCGATGAAGAGGCCGGGTCGGAAGATGAGCCCGTCCGGGGTCGGCTGGAAGCCGCCGATGGTCTCGAACGTGGTCCACTCCGTCGTGGCCGTCGTCGGGAGGTAGCCCGTGCAGAACATCGAGCGTTGCCCCACCTCAGCGGCGAGGTAGGAGAGCGTGGTCTTCCCCGTTCCCGGCGGCCCGGTCAGGATCACGTGCTTCCCGGCGTCGATCGCGGCGACGAGTTGGTCCAGCACAAACGGGGGAAACTCGAGCCCCTGAGCGAGGGACGCCTTCGCAAGCTCCTCCGCGGTGAATTCAGCCATGCTCAACTGTCGGCGGGGTGCGGTGCTCCTTGAGGGTCCGTCGATGGCCGCCGGCGGGCCGGGTGGGGCAGGAAGACGCTCCCGGGCTCGGGCACGCGGTCCTGCCGAGCCTCGATGAGGGAGACCGCGGTGGCGTACGCCTCTGGCGTCGTCATCTCGATGAGCTCCTCACGCAGGCCGACGTACACCGGCACCGAGCCCACGAAGGCCTCGGGTCCTTCGGTGCACCACCAATGGAAGTCGCTGCCTCCCTCACCCCAGTCACGCCGCTTCCACTCACGAATCGTGGAGGTCACGTGACCCTGCTCGTCGACGACGTCGTGGCGTCGCAGCGGGAGTTGCCAACACACCTCTGGCTTCCAGGGGAGGTAGCTCTCACCTGCTTCGAGCGCGCCTCGGTGCAGGGCACACCCTGCTCCGCCGGGGAAGCCGGGACGGTTGAGGAAGATGCAGGCGTCGTCGACCAGTCTTGTGGTCAGCTCGCCGTTGCGTGCCTTGCGGGTTGCGCCGCCGCGCTGCGCCACCTCACGGAACTGCCACTGCTCCGCGCTGAGGCGGGTTGCAACCTGCTCGACCCGTTGCCGGTCGTCGTCGTCGACGAAATGTGCGCCGTAGGAGCAACACCCTTGCTCGAGGTCGGCAGCCGGGGCGTCGAGCACACCCAGGCAGCCGCTTCCGTAGATGCAGGTCCAGTTGCTGGTGAGGAACGTGAGATCGAAGCACCACGTGCGGTCTTCGTCTCGATCGGTGAAGCTGATCCACTCATGGACATCTTCGGGGGATGACGCGGGCGCTGCGGCCCTGCGGTGGTCAGACATCGGTGCCGTGTTCCTCTCGGTACGCCGCCGCGAGTGCTGGCCACAGCTCGCCCGCGGCGAGCAGCCCGCGCCAGAACTGCGACAGCAGGACGCGCTCGTTCGGAGCGTGGATGCGATCGTCGGGGAGCCCGACACCCAAGAACAGCACCGGTGCGTCGAGGACGCGTCCGAGGGCTTCCTCCGGTCCGCTGCCACCCACCCTGGTGAGGAGCGGCTCTGCACCCCAAACCGACGCGATGGTGCGACACAGCGCCCCCATCGACCAGTGGTCGACAGGGGTGAGCGCAGGGGCCACACCGCCGTGGCGCGTGACGTGCACATCGACGTGCGGTGGAAGTTGCTGGTCTAGCCATCGCTCGAAAGCAGTCGCGATCCCGTCAGGGGTCTGGTCCGGGACCAAACGGAAGGTGACCTTCATCACTGCCCATGCGGGCACGATCGTCTTCATGCCCTCACCGCCGTACCCGCCGTGGAAGCCAACGACCTCCGCGGTGGGGCGTGACCCGATCCGTTCGAGCGTGCTGCGACCCCGTTCGCCTTCGAGACCGCGAACGCCGGCAGTTCGCGCGAAGGATGCCTCATCGAAGGGCTGGGCCTCGATGGACGCCTGCTCGGTGGCCGACAGCGGACGCACCTCCTCGTAGAAGCTGTCGATCGCGACGCGGCCGTGTTCGTCGTGGAGTGCGGCGATCACCCGAGCGAGGTGGTGGATCGGGTTGGGAACCGCGCCGCCGAAGAGGCCGGAGTGCAAGTCGGTCGAGGCGGTTGTGATGCGCACCGTGAACGCCACGAGGCCTCGCATCGAGACGTCCGTGGAGGGCACGTCGGGCGCGAGCATGCCGGTATCGGAGACGACGATGACGTCGGCTTTGAGGCGCTCTGCCTCAGCCTCGAGGAGAGGTTCAAAGTGAGGGCTGCCGACCTCCTCCTCACCCTCCACGAGGAACTTCAGGTTGACGTCGAGCGACCCGCTCAGCGCGAGGGACCCGCGTGCCGCCTCGATCTGGTAGAGCACCTGGCCCTTGTCGTCGATCGCCCCGCGAGCGAACAGTTCGTCGCCGACGATCGTCGGCTCGAACGGCGGGTTGGTCCACAGCTCGACTGGGTCGACCGGCTGCACATCGTGATGGCCGTAGACGAGCACCGTCGGTGCGTCGGGGCCGGCGTGCAGCCAGTCTGCGTAGACGGCGGGCGCTCCTGGAGTCTCGAGGATGGTGACGTGCTCCAACCCGGAGGCCTCGAGGTGCTGCGCGCACCAGGACGCCGACGCGGCCACATCGAGTGCATGGGAGGGACTCGCCGATATCGACGGGATGCGAAGCCACGCGGAGAGCGCTTCGAGGATGCGGCCCTCCTCACGCGCGACGTAGGGAGCGAGGCGAGGAGCGATGGGCACCGACGGCAGGGTAGCGCCGCGGCTCAGCCGGCTTGAACGGGTGCGGCATGCGGCCCGTTGCGGCTCGCCGTCCTGATCGTCAGCTTGCGGGCTGCTCGTCGAGCAGGTGAACCGCCTTGTCGATCGCGGCTCGTGCGCGCGTGAGGCGTCGCTCCGCCGCAGGGCGTGTGGTCTCCCCGTGTTCGATTGCATCTCTCAGCACGGTGAGGGCCATCTCGGCGAGCTCGTCGGAGATCGAGACCAGGCGGGCTTGCAGTTCGGAGGTGTCGATGGCCATGGCCGCATGCTCGCAGGCGATCCGAGTCGACGCCAGCATCCGCAGGCGTGCTCAGGTGGGGGTCAGCGGCGGCGCGGACGAGAGGGCGTTGAGCGCGCCGATCAGCTCGTGCAGCCGGGCCAGTTGGTGCACGTCGTAGGGGAGCATCACGCGCGGGAGGTGCACCTCGTCGCGGTCCGCCACCTCCGGGCGGAGGGCGTCGGTGGCGACGAGGTGGCCGTCACCTGAGGCCAGGTCGCCGAAGCGCGCATCGAGCGCTGCGACCTCATCCGCCGTGGGTGCCGCCTTCAGCCGCAGGACGAGCTGTGGGCCGACCCAGCGCAACGAGTGGTAGTTGCGGTAGAAGCCGCGGATGTGTGCCTCAGCCGCTTGCACGTGCTCGGTGACGCAGGCGATGTCGATGTCGCTCGGAGCGATGTAGCCCTCGGGAGCGACCTCATTGCGCAGGAAGTCGACAAGGTGACGCCAATAGGTGCCCCCGGCGCTCTCGAGGAGCACCACCGGCGCGGGGAGTGCCTTGCCGGTCTGTTGCAGGGTCAGGAGCTCGAAGGTCTCGTCGAGCGTGCCGAAGCCGCCAGGAAGCGACACGAAGCCGCTCGATTCCTTCATGAGCATCAGCTTGCGCGTGAAGAAGTACTTCATCGGGACGAGCTTCGAGTCGCCTGCGATGACGTGGTTCGAGCTCTGCTCGAACGGGAGCCGAATGCTCACACCGAACGACATGTGGCGGCCCGCGCCCTCCATGCCTGCTTGCATGATGCCGGGCCCGGCGCCCGTCACGACCATCCACCCCGCGTCCGCGAGCGTGCGCGCCAACTCCTTCGTCTGACGGTAGAGCGGGTCGTCGGGTCGGGTGCGAGCCGAGCCGAACATCGTCACCTTGGGCGTCTCTCGGTACGGGGCGAATGCGTCGAAGGCGTCTTGCATCTCCCGCAGGGCAGCAGATGCGATCTTCAGGTCGAGGCGATCGGGGCCCGGCTGCGCCAGCTTCACCGTGGAGATCAGGATGTCTTTCAGCAGGTCGGCGTTCGCCGTTGGAGCCATCGCCGCGAGGAGTGCCTGGATGTCCTCGTCGATCGCCCGATCGCCTGTGGACGCAGGCTCGGGAGATGCAGGCTCGGGAGACGCAGGCTCGGGAGATGCAGGCTCGGGATGATCCACCGTCACGCCGGCGTCTCCGCAACTGCTCGGACCGGTCTTCCGTAGAGCGTCGTGCGTTCTTCGACGGGGCGACCTAGGGGGGCCACGAGCGCTCGGAAGTCGGCCTCGGTCATTTCCTGTCCGTGGCTCGCTCCCGCGGCGCGGGAGATGTTCTCGTCCATGAGGGTGCCTCCCAGGTCGTTGGCACCCGCCTGCAGGATCTGGCGGGCACCCTCGATGCCGGTCTTGACCCAGGAGACCTGCACGTTCGCAATCGAGTCTCGGTAGGCGATGCGCCCGACCGCGTGCATGAGGAGCGTCTCGCGGAACGTCGGGCCGCGACGGGCGCGGCGCTGCAGGTACAGCGGCGCTGCCATGTGCACGAACGGCAAAGGAACGAACTCGGTGAAGCCGCCCGTCTCCCGCTGCAGCGCTCGCGTGCGGACGAGGTGGCGCGCCCAACTGCGTGGGTGCTCGATCGCGCCGTACATGATCGTGACGTTGGATTGCAGACCGACCCGGTGGGCCGTGCGATGCACTTCGAGCCACGTGTCGGTGTCGATCTTGTCGGGGCACAGCACCGCACGAACATCGTCGTCGAGAATCTCGGCAGCGGTGCCGGGGAGCGTCCGTAGCCCGGCATCACGCAGGCGCATGAGGTACGTCTCGAGTGGTTCCCCGGAGCGGCGTGCCCCTTCTGAGACCTCGAGCGCGGTGAACGCGTGGAGGTGGATGTGGGGGACTGCGGCCTTCACCGCGCGTGCCACGTCGAGGTAGTAGTCGCCATCGAAGTTCGGGTGGATGCCACCCTGTAGGCAGACCTCGGTGGCGCCGAGCGCGGCCGCCTCGGCTGCGCGGGCGGCGATGTCGTCGAGCGTGAGAAGGTAGGGCGTCCCGCGCAGGTTGAGCGACAGGGGCCCCTTCGAGAATCCGCAGAACTTGCACTTGAACGTGCACACATTGGTGTAGTTGATGTTGCGGTTGTGCACCCACGTCACGGTCTCGCCGACCGCTTCGGCGCGTAGCTCGTCGGCCAGCTCGGCCACGGCGGCGACCTCTGGGCCACGCGCCGCGAACAACGTGACGATCTCGTCTTCGCCGACCTCCTGCCCTGCTCGGACGCCGTCCAACACGGCACGGACCGCGCCCGTGGCGGAGGGCCTGCCGGGCACCAGGACAGGCGGAGCAACCGATGCGCCCGAGTACCACGAGGTGTTGCGGGCGCCGATCTGTACGACGTCTGCGCCGGTGCCCGCATCGATTGCGGCGGCGATGCGCTCAGGGAAGACCGCACCGGGGTCGTCGCGGGCAAGCAGTTCGGCATCGGCGCGGTCGAGCACCGAGAAGCGGACGGCGGAGTCGAGCCAGCGGTCGGGCTCTGCCGCCCACTCGGGGTAGATCGTGAGGCGTGGCGCCAACACGTGCCCGGCACCCTCGGTGACCGCTCGAAGCCGTTCGAGATCGGGCCAGGGTCGCTCTGGGTTGACGTGGTCGGCGGTGACAGGCGAGACGCCACCCCAATCGTCGATCCCCGCGCTGAGGAGCACCCCGAAGTCGTCGGAGAGGTTCGGTGGTGCCTGAAGGTGGACATCGGCCGGGAGCACCAGCCTGGCGAGGGCGATCGTGTCGAGGTACTCGTCGGGGTCGCAGGCGGGCTCGCGGTGCATCGCCGTTCCCGGCTTCGGGAGGAAGTTCTGGACGATCACCTCCTGGACGTGCCCGTAGCGGGCGTGGGAGGCGGCGATGGCTTCGAGTGCCGTGAGACGGTCCTGGCGCGACTCGCCGATGCCGACGAGGATCCCGGTCGTGAACGGGATGGCGGCTTCACCCGCGGCTTCGAGTGTTGCCAGGCGACGCTCGGGCGTCTTGTCGGGGCTCCCGCGGTGCGCGTCGAGGTGCGGGTTCAGAGACTCGAGCATCATGCCCTGTGATGGCGCGACAGCGCGGAGCTGTGCGAGCTCGTCGGCGTACAACGCGCCCGCGTTCGCGTGGGGGAGCAGGCCGGTCTCCGTCCTCACGAGCTCTGCCATCGCGACGAGGTAGTCGATCGTCGAGGCGTAGCCATGTTCCGCAAGCCACTCGGCTGCGCCGGGGTAGCGCAGCTCTGGCCGTTCGCCAAGCGTGAAGAGGGCCTCGTGACAGCCGACGCGTGCACCAGCCTGTGCGATTGCGAGCACCTCCTCGGGAGAGAGGTATGCGTCCGCGAGGCGTGCCGGTGGCTGCGCAAACGTGCAGTACCCGCACCGGTCTTGGCACAGCATCGTCAGCGGGATGAAGACCTTGGGGGAATAGGTGATGCGAGTACCGAACGCCGCGTCGCGGCGTTCGCAGGCGGCCGCGCGCAGCGACGCGCGGTCCCAGCCCAGAAGCTCCGAGTTCATGCGGGCACCTTAGGACCGCGCGTGGGCTCTCCCACGTCTGGGGTCAGGCCGGAGTCGATGCGGGTTCGTGCACCTGCAACCCGGCCGCCGCGGCGGGATCGACCAGCCAGAGCACCTCGTCCGCCCGAATCCGCGCCCCGGGCAGATCCTCGCCGCCAGCGATCCGACCGAGCGCGTCAGCCTTCTCGGCACCCGACACGGTCACGACCACCAGGCGCGCACGTTCGATTCCGGCGAAGGTGAGCGTCATACGGCGATGCGGGTTCGTGCCGAGTGGATCGTCGTTCATCGTCACGAGGCGGCCCGGGTCGGCGTCGAGGGCCTCGGAGTGCGGGAAAAGCGATGCGGTGTGTCCATCAGGCCCCAGGCCGAGGTGGACCACATCGAAGCGACCCAGCTCACCGATGCGGAGCTGGTACGGGTCGGGTCCTTCGGCACACCTCATGAGGTGCGTCGCATTCGCGGCCCCCACTCGATCGAGCAGGGCTTCTCGGGCGAGGCGGTAGTTGGAATCGGGGTCGTCGTGGGGAACGCAGCGCTCATCGCCCCAGTAGACGTCCACCCGCCACCAGTCGATTGCCTCGCGTGCGTCGTCCGCGAGGCGCTGGTAGCAGCGTCTCGCCGTCGCGCCTCCAGACAGGGCGATGGCGAACGTGTCCTCCGCCCGGGCGTGGAACGCCTCAACCATCTGCGCGGCGAACGCCCCCGGGACGTCGTCGACAATGCGAAGGGTGCCTGGAAGTGCCATTGGTGCTCTCAGCTGGCGGCGCGCAGCGCGGCCGCCTTCACCTCGAGGCTGGCTATCAGCTCGTCGAAGCTCTTCGTGAATGCGGTGAGGCCTTCTTCTTCGAGTTGGCCGGTGATGGCGTCGAGGTCTACGCCGACGGCACGAAGCCGCTCGAGCACCGCGTTCGCTCCGGAAAGGTCGGCATCGACCGTGCGGGCGAGGGTGCCGTGATCGTCGAAGTCGTCGAGCGTGCCCTCGGGCATGGTGTTCACCGTGTTCGG
>CAZUMJ010000008.1:38839-92483 GCA_964621605.1 uncultured Iamiaceae bacterium | reverse complement strand
GCGCACCACCTGGTGTGTGCCGATCAGGGAAGCTCGTGTGTGCCGATCAGGGAAGCTCGTGTGTGCCGATCAGGGAAGGTAGCCCGGCTCGCTCTGCGCTTGGTTGTAGGTCTCGTCGGAGGACAGGAGGATCACCTGCAGCCACAGCGACTTGAACCGGCCGGGCTGCAGCAGCCAGTTCGCCCAGTAGTCGACACCACCTGCGTCGGCGGGGCGCCGCAGGATCGTGTGGATCAGATCCGTGGCGATCAGGTGCGCCTTCTCCGGGCTGCGGCCCATCACGATGGCGGCCACGAAGCGGTTGAAGACGGTGGACGGCTGCCCGATGATGCCGCGGAAGTACGACTGCCCGCCCGCGTCGATGTCGCGGTCGAGGATGCCGTGGAACACGTCCTGCACCCAGGCGTCGTCCGGGGTGAGCACCGGGTGGGTGTCGGCGACGAGGTCGAAGTACTCCGTGGATGCCCCCAGCTTTGCGTACAGCAGCGTGTCGTCGCCGTCGTAGCGCAACAGGGCCAGCGCGTCGTTCAGCTCCGTGGGCGTGGCGGCACGACCGAGGAGCGTCTGGTACCAGATCTGTGAGATCCGGCGCAGCGACTCGTCGGAGAAGAGGATCGTCGCGACGAGCACGTCGCGGGGCAGCCCGTTGGTGAGCTGGTCGGCCCAGTAGTTGCGGCCCGGCTTGTCGGGGCAGCGGTTGAGCACGTCGATGTAGACGAGTCGGACGAATCGGGCGTTCGCCTGCCACGTGGCGTTGTCGCTGCCCTCGACCGGGCAGGGGGTGAGCTCGCCGGCGTGCGCGGGCGTCGCCCGAAGGGTGAGCAGCCCGCCCGCGGCGAGCATCACGACCGTGAGCGCCGCGAGCAGGCGCCGTGCCTGCGGACAGGTCGAATGGTGTTGCTGGGTGGTCACTGCTTTCCCCTCCTGGCCGTGCTGACTCCGCCCGTCGGCTGTGGTGGTTGCCGCAGCTTTCGTGGCGAGGAACCTACCAATGTGTGTTGCCAAGAGGGAGACGTGTGGAGGTGCCGATCCGTTGACACGGTCGGCGTCGAGTTTTCGCTCTCGTCGGCGCGCCGTGCGGACCGCACGATGCGTTGACACGACCCGCGTCGCCGTTGGCACGCCGCCGCATGTGCCCACGCGCCGAGGCGCCGGTAAGGTTCGGGAACCTTCCGCACTACCGGCGGGAGCCGCACCGCACCGATGATTGGGGAACCGTCGTGAGCACCGAGGCCACGCTCGTGAGCGCACCAGAGACCGCAGAGCCCACCGAGGACGTCATCCTCGACGAGGTGCTGGTCGAGGAGATCTCGATCGACGGGATGTGCGGCGTCTACTGACTCCCGCGTCGCCGGAGCCAGCCGATCCATGTCCGTGACGATCGACGGCGCGTATGCGCTCGACGACCAGGTCGCCCTGCGGCCTGAGCCGTTCGGTGCGCTCGCGTACCACTACGGGACCCGCCGGCTGGTGTTCCTGCGGTCACCCGACATCGTGCGCGTCGTCGAAGGCCTCGGCTCGCACGCGACCCTCGCCGATGCCCTGCGCGGTGAAGCGATCGACGAACGTCGGTGGCCGAGCTTCCTGGGTGCGCTCGGCAACCTGGAGGAGTCCGGGGTGATCCATGCCCGCTGAGCCGCTCGGCGGCGACCCAGCCCCGCGGCGTCACGCGCCGGGCGACGAGGTGAACCGTGCTCGTTGACGACCTGAAGCGGGGGCTCGACGCCCCCATCTGCCTCACCTGGGAGCTCACGTACGCCTGCAATCTTGCATGCGTGCACTGCCTCTCGTCGTCGGGGCGCCGCGACCCGCGCGAGCTCACCACCGCAGAGTGCAAGGCGTTCATCGACGAGCTCCACGACCTCCAGGTGTTCTACGTGAACATCGGTGGCGGCGAGCCCACCATCCGCCGCGACTTCTTCGAGATCGTCGACTACGCCATCGCCCGCGACGTGGGGGTGAAGTTCTCGACCAACGGGTCGCGCATCGACGCCGACGTCGCCCGTCGGCTCGCCGGCATGGACTACCTCGACGTGCAGATCTCGATCGACGGCGCCGACGCCGAGGTCAACGACGCCGTGCGCGGACCGGGCAGCTTCGACGTGGCACACGCTGCCATGGAGCACCTCGCGGCCGCCGACTTCGGTCCGTTCAAGGTGTCGATCGTCGTGACGCGCCACAACGTGGCGCAGCTCGACGACTTCCGTCACCTCGCCGATTCGTTCGGCGCGCAGCTTCGCCTCACCCGACTGCGCCCCGCCGGTCGTGGTGCCGACTCGTGGCACGACCTGCACCCCACGAACGACCAGCAGCGGGTGCTGCACCGCTGGCTGCTCGACCACCCCGACGTGCTCACCGGCGACTCGTTCTTCCACCTCAACGCCTTGGGCGAGGCGCTCCCCGGGCTCAACATGTGCGGCGCAGGCCGGGTCGTGTGCCTCGTCGACCCCGTCGGCGACGTGTACGCCTGCCCCTTCGTGATGCACGACCAGTTCAAGGGCGGCTCGATCCGCGACGCGGGTGGGTTCACCGAGGTGTGGCGCAACAGCGAGCTGTTCCGCGAGCTGCGCGAGCCGCAGGCCGCCGGCGCGTGTGCATCCTGCGGGATGTTCGACGCTTGCCAGGGCGGCTGCATGGCCACCAAGTTCTTCACCGGCGTCCCCCTCGACGGCCCCGACCCGGAGTGCGTCAACGGCCACGGCGAGGCGGCCGTGTTGGCCGCGAGTCGCAGCGGTGTCGCGGCGCCGCACCCGGGTGCCGGGCACTCCAAGCCCATCCGGCTCTCGACGAAGCCCGCCTCGGTGGGTGTCGGCCGGCGTTGAAGCTGCTCGAACCGCTCGCGCTCGCCGGGCGGACCGCTCCCAACCGGCTGCTGTTCGGCCCGCACGAGACGAACCTCGCGCGGCGACGGTCGATCTCGGACCGGCATGTCGCCTACTACGCGCGGCGTGCCGCGGGCGGTGCGGGGATCGTCGTGTGCGAGGAAGCGTCTGTGCACGACTCCGACTGGCCCTACGAGCGGGCTCCCCTCGCGCGTGACTGCGAGCACGGCTGGCGAGCGGTCGCCGATGCGGTGCACGCCGAGGGCGCCCTCGCGCTCGCCGCGGTGGGCCACGCCGGTGGCCAAGGCTCGTCCGCGTACAGCCAGGCGCCGTTGTGGGCGCCGTCGCGCGTGCCTGAGGTGAACAGCCGCGAGGTGCCGAAGTGGATGGAGGCCGACGACATCGCGGCGGTGCTGGCGGGCTTCGGTGCGGCAGCGTCGGTGGCCGTCGATGCGGGCCTCGACGGGGTCGAGGTCAACGCGGGCCAGTTCTCGTTGGTGCGGCAGTTCCTCTCGGGGCTGACCAACCACCGTGGCGACGAGTGGGGCACCGATCGGGTGCGCTTCGCCCGTGAGGTGCTCGAGGCGACCCGACGGGCGCTCGGCCCGGACCACGTGTTGGGGCTGCGGTTGTGTGCGGACGAGCTGGCTCCGTGGGCGGGGCTGACGCCGGAGTCGGCCGCCGACGTCGCGGTCGAGCTCGCGTCGCTCGTCGACTACCTCGTGGTGGTGCGCGGCTCGATCTTCACGGCGTCCGCCACGCGACCCGACCTCCACGCGGAGCCGGGTTTCAACATCGAGCTGTGCCGCCAGGTGCGCACCGCGCTGCGTGCCGCGGGCCACGAGGTGCCGGTCGTGCTGCAGGGCTCGGTGGTCGACCCGGGTCAGGCCGAGTGGGCGCTCGCCGAGGGCGTCTGCGACGCGGTCGAGATGACCCGCGCGCAGATCGCCGACCCGGCGGTGGGCGCCAAGCTGGCGGTCGGCGCGGGCGACCGGGTGCGTCCGTGCGTGCTGTGCAACCAGCTCTGCCAGGTGCGTGACGCCCGCAACCCGATCGTGTCGTGCATCGGCGAGCCGTCGTCGGGCCATGAGCTCGACGACCCGTCGCCGGTCGCGGACGTGACGGCACAGGCAGCGCTCGGCTCGCCTGCCGACGGGGCCACGTCCGGCGGCGCGGCGCCCGAGGTGCTGGTCGTCGGTGGCGGCCCGGCGGGGCTGGAGGCGGCCCGCGTGGCGGCCCTGCGCGGCGCGCACGTCCGACTCGTCGACGCGGCCGAGACGACCGGCGGCATGGTGCGCACCGGGGCCTTCGGTGCGGGGCGTGCACGGCTCGCGCTGCTCACCGATTGGCTGGCAAGGGAGTGCCGGCACCTCGGCGTGGAGGTGGTCACGGGGCGCACGGTCACCGACGAGGAGATCGGGCGCGCCCTCGCGGACGGGGTGCGGGTCGTGCTGGCCAACGGTTCCGTCGACGGCGAACGGCCCTACCGCCTCGAACCCGCCGCGGCCCTGCGCGCCCCCAGCGCCGCGCGCTTCTTGGCCGAACATGCCGACGACCTCCCCTCCGGTCCGGTCGTGGTGCTCGACCCGATCGGCGGCCCGATCGGGGTCTCGATCGCCGAGCTGCTGGCAGCGCGTGAAGGCGACGACCCGGTGCACCTGGTCACGCAGGACAACATCGCCGCGAACGAGTTGGCCCGCACCGGCGACCTCGCCCCCGCCAACGTGCGTCTCCAGCAGGTCGGCGTGCACATCGAGCGGCGCAGCATCGTGCGCAGCGTGCGCTGCACCGAGGCCGGCCTGGAGGTCGAGGTCGAGGACCGCTTCAGCGGCGTGCGTCGCACCATCGGTGCCGTCTGGGTCGTCGACGCCGGATTCCGCCTCCCGGCACCTGCACCGGCGGTGGCCGAGCCGGGCGTGGCGGCCGGGGTGATCGTCGTCGGCGACGCGGTCGCGCCGCGCACCGTCGCCGAGGCAGTGCTCGAGGGCCGTCGCGCGTCGGCTGCGCTGACGGGCCCCGCGGTCGACGTTCCGGCGCCGAGCCCCGTCGGGGAGGGGCACGCATGAGCGAGCGCTTCCTGTGGTCGCCGTTGCAGCTCGGCCCCGTCACGGTGCGCAACCGGGTGGTGTTCTCGGCGCACCTCACCAACTACGCCGAGGACGGCCGCCCGAGCGAGCAGCACGCCGCCTACTACGCGGAGCGGGCCAAGGGCGGGGCGGGCCTCATCATCACAGAGGAGCACTCCACCCACCCGACCGACTGGCCCTACGAGAAGCTGATCCACGGGTTCCACCGCGACGTGATCCCCGGCTATCGCCGTATCACCGAGGCCGTGCACCGCCACGGCACGCCGATCTTCGCCCAGCTCAACCACAACGGCGGCCAGGCGTCGTCGATGTACTCGCGCCTGCCGGTGTGGGCGCCGTCACCGGTGGCCGACCCGCTGTTCCGCGAGGTACCGAAGGCCGTCGACGCCGCCGAGATCGCAGAGATCGTGGCGGGGTACGCGCGGGTGGCCGAGCACTGTGCCGAGGGTGGCTTCGACGGCATCGAGCTCCAGTGTTCGCACAGCTCCATCGTGCGTGGCTTCCTGTCGGGCGCGACGAACCGTCGGACCGACGAGTACGGCGGCTCGCTCGAGAACCGGGCCCGGCTCCTGCGCGAGATCGTGGCCGCGGTGCGCCGTGCCATCGGCGGCGGGTTGGCGCTCGGGGTGCGGCTGTGCGGTGACGAGCTCATCGAGGGGGGCACCACCATCGACGAGGCCGTCGCGGTGGCGCGCCTCGTCGAGGCGGACGGCCACGTCGACTACCTCAACACCTCCATCGGGGTGGCCACGGCGACCCTGTTCATGATCGAGGCGTCGATGCACGTGCCCCCGGGGTACGCCTTGTTCATCCCCAGCGCGCTGCGCAAGGCGGTTGACCTTCCCGTGATCGGCGTCGGGCGCTTCAAGGACCCGCTCCAGGCCGAGCGAGCCCTGGCGGAGGGGCACTGCGACCTCGTGGGTGTGGTGCGCGGCCAGATCGCAGACGCCGACTTCACGCGCAAGAGCCGCGCGGGCGAGACCGACCACGTTCGGCTCTGCCTGTCGTGCAACCAGGAGTGCGTCGGGCGCATGGGGCTCAACCGGTGGTTGGGGTGCATCGAGAACCCCCGCACCGGCCGCGAAGCGCAGGGTGTCGCGGCCGTGGAGCTCGCCGCTCGGCCCGAGCGCGTGCTCGTCGTGGGCGCCGGTCCCGCGGGGATGCAGGCCGCCATCGCCGCGGCGCGCAACGGCCATCGAGTGACGGTCTGCGAACGGACGCCGCACGCCGGCGGGCAGGTGCGCCTCGCCGCGTCGGTGCCGAACCGGGCCGAGTTCGGCGACCTCGTGCGCAACCAGGTGAGCGAGGCAGCCCGGCGTGGCGTGACGGTCGAGTACGGGGTCGAGGTCGACGCGGCAGAGGTGCGGCGGCGCAATCCCGATCGGGTCGTCGTGGCGACCGGCGCGGTCGAGGCGCGTCCCTGGTGGGCGCCTGCCGAGGCCACCCGCGTGGTCGACGTGCGCGCCGTGCTCGACGGTCGGGCGGCCCCGCACGGGTCGGTGGTGGTCGTCGACGAGATCGGGTTCCACCACGCCACCTCGGTGGCGGAGTTGCTCGCCGACCGGGGCTGTGCCGTCGAGGTGATCACCCCCGGCATGGTGGTCGGCCAGGACCTGGGCATCACGCTCGACCTCGAGAACTGGTGGATGCGCGCCGGCACCAAGGGCATCGTCCAGTCGATCGAACTGGTGGCCCAGGGCTTCGACCTGCCCGCCGAGGGTGAGCGCCACGGCGGGACGCTGCACCTGCTGCACCACCCCACCGGGCAGATGGTCACGCGCACCCCCGACTGGGTGGTGTTGGCGGTGCCGGCCGATCCCGCCGAGGCGCTCTACCTGGAGCTGCGCGACGCCGGCGTGTCCGTGACCCGAGCAGGTGACTGCGTCGCGCCCCGCCGGGCGCACGCCGCGGTCGTCGAAGGCGAGCGCGTCGGGAGCGCCCGGTGAGCGCGCCGACGAGGCTGGCGGTGGTGCCGGTGCGCGACGGCGTGCTCGGCCTCGGCGCAGCCGAAGCGGTGGCCGAAGCGGCAGGGTGCGCCTTGCTGATCGGGCCGGGGGCCGCGGACGCCGCGGCGTCGCTCGCCGGGATCGCCGTCGGGACGGTCGAGGTCGTGGACGATGCCGGCCCGTTCGCCGCAGGCGCTTGGGCCGGTCGTCTCGCCAGTCATCTGCTCGCCCGCGCATCGTCGCCCGACCTCGTCGTCCTGCCGGCATCGCCCGACGGGCGCGACCTCGCGCCTCGCCTCGCGGTAGCACTCGACCGCGACCTCATCTCGGGGGCCGTCGAGGTGCACGACGACCGAGTGCTGGTCACCCGCTGGGGTGGCCTGGTCAGTGTCGACGCAACCCGCAGCGGCCCGGTGGTCGTCACCTTGCAACCGGGGGTGCGGGGCGCGCCCGACGCGGTCGGTGCGCCGCCGACGGTCGAGCACCTCGACCTGCCCGCGCGCAGTGCGGTCTCGCCGCCGGACGTCACCACGGTCGAGGTGCTGCCACCCGACGCGGCGACCATGGACCTCGCGGAAGCGCCGCGCATCGTCGGCGGCGGCGCCGGCCTCGGCGACGAGGCCACGTTCGGGTTGCTCCACGAGCTCGGCGTGGCGCTCGGTGCCTCGGTGGGCGCCACCCGTGTCGTGACCGACGCCGGCTGGGCCACCCACGAACGCCAGATCGGCACGACAGGTGTGGTCGTCGACCCACGCCTCTATCTGGCGTTCGGCATCTCCGGCGCGGTGCAGCACACGGCCGGGCTGGGGCACCCCGCACATGTCGTGGCCGTGAACATCGATCCGCACTGCCCGATGATGGCGATGGCCGACCTGGCCGTGGTGGCCGACGCCCCCGCGGTGTTGCGCGCGCTCGTTGCTCGGCTCGAAGGAGCACCAGACGATGCCTGATTTCGACGTGATCGTGGTCGGCGCGGGACCGGCGGGCGCGGCGGCTGCGCTGGTGGCCGCACGGGCCGGCCGTTCGGTGTGCCTCATCGAGCGTGGCCCCTTCCCGGGTTCGAAGAACATGTTCGGCGGGGTCGTGTACGGCCGCATCCTCGACACGCTGATCCCGCAGTGGTGGGAGCAGGCGCCGGTGCAGCGGTGGGTGACGCGCCGCTCGACGATGGTCGTCACCGACGAGCAGGCGCTCACCGTCGACTACCGCACGGCAGCGTGGGGCCGACCGCCCTACAACGGCGCGACCACCTACCGGCCCGACTTCGACGCCTGGCTGGCCGAGCAGGCCGTGCAGGCGGGGGCCACGCTGGTGTGCTCCACGGTGGTCACCGGGTTGCTGCGCGACGGCGGCCGCACGGTGGGTGTGCGCACCGACCGGCCCGACGGTGACCTCACCGCGTCGGTGGTGATCGCGTGTGACGGCGTCAACTCGTTCCTGGCGAAGGAGGCCGGCCTGTACGGCGACGTCGACCCGGAGAACTACACGCTCGGGGTAAAGGAGACCCTCGCGCTGCCGCGCGACGTCATCGACGAGCGCTTCGGTGTGCGTGGCGACCACGGGGTCGACATCGAGATCCTCGGCTGCACGCAGGGCATCCCCGGGGGCGGGTTCCTGTACACCAACCTCGACACCTTGTCGCTCGGGGTGGTGCTCCGGTTGCCGGAGCTCGGCGCCCAGCAGCAGCGGCCAGAAGAGATCATCGGCCACCTGAAGCGCCACGCGGCGATCGCGCCGCTGGTCGAGGGCGCGGAGGTCAAGGAGTACTCGGCGCACCTCATCCCCGAGGGCGGCTGGGACATGATCCCGGAGCTGGCAGGCGACGGCCTGCTCGTCGCCGGCGACGCCGCCGCGCTGTGCCTCGCGGCAGGCATCTGGCTCGAAGGTGTCAACTTCGCGATCGGCTCCGGTGCCTGCGCCGCGGAGGCGGCGCTCGAAGCGTTGCGGCGCGGCGACTGCTCGGCTGCATCCCTCGCCGGCTACCGGCAGCGGCTCGAAGCGAGCTTCGTCCTCGCGGACCACCGCAAGCTGCGCCGCGCGCCGCACCTCGTCATGGGCGAGCGCGCCCAGCTTCGCTACCCGCAACTGGTGTGCAACCTGGTAGAGGGCATGTTCCAGGTCGACAACCCGACGCCGAAGCCGGGCCTGCGACGACTCGTACGTCGAGAGCTGCGACGCAGCGGCATCCGCCTGCGAGACGTGGTGCGCGACGCACGCGACGGCATGAGGAGCTTCGGATGAGCGACGACTACCCGGAGATCAGCTTCCAGGACCGCATGGACCGCGTCGAGTTCCGCGTCGCACCGGAGGCGCACATCGTGGTCGACGGCGACGCGTGCAACGGCTGCACCACGAAGGCGTGTGTCACCGCCTGCCCGGCGAACCTGTTCGTCCCGACCGCGGATGGCGGCATCCTGTTCAACTACGAGCAGTGCTTCGAGTGCGGCACCTGCTACCTCGTGTGCAACGAGGCCGGTGCGATCACGTGGAACTATCCGACCGGCGGGAACGGCGTGACGTTCCGGAGGTCGTGAGCGTGCAGGGCGATGCGCGCACGCGCGGCGCTTCGGGCGGCGGCACGACGCCGAGCGTGGCGGTGGCGCTCAAGGCCGTGTGCCTGCGCCCCGAGGTCGACGCCCGTACCGGGGCGGTCACCGTCGATGCCCGCTACGACGGCCTCTCCGACATGGATCGGGCGGCGCTGGAGTGGGCGCTGCGCCTGGGGGAGCGCTGGGAGGTGCCGGTCGTGGCGGTGGGGGTCGGTTCTGTCGCGATCGAACCGGTGCTGCGCGAAGCGGGTGCGCTCGGCGTCGACCGGGTGGTCCGCGTGGCCGGACCGGGCGACCTTCCGAGCCGTGCGGTGGCCGCGGCGCTCGCGCCGGTGCTGCGCGCGCTCGACGTGCGCATGGTGCTGTGTGGCCTGCACAGCCTCGACCGTGGTTCCGGTGCGGTGCCGGCGTTCCTCGCCCATGAGCTCGGGGTGGCGCAGGCGCTCGGGTTGGTGGCGCTCGAGGCGGGTGCCACGCCTTGGACGCTCCGGGCGCAGCGTCGTCTCGACGGTGGCCGGCGTGAGGTGCTCGCGATCGACGGGCCGGCTGTCTGCTCGGTCGAGGGGGCGACGGCCGTGTTGCGGCGCGCGGGGCTTGCCGCGACGCTCGCCGCGGCACGCACGCCGGTCGAGGAGTGGGGGGTGTCGGCTGGCGGTGTCCCCCACGGTGCGGTGGTCGAGGGGCCGACTCGTGCGATGCGCCCGCGGGCACGTCGGTTGGACGCCCCGTCCGGCGACGCCGCGCGGGCGCGGATCGTGTCGTTGCTGGCGGTCGGTGTCACCCACGATCCGCCGCGGGTCGTCGAGGCCGACCCGGAGGCCGCCGCGGACGAGATCGTGGCCCAGTTGCGCGCGTGGGGTGAGCTGCCGGGGTGAGCCTCGGTCCGTGGTCCACGTGGACCGAGTTGGCGGCGGCGGGGCCCGAAGGTGTCGCCGATCGGGTCCTCGTCGTGCCGCTCGGCTCGACCGAGCAGCACGGCCCGCATCTGCCCCTCGACACCGATGCGCGCATCGCGACCGAGCTTGCCGGGCGGTTGTGCGCGGCGCGGCAGGACACGGTGCTCGCGCCCACGTTCCCGTTCGGTGCGAGCGGCGAGCACGCCGGGTTCCCTGGCACGTTGTCGATCGGGACCGAGGTGCTCGCACAGGTGTTGGTCGAGCTGTGTCGTTCGGCTGACGCGTACGCGGGCGTAGTGCTCGTGAACGGTCACGGCGGGAACGGCGACGCCCTGCGGCTGGCACTGGACCGGCTCGGTGGCGAGGGTCGCTGCGTGCTGGGTTGGTCGTGGTCGCTGCCGGCCGGCTTTGCGCGTGGCGACGCCCACGCCGGGTTCGTCGAGACGTCGCTGCTCCTCGCCTGCGCGCCAGATGCCGTTCGCCTTGATCGGCTCGAGGCCGGTGCCACGCGGCCGCTCGCCGAGTTGTGGGACGAGTTGCGTGTCGGCGGGGTGGGGTCGGTCAGTCCCAACGGTGTGCTGGGAGACCCGAACGGGGCCAACCCCGAGGACGGTCGTGCGCTGCTGGACCGGTTCGCCGCGGATCTGCTCGGCGCGGTGGCGGCCAGGTTCCCAACGGGCCGCTGACACGGTGCCTCTCGCGTAGCCGGGGCGGCGCGTCCCGTGCTTGCCGGGCCGTCGAGCACCGAGGAGTTCGGCGATCGGGGTCCGGTGAGGTACCCGCTCGACCCGTTCCGTGGCCGGCTCGCGTCCCGGGCGTGAGGCGGGGGTACAGCTCGTTCGCGCGTTGTTCGCGCGCGGACATGTCTACTTGGTGCCATGAATCTGTCAAAGGCGGGGAAGGTGGTCCGGGGCGGAGCCGCGCTGCTGATGCTGGCGGGGTCGTTCCTGGTGACCGGGGTGGGGCGCACGCACGACGCGGCGGCCGCCGACATCGGCATGTCACGTCCGGTGTACGGCGCCAACCAGGCGGTGATCGCCGCGGTCGGCATCCTCGACTACGTGCGGCCCTGCCCTGACCTGGGTGCCCCGCAGCCGGGGGTGGACGACTGGCTCTACTCCGTCGCCGACGTCTACGTCGTGGACAGTCCACCGACCGGCGCACAGACGTTGTCGGACGTGTCGGGCGCGCCGAACGTGATCCTTGCGCAGGGTGGCGCGTTCGTCGACGAGGTGATCGGCTACACCGCCCCGTACGGAGCCCTGGGGCCGGGCACCTACTCGATCGTCATCGACGAATGCCAGGACACCCAGTACGACCCGACCGTCGACACGGTCATTCCCAACGCCTTCCGGGTCACCGGGGAGGTCGTCGCGCCGGAGCTCCCTGCCTTGCTGGCGCTCAAGGGCCAGGCACAGTCCCGGGCCGACCTGTGGACCGGCGTCACGCTGCGTTACGTCACGGCGGTCGCGGTCTCGCAGGCCATGGAGATCGCGGGCGCTGCCACGAACTTCATCGACGGTCTGCTCTTCCTGATCAACCTGTCGGTCACCGCGGGCGGCCCCGATCCCAAGGAGGTCGCGAAGAACCTCGCGGTGTCCACGACCCGACACTGGAAGGGGATCGCGGCAGATCCGCCCGACTACGGCTACGAACAGCCCGTCGCGCCCGGACCGGTGACCAGCCCGCGGCCGATCGACCCCTCGCCGTTGAGCCGTGCCTTCGTCGAGCTGGGTGCCGCTGCAGGCGTGGAGGACACCCAGGTGGCCATGCTGCTCGCGGCGATCGAGAAGTACCAGGGGGCAGCCGCGAACCGCGACGGTCTCTGGGCACGGCAGCACGCGCGCTCGGCGCAGCGGTCGGCGCGGGCACTCGCCGACGTGCTCCAGGCTCAGGTCGACGTGCTCGTCGCTGCGCGTAGCGAAGTCGCCGCTCGGGGTGCGTCCGTCGACAACGCCGCATCCTCGATGGCAACGGAGCTGGCCACGGCACGCGCAGCCGGCGCCGGGAGCGATCTGCGACGGGAGGCCTCCAACATGGGGGTCTCTCTCGCCGACGTCGACGCCGGCATACGTGAACTCGAAGGCCTGCAGTTGCAGAACTACTCGAGTGCGGACCTGATCGCCTCGCTCGACGGTCTCCGCACCCAGACCACCTCGTTGGCCGCGGACCTGCGCGCCTGGGCCGATCAGCTCGACGGGGTGATCGCGGCCTTGAACGCAGACCCGCTCGAGGGCCCGGAGTTCGTCACCGCGCACGCAGGCGGCCCCTACGTGGGAGCGGTCGGGACGTCGATCACGGTGGATGCCTCCGCGTCGTCCGGCACCGGAGCCGGCCTCGGCTTCGCGTGGGACCTCGACGGCGACGGCGCGTTCGACGACGCCTCGTCGCCGACCGCGGCGCTGCTCCTGCAAGCCGACACGCCGCCTCTGGTCGCGGTGAAGGTCACCGGAGAGCACGGGCTCGCAGATGTCGCCAGCGCACCGGTGGCGGTGACTGACCCGAACCGGTCGCCGGTCGTGTCGTCGGCCACCCCGCCCGTCTCGCCCGTCGCCCTGGTCGGCGGCGACGACCAGACGTTCTCGCTGGTCGTCGCCGACCCCGACGGTGACCCCGTCACCACGGCATGGTGGATCGACGGAGGTGAGGTCGGCTCCGGCGGGTCGACGACCCTGGCCACCGGCCCGGGGGACTTCGGAAGCCACATCGTGCAGGCACTGACCTCCGATCCGTCGGGAGCCGCGCTGGCGAGCACCTGGTGGGTGCGGGTGGCCGGCGCCGACGCGGACGGCGACGGGTGGAGCGTGCCGGCCGACTGCGACGACGGCGTGGCCACCATCAATCCCGGCATGGTGGACGTAGCCAACGGGATCGACGACGACTGCGACGCGACGACGTCCGACGGCACGCCCACACCCGTGATCACCGTGGACGCCCACCACGACCCCGTCGGGAGCGCCGAGCCCCCTCCGCCAGGCGCCGACGGCCTCGAAGGAGCCCCGATGCAGGTGTCAGGCACCATCGATGCCTCGGGCGCGGGGACCGTCAGCAGGCAGATCGACTGGGGTGACGGCACGACGAGCACCGACGCCGTCACCCGCTACCAGTTCGCCGCCAACGAGCTCCACCACACCTACGTGAACGACGGTGTGTACACCGTGAAGCTCTGCGGCCGGTACGCGACCAGCCCGTGGGGCTGTGCCCTCCAGCAGGTGACCGTCGCCAACCAGGGACCCAAGGTCAACTTCGTCGACCTCTCGTCGTGGGAGGCGGTGCAGGACCCCGTGAACCGTGGGCAGGGCCCCGCCCAGTGGGAGGTGTCCGCCACCCGTGACTCGGTGCTGCAGACCAGGAACTCGGACCCGAGCGTCTTCCTGTCACCGGTGAGCTTCGCCGGCACCGAAGCGACGGTGGAGCTGTCGGTGGAGACGTTCAGCGACGACGACTTCATCGGCTTCGTCCTCGGCGGCGCACCCGACATGTACACCAACCCCGACGCCCACTTCCTGCTCATCGACTGGAAGCAGGGCACCCAGGGTGCTGCCCCCGCGGGTCTCGCGCTGTCCGAGGTGCACGGCACCGGTAGCGACCCTTGGAGCCACCAGGGGCCGTCGGGTGGCCCGGGCACCTGGGTCGAGCTGCAACGCGGCGCGACGCTGGGCAGCGTCGGGTGGGCCGAGAACACCGTCTACCGGCTGCGCTTCCGCTACACGGGCGATCGGTTCCAGTTGTGGGTCGACGACGTGCTGGAACTGGACGTGACCGGCGACTTCCCGGCCGACGCACGGTTCGGCTTCTACAACTACAGCCAGTCCGACGTCCGCTACCGCAACTTCGCCCAGACGTTGGTCTCGGCCCCAGAGGGAACCGTCACGCCCTTCTACGGGAGCTTTATCGACCCAGGCGTGGCCGACACCCACACCGGCCTGTTCGACTGGGCTGACGGTTCGCCGCCCGACCGCGTCGACGTCATCTCGACCGTGAACGGGTTCGGCCAGGTCTCGGCGTCGCACCGCTACCTGGACGACGGGTCGTATCCGTCGGAGCTCTGCATCACCGACGACGGGGGCGACTCCGGCTGCCAGCAGCGCACGGTCGAGGTGCACAACGTGGCGCCGGTCGTCGATGCCGGGCGGGATCGACCCGCCGGTCCCGGCCTCGTCCTCGACGACGCCGTGTTCAGCGACGTGGGAGTCGCCGACACGCACACCGCAACGGTCGACTGGGGTGACGGCAGCCCCGTCGAGCCGGCGACCGTCTCGGAGGAGCTCGGCGCAGGCGTGGTGGGAGCAGCGCACACGTATGCGACCGACGGGGTGTTCACGGTCGAGGTGTGCGTCACCGACGACGACGGGGGCGTGGGCTGCGACACCCTGCAGGCGACGGTGAAGGCGCTGAACGGCATGCTGCTGTCGGAGGGGGAGCCCGACACCGCGGTCGACGAAGGCGACCTGGTGGCCCGGCAGGTCGCCTTCGAGGACGAGAACCCGTCCGACGCCCACACCGCGACGATCGACTGGGGTGACGGCCTGGCAGGCCCGATGGCCGTTGCCGACGGTGGCTCGCTCGGCGTGGCGTCGGCTGGTCACCGCTACGGCGACAACGGGTCCTTTGCCGTGCAGACACGGGTCTGTGACGACCGGGGTGTCTGCACGACCGGACGGTCTGTGGTCGTCGTGGCGAACGTCGACCCGACGTTGACGGCCGGCGGCCTTCCCAGCAGCGCGTTCGGCGAGGTCTGGACCGTGGACGGCACCTGGTCGGACGCGGGCCGCGACGACACCCACGTGGTCACCATCGACTGGGGCGACGGCACCCGCTCACAGGTCGCGCCGACGGTGCTGGCCCCCGGCTCGGGCACCTACCGCGCCACCCATCGCTTCAGCCGCGCCGGTGACGCGAACGTGCGGGTGTGCGTCGTCGACGACGACGAAGGGTCGGCGTGCACGACCGTGCTCGTCCGCGTCGGTGATCCGCTGCCCGGGTCGACGACGACCACGACGACCGCCCCTGCGATGCCTGCGACGACCGTGGTGACGCCCACGGGACCGACCCCGGTCACCCCGGTGTCGGTCACCGCGACCGCGCTGCCCCGCACCGGGTCGTCGTGGCCGGCGCGCGTGCCGCTGGGTGTGGCGTGTCTCGCAGTCGGCGCGGGCCTGGTCGTGCTCGACCGCCGTATGCAGCGACGGATGGCGGCGGGCCGACGGCGCGTCTCGTAGCGCCGGGAGCCGTCTGCCGATCGGGTGGCCTGCTGCCTGTTCAGCTCGCCCTGCGC
The DNA here is from genome assembly GCA_964621605.1 of uncultured Iamiaceae bacterium. Lineage (GTDB taxonomy): Bacteria > Actinomycetota > Acidimicrobiia > Acidimicrobiales > Iamiaceae > CAZUMJ01. Next base: position 76,905 of record CAZUMJ010000008.1, on the reverse strand, counting down.
GACGCCTGCGCGCTTGACTGATTGCTGTGCCGCAACTAACGTCACGTTACGTCACGTTACGTCACGTCACGTCACGTCACGTCACGTCACGTCACGTCACGTCACGTCACGGAAGGATGCAAGCGTGCGGATGCTTCTCCGTGTCTCTGTCGGCCTGCTCGCAGCGAGCCTCGTACCCCTGGCGGCGGAGGCGCGGCCCGTGCCGTCGACCCCGGTGCCTCGACTGCTCGCGTCCGACCCGTTCGGGGTCGGGCGCTTGAGTGACCCGACCGCTCCGGTCGCGCTTGCGGGCACGGTCCGGCGCGTCCACGACGGAACCGTGCTGCCGTCCGGCCCCATGCGCATCGACGTGTACTTCAACCCCCGCCAGATGGGGCCCTCTCATCCCTTCGCGTTCACCGTGACGACGGGGACCTCCGACGCCTTCGAGGTGCGCGGTCGGCTCGATCCGTCGGAGCGGGCGTACGTCGCGCCAGGCGGTGGTGTCGACGCCTTCGTCTTGACCACCGACCTGTCCACCGGCGCGATGGCGATGAGCGGGGTGCAGCTCCGCTGGTCCGAGGCGCTGGGTAGCTGGGAGAGCGTGGACGGCCCCGAGTCTGTGGGCAGCGGACGTGTTCCGACCTTGCACCAGGTCGTGGAGGTGCCTTCGGTCGCGGCGCGCACGTCGCCCCGTCGGGTGGCCGTTGCCGTTGCTGCACTCCTGCTCGCGGGTTGCACCGGCAATCGCTCCCCGGCCGGAAGTGCTCCGAGCACGGACGGGATGCGTGCACAGCCCGGAGCGGTGCTCACGGCCGACGACGGGCCGCTCGGGTCCGACTCGGGTGGAGCCGTCGGCCAGCCGAATGTGACGACGAAGTGGCCGATGATCCTTGCGGGCATGCCCCAGATCGTCAATCGTTCCGCGCAGCCGATCCGCATCTTGACGGTGCAGTCGGGGGGGCGTGGGGGCTGACCCTGCGCAAGGCGCAGTTCATCACGCGCCCGGGTGCGGGGAGACAAGGCCCCAAGGTTGGCGGGTTTGGCCAATACGGCGGCGTCACTCGCTTGGAGGATGCCGGCTACCCGGGTTGGGAGCACCCGGTCGACCTGCCGGGCGCGCTCATCGAGCCCTGTTGCAAGCAGGCGTACCTGCTCGGCCTCATCTTCACCGTCGACGGCGGTCGTGCGACCGGTTCGGCACGGGGCATCGTCATCACCTACCGCCTCGAGGACGGGCGGACGTTCCGCAGCCACGTCCCGGTTGCCATGACCTTCTGCACCGCCGAGACCGTCGAGCACATCTGCAAGGACGCGGAGGACGCGGCGTTGGATCGGTATGTGGCGGAGAAGCGCGTGCTGTCGTCCCCACCCGAGGACTTCCGTGAGCCGGCAACGTGGCCTGAGGGTTCGTGATGCGACACGACGCTGAGGCCCACGCCGGGAAGGCGGCGGGCCGACGGCGCGTCTCGTAGCGGCCGGGGCTCTCTGCTGAGTGGGTGAGCTGCCGCCCGTTCAGCCCGCCTTGGGCGGCCAGCGCTGCACGTCGGGAATCAGCGGCGCGAGGGTTCGCTCCCTCAGGCATCCGAGCCAGACGCCGGTGCCGTAGGCAACGTCGTCGAGGGTGTGCAGCACCACCCAGCGAGCGGGGTCGAGCTCGGGACGCACCTCCGCCCACTCCACGAGTGCGGGAACGACCGCGGCGGCGACCGCCACCCGGCGCACCCGCCGGGACGCGACGGCCAGCACCGCGAGCAGCGGCCACCACGGCCCGGTGAGCGCGGCGGCGATCGAGCGTCCGGCGTAGAGGTGGCCGAGGCCGCCGTAGCGTAGGGCCTGACGCCCCGGGTGGGGGAGCGCGTCGAGCTTGCGCCCGAGCAGTGCGGTCGTGGCGGCCGCGACGAGCAAGCCGCGACGGGGGCGCCCCGTGGCGACGAGCCCCCAGACGGCGACGCTCCACGCGGACACCCCCAGGGGCGCGAGGGAGCCGGGATGCCGGCGCGCGAGCGGTGCCGCCGCGGTGCCGTAGTCACGGCGGCGTCGTGCCCACGCGCCGAGCGAGCGGCGATGCTCGTGTCCCACCTCGGCATCGGGTTCGTAGCGCACCCGATTGCCGTGCTCGTCGAGCCTCCAGACGAGATCGACGTCCTCCCCGACGCGGAGCGCCTCGTCGAACCCGCCAGCGGCACGCAGCGCCTCCGTCCGGGCGAGGAGCGCCGCGGCAGGCACGTACGACACCCGTGTGCGCGCCCGGACACGTGCCGGCTCGGGTCCGAGATCGAGCGAGGAGCGTGCCCGCTGGTAGCGGTCGAGTGCACGGCTGCCGTGCACGGAGGCGCCTCCGGCGACGATGCGGGGAGCGACGACGCTGGCGCGCGGGTCGGCGAAGTGGGCTAGCAGCGGGGTGAGCCAGCCCGCGGTGGGTTCGCACCCCGCGTCGAGGAAGGCGACGAGCGGGGTGGCGACGAGAGCGAGCCCGACGTTGCGCGCAGCGGCCGGACCCCGGTTCGTCGGCAGGCGGTGGACCTCGACGTGTGGCCACGGTGCTGTCACGCGTCGCAGCGTGTCGACGTCTGGGGAACCGTCGTCGACCACGATCACCCTTGTGACATCCGGGCTGGTGCTGTGCAGGGCAGCCAGTGTGCGGGCGAGGGAGGCGCTGGCCCGGTGCACGGGGATCACGACCGTCACGTCTGCGGAGGTGAACGGCCCTGCGAACGGCCGTGGGTGCGCGAGCCCGCCGTCGACGAGTCGGTCGGTGAGGACGGCCGGCGGAAGGGCTTCAGGATCGTCGGGGTGCTCCCACCAGGCCAGCGCGCGAGCGGCACCGAGCTCGGAGAGTCGCAGCACCCGGAGCGGCGAACCGCCGATGACGGCCTTGCCGCGGTCGAGCACCACGGTCGAGGAGTCCGGGATGAGGCGCCCGGGCCAGGCGGCGCTCACCGCAGGTGCATGCCGGCGTCGACGTTCCAGACGCTGCCGGTGATGCCACGGCCACCGGGTCCGCACAGGAACGCGATCGTGGCGGCGACCTCGCTGGGGTCGAGGAGCCGCTCGATCAGGTGGTGCTCGGCGAACTCCTCCGGGGACGCGAGCCCGTACACCGCAGCGCTCGCGTCGAGGATCGGCGTGCGGGTCGACCCTGGGCACACGACGTTCGCGGTGACGCCGTGCGGTCCCAGCTCGAGTGCGAGCGACGTCACGAGGCCGACGACGCCGTGCTTCGAGGCCGCGTACGCGGCGAGTTGTGGCAGGCCGCTCACGCCTGCCGCGGAGGACACCGCGACGAAGCAGCCATGTTCGGCGCCGCCATCGGGCCGGGCGAGCAGCGCCGGGACGGTCGCTCGTGCGGTGTGCCACACGCCGGTGAGGTTCACGTCGATCTGCGTCGCCCAGGTTGCGTCGTCGGTCTCCCACGCGGGCGGCCCACCGAGCAACACGCCCGCGGCGGCCACCACCGCGTCCATCGCACCGAGGCGCTCGACGGCGGTGGCGACGGCAGCGTCGAGCGTGGCCTGGTCGCGCACGTCGGCCTCGAGTGCGAGGCACGGTGGACCCGCCTCGCCCGCCAAGGCCTCCAGTTCGGCGCGGGTGCCCAGTGGGTAGGGCACAGCCGGGTCGTCGCGGCAGAGGTCGAGCGCGGCCACCGACCAGCCCTCGGCGCGCAACGCCCGCACCGTGGCGGCTCCGATGCCGCGGGCCGCGCCCGTGACGAGGGCGACCGGAGGGCGTGGTGTGGGCACCTATCCAGCTTGGCGCATGGCGTCGACGGGTGCGTCCCTCGGGGCGGAGCGGCCCGCGGGTTGCGCGCCACGCCTGCGCTGGTGGGCGGCGACGTGCTCCGGGCTGTGTGCCGCAGGGGTCGGTGCGCGTCGCGGGCGTCAGTGGGCGCGGCGCGCCGGGATCTCGCCGGCTGCCTCACGGTCGGCACGCTCCGCCGCGCGCACGCCGTACGCGAACACGATTGCCGGGACGAGCAGGATCGACCCCACCACCATCGCCGCCACGATGGCGTTCACCAGCGCGGTGGAGAAGACCTGGCCGAACAACCCGACGAAGAACGCCACCATCGCGAAGGCGAACAGGCTGTAGCCGATGCGCTTGCCGAGCTTGGCCAGGTGCGCGATGCGCGCACGCTTGGCGAGCACCGGGTCGTCTGGTTGGATGCCGAGGCCGGGGCCGGAGTTGCCGCCGTCGGCGTGCTGCGCGTCGCTCACCGCCACAGCCTCGCGGATGGCCGACGGTCGGGTCAGAACGGTCGGGTCAGATGCGGGCGTCCCCGTCGATGCTCAGTGGGCGTTGAGCTTGGCGTGGATGCCCTTGTTGGCCTTGTAGAGCGCCTTGAACTGGCCGTACAGGTCCTCGTACAGCGCATGGTTCGCCGGGTCTGGCAGGAAGGTGCGCTCGATCTTCACCTTGGAGGCCAGGTCCTCCGCGGTGGCGTGGCCGAGCGCCACCGAGGCGAGGAAGGCGGCGCCGCGCACGTTGGCCTGCTGGGGGTTTGCGACCCGCCGGATCTCACGGTTCAGCACGTCGGCGTGGATCTGGCACCACAGGTCGCTTCGGGCGCCGCCGCCGATGAAGTTGAGGCCGTCCATCGGCTTCTTCGCGAACTTCTCGACGACGTCGAGGAGCCAGCGGCTGTTGTAGGCCACGCCCTCGAACACCGAGCGCACCAGGTCCGCTCGAGTGGCGGCGAGCGACACGTTGTGCCAGCCGGCGCGGATGGTGTGGTCGTCGATCGGGGTGCGCTCGCCGTTCAGCCACGGCGTGAAGATCACCTTGCGGCTGCCCGGCTGCGCGCTGGCAGCGAGCTCGTTGAGGCGCTCGTATGCGTCGGCGGGGGCGGGGGTGCCGAGGGCGTCGTCGCCGTAGAAGACGTGGTCGCGGATGTAGTCGAGGCATTCGCCGGCGGTCTCGTGCTCGTTGGCGATGAAGTAGCGGCCGGGGAGTGCGGACGGCAGCGCCGCCTGGTTGTTGAACAGGTCGGTGCGCTTCCACGGCACGTGGCAGCTCAACCACGACGAGGTGCCGATGTAGAGGTGCCCGGCGTAGTCGGCGAGCGCGCCCGAGCCCACGACGGCCGAGTGCACGTCGCCGGTCGCGGTGACCACCTTGGTGTCGGTCGTCAGGCCCAGCTCCTGCGCGGCGGTCGGCGTGAGCGTGCCGATGACGCTGCACGACGGGACCAGCTCCGGGAGGCGGTCGCGGTCCAGGCCGGCAGCCGCGAGGAGCTCGTCGTCGTAGCGGATGTTGTGGATGTCGCGGTTGTCGGTCAGCCAGTGGGCGGTGATGCAGTCGTAGCTCGACGCCGTGCGCCCGGTGAGGCGGAGGTTCAGGTAATCGGCGGGCTCCAGGAAGGTCTTCGTCGCCCGGTAGATCTCGGGACGTTCGTGGCGCAGCCACAGGATGTGTGCGATCGGGTCCTTGCCCGAGTGGCTGGGGACGCCGCCGGTGCGCTGGAGGAAGACGCGCAGGCGGCGCACGTCGTAGCCCTGCACCTTGAGCATGCCGCCGGTGACCTCGTCCACGTAGCGGGCGCCACGTGAGTCGAGCCAGGTGATGGCGGGCATGAGGTGGCGTCCGTCGTCGCCGACAGGAACGGTGCCCGACCACTGCGCCGTGACTGACACCGCGGCCACGTCAGCAGGGGCGACAGGGTTGTCGGACATGACCCGTCGCGCGGCCGTGGAGATCGCACGCCACCAGTCGTCGGGGTCCTGTTCGGCGCCGCCCCCTTCGTGCAACAACAGCTCGGTGGGTTCGAAGGCGTGGCCGACGATCTCACCGTCCATGGTCACCAAGGCGACCTTTGGTCCGCCGGTTCCGAGGTCGATGGCGAGCACGTGGGGCGTTGACATGGCCGCGCAGCGTACTGCCACGACCGGTCGGTGTGGACGGCGTCCCCGCGGCGCATCGGCAACAGCGGTGAGGTCGATCGCGGTGACGCTCTAAGGTCCCCCCATGGCCGTACACGTGGCAGCGGTGCCGGATCGACCCGACGTCGTCGTGGTCACGCTCGACCGTCCCGAACGGCGCAACGCGCTGGATCACGAGACGTTGGGCTTGCTGCGCGAGGCGGTCTCGAACGCATTGATGGACGAGTGCCGCGCGCTCGTCCTCACCGGGGCTTCCGGCCACTTCTGCGCGGGGGCCGACCTGGCAGGGGTCGAGGACGAAGAGTTCGTCGCGCACCTCCTGTTGTTGTTGGAAGCGCTGCACGCGGCGTCCTTCCCGGTGATCGCGGCGATCGAAGGTGCTGCGCTCGGTGCAGGGACCCAGCTCGCGATGGCCTGCGATCTGCGGGTCGCGACCGCTGGCTCGACCTTCGGCATCCCGGCCGCGCGCCTCGGGCTCACGATCGATCTCTGGACGGCTCACCACTTGGCCCAGCAGGCCGGCGGTTCGACGGCGCGGGCGATGTTGGTCGGCGCCGAGGTGTTCACGGGGGCACAGCTGCACGGGTCCGGGTTCGTGCATCGGTTGCACGACGACGAGGAGGCGACCGTGGCGGCAGCCGGTGTCGCGTGGGCCTGCGCCGTCGCCGATCTCGCCCCGCTGACGATCGCGGCGCACAAGGCGATGCTGCGCACCTCCGAGCAGGCCGGTCCCGTGCCCAACGAGGTGCGGGAAGCCCGCGCGGTGGCGTGGCACAGCAGCGATCTGCAGGAGGGGCTCGCCGCCTTCCGGGAGCGCCGCCCCGCGCGGTTCCAGGGGCGCTAAGAGGCTGCGGAGCGCCCGTGCGCGCCGCGTGCTGACGCTCGGACGAGCCGGTGTCGTCTGACGTAAGGGGCGTCAGCGCCTGTGCGCCTCGGGCTCGCTGCCTGCCTTCGCTGACCCCGCCATAGGTCGCAGGGCTGTGTGCCGCTTGGCCCAGACCGGGGCAGGTTCGGGGTGCGCAGCATTTCCTTACGTGCCGTACCGCAATCTCGTCCGCTCGCTACGTGCGGAAACTTGAAAAACCTTCGCGTTTGTCTTGTCCACCCACGTTCTCCATGGCACCCTGGCCCGGTCGCCACTGAGAGAGGTGGCGCGACCCGAGGAGCGCCGATGCGTCGCTTGTTGTCCGTGTTTTCGACCGCCCTGTTGGCGTGCACCGCGATGGTTGGTGCGCTCGGTGGTGCCGCGATGGCATCGACCACCGCCACCACCATCAACTTCAACTGTGTGGCGCATGCCCCGGTCGTCGGCGATCAGTCTGTGGCGCAGGCCCTGAGCTTCTCGACCGATGCTCCAGACACGGTCGAGGGTGGGGCCACCTTCTCGGTCGTGGTCACACCGCAGCCGCTCGAGATCCCCTCCACGGTCACGGCGGGCAGCAACACCGTCACGGTGAACTTCATCCACGACGTGAAGATCCGCATCCCCGTCCCGGCCGGTGCCACGTACGTGAGCGCCTCCCTCTCGGGCGGGAGCAACCTCAACAGCACGCCGTCGATCGCGAACAACGCCGGTGTGCTGACGGTCTCCATCCCCGGTCCGCTCGTCGGTGGCACCACGGTGACGCCGCCGGTGGTGACCGCGAACCTGATCGCATCGGGAGCCGTCGGGGCCCAGATCAGCCCCGCGGTGCAGACCGGTTCGACCGGCTACCAGCTCGTCGCCAACGCGAACCTGCCGGTCATCGGCACGTCCGACCTGCCCATCGACTGTGCGCCGCCTTCCCCGAACCCGGCCCTGTCGACCACCACGATCGTCGACACGACCGCGCCGCAGGTGATCATGACCAACCCGGCCGACGGTGCGGGCTACTCGCTCGGCTCGGTCGTCAAGGCCAACTTCCGCTGCGATGACGGGGCCTACGGCTCCGGCGTCGCGACCTGTGACGGCACCCTGGCGAACGGCGCCGCGCTCGACACCTCGAGCGTGGGCTCGCACACCTTCACGGTGAACACCACTGACGTGGCCGGCAACTCGGCAAGCCGTACCGTCACCTACGACGTCGTGCTTCCGGTGGGCGACGTCACGCCGCCGACGGTCACGCTCACGACCCCCGCCGACGGAGCGGTGTACACCCCCGGCCAGGCCGTGACGGCCGACTACTCCTGTGCGGATGAGACGGCGCTCGCGTCGTGTACCGGCACGATCGCATCGGGTGCTTCCATCGACACCGCAACCCCCGGCCGACGAAGCTTCTCGGTGACCGGTACCGACACGGCCGGCAACCCGACCACGGTCGTGCACAGCTACACCGTGCTCGCCACCCCGACCACGGTGACCGGCCCGACCAAGGTCGGCACGTTCGGTGGCGGGGCGATCAACTTCACGAAGTACAACGACACAGACGTCTGGGTGAAGGTGACCGCGCCGGTCGCGAACGGTGGGCAGCTCGCCATGGGCGACGAGCTCATCGTCGAGTACTCGATCTTCCACCAGACGCTCGGAGTCGGGAACACCTCCAACTGGGGCCCCGACCCGCTCAACTGGGTGCTCAAGGCCCCCTCTAACGCAACCATCCTTCCGGGGACGCTCACCGCTGACGAGAACGGTCTCAACGGCGAGACTCGTGGCTCCGCGCACGCGGGCGGCGGCAGCACCGGCAACAAGGTCGCACCCGTCGTCGCGGGTGACGGCCAGACCGGCACCATCCAGTGGGACGACAACTCGACGCCGGCAGCGGTGCCGATCCAGAACGGCGACGGCGTCCTGATCCACGCCACGTTCCACGCCCGTGTCACGACGCCGGGCACCGTGTCGATCCGTGGCTTCGACGGCCTCACCGGCTACGACTGCGGCGCCTTCGGGGCCTCCTGCGGCAACATCACCACCGGTGGCTTCCCCGACGCCTCCGTGGGCATCTCGTTCACGGCTCGAGACACCACCCCGCCGACGATCAGCGTCACGACCCCCTCCGAGGGTGCGCTCTACACCCGGGGTCAGGTCGTTCCCGCCGACTACACGTGCGCCGACAACGTCGCGGTGATCACGTGCCAGGGCAGCGGCACGAACGTCGACACCCTCACCTCCGGCCCCCACCAGTACCGGGTCACCGCAACCGACGGTGCCGGCAACGTGGCCGAGCGCTGGGTGACCTACAACGTGACGGCGCCGACCGCGGAGGTCAACGCCTGCACCGCGAACGAGGGCCAGGCTTGCCGGTTCACGGTGACGCTCTCGAACGCATCGACCATCCCGCTCTCCGTCGACTACGCAACGTCGGACGGGACGGCGACCGCGCCGGGGCGGTACACCGCCTCGACCGGCACGGTGACGTTCGCCCCGGGTGAGACCACCAAGCAGGTCACGGTCGCCACGGTGGCTGACAGCCCGCAGCAGCCCGACCAGTACTTCACGCTGACGATCAGCAACGCCCAGCACGTCACCATCGGTGTGCCGAGCGCGGTCGGCACGGTGCACGACGTCAGCTCCGCCCCGTACGTGATCGGCCACATCGCCGCCGACGTGCACCGCAGCAGCTCGTCGAGCGCGGTCGCCTCGGTGCCGATCGTGCTGCAGAACGCGGTCGGCCAGGCGCAGGCTTCCGGTCTCACCGTGACGGCGCAGTACCACATGTACGACTGGGACGCCCACGCCCCGGCCGACTACACCGCGGTGACCGGTTCGATCACGTTCGCCCCTGGTGAGACCACCAAGTACGTGCAGGTGCCGGTGCCGACGAGCAACCTCGCCCAGCAGAACCGCAGCGCCTTCGTCGTGGTCGACCACATCGTGAACGGCCGACCGGGCGGTATCGCCAACACGACGCTCGGTCCTGACGACAGCTTCACGCTCGGCTTCTTCACCATCGTGAACGATAACCCGCACGAGGTCGTCGGGGTGGACTCACCTGCGCTCACCGTTCCGTCGGGAGGCACCGCGTGGGTGACCTTCAACGTCTCGATGACGGGGCTGCAGTCGGACGACCTGCGCGGCGTGAAGTTCGCAACGACCGACCTCACGGCGCTCGCGGGCACCGACTACGACGCTCGGACGGGCTCCATCCTGTGGGCGCCGAACGCCTACGGGGGCCGCACCATCTCGGTGAAGGTGCACCCGACCGGAGCGCCAGGCACCGTCAAGCGGTTCCTGCTCACGCTCTCGACCCCGGGTGGCCCTGTCGACATCGACCCGGGCAAGACGCTCGGCGTCGCCACCATCACGGTGAGCTGAGCACCACCGAGCAGTACCCGATGTAGTCAGGGGGGAGGGCGCCTTCCGGGGAGCCCTCCCCCTGCCGCGTCTGGGTGAGGGCGGTTGGCGGCGCTACTCCCTGCTCGTCCTGTCGAGCTACCCACACCCCCCGAGCCGAGCCTGACAGCCCAGGTCTCTCGAGGAAGGTAGGGGGCCTAGACCCCAGCGGGGAGCACCAACGTCAGGTTCTCGAAGAAGAAGTACAGCGCGACGCAGAAGATCAGTGTGGCGGCCGGGTAGATGACCAAGCGGCGGCCGTACCGTCGAGCCAGCAGCCATGCGGCAAGGGCGATCGCGGCGCACAGCAGTCCCCACAGCGTGGTGTCGGTCCAGGCGCCGGGCTTGCGGGCGCCGGTGCTGCCGTCTGCGAGGCCGTTGTCGCCCGCGTGCTGCGCCGTGACCTGGGCTCGTTGGACTCGGTCCTGGTCGGGAAGCTTCGGTGCGGGCGTGCCCTTGAGCGACGCGCGCACGATGATGCGTTGCGTCAGGTCGTACTTCGGGTGGCAGGCGGTGAGGGTGAGCGCGTTCGGGTGGTCGGGGTCGGGGTCGAGCACCCAGGCCGCGTAGGGGTCGACGATGAAGACGCGTTCGACGACGTAGTGGAAGGTGCCCTGGCGGGTGGTGACGATGATCTCGTCGCCCTTGGTGAGGCGGTCCACGTTGTGGAACGGCGCGCCGTAGGTGGTGCGGTGGCCTGCGATGGCTGCGTTGCCGGCCTGGCCCGGGAACGGCGTGTTGGGGTAGTGGCCGGGTGCCTGGTCGAGCTCCTCGAGGTCGACGCCTTGGATGACGACCTTCTTCACGTGCAGCTTGGGGATGTCGATCTCGCCGACGACGCCGCCGATGTCGGGCGTGAGCTGTTCGGTGGGGGCGATCGTGCCGGCGACGGTGCTCGGAGGCACCGTGGTCTGGCCGGGTGCGGTCGGGCCGGGTTGGGTGGTGGTCGGAGACTCGCCGGCGAGCACCTCGTGCAGTTGCTGGCGGAGGGTGGCCTGGGCGGCCTGTTCGTGCAGGTCGGTGCCCCAGAGCTGATACGCCACGAAGGCGAGGACGAGGAGCCCTGCGGCCACGAGGAGCCGGCCGAGGACGCCCACCGCACGCAGGAGCAGGTCGCCGAATCCGGGCCGTCTCGCCATCTCGCCATCATGCCTTGCCTCCTGGGCGCATCGGGCATCGCCCCCGCGGAGACCCCGGCATGCAATGGCTCCGACACGGGCAGTGCGGGCCGGCGCCGGCCCGTGCCAGGAAGCGAGGATCTCTCACTTTTACCGCCGTGTGACCCTTGCCCTTTCCGGGAGGTCATGGCACCATGGCTCGTTAACACGCCGGACGGCGTGTCCGTGTGTCGTTCCTGTGCGGCGCATGGTCCCAAACGGAGGGGGTTCCGAGTTGCGGCGCATAGCGTCTCTCTTCACGCCCGTACTGCTGTTGTGTACGGCCTTACTCACCGCAGTAGGTGCGCCGCTGGCGTCCGCTGCGATCACCAACGCCACGGTCGACTTCGCCTGTGTGGCGCACGCACCGATCGTGGGCGATCAGAACGTCGACCAGCAGCTCACGTTCAGCACGGACGCCCCCAGCACGGTTGAGGCGGGCTCCACGTTCAACGTCGTCGTCAGCCCCGGCACCATCACCGTGCCGGCCTCGATGTCCGGCGTCACCGTGAACAGCATCACCAACGTCAAGATGCGCATCCCGCTCTCGGCGAACGCCCAGTACATCAGCGGTAGCGCCGCCGGTGGCGCCAACTACGGCGGGGCCGCCTCGGTCGCGCTCGTGGGCGGCAACATCGAGGTCACCATGCCTGGGCCGCTCAACGGTGGCGCCACGGTGACCCCGCCGACCGTGACGACCACGCTGAAGGCGACCGGCGCCGTGGGCTCGACCATCGACGCCTACATCTCCGACGCAGCGTCGCCCAAGGGCTACACGATGACCGTCAACACGAGCGTGGGCGCAGTGCCGACCGAGTGCCAGCCGAAGTCGCCGAACCCGGCGCTCGCCTCGGGCACGATCGTCGACACGACGGCTCCGACCGTCACCTTCTCGACCCCGGCCGACGGCGGTGGCTACGGCCTCAACGCCGCGGTGCCGGCCGCGTACTCCTGCAGCGACGGCACCGGCTCCGGTGTCGCCTCCTGCGTCGGTACGGTCGCGAACGGTGCGAACATCGACACCTCCACGCTGGGCAGCCACTCGTTCTCGGTGACCGCCACCGACAACTCCGGCAACTCGGCGACCTACCCGATCACCTACAACGTCGTGGTCCCCTCGGGTGACACGACGCCGCCGACGATCACCATCACCACCCCGACCAACGGTGCGCTCTACACCCAGGGTTCTGCCGTCGCCGCCGCGTTCAGCTGCTCCGACGCCATCGCCATGGGGCCCTGCACCGGCACGGTTGCGAGCGGTGCGAACATCGACACGTCCACGCCGGGCCCGCACACGTTCACGGTCAACGCCGAGGACGCGGCAGGCAACGTCGCCTCGCAGACGGTCAGCTACTACGTCAGCACCAGTGGAGCGACGGTGACCGGCCCGCAGTGGGTCAAGGCCTTGACGGCCTCCGGTAGTGGCAACGTCGACGGTGCGAACGTGTGGGTGCGGGTGACCGCTCCTGCCGCGAATGGTGGGACGATCCCGGTGGGCTCCACGCTGCACGTCGAGTACGAGGTCTACAAGGGCACCTCCGGCTTCGGCAGCAACGGCGGCCCCGACCCGGCCAACTGGACGCTGTCCGCGCCGAGCAACTCGGTCATCACCGGCAACGTGGTGGTCGACACCAACGGCATGAACGGCGAGACCGCCGGTAGCGCCTACAAGAACCCGGGCAACGTCGGGCTCAAGTCGCTCACCCCGGCCAACCCGCAGGCAAACGGCACCAGCATCGCTGTGTCGTGGGACGGTCGCTCGTACCCCGGTGGCATCGGTGTCGACGACGGCATCTTGATCCACGTGGCGTTCGACGCGCTGGTCACCACGCCCGGCACCGTCACCATCAAGGGCTTCGCCGGCCTGACCGGCACGGACCCGACCTTCCCGTCCGGGCCGTTCAGCACCTCGGCGATCACTGACGCCGATATCGGCATCAGCTTCACCGCCGTCGACGTCGAGCCCCCGACGATCTCGATCACCTCGCCGGTGAACGGGTCGCTGTACACCGTGGGTCAGGTCGTGAACGCGGCCTACACCTGCGCCGACAACATCGCTGTGGCCACATGCACGGGTGACCTCGCAAACGGCGCAGCGCTCGACACCTCGGTGTCGGGTCCGCACTCGTTCCAGGTCACGGCCACCGACGCGGCGGGCAACACCGCCACTTCGACGGTGGGCTACAGCGTGGCCGCTCCGGAGATGAGCATCGCCGGCTGCACGGCGAACGAGGGCACGAACTGCACCTTCACGGTGTCGTTGACGAGCCCCAGCAACCGCACGATCAGTGCCAACTACGACACCGCTGACGGCACCGCCGTCGCCGGCGTCCGCTACACCGCCGCAAGCGGCGTGGTGACGTTCGCGCCGGGTGAGACCTCCAAGACGGTCGCAGTCCCGACGACGAACGTGGTGGGCCAGTGGCCGGACCAGACCTTCACCATGAGCCTGGAAAACCCGGTGGCGTCCACCCTCGGCACCGACACGGCGACCGGTACGGTGCACGACACCAGTGCGGCTCCGAAGCTGATCGGCCAGATCGCGACCGTCCACCGTGCCGGTCTGATCTTCACCCCGGTCACGGTGTCCGTCCCGGTCTACCTGTCGAACGCAGTCGGCCAGCCCACCACCACCGGGCTCACGGTCACGGCGCAGTACCACGGGTACGACTTCTCGGCGCACTCGCCGAACGACTACACCCTGGCGCCGGGCTCGATCACGTTCCTTCCGGGCGAGAACACCAAGACGGTTGACGTCACGGTGCCGTACACCGGTCTTGCGCAGCTCGACCGCATCGGCATCGTCGTGTTCGACCACGTCGTGAACGCGGTGCCGGGCGGTATCTCCGACACCACGCTCGGTCCGGACAACAGCTTCACCTGCGGTTTCTTCGGGATCACCACGGACAACCCGTGGCCGAAGGTGTCCGTCACCAACATCACGGCCAGCGTCCCTGCCGGCACGGCCGCCTGGGTGACCTTCACGGTCGCCATGGGCACGCCCGGCTCCGACGACATCCGTGGGGTGAAGTTCGCGACCGTGGACGGCACCGCCGTCGGCGGGACGGACTTCGACGCCCGTTCCGGCACGATCATCTGGGCGCCCAACGCAACGGGTTCCCGCACCGTGTCGGTGCGAGTCCACCCGACGGGCGCAGCAGGCACCCAGCAGAAGTTCCAGCTGGCCCTGTCCGACCCGGGTGGTCCGCTCACGATCGACGCCACCAAGCAGATCGCCACGGCGACGATCAACATCACCTGATCGATCTCTGATCGATCACCGGTAGGACCCGCGGGGGCCAGGGCGACCTGGCCCCCGCGGCGCGTCCGGGTACGAACGGCAGCACGCCTGCTCTCGAGCTGGCACACGGTGTGGTGACGCGCCCGGTGCTCAGGCGGGGTGCTCCTGTTGCACCTTGGTGGGACTCCTGGGCCGCCGGTAGCCTTCAGAGAGCCTCATGGAGCCCGTGGTCCACCTTCGCGGCGCGGTCTGTGTACTCGGGCGCTTTCCTGCACTTGCCGGCGTCGACCTCGACGTCGCGCACAGCGAGGTCGTCTTGGTGCAGGGACCGAACGGTGCCGGCAAGTCCACCCTGCTGCGTACCTGCGCGGGCTTGCAGCCGGTCGCCGCGGGCGAGGCGGTCGTGCTCGGTCACGACCTGCGCGTCGACCGGCGTGCAGTGCGCCGTCGGGTCGGGCTGCTCGCGCACGCGACGGGCCTCTACGACGACCTCACCGTGGCCGACAACGTGGTGTTCTGGGCTCGCACGAGCGGCGCATCCGCGCACGACGCGGGCGCGGCGCTGGCGCGCGTCGGCCTCGACGGGAGGCTTCGTGACGTGGCTGCCTCCCGGCTTTCGGCCGGGCAGCGCAGACGGACCGCGCTGGCAGTGCTGCTCGCTCGAAGGCCTGAGCTCTGGCTGCTCGACGAGCCCCACGCAGGGCTCGACACGGCGGGACGCGACCTTGTTGATGAGCTTGTCCGAGAGGCGGTCGCGTCGGGTGTGACGGTGCTGCTGGCGTCGCACGATCTCGACCGTGCCACGGCGCTGGCGGACCGAGTCGTCACCATCCATGGGGGCCACCTCACAAACGCCGCGGAGGTGGCCGGTGTTGCGTGACGCCTGGCTGGTGGCCGCCAAGGACCTCCGCGTCGAGCTGCGGTCCCGTGTCGCGCTCAGCCAGGTCGCGCCCTTCGCCGTGCTGGTCCTCGTCCTCTTCGCGTTCGCGCTCGACCCCGACCGTGATGTGCTGCGGCGCGCCACACCTGGCCTGTTCTGGATCACCGTGTTGCTCGCCTCGCTGCTGTCGATCCAGCGGTCGTTCGCGGTCGAGTCCGCGGACGGCGTGCGAGACCAACTGCGCCTGTCGGACCTCGAGCCGGGCGGCATCTTCCTCGGCAAGATGGCGATGGTCGCCCTCGAGTTGCTCGCCCTCGAGGTGTTGCTGGTCGGTGGTGTGGTGCTGCTCTACAACGCCCGACTCGAGGTCGTGCTGCTTCTCGTGGCGACCCTCGTCGTCGCCACTGCCGGCATCGCCGCTTCCGGCACCCTCTACGGCGCGCTCGTCGCGGGGGTGCGCGGCCGCGAGACGTTGCTGCCGCTGCTGCTCCTGCCCGTCGTCGCGCCGGTCTTGATCGGGGCCAGCGCTGCGTTCGATGTGGCGCTCGGTGGGTCGGCCTCCACCACAGCCGACGGCTGGCGCTGGCTCGCTCTGCTCGTCGTGTTCGCCCTCGTTTACACCGCCGCAGGCATCCTCGCCTACGGTCCTCTCCTGGAGGAATCGTGACCGCCGATCTCGCACCGACCCACTCCGAGGCAGCTGACCTCGTCGGGAGTGACCTCGCGCCGTCCGGCACGGGGTCACGTGGCAGCCGCATCATCGGCGCCCTGGCGTTGGTGACGCTCGCCGCGACGCTGCTGTTCGGCCTCGTGCTGTCGCCCGCCGATGCCGACCAGGGCAACGCTGCACGTCTGCTCTACCTGCACGTGCCGGTTGCGATCGCCGCCTACCTGGGCTTTGCCATCACCGCCGTCTCCAGCATCGTCTGGTTGAAGCGCCGTACCGAGTTCTGGGACCTGCTCGCGGGTGCGTCCGCTGAGGTCGGTGTGGTGTTCACGGGTCTCTGCCTCATGAGCGGGATGCTCTGGGGGCGCCCGATCTGGGGCGTGTACTGGGTTTGGGACGCCCGGCTCACCTCCACCCTCATGCTGTTCATCTTGTTCCTCGGCTACCTGGCGTTGCGCCGCGTCTTGGTCGGGTCGCCGAGCCGCGCGAAGTGGTGCGCCATCGCGGGCATCGTCGCTGCCATCGACGTGCCGATCGTGCACGAGTCGGTGAACTGGTGGCGGACGCAGCACCAGACGGCCACCCTCAGCGCGACCAACAGCCACATCGGTGGGCTGATGCTGTTCAGCCTGATGCTCGGCATGGTGGGCGCGGTGCTGTTGTTCTGGTGGTTGCTCATCCACCGCTTCCGCTTGCAGTACCTCGAGGCGCGCATCGACGAGATCGGCCTCGACCAGGCGATCGCGGAGCGCCGTGCCGAGGCCAAGGCGCCGACCGCGGCAACGTCCCTCACCCCGGAGGTGTCGTGATGCTCGCCGTCACCAACCAAGCCGGCGACTTCTGGGCCTACGTCATCGCCGGCTACGGCGTCTCAGGCGTTGTGCTCGTCGGGTACGCGGTGCGCACCGTTCGGCGTGCCCGCCGTCTCGCACGCTCCATTCCGGCAGATCAGCGGCGGTGGATGTGAGTGGCGATGCCAGTGGCCGCGACGACGTCGAGCTCGACGAGCTCGACGTCGACGGGGAGCCGCCGGCGTTCGACCTGACGCCGCGCACCGCCGGCAGCGCCGGTGTGCCCCGGGTGAAGCGAGGAAACCGCAAGTGGCTCGCGGTCGGGGTGCTCGCCGTGCTCGCCGCCGTCACCGGGGTGGTCATCACGCAGGCATTGGGGAACGCCACCGAGTACTTCTACCGAGTGGACGAGGCCGTCGCGCAGCGCGCGGATCTCGGGTCGCGCCGCTTTCGCATGCAGGGTGCGGTGTCGGGCGAGCCCGTCCGCCGTGCCCTCGCCGGGGGCGACCAGGAGGCGACCTTCGCGCTCGTCGCGAACGGTGTGAAGGCCAAGGTCGAGTACCGCGGTGGTGAGCCACCCGCGCTGTTCAAGCCGTGTGAACCGGTGGTGATCGTGGGGAAGTGGGACGGCGACGTCTTCCGATCCGACCAGATCATCGTGAAGCACACCGAGACCTACTCGGAGAAGCACCCCGAGCGGGTCGACCCGACCTGCTCGTGAGCCAGCGATGAACCTCACCCTTGGCACGCTCGCCGTCGATCTGGGTGTCGCGACCGCAGCATGTGCCGTCGCGGTGCTCGTGTACGGCCTCGTCGCCGGCCGCAAGGACCTGCTGCGCACGGCGCCGGTCTTCGCGGGGACGTTGCTCTTCGCTGCGGTCGCCGCCTTTGCGGTGATGGAGCGGGCGCTGATCACCCGTGACTTCACCGTGCGCTACGTGGCGCAGAACGGGTCGCACCGCACGCCGGCGCTCTACAACTTCGCCGCGTTGTGGGGAGCGCTCGAAGGTTCGATCCTGCTGTGGGCGCTCATCCTCGCGGGCTTCACGTGCGCCGTGGTGGTGCGCTTCCGTCGACGCCTGACCGACGACCTCTTCGCGTGGGCGATGGTCGTCATGTTCACGGTGGCGTTGTTCTTCTTCGGGCTGATGGCGACCGCGGCCAACCCGTTCCGGCCTTTCAGCCCGTCGATCGGGTTCGACGGGCCTGGCCCCAACCCGTTGCTCCAGAACAACCCCCTGATGGCCTTCCACCCGCCGCTGCTGTACCTCGGCTACGTCGGGTTCACCGTGCCGTTCGCGTTCGCGGTGGCCGCGCTGATCACCGGCCGTCTCGGCGAGGGCTGGCTCGTCGAGACGCGGCGCTGGACGATCTTCGCGTTCGCATTCCTGACGGTCGGCATCGTGCTCGGTGCGTGGTGGAGCTACGAGGTGCTCGGTTGGGGTGGGTACTGGGCGTGGGACCCCGTCGAGAACGCCTCCTTCCTGCCGTGGCTGACCGGCACCGCCTACCTGCACTCGGTCATGGTCCAGGAGCGCCGCGGCATGCTGCGGGTGTGGAACCTGTCGCTGCTGTGCGCGACGTTCTCCCTCACCATCCTCGGCACGTTCCTGACCCGCTCCGGCGTGCTCGACTCGGTGCACGCGTTCAGCGACAGCACCATCGGGCCGATCCTCCTCAGCTTCTTCGGGCTGGTGGTCGCGGTCAGCATCGGGCTCATCTTCTGGCGCGGTGACCGGCTCCGGGCGCCCGGACGCATCGACTCGCCGCTGTCGCGCGAGGGCGCGTTCCTCGCGAACAACCTCTTGTTCGCGGCGTTCGCGTTCGTGGTGCTGCTCGGCACGGTCTTCCCGTTGATCATCGAGGCGTTGCGCGGCGATCGCATCTCGGTCGGCAGCCCGTACTTCAACCGCATGACCGGCCCGATCGCGATCGCGTTGCTGTTCCTGATGGCGATCGCGCCGGTGCTGCCGTGGCGGAAGACGACGGCCGACACGCTGCAGCGCCGCCTGATCTGGTCGGCGTGGGCGGGGGCTGGGGCGATCGTGTTGGCGGTTGCGGTCGGTGCCCGGGGCCTGTTCCCGCTGCTGGCGTTCGGTCTCGCCGGGTTCGCGGCGGGGTCCGCCGCGCGGCAGCTCGTGCTCGCGACCCGCCGCCAAGGTCTGCGGGGGCTGCTCGGCCGCACGAACGGGGGCATGGTGGTGCACCTCGGCATCGTCGTGATGGCCGTTGCGTTCACCGCCAGCTCGTCGTACTCGCATCAGATGGAGGCGCGCCTCACGCCGGGACAGTCGGCGCACATGGCGGGGCACACCATCACCTACCTCGACAGCCACACGATCAACGGCGAGGCGGCAACCTCGACGGTGGCACGGGTGCGCGTCGACGGCGGGCAGGTGTACGCGCCGTCGCTGCGTCAGTTCCCCAACGCGTCGCAGGTCGTCGGCACGCCGTCGGTGCGGACGACGTGGCGTGACGACGTGTACCTCACCCTGCTCGACCCGGCCGACTCCGCAACCGGGGCGGTGACGCTGCACTTCATCGTGGAGCCGCTCGTGGGGTGGTTGTGGGTCGGTGGGGGCATCGTCTTCGTGGGAGCGATCCTGTCTGCGTTCCCGGGTCGGCGGCGTCGTCGCCCGACCGAACCCGTGTCAGCACCCGCATACCACGACGGCGCCGAGCAGGGGTTGGCGGGTAGGCAGGCTGGGGGAGATGCGTCGGCGGCAGACGAGGGTCCGCCGGCCGATGAACCCGTCGCTGCGCCCATCGGCGGAGGAGCTTGACCGTGGGTGGCGCGGTGGCTCCGACCGTGCGGCGTCGACCGAAGGTGGCGCGGTGGGCGAGCGTCGCCGTCGCGGTCGTGGTGGTCGGTTTGGTGGCCCTGCTCGCCGTGTCGAAGCGCACCACCGACACCGCCGACAGCCCGTTGCTGGGAAAGGCCGCGCCGGCGCTCTCGGGGCGCACCCTGGACGGCGCCGACTTCGACCTCGCCGCCAATCAGGGCAAGTGGATCGTGGTGAACTTCTTCGCCTCCTGGTGCGTGCCGTGCCAGCAGGAAGCGCCTGAGCTGCGTCGGTGGGCAACCGCCCACGCCGCCAAGGGAGATGCCCTGCTCGTGAACGTCCTCTTCCAGGACACGACGACCAACGCCAGTCGCTTCCTCGATGAGCACGGCGGGGCGTCCTGGCCGGTGGTGGTGACTGACACCGACACCTTGGGGCTCAAGTGGGGGGTCGCGAAGGTGCCCGAGACGTACCTCGTCACGCCATCTGGGGTCGTGGTGTGGAAGTCGATCCAGCCGGTCACCGTCGCGATGCTCGACGGTGCGATCGCGCGGGTCGAGCAGATGGCCAAGCAGGGCGCGACCTCGTGAGCGGCACCCGGTCTCGGCTGTTGGCGGTGTCGTGGTTGGTGCTGGTCGTTGTCGTCGCGGTGGCCCTCGTCGTGGGCAGCAGGCCGCGCCACGACGAGACGATCCTCGATCGGGTGCATGACGTGGCGCTTACCTTGAAGTGCCCGCAGTGCGCGGACGAGTCGATGGCGACGTCGAACGCGCCAACCGCGGTGGCCGGGCGCAAGGAGATCCAGCGGCGCCTCGAGGCGGGCGAATCACCCGACGAGATCCGAGACTTCTTCGCCCGTTCCTACGGAAACCGCCTGCTGCTCAACCCGCAGCGCTCCGGTGTCGACTCGGTCGTCTGGATTTTGCCTGTTGTCGGCATCTCGCTCGCGGCCGCCCTCCTGGGGCTTGCCTTCTGGCGATGGCGACGGGTGGGTGTGGCCGAGCTCGACGACGAGGATCGCTCGCTCGTCGAACGCGCCCGCCGGGGAGACCAATCGTGAGCGACTCGCCGGGCGAGAGCCAGACCGAACGTGACGAGCGCGCGGAGCTCGAGGAACAGCGCGACTTCCTGCTCGCCAGCTTGGATGACCTCGACCGCGAGCACGACGCCGGCGACCTCGACGACACCGACCACCGGGCCTTGCGCGACGACTACACCGCGCGGGCCGCCGCTGTCCTGCGTGCGCTCGATGACGAGCGACAGGCCACCAGTGTCGCGGGTCATGCGGAGGCGCCGCGTCGTGGCGTGGGGCGCCGCGTCGCCGTCGTGCTCGCCGTGGTGGCATTCGCCGCGCTCGCGGGCGTGCTCGTCGCGCAGACGTCTGGCACGCGCAAGCCCGGAGAGTCGGCCAGCGGAGCGGGTGCCATTCCGCAGACGGCGGCAACGCAAGCACAGGCGTGCATCGCATTGACCGAGGCAGCGCTGCGTTCCGAGCAGGACCTCCCCACGAAGGGCGTCGACGCGCTGCGCTGCTACGACAAGGTCTTGCAGTCCGCGCCTGGAAATCCAGTCGCACACGCGTACCGCGGTTGGACGGCGGCCCTCATGGCCCGCCGCCTCGACGGGCTGCTGCCCACCGAGAACGTGGCGAGCCTTGTCACTCGTGCGACAGAAGACCTCGACGATGCCCGCAAGGCGGAACCCGCCTATCCGGATGCCATCGTCTTCTCGGCGATCACGAAGCTCTGGCAGGGTGACGTTGCCGGTGCTCGCCAGGAGCTTGCCGCGTTCGACGCGCTCGACCTGCCTGCCTCCAACCCGATGAGCCAGTTGGTGGGCCAGTTGCTGCGCCCGCAGTTGAGCGCCTCTGCGGCGCCCTCGCCGACCACGACAGCTCCATCGGCGTCCTCGCCGTCCACGACATCGGTCTCACCCTCGCCGCCGCCCACGGCGGTCCCGACGAGCTGACAGCGTCGCTGCTCAGGCGAGGGCGCGGAGCCGGCCCATGACGTCCGGCAGCGTCGCGAGCACCGCATCCACGTCGTCCTGTGTGCTCGACCAGCCGACCGACAGCCGCAGCGAGCGGTGTGCATCCACGCCCATCGCCTCGAGGACCGGCGACGGCTCGAGCGACTCGGTGGCGCAGGCGCTGCCCGAGTGAGCGGCGATGCCGGCCGCATCGAGGCCGAGCAGGACCGCCTGCGGTTCGATGCCGCTGATGCCGACGCACACCAGGTGCGGGGCGCGGTGGTCTGGGTCGCCGTAGACGGTGACGCCGTCGAGCAGCGAGAGCCCGGCGATGAGCCGGTCGGTCAGGTCGAGACACGCCGCTCGTTCTGGGGTGAGGGCCCCGTGTGAGAGCTCCGCAGCAGCGGCGCCGAGGCCGATGTGGCCGGCGACGTTCTCGAGGCCCGCTCTTCGCGCACGCTCCTGGTCTCCCCCGACGAGCAGCGGATCGAGGCGGACGCCGCGGCGGACGAGGAGCCCGCCCGTGCCCCACGGGGCACCGAACTTCGGGCCGCTGAACGAGAGCAGGTCGGCATCGAGGGACGCGAAGTCGATCGGGTCACGACCGACCCCCTGCGCCGCGTCGACGTGGACGAGGACCTTGCGTGCCCGACACGCAGCGACAACCGCTTCCACGGGCTGGCGCGTGCCGACCTCGTGGTTCGCCCACTGCACGTGCACGATCGAGGTCTCGTCGGTGACCGCGGCCAGGAGCCGGTCGGGGTCCACCCGACCGAGGCCGTCCACCCCGACGACCGTGACCGGACCGTGACGGTCTGCGGCTTGGCGCACCGCGGAGTGCTCGACCGCCGTCAACACCTGATGACCCCCACCTCGGTGTGCGGCCCCCCAGCAGACGGCGGCGATGGCTTCGGTTGCCCCGCTCGTGAGCACGACCTCGCGCGGCTTCGCCCCGAGGAGGGTGGCGACCTGCTCGCGGGCGTGTTCGAGGTGGGCGCGGGTTGTCATGCCCTCTGCATGGAGCCGCCCCGGGTCGCCGACGAGGTCGTGGAGCGCGGCCGCGCTGGCGGTGATGGCACTCGGGCGCGGCGGCGACGCGGAGGCGTGGTCGAGGTAGTGGCGGGGCACAGGTCGGACCGTTCGTCGCGTTCAGGGGGCGCTCGGCGTGGGGGCGCCGGCGATCGTGGTGGTCGGTGACGCGACTGTCGTCAGGCCACAGTGCTGGCGCGCCCAGGTGGTGAGCTGATCCGCCTCGGCGCGTCGGGCGGACACGTCGGCCGCATAGGCGTGCACGGCCGCTTCGAGGGCGCTGCGGTCGGCCGCTGCCTCACCGGCCGTGCGCAGGGTGTCGGTCGCCTTTGCGAGATGCTTGGTGGCGTCGCGCACCTCGTCGGGAGCGGCGGCTGCCGCGGCGTCTGCCTCGCGTGCAACCGTGGTGATGCGAGCCTTGAACTCGTCGAGCGACACGGTGTCGACGGCGGTGAGGGTCGCGCCGGCTTCGGCGGCGGCCCGGTAGTGCTGGCAGAAGGACGTGACGTTCGTCTTGCCGCTACTGCTGCAGCCCGTGAGGGGGAGCAGGGCGCTCACCGCACAACACGCGATGAGTGCGCTGTGGTGTCGTGAGAGGCGCACGCGTTCGAGCGTAGGGGACGACCGGGCCGTGCCTGGCGCCCGTGGTCACGCGCGGTCCGCGAGTGGTTCAATGGCCGATCCGACGACGCTCGCACGCGCCGGAGGGCCGGCGCAGTGCCGGCCCTCCGTGTGGTCGTTCGAGGTTCCGATGGATGGAACCGGGAGTGACGGACTAGCTGTCGCTGATGCCGCACTCCTCATCGAGGTACTTCTCGACGCGGTCGCTCGCGGCCTTGACCTCGGGGGTCTCGGAGGCGCCGCTGTCGCCCTCGTTGATCTCCTTGTCCCACGCGTCGAGCACGACCTTCATGTCGTCGCGGATCTCGCTGGGCGCTCCGCTCGCGAGGTCCTTCAGCTTCTCGATCAGGTCGCCGAGCGCGTCCTGCATCGCAGCTGAGTCGGTGGGGTCGACGCTGTCCATCGTGCTGTCTTCGTCGAGCTTGCGGGCCTTCTGGCAGAAGCTGCTGTTGCTGTGGGCACCGCCCGTTCCACTGTCGTGCGTGTCCGATGAGTCGGAGCTGTCCGACGTGTCGGAGCTGTCCGACGTGTCGGAGCTGTCCGACGAGTCCGAGCTGTCGTGGGTGTCCGACGAGTCCGAGCTGTCGTGGGTGTCCGACGAGTCGGACGACTTCCCGCCCGTGTCTGAGGTTGCCGCGGAGTCGGCCTTCTTGTCGGCTGACTTGCTCGACGAGGAGCAGGCGGTTCCGCCGAGGAGCAACAGCGAGACCATGGCGGCTGCCACGAGAGAACTGCGTGTTTTGATCATCTGGCGAGACTACTGCCAGAGCAGGGTCAGGTACGTCGGGTGAGGTGCCTGGCGCCCTTCTCGGATGCCGGCGACCTTGCTCAGCTGGTGCCGATCCCGCAGTGATCCTTGAGGTAGGCGGCCACGCGGGCGTTCGCGTCGGTGATCGCCGCTCCGTCGATCGCCCCGGAGTCGTCTTGGTGGACGTACTTGTCCCACGCGTCGAGCACCTGTGTCATGTCGGCCTGGATGTCCTTGGGAGCCTTCTTGGCCAGGTCGCGGAGCTTCGCCACCTGCGTTGCCATCGATGCCTTGAACGCGTCGGCATTGGTCGGGTCGATGCTGTCGTCTGCGACGTCTTCGTCGAGCTTGCGGGCTTCGCGGCAGAAGGTGCTGTTCCTGTCGGTCCCCCCACCAGCGTCGACGTCTGCGCTGTCGTGGGTGTCCGCGACCGTCGGTGCCGGCGAAGTGGTCGACGAGCCCACCTTCTTGTCGGTCGACTTCGACGACGACGTACAGGCGGCACCTCCGAGGGCGAGCGCCGTCACCAGAACGAGTGCGACCAGGCTCCTGCGTGGCGTGAACATCGTCAGAGGTTACCGGCGAGGTGTGCGGAGCAGCATTCCGCGACTTGGCAGGTGCGGGATACCGTCGTGCATCGCCGCGCAACCCTTCGAGACGTGATGATCCCCTTCGCCAGCTCCTCCAGCAACGCACGTGTGCTGCTCATCGCATCCGGCAAGGGCGGTGTCGGCAAGTCCACGACGACGACGAACTTGGCGGTCGCGCTCGCGCAACGCGGGCACCCGGTGGCGCTCGTGGATGCCGATGTCTGGGGATTCTCGATCCCGCGCATGCTCGGGGTGACCGAGACCCCGACGCTGGTCGACGAGCGTCTCATCCCACCCGAGTTGCATGGGATCCGTTGCATCTCCATGGGGTTCTTCGCCCGCGACGACGATCCTGTCGTGTGGCGCGGGCCGATGCTCCACAAGGCGTTGGAGCAGTTCCTCACCGACGTCGAATGGGGAGATCCCGCCTTCGTGCTGATCGACCTCCCGCCCGGCACGGGTGACGTGTCGTTGTCGCTTGCGCAGTTCCTTCCCGGGTCCGAGCTGTATGTCGTCACCACGCCGCAGCCCGCTGCCCGTCGGGTCGCACAGCGCGCGGCGTTCATGGCGCGCAAACTCGACCTCGACCTGAAGGGCGTCATCGAGAACATGTCGTGGTTCACCGGCGATGACGGCACGCGCTACGAGCTGTTCGGCTCGGGTGGTGGTGCCGACCTGGCTGCGGCGCTCGACGTCCCGCTGTTGGCACAGCTGCCGTTGGTGCCTGCCGTTCGGGAGGGCGCCGATACGGGACGCCCGATCGTCGTGACCGATCCCGACGGCGAGATCGCACAGGCGTACGCCGCGCTCGCTGCACGCATCGACGTCGATCTCGCGCCGACGCGCCGTCACCACCCGGGTCTGAAGATCCTCGGTCAGGGTTGAGCCTCGGCGGCTCCGGGTGGCTCCCCGTGCCTCTACGATGACCCCGGTCGTGACCGCAGGAGGAACTTCGTGGACATCCGCATCGGCGTGAAGCACACCCCCAAGGAGCTGCATCTCGAGCTCCCCGAGGACACCGACAGCGACGCGCTGCGCGCCGAGGTCGACGCCGCGCTGCGCGACGAAGACGCAGTCCTGTGGCTGACCGACCGCCGAGGTCGCCAGGTCGCCGTTCCGGCCGAGAAGATCAGCTACGTCGACATCGGCACCCCAGACTCCGACCGCCGCGTGGGCTTCGGGTCCTGAGGGTCAGCTGACGGAGGTGGGCCTGCTCGACCGCCGTCTGCTGTTCGTCACGGGCAAGGGTGGCGTCGGCAAGTCCACCGTTGCGGCGGCACTCGGCCTGCTCGCCTCGCGCCAGGGGCTGCGGACGCTCGTCTGCGAGGTCGACGCCAAGGGAAACCTGGCTGACTTCTTCGAGATCGACCGAGTCGGCTTCGACGCGAGGTCGGTCGGCGATCACCTCTCCGTCATGTCCATGCAGACCGAGGAGTCGCTGAAGGAGTACCTCCGGCTGCAACTGAAGGTGCCGCTGCTCGCAAAGATCGGTCCGTTGGCGCGCACGTTCGACTTCGTCGCGAATGCTGCACCCGGCGTGAAGGAGATCCTGACCGTCGGCAAGCTCTGCTACGAGGTCCGTGAGCGCAACTACGACCTGGTGGTGGTCGACGCGGTGGCGAGCGGGCACGTGATCGGGCAGTTGGCGGCCCCGCAAGCGATAAACGAGATGGTGGCCGTCGGACTCGTGCGCGGCCAGACGTCCTGGATGCTCGATCTGCTCCGTGACCCGGCGGTCACGGGCGCCGTTGTCGTGGCCGCGCCAGAGGAGATGCCCGTCAACGAGACGATCGAGCTGGTCGGTCGCATTCGGAGCGAGACGGTCGTCGACGTGGCCTCCGTCGTCGTGAACCGGGTCCTTCCCGAGCTGTTCAGCCGCGCCGACGAGGAGGTGTTCGACCTGCTTCGCTCGCCCGAAGGAGTGGCGGCCGTCGATGCCGCCGTCGGGGGGCGCAGCCGGCCGCTGTTCGAGGCGGCGGAGCTGGCCGTCACGTTGCGCCGAACCCGTGCCGAGCATCTCGAACGGCTCCGCGCCGAGCTCCCGGCCGGCCTTCCGGTGCTGTACCTGCCTGAGTTGTTCACCCGGGCGCACGGCGTGCGGGTCACGAACCAGGTCGCGGCGGCACTCGGCGACGAGTTGGGTCTGTGAACGCCGCCCGTCGAGTGAAGGGTTCGGCGTCGCCGGCCGCCTCGCTCGAGCAGTTGCTGGCGGCGAAAGAGATCGTGATCTGTTGTGGCTCGGGTGGTGTCGGCAAGACCACCACGGCCGCGGCGTTGGCGGCCACCGCGGTGGTGCACCAGGGTGGCAAGGTCCTCGTGCTCACGGTCGACCCCGCACGTCGCCTTGCGAACGCCCTGGGGCTGGAGCGCTTCGGAAACACCGAGACGAAGGTGCCCGCCGATGCGTTCGCCGCGGCTGGCGTCGAACCCCGCGGCGAGCTGTGGGTTGCGATGCTCGACACGAAGTTGTCGTGGGACGACCTGGTGCGCAACCACGCCCCCGATGCAGCCACCCGTGACGCCATCCTCGAGAACCCGCTCTACAACAACATCACCGGCAAGTTCGTGCAGAGCCACGACTACATCGCGATGGAACGCCTCTACGAGATCCACACCTCGGGGCGCTACGACCTGATCGTGATCGACACGCCGCCGACCCGCAACGCCATCGACTTCCTCGAGGCGCCCGATCGGATGGCCGACTTCTTCTCGAGCCGCCTGCTGCGCTGGCTGATCGCGCCCTACCAGTCGCGTCTGTTCAACGTGGCGTCCAAGCCGTTCTACACCGTTGCCGACCGCATCCTCGGCTCGCAGTTCCTCGGTGACATCGCGGAGTTCTTCATCCTCTTCCAGACGATGTACGACGGGTTCGTCGAGCGTGCACAAGCGGTGACCCGCCTCCTCTCGGACCGGCGCACCACGTTCGTGGTCGTCAGCACACTCGAGTCGGCGCCGGTTGCCGAGGCGGAGTTCTTCATGGACGCGCTCACCGAGCGCGGGTTCCCGCTGGGCGCGCTGGTGCTCAACAAGGTGCTGCCACCATCCATCCGCTCCACCACCGCGGCGAAGGTCGCGCGCACGCTGGGGCGAGACAGCGAGCAGATCGCAGAGAAGCTCGCGGCGGCGCTGCCGACGGTCGCGTCGGTCGACCAAGTTGCGCGGGTCCTGGCTGAGGTCGGCGACAGCTTCCTCAACTACCAGGTGGTCGCCAAGCGGGAAGCCGAGCAGCGGGCCGAGCTCGGGCGGGTGCCCGAAGTCGTGGCGACCGTGCCCTACTTCGATTCCGACATCTACGACCTCTCAGGGCTCCTGCGCCTCGGTGCCGCCGTCTGGCGTTGAGGCAACGAGGCCCGAGCTCGGGTGTCCCCAGCCGCGATCGTCGAGCCACGTAGCGGTCACCAGGGCGATCGCTCCGATGCCCCAGCCGGCGACGGTGTCGGTCACCCAGTGGTAGTCGAGCCAGGTCATCGACGCGCCGGTGATGCCACCGACGAGCACCGCGAGCACCGCGCACACCCGCACGGCACGTCTGTGTGCCGCGGCGGTCGTCGTGGCACGCGGCCCGCCCGTTGCCTCCGTGCCGCTTCCTGCGGTGCTCGGTGCAGGTGCACGTACATCGAGCGCTGCGGATCCGGCGCGTCGTGCCCAGGCCGCCCATGCCACCCACCATCCCAGCAAGCCGGCACCCAGCACCGCATTCGCAGCATGCCCAGCCGGGAACGACGTGCCCGCACTCCACAGCGTGATCTCGCCTGAACGGGGTGCGCGTCGGCCGATCGCCACCTTGAAGAGGAAGACCACCAGGGTCTCCACCCCGACAACGCCCGCGGTGAGCAGGACGGGGCGCAGCGATCGACGGGCCCACAACCCCGCGGCGGCGGCGGCACCGACGCTGCCGAGGTAGACAGCCCGGGTGCCGGGCTGCTTCGCCCAGGTGGCGATGAGGTGGAGGGTGTGGCTGGGGTGCTCGGCGAGCCATTGGTGCACGCGCACGTCGACAGACGGCGCGCCGTCAGTTGCCACAACCCACGCGGTCATCGCCGCGACGAGCGCGAGTGCGAGCGCGCCACCGATCAGCCGGGCATTGCTCCTGCCCGGGCCAACAGCCGGCTCGTGCGGCGAGACGCTCACCTCGGCGCGGCGGCCTCGTCCTCGGTGGCGCGGTGTACTGACGGGATCGCATAGGTCACCGTCGCATGCGCCACGAGCACCCCGCTGTCGAGCGAGTGCAGGTGGACCGCCGAGACGGACTGGCGTCGTCCGAGGTGCAGCAACCTGGCGTCGGCGAGCATCGACCCGGGGTTGGGCTTGCGGAGGAAGTCGATGCTCAGGTTCGACGTGACGGCGAGCAGCACCGGGCCGATGCGTGACATCGTCGCCATCCATGCCGCCGCGTCGGCGAGCATCATCATCGTCGGGCCCGACACCGTGCCCCCCGGCCGGATCACCACCTGGTCGGCCTCTAGCCGCATGGTGACGCCCGTGTCGGTGACCGCATGGATGCGGTAGGGGCGGGGCACGTCGTCGAACGACGTGTCGAGCAGATGTTGGAGTGCCGGAACGTCGAGCACCGCATCGGGGATGGTCGGGGCAGGAGGTGTGGTCATCGTGGTGCCACCAGCAAGGTCTGGACCGAACGGCCGATGGGGCCGTCCTGGTCGGAGAGGTCTACCTCGGCGGTTGCAACTCCCGGAGTCCCGAGGCGGGTGCGGGCGTCAAGCGCCACCCACTCGCCGACAGGAAGCCGGTGCAGCGTGACCGTGAGGTCTGGATTGATGAACGTGTAGCGGGTGAAGTCGAGGGTTGCGCTGATGCCGTTGCCGAAGTCGGCGGCGGCGACGACCCGTTGAAGGGGGGTCGGCTCCTGTGCGGGAGTGACGGGCAACATCAGGCGGATCCAGTCGATCGCGGGGCCGAGCCGTTCCAGGTGCCCGCGTATGAAGCAGTGCTCCACGGCTCGGTTGTGGAACGCCGGTGGCTCGTCGGGGCGGAAGCCAGGCGGGCGTTGACCGGGAGACGGCGGTGGGAGCGAAGCGGCTGGGGTTGGCTCCTCCGTGAGGCGGGTTCGAGCCAGCGTGGCGAGCTCCGGAGTCGACGGGTCGGAGCTCGCCAGGACCCGGATGCGTTGCAGACTGGCGCGTGCGACGACCCGGTCGGTCTCGGCCTCGACCAACTCGGTCTGCACGACCTGGACGTTGCGACCCGGCCGCGTCACGGCAACGTCGACTCGGTGTTCGCCGAGTCCGACGGGGCGGAGGAGCTCGAGGTGGAAGGTCGACGGATGCATGGGGCCCGGGGCATCGGCCCGTTCTGCTGCACCCGCGAGCAGGGCGGCAACCGGCCCCCCGTGCAGGGCATTGGCATCCCACGGGCCCACCGCCCACGCGCTGGCGCGCCACGTGCCGGTGTCGGCTCGGCCCCCGCATGGAAGCCAGAGCGCCACGGGGCGCGCCGAAGCATCGGGCGAGGTCACGGCGCCACCCTAGGCAGCCCGGCGTGCAAGACCGTCACCTCTAGGCTGAGCTCGTGCACGACGCCCACCATGACGACCTTCCCGACCCGGCCATGACGGCACGGGTGCGCGGGCAGGTCACCGGCGGTCCACTGGCCCACCTGCAGCAGCTGGTTGCGACGTGGGGGATGCTCGCAGATCTGTGCTTCTCGGACCTGCTGCTGTTCGTGCCGGTGGACCGTGACGGGACAGGCTTTGTGGCCCTCGCGCAGGTGCGCCCGTCGACCAGCCAAACCCTCTACCGAACCGATCAGGTCGGCGAGGAATGGAGCGACGAGCAACGCCCACTGCTCGGACGCTCCTTCCGCAGCGGCGAGATCATCGAGGGTGAGCGTCGCATCGAACCGCTTCGTGAGCTCGTCCGGGTGCTGTGCATTCCGGTGCGCTACCAGGGCCGCGTCATCGCGGTCATGTCGCGCGAGTCGACCATGACGGTGGGTCGGCGTCCGGGCGAGCTGGAGCGCATCTACGCCGAGATCTTCAATCGCTTCGCCCGGATGATCGTGACGGGCGCCTACCCCTTCGCCGACGTCGACAGCGACAGCGACGAAGCGCCACGCGTTGGCGACGGTCTGCTGCTTCTCGACAGTGAGGCTCGGGTGGCGTACGCCTCGCCGAACGCGGTCTCCGCGCTGCATCGCGTGGGCATGCACGCGAACGCCGAAGGGATGCGTCTCGGTGAGCTCGGTCTCGAGGACGAGCTCGTCCGCAACGCGTTCGAGCTGCGCCGTCCGACCACCGAGGAGGTCGAGCGCGGGGTCGAGGTGACGGTGCTCCTGCGCTGCATCCCGCTCCTGGAGTCGGGAGCTGTCGTCGGCGCGGTCCTGTTGGTGCGTGACATCTCGGAGCTCCGCCGTCGAGACCGGCTGCTGCTCTCGAAGGACGCCACGATCCGCGAGATCCACCACCGGGTGAAGAACAACCTGCAGACGATCTCGGCGCTGCTGCGTCTCCAAGGGCGCAGGCTGGCGTCCGACGAGGCGAAGGCGGCCATCGAGGAGTCGGTGCGTCGCATCGGGTCCATCGCCTTGGTGCACGAGACCTTGTCTCGCGATGCGGGCGAGGACGTGCCGTTCGTCGACATCCTGCGGCCGCTCATGCGCATGGTGGAGGAGGGATTGCTCTCACCTGATCGCCAGGTCTCCTTCTCGGTTGACGGTGATGCAGGCATCCTTCCGGTGGCCGTCGCGACGCCGATGGCCGTGGTGCTCACCGAGCTGCTGCAGAACGCAGTCGACCACGCGTTCCCTCCGGGGCACGGGGGAGGCCACGTCCGCGTCGAACTGCGGAGCGACCGCAGCTCCGCGACGGTTCGCGTCCGAGACGACGGCGTCGGGCTGCCGCCGGGCTTCCGCATCGAGGACGCCACGGGCTTGGGGCTGTCGATCGTGCGTGCCCTCGTCGTGTCCGATCTCGGCGGGACCCTCTCGGCATCTGCAGCGCCTGACGGCCCCGGAACGGTTGTCACGATGGAGCTCCCGTTGCATCGCTAGTGCCGGTCGTCCGTTGACGCACCAGCGGGTGGCGACCCTGCGTCGTGTTCGTGCTGCCTTGCGTCGTGTACGGCTCACCGGTCGTGCTCGCCGTGGAACGCGAAGTGGCCTCCCCGAGGGGAGGCCACTTCGCGGAACGCTGCCGTGCCGAGCACGGCGGTCGGGACGGGAGGGGTCAGGCCGAGTGGCGCTGCGCCGCCTGGTTCTGGCGACGCATCTGGCGACGCTCCTCTTCGGAGGTGCCGCCCCAGATGCCGGAGTCTTGGTTCGTGGCGATGGCGTACTCGAGGCAGGCGTCGATCGCCTCGCATTGGCGGCAGACCGCCTTCGCCATCTCGATCTGCTCGATGGCGGGGCCGGTCGTGCCCACGGGGAAGAACAGGTCGGGGTTGGTGTCTCGACACGCGGCGTTCTGACGCCACGAGTCGGAAGCAAGCGTCAGCGACAGCAGGTGGCTCGCGTTCAGTGCCACAATCTTCTCCCAGGGTCATAGTCAGCGGAGGACAGCGATGTTCTCGTGACTAGCTTCACATGCCTTTGCACCCAGAAGAAGCGGTGTGCTAGGCGGTACGAAGTCACGCTAGCCGCGGGTGCGAACTGCGGCAAGCACTTTTTTGCCTGAGTTCGTCGATCTGGTGAGACATCCGTCGCTTCCCGCGCGCAGCGTGGCAGGTCGCCACGTTGTGACAGTCCTCCTGTCGAGACATGTAGGCCGAACGGCCCTGCGATGTCGTGCAGGTCAGCGAGCGTTGCCCAGCGCGCGTCGCGCGACCGACGGCACGTTGGTGATGATGGCGTCAACCCCGTCGCGGTCGAGCTGCTCGATGCGGACCGGGTCGTCGACCGTCCAGGTGTTGACCCGGAGCCCCAGCTCGTGCGCCCGGTCGATCAGGGCTCGATTCGTGCGCCCCACGAAGGGGTGCAGCGCGTCGTGGCCGTGCGCCAGCGTGCGTGCGAGCGCGTCCTCACCGTCGAAGTCGAACACGAGCCAGCCCGTGAGCACCGAGTTGTCGAGCGCCCGCACCTTGTCGAGGTCTGTCAGGTTGAACGACGAGACGAGTGTCCGCCGTGCCATCTCCGCGGCGTGCACTGCTTCGAGGACGAGGCCCGCGGCGGTGTTGCGCTCGTCGAAGTCCGGCTCGCCCGGCATGTTCTTGATCTCGACGTTCACGAACAGGCCCTTGCATGCGTCGAGTGCCGCCGACAACGACGGGACCTCTGCCGGCAGCTCGCTGCTGAGCGTCTCGATGATCGCTCGGCCGTCCGCGAGGCGGGCATCGTGGTGCACGACGAGCTGCTGATCGAGCGTGCGGCGCACATCGAGCTCGACGCCGTCCGCGCCATGAAATCGTGCGGCTTGAAACGCCGCGACGGAGTTCTCGGGGAACTCGCTCGACACTCCGCGGTGCGCGAGGACCAGCGGGCCGGGCGGTGAGGGCGGGTTCGGCATGCGTACTCCACGGCGACGAGCATCGGGGCGGGAGCCTGAGCTTCCCACATCACCCCACGGTCTGGTTCTCGACGGTCGGTTTGCTCAGGCGTCTCGGCCCAGAGGCACCACGAGCGAGAGCACGTCAGGTTCGTGCCGAAGCTCGAGTCGCTCGACGTCGCCGAGGTGGTCGCCGTCCACCTGATAGGGCACCGGCCCATAGCCACGGATCATGACGTGGTCGATGTCGGCGTGGATGTCGACGTGGCGAAGACGACCGAGCGCGCCGTCGCCTTGGAGCGCGGCACTGGCGACCCGCAGGATCGCCAGCAACGACAGCGAGCGCACCGTCACGACGGTGAGGCCGCGGTCCAGCCCTGCGTGGGGGGCGATGTCGAGGGGACGATTGCCCAGGTAGGTGTAGGGGTTCGTGTTCAACACGACAGAGAAGTAGCCGTCGTCGATCGTGGTCCCGTTCGGAAGCTCGACGGCGAAGCGGGGTCGGCGGTGGTCGTAGTGACGGAACCACGTGGTGACGGCCGCCCAGACGAACAGCGGATGTCCGGCGTAGCGCTTCAGCTGGGAGCGCCGCTCTACCTGTGCAACGACCTCGGCGTCGTACCCGATGCCGGTGTGGAACAGGAAGTAGCGACCGTTCGCGGAGCCGAGGCCGATACGTCGTATCGAGCCGGCGCTCAGCGAGTCGAGCAGCACCCCTGTTGCTTCGATCGGGTCGTTGGGGAGGCCGATGGTGCGGGCGAACACGTTGGTCGACCCACCGGGCAGTGGGGCGAGCGCGGTCGCGGTGCCGGCCAGGCCGTTCGCTGCCTCGTTGAGGGTTCCGTCCCCTCCGAGCACGACGACGACGTCGGTGCCGTCGACGGCCGCCTGCTGCGCCAGCCGTGTCGCGTGCCCGCGGCGTGTCGTCTCGGCGAGCGTGACGTCGTGGTCGGCACTGAACGCCTTGCGAATCACGACCCGCGCCCGGGCCGTGACCGATGAGGCGGAGGAGTTCACGATGAGCAGCACGCGCAGCCGCGCGGGGCGACGTTCGTTGCTCCCCCCGCTGGTGCCCATAGCCAGAACCTAATGGGACGATCGGCCGTTTCAGGTCCGAGGTGCGTGCGGTAGGGTGCGCAGCGGCCTGGGCGGTTCCCGCACCGCGCCGGTTCGACCCCGCTGCAGCCTGCCTCGGGTGCAGCGCGGGGCGATTTGTTCGCCACCGATTTCCAACAGGAGAATCCCTCCATGAACGTGGTCGTCTGCGTCAAGCAGATCCCGGACCCGGCCGAGCCGGGCTCGTTGGATCCTGACAACACCCTCAACCGCTCCGGGAAGCTCATCCTCGATGAAGCCGACTCCTACGGCGTCGAGGTGGCCCTGCAGCTCGTCGACAAGGCGGGCAGCGGCGAGGTCACCCTCGTGTCGATGGCCCCCAACGGTGAGGTCGCCGGGCTCCGCACGGCCCTCGCGATGGGTGCCGCCAAGGCGATCCTCGTGAGCGACGACGCGCTGGCTGGCTCGGGCGCCCTCGGCACCGCAAAGGTGCTCGCCAAGGCGGTCGAGCGGGTCGAGGGCGCTGAGCTCGTCCTCACCGCGGTCGAGGCGTCAGATGGCTACACGGGCACGGTCGCCGCGCAGCTTGCCGAGCTGCTGGGGCTCCCCTCGGTCACCTTCGCAAAGCACCTCGAGGTCGACGGTGGCACTGCCAAGGTGCAGCGTCAGACAGAGGCCGGCTACGACGAGGTCGAGGTACCCCTTCCCGCGGTCGTGTCCGTGACCGCCGGGGTCGTCGAGCCTCGCTACCCCTCCTTCAAGGGGATCATGGCTGCCAAGAGCAAGCCGGTCGACCAGGTCACCCTGGGCGATCTCGGGCTCGACGCCAGCGCGGTCGGCTGGGCCGGCGCGGGGCAGGAGATCATCGAGGTTGCACCAGCAGCCGCCCGTGAGGCCGGTGAGAAGGTCGTCGACGAGGGTGACGCCCACGAGAAGATCGTGGCGTTCCTCGAAAATCTGAAGGTCATCTGAGGAGGCCCGGAAACATGGCAATCAACCGCATCTGGGTCTTCGCCGAGGCGACCGACGGCAAGGTCGCGTCGATCTCCCTCGAGCTGCTCGCCAAGGCCCGCGAGCTGGGTGGCACCATCGAAGCGTTCTACGGCGGCAGCGACGCTGACGCCATCGCCGCAACGCTCGGCGCACACGGTGCAACCACCGTGCACGCGACCGGTGACCTCGGCGGGGCGCTCCTCGGCGCTCCCGTCGCAGCTGCCGTCGCGGCGGCAGTCGCCGCCGGCAACGGCCCCGACCTGATCCTGCTCGGCACCACGCCCGACGGGCGTGACGTCGCCGGTCGCCTTTCGGCGAAGCTCGACACCGGCCTCCTCACCAACAACACCGACGTCGCCATCGAGGGCGACGCCGTGGTGGTCACCGCGCCGGTGTTCGGTGGCACGACCAACGTGAAGACGAAGGTCACCTCGAGTGGCCCGGCCATCGTGCTCGCCCGCCCGAAGTCGTTCGCCGCCGAAGAGGTGGGCGGTGCGCCTGCGGCTGTCGCGGCCCTCGCAGTACCCGACACGGGTGCCGCCGGCAGCGCCAAGGTCATCAACCGCCACGTCGAAGAGGCGAGCGGTCCGCGCCTCGACGAGGCCGAGGTCGTCGTCTCCGGCGGCCGTGGTCTCGGTGAGGCCGGCAAGTACGAGATGATCGAGCAGCTCGCGAAGCTGCTCAAGGGTGCGCCTGGCGCATCGCGTGCGATCGTCGACGCCGGCTGGGTGCCCTACAGCTACCAGGTCGGCCAGACCGGCAAGGTCGTCAAGCCGACCGTCTACATCGCCGCCGGCATCTCTGGCGCCACGCAGCACCTCGTCGGCATGAAGGGCTCCAAGAACATCATCGCCATCAACAAGGACGAGGAGGCACCCATCTTCGGTGTCGCCGACCTCGGCATCGTGGGCGACGTGCACAAGGTGCTCCCCAAGCTCATCGAGGCGCTGCAAGCACGCGGCTGACGCTCCGCACGTTCGACGCCTTTGCGGGGGCGCGCGCAGGCCGGTTCGGCTTGGGTGCGCCCCCGTGGCGCGTGTGTGCAGCCGCTTCTGATGCGGCGGGGCAGAGGTTCATGCGTGGCGCATAAGCTGCGCAATCGGAGGGCACCTAAAGGAGACCGCAGGTGAGCCTCGCCGCGCAGTTCCAGTTGCTTGGCCCCTTGGCAGCCCGCGTGGAGGGGCGCCCACTCGTGCTCGGAGGGTCCCGGCAGCGGGCCTTGTTGGCCCTGCTGCTCATCCACCCCAATGAGAGCGTCGGGGTCGAACGCGCGGTCGACGAGCTCTGGGAGGGTCATCCACCCACAAGTGCGATCGGCATGCTGCGCACGGCGGTCTCGCAGCTCAGGGCGACGTTCCGCGGTGCCGGCTGCTGCGAGGAGCTGCTCGCGACGACGAAGACCGGGTACGTGCTCGAGGTCGATCCCGAACAGGTCGACAGCCGCCTGTTCGTCGAGCGCGCGAAGGCAGCGGTGCGCCCCGACCTCGACGCCGCAACGGCGGTGCGGTCGCTCGACGATGCGCTGGCGCTGTGGCGGGGGGAAGCGCTCGCAGACTTCAAGGGCGAGTCGTTCGCGCGCGCCGAACGGGGGCGCCTCGACGCGGCGCGCCTCTCCGCCCTCACCGCGCGAGGGGATCGCCTCCTCGACCTGGGGCGGCACCTCGAAGTTGTGATCGAAGTCGGGGCGTTGGTGATGCAGCACCCCGAGAACGAGGCCTTGCGCGCGCAACTCGTCGTTGCCATGTACCGCTCGGGTCGCCAGGCAGAGGCGTTGCGGATCCTCCAGGACGGGCGGCGCTACCTCGCACGGGAACTGGGGCTTGAGCCGGGCCCGTTGCTGCGCCACCTCGAGGAGGCGATCCTGGTGCACGACCCGACCCTGTGGCGCCCGGTGCGCGAGCGGGCACTCGTGCAGCCCTCGGGTGCGTGCACCCGGGTGCAGTCGCGCTTTCGGCCGCGGTGAGCACGGTGCTGGCGGCCGAAAGCGCGCTGCTCGGGCGTGAAGCGGCTCGCTAGGCGTCGCCTCCCACGGTGAACGTCGTGCTCGCG
This sequence comes from uncultured Iamiaceae bacterium, assembly GCA_964621605.1. Taxonomy (GTDB): domain Bacteria; phylum Actinomycetota; class Acidimicrobiia; order Acidimicrobiales; family Iamiaceae; genus CAZUMJ01. The sequence goes on along the minus strand of CAZUMJ010000008.1, from coordinate 39,791 downwards.
GTGACACGCTTCTGGGAGTTCTGGTCGGTTGCGACCACCTTCAGTGTGTGCTGCCCTGCGGAGAGGCCACCTTGGGTCGTCGGTGACGTGCACGGCACGGGCGAATCCGCGTCGAACTGGCACGTGTAGGTGAAGTCCGGCAGCTGGTAATAGGTCCACACGTCTGGGTCATCGCTCAGCGTCATGGAGAACTCGACCGGCACGGTGCTCGGCGAGACCTGATCGGGAGTTGGCGAGGTGATGGTGAGCTTGGGCCCATCGACGGTGAAGTGCGCGGTAGCCGTTGCCACATAGCCGTCAGACCAGGTGCCGGTGAGGACGAGCGTCTTCGGCCCGTCGCTCATGTACACCGAGGTCATGTTGTGGCACGGGATCGCGGCACCGTTCAGGTCGCAGCTGAAGATGGGCGTGCCGGGCCCTTCAGACCAGATGAGCAGGTCGACGCTGTTCCACGGCACGACGCGGCCGTCGACGGGGTGGTAGATGTGCACGGCTCTGGGGTCGGGAGGTTGGCAGGCGGTCGCGAACGCGGTGAGGCCGAGCAGCACGCCGAGGGCGATCGCTCGGGCACCTCGCGGCAGTCGGCGCCGATGGGCTGTGCGAGGTGCTCCTGCAACCTCTGGGGCGGTGGTCGCGGTGCTCGCTGGTGCCACGGGGGTGCCAGGTGAAGCGGGCGGGGATGATGCAGCCATGGTTTGGTCCTCGGTTCCTCGGGGAGTGACGGGGCGACCTGCCCTGTCAGGGGATGTGGACGGCTCCAGGGTCAGCCATGGACATCCTCGAAACCTCCCTGCCTGATCTGTGCCCGATGCGCGCTGTTGCTGCCGCCGGCGGGATGCACGGCCGCTTCGTCGGCGACACCGTTGCCCTTTGCTCATCGGACCTGTGGCGTCGCTTCGCGGATACATCACTACGTATCGAAGGGTCTCCTTGCCTTTCATTCCCTGTCCTG
>CAZUMJ010000008.1:17998-38739 GCA_964621605.1 uncultured Iamiaceae bacterium | reverse complement strand
CGCGGATACATCACTACGTATCGAAGGGTCTCCTTGCCTTTCATTCCCTGTCCTGCCAGGATCGGAGGATCATCAGATGACGTGGGTGGCGGATGGGGCCCCGCGCGATCGCGAGGCGATGCGGCAGCTGCCGCGAGAGGAGCAGCACCATGCGTGTTCGGCGCGCGTCGAGGCCCCGGTTTGCGACCCACCTCCTGGCAGTTCTCCTCGCAGTTGCAGGCGTCACCGTGTTGGGAACGGTCTCGACCGCAACCGCCGTTCCGAGGGCTGCATCCGCGCCAAGCTCACCCGCGAGCACTCGACGGCAGCGCCTGCACGCCGTCCCAGACGCGCCCCAGCTCTCGCTTCCGACCACCGCGCAGGCGTCGTGGCTCGCCGCGGCCTGGGTCGGCTACCTCCGCGCCGTCGACGGCGTGGTCCCCTCAGTTCCTGTCGACACCACGGGGTTTGCCTTCGTCATGCTCGGCGATGTCAACCGCAATGGCACCGCTGTCGGATATGGCGCACGCAGCGCCTACAAGAGCGCGTCCCGTGAGCTTGTGCTCCTGCGCGACGGCGCCACCCAGGTCATGGGCCGCACAGGCGCACCGGAACCGCTTGGCGATCGGAGCGCGTACGGCAACGCGCTGAACGACCACGACGTCGTGACCGGCGTCGCGCCCTGCCAATGCCGGCGCCCGCCCGACGGCGTCCCCGCGTCTGTCGCGTTCCGGTGGAGCGCCGCGGACGGGTTCAGCTTCGCCCCGATGCCGCCCGGAGTCGTCGCCTCGACCGGCGTCGCGATCAACAACGACGGCGTGATCCTCGTCAACTCGTGGGCGTCACCCTCGCCCTCCGATGACGGCGCGTGGCTCTGGAACCCGGCAGACGGATCGCTCGTGAAGCTGGGTGACCTCGGCGATGGGGCCGCGACGGGCACCGCCCTGAACGACGACGGCACGGTGGTCGGCTACGCACCTCTCGGGGGTGAGAACCATGCCGTGCTGTGGCGACGAGGCCACCGCCACCGCGTGGTCGACCTGGCGCCGGGTACGGGGGCGTCCATGGCGCTCGACATCAACCGCGACGGAACCGTCGTCGGCTGGCGTGGCACGCACGCGGCGGCCTGGTGGCAGAACGGGAAGCGCAGCCGCGACCTCGGCGAGGGGCAGGCGCTGGCGATCGACGACCACGACCGGGTCGTCGGAAACCAGGTGATCGTCCACCTCGTGCCGGCCGACGGCGGCGCGACGGTAGATGTCACCGTCGCGGCCGTGTACGACCTCTGGGAGCCCACGCGCCGCTCGATCCTCGACGGGGCGTACCTCTCTGCGTGGCTGCCGGTCCGTCTCAGCGATGGCTTCGTCGCATCCCAACAGTCGCTCTTCGGCCCCGTGCACCTGCCGCCGCCAGCGTCGTAGGTGAGCACCGCCCGCTCGGCGATTCGCTACCGGGCGGGCCGTGCGGTCAGCCGCTCACGAGTGGTCGGTGGCGTCGAGGGCCCAGGCCACGCCGTCGAGCGGGTCTTCGATGGCGAGGCGGAGCGTCCAGCCGACGTCCGGTCGGTCGCTCGGTCGCCACGACCACCAGCGCAGCTCGCCGAGCGCTTCGCCCAACTCGTCGGGGTCGGGAGGCCACGGGTCTTCCAACGCCACGAGCGTGGCGGCGACCCACCACGCTTCGAACCGTCCCCGAGCGAGACCGCTGCGGCGGCCATGTGCGCCGCCGGACGCCGCCGCTGCGGCGATGCGGTCGAGGGCGTCGCTGAGCGAGATCTGCTCCAGCAGCGGGGTGGCGACGTCGAGCGCGCCGAGTGCATCGACGATGTCGCCCTCCACGGCCACGGCGCGTGCGTGCCCGTTCGAGTCTCGACGCCACGCCTGCGTGACGTCGAGCAGCGCCTGGCGGCTGGGTTCGAGCTCCGCGTTGGACACCTGGGCGGCGGTCACGCCCGACTCTCGAGCGGGCAGTGGCGAACCCGACACGACAGGCCACGTCACCTCGGTGAGTCCTTCGAGGGAGTACTCGGGCGCGTGGTAGGCGGGCTCCCAACCGCTGCGCACCAAGGGGAGTTCGGGCCCGCCGGCGGGAATGCGTTCGTCACCCCGCAGGTCGTCGCCGCGGGCGACTCGTTCGTGCGCGCACCACGCAGCGGCCGGCCCCGGTGGGAGGTGCGGCGCGAGGTCCTCCCATGCATGCGTCGTGGCGGCAACCTCGGCGAGCGGACCGGGGCCGAGATGCCCGGCCCCGTCGACGACCACCGCGGCTGCCCACGGTCCCGGCGCATCGAGCGCGAGGCGGTACTCGGCGCGCGTGGCGACTGGCCAGAGCTGTCGGCCACGTTCGTGGAAGGCCCGTCGTGCTCGGTGGCGCAGGTCTTCAAGGCCATCCCAGTCACCTGCCGCGGCGAGCCGATCGACATGGCGGATGAGCTCGTCGAGGTCTCCCTTGTCGACGAGCTCGACGTTGGCCGGGAAGTCCATCGCACTCGTCTACACGACACGACCGGGCTGGGTGCCACCCGATGTCGGGCGTGGCGGGCGATCGAGTGCCCCGCGCCGGCTGCGGTGGCTACACGAGCGGCCAGGGGTAGGCCCGACCGGTGGGATCCGAGGGAAACGTCTCGGTGCGGGAGAGTGCAGCCGCCCGAGTCTGCAGGGCGTCGCGCTCGAACGGGGTGAGCATCGTCACCAGCGCGGCGGGAAGGTCATGCTCGGCGAACGCCCGGGCCGACGCCCGCAGCTCCTCCGGGATCGGCTCGCCGGCGAAGTCCCAGATGACGGTGCGCAGCTTCGGCTCGTGGTGGAACGCCAGCCCGTGATCGATGCCCCACACGTGACGCTGCGCGTCGAGCAGGCAGTGCCCGGCCTTGCGATCCGCGTTGTTCACGATCAGATCGAACGCACACAGGGTGCGGAGGCCCTCCAGAACCTCGTGCTCGCCCTCCTCCAACCACACGAAGTAGTGCAGGTCCGGGTCCGCGTCGATGTAGAGCTGGACGGAGCCGCTTCCGAAGGGCCCGTCGCGCAGCACCGTCGGCGGTACTACCGCCCAGCCCAACGCCTCGGACACCACCCATGCGGCGACTTCGCGCACCCCCAAGCCGGGCGGGAAGTCCCACAGCGGACGCTCACCTCGGTGCGGCTTGTAGATGACGCGCGCCGTCTCGCCGTCGTGGTGAACTTCCCCCAGGAACGCCGCGTTGGAACTCCACGGAATGCGACCGAGGAGCTCCAGCGTGCCGTCGCGCAGCAGATCGGTGCCGTCGCTCATGCAGTCGTGCTCAGCGTCGGGGACGGAAGCCGTTCGCGCGCGGACAGGCGTGGCCCGCCGCGTCGATCGGCCCGCCGCAGAAGCGACACGACGGACGTCCGCTCTCGACGAGTGCGGTTGCCACGGCGACGAACGCGGCGGCCTGGGCCCGGCTGAGCGCGACGCGTCCTGTCGGGTCGAGTGGTCGGGAGACGCCCTCGTCGTCGAAGTCGTCGTCGTCTTCCGCAGCGAGGCTGTCTTCGAACCGCTCGATCGCAACGACGATGCGGTCGTTGGCTGCGTCGTACGCGACGCCGAGGTTGCCCGCCGTCCACAGGTCCTCCACCGGCTGGCGGAGCCCGGACTCGATGGCAGCGACCTCCGAGCTGTCGGCTGGGGGCAGGTCGGCAAGGATGCGCCCCAGGTGCGTTGCGAGCGCCGCAACGTGCTGCTTCTCGCACTTGATGGAGATCAGCTCGTGGTCCTGGGCGGCCTGGAGGTGGAACACCCGGCTGCCGGGTTCGCCCAGGGCCCCCGCGACGAAGAGGTCGGGGTGGTCGTAGTCGAAGGACGGGTCGGGAGGAGTCACGGCTCTGTTGGTCGCGTTTCAGGAGGGGACGAGGCGGGTGAGGTCGTCACCTGTCGAGTTCACGGCGAGCACCATCGGGCCGTCGGCCCCGTAGGCGATCGCCGTGACCGAGCAGGGCGACACGACGATGCGTTGGAAGAGGTCGAGGTGCGTCCCGAGCGCGTGCGCCGCGGCTGCCTTTATCGGGTCGGCGTGCGAGACGGCCACGATCGTGGCACCGGGGTGCGCGGCGCACAGCCGTTGCACCGCGCCCACGATGCGCGTCTGCATCTCGGTGAACGACTCGCCGCCGGGGAAGCGGAACCCACTCGGGTTGCGCTGCACCGCGGTCCACTCGGGCAGCTTGCGCAGCGCGGCGAGCGATGCGCCCGTCCAGTCTCCGAAGTCGGCTTCGAGCAGGCCGCGGTCGGTGCGGACGCGCAGGCCGCAGCGTCTCGCGATCGGTGCAGCCGTCTCGCGGGTGCGTTCGAGCGGCGATGCGTACACCGCCGCAACCGATCGCCCCTTGCGTGCGTCGGTGAGCCCCTCGATGCGCGCCGCCACCTGCTCGGCTTGGACCATTCCGGCATCGGCGAGGTGCAGGCCGGGTGCACGTCCCGGCAGGACCGCGCCCGTGGTGGGCGTCTGCCCGTGTCGCACGAACAGCACCAGGGTCGGTGCAGGCGGTCGGGTGCGGGCCATGGTCGGGAAGCTATCGGGCCTGGCTGTCGCCCGGTACCAGCGTGACGATGACCGGGCGATGGTCGCTCACCGGTGGACGGGGCACGTCGACCTGCTCGATGCGCAGCCCGCGCACCGCGACGTGGTCGATCCGCTGATACGGGTCGTCGACGGGGGACGAGTTCGCACCGCCGGCGACGGTGTAGCCGGCGGCCTCCAGCGCGGGCGCGACGTCGTCGGGATGGAGGTTCAGGTCGCCCATGACGATCGCGGGGAGATCGTCCCCGAGCAGGCCTGCCAGCGTCTGCAACTGCAGTCGTGCGTCGTCGGTGTGGTTCTGCAGATGGGTGACGGCAACGCGGGCGTGCAGCCACGAGTGATGCACCGTCGCGACGAGGACGACGCGGGGTTCTGGCTTCACCCCGAGCGGCAACGAGATGACCTGGACGTCCGACACGGCGCCACGCGCCAGCAGTGCGTTGCCGTAGTCGCCACCAAGGAAGCGTCGCGCGAGGGCGAACGCGGGGGTGCCCGCGCGGAGGGCCTTTGCGGTCAACGCCGGCTGGTCGACGAACCACGACCGCACCACTCGACGGTCGACCTCCTGGAGGCCGCAGATGTCTGCGTCGAGGAGCCGCACGCCGTCGCGCAGGCGCCACGGGAGGCTGGGCCAGTGGTGGCCGACGCGGCCGTGGCGGATGTTGAAGGTCGCGACCCGGACGGACTCGTCTCGCTCCATGGGGGTGGTCCTATCATCGCCGAGTGTCCGACGTCGTGACCGAGCCGGATCGGCCGGTCCCACGTGCACGCCCCCGCCTTGGCCGTCGTTTCGTGGCACTCACCGTCGGGGCGACGTTCGCCTTGCGGATCCCTGGGTTCGTGCATCGCTTGTTCGACCCCGACGAGGCGGCGATCGCCGTGCAGGGCATGGCGCTCATCCGCGGCGGCCACCTCTACACCGACGTCATTGACAGGAAGCCGCCGCTTGCGGCCTGGCTGTACGCCGGGGTGTTTCGTGTGACGGGAACCCACGACCTGCGCCCTGTGCGGGTCGTCGCAGCGATGCTCGTCGTGGGCGCCGCGCTGCTGCTCGCGTCCGAGTTGCTGCGGCGGCACGATCGGGTCGTCGCGGCATGGGGGACGGCGCTGTTCGTCGCAGGGTCGGTGGCGTTCGCTCCGCAAGATGCGCAGGCTGCGAACTTCTCGCCGCTCGCGCTGCTGCCCGGGGTGGCAGCGATCGTCGTGGCGCGTCGTGGCTCCGTGCGGAGCGCCCTCGGCGCCGGTGTGTGCGTCGGGTTGGCCACGCTGACGCGGCAGAGCTGGGCGATCGGCGTGTTCCCTGCAATGTTCGCGGCCTGGTATGCGGCTGCGGGTTCGGAGGGGTTCGAGCCTGGAGCGATCTCACGGACTCGTCGGGCGGCTCTTTGCGCCGCGCCCGCCGAGCTGGGCACCGCGGTGCGGACGCGCGGCTGGAGCCCCGCCGGACACGCGGCGTCTGTCGCGTTCGGTGCCTTGGTGACCGTCGCAGCAGTTGGCCTGACGGTGCCGCTCCGCTTGTTCGCGATCTGGGTGTTCACAGGGAACGGTTCGTTGCTGTTCGGCCTCTCGGAGTCGCGCGGGGTGGTCGTGCGCGCCCTCGGGAGCTTGGCGCTCTTCGCGGTGGGGCATCTGATCCTCGTCGGGCTGTTGGCAGTACGCGGCTGGCGGCCCGAGGTGCGGGGCCGCTGGGAGGATGCGGACCTGTGGCTGTGGCTTGTCGTGGGCCTGGTGTCGGTGGTGGCGGGGTTGCGGTTCTTCGGGCACTACTGGCTGCAGGTCCTTCCGCCCCTCTGCCTGCTCGCCGCACCGGTCGTGGCGCGCTGCGCTCCGTCGGTTCGGCGGCTGCTCGGTGCGGTGCTCGCCTGTACGACGGCGGTGTTCGCGGGGCTTGCGCTTGTGCCAGGCCGCCTGCACCCGTTGCCGAACCCGCAGCCGCTCGCGCGCTTCGTCGACGCACATTCCACCTCGTCGGATCGCATCGCGATCTGGGGTTCGTACCCGGAGCTGTACTGGACGGCCGACCGCATGCCGGCCGGTGGGCTCGTGCACACCGATTTCGTGGTGGGGAAGTCCGCTGGGCGGATCGAGAGCGCGGCCACGGTGCGGGATGCCGACCCTGATGTGGTGCACGATTACGTGGGTGCGCTGTGGATCTCGCTGCCACGCCTGTTCATCGACACGTCCACCGCAGGGTTGCGGGGGTATGGGGCGTACCCGGTGACGGTGTTGCCAGACCTCGAGCGCCTGTTGCGCACCCGCTACCGGGTGCTCGGCGTGGTCGACGGTGTCACCGTGTACGAGCGCGTCGGTCCTGCGGCGCCACCTCCGGAATGGCTTCGTGACTGACTCGCTCGAGCAGGTGACCGCCGAGGTGGTCGAGTGTCGTGCTTGTCCGCGCCTCGTGGCGTGGCGTGAGCAGGTCGCGCGCGAGAAGCGGGCGGCGTTTCGCGACGAGGAGTACTGGGGGCGACCCGTTCCCGGCTTCGGCGACCCAGCGGCTCACGTGGTGGTGGTGGGCCTCGCCCCCGCCGCGCACGGCGCGAACCGTACCGGGCGGATGTTCACCGGCGACCGCTCGGGAGACGTCTTGTTCGCCTCGCTTCACCGCACGGGCTTCGCGTCGCAGCCCACGAGTCACTCGCGTGACGATGGACTGACGCTGCGCGACCTGTGGGTGACGGCTCCGGTGCGTTGCGCGCCGCCTGCCAACAAGCCGACGGTGCAGGAACGCGACACGTGCCGCCCCTTCCTCGAGCGAGAGTTGGCACTGCTCCCCTGGAAGGTGGTCGTCGTGTTGGGTGGCTTCGGGCACCAGGTGGTGGCCGAGCACCTCGGCCTGCGACCGCGACCTTGCTTCGGTCACGGCGCGCACACCGAGCTGCCCGATGGGCGTCACCTGCTTGCCTCGTACCACGTGAGCCAGCAGAACACCTTCACGGGGCGGCTCACGCCCGCCATGCTCGACGAGGTCTTCGAGCACGCCCGTGTGCTCGCGGGCTGAGCGCCGTCGCCCCGGTCCGACGTCACCGCGTGCTCTTTCTGGGTCGTTCGGCCCTTTCGATGTGGAATGAGCCGATCGGCTCATGGGGGATGCGGCGGTTCCGCCGATGCTTTATGTGTACTCCCGTGGAGGGAAGTCGGTGGAGGAGGGGAGCCTCCATCGGGCGAGTCCGGAGGCGCCGCTACGGGCGGCGCCTCCGGCGCGTCCGGGCTCGTGCGGGTTCGAAGCGGTGGAGCGCTGCCCGGTAGCGTTGCGCAGATGTCCGCTGTTGCCCTGCCCTCGACGCGACCCCCTGCCGCTCCTCGTGGCCGCACCGGTGCACGTGGGCTAGCCGCCCTGGTTCTGGCGTTGTTTGCCCTGGTGGCGTTGAGTGCCTGCACCGGGCAACGTGACCCGACGTCCTACAGCGACTCGGTGAAGGAGAACTTCGTCGAGGGTTGCAGGCGAGGGCTGTCGCCCACCGGCGTCGCCGCCACCGACCCGGAGGCAGCGGCCAGCAAGCGCTCGTGTGAGTGCCTCATCGGCAAGCTGAGCGCCGATGCCGACAAGGGCGGCGTGCCGTTCAAGCAGTTCGCAGCGGCCCAGTCGAAGATCCGTGACGACCCGGCCGCCAACCCGATCGAGAAGGTGCTGCCGAAGTACGCCGAGTTCGTCAAGGTGTGCGCGCCCGGCGCGTCCGGCCCGGTCGTTCCCGCGGGCAAGACCTCGACCGACAGTGCACCCGCCGATTCCACCGGCTCGGGCAAGATCTCGACCGACTCCGCCCCGACGGGCAGCCTGCCGCCCGGGAGCACGTCGGTCGTTCCCGCCACTGCGTCCAGCTGACCGGGGTGCTCAGCCAGCGGGCTGCGGAAGAGCCCAGCTGACCGGGGTGCTCAGCCAGCGGGCTGCGGCAGCAACCGAGGTGCCGCCACGGCGACTTCGGGCCACCGCTTGCGGCTGCGGGTGGCCAGCTTGCGCATGAGCGCGATGGCACCCGGGTCGTCGTCGCCCGGTCGGGTCTCGATGAGGCCATCGGCCAGGAGGCCGTCGATGATCTGACGGCCGAGGTCGGTGCGCACGATGGTGAGCGTCCAGTCGTTGAAGGCCCCGATGCCGCCGGTGGAGATGTCGGCGTGCTCGGCGGCGAAGTCGGGGCAGTGCTGGCACCCCTCCCGGGTCCACGCGTGGCACTCCTTGAGCGGGATCTCGTGGTAGCTGCCGTCGCGCATCCAGATCTGGAAGACGCCCTTGATGTTCATCTTGACCATGTCGGCGCGCGCCAGGCCGTAACGGGCCTCGAAGAGCTCGGGGAAGATCGCGTCGTCGAACGTCTTCGAGCACAGCAGCCCGATGCTGAGGCTGAACCGGCGACCGACCTTGCCGATCTTGCGCGCCTTCATGACTGCGGGGGCCGAGGTCTGGCATCCCATCCCGACGAGCGCGATGCGTTCGGCGCCGGACTCGATGGCGGCGTCGTAGGCGAGGGTGTTGGCCGAGTAGGTGTAGCGGCTGCCGCCCGCGGCGAGTACCTCGTCGCGGGTGAGTGCCAGGCTCGGTTGGGCTTCCCATGTCGAGCCGTCGCCGGTGAGCGTCGACACGAGCGCAGCGTCGATCAGGTCGTGTTCGAGGGCCCAGATCAAGATGGCGCTCACCAGGCCGCCGTCTTGCCCACGCTCGCTCACCGCGGGGTCGGTGGCGCGTGCGAGGAGCACGTCGCCGGTGATGCCGGCGACCTCGTCGGCATCACGGACCCGGCCGTGGATGAGCTCGTCGGCCTGCGTCTCCCAGAGGCGGAAGCGTGGGCACGCCCGGGTGCAGGACGTGCACCCCTTCTGGCCGTGGACGCAGTCGGCGTCGCCGAGCTCGTCTTCGAGGTGGAACGGGCGGTAGCCGCCGCTGTGATGGTCGTACCCGAGGACGTCGTGCGGGCACGAGATCACGCATGCCGCGCAGCCCGTGCAGAGGCCGCTCGTGACGACCTCGTCGAAGAGCTCGGCCCATTGGGCGGTCCAGCGCTCGCGGACGGGTGCAGCTGCGGTTGTGGTGTCCCCCATGGGGGCACCTTAGGGCGCGACGGGGGGCGGGGGCGGGCAGGGTCGCGTCCCTGTGCCAGGGCGCGTCATGGCTGGTCGGAGCAGTTGTGGCCGGCGCGAGTGGCCGAATCTTGACCCGTGGGTCAAGATGGACGGCATGGATCTCAGCTACCCCGCCGACGCCGAAGAGTTCCGTGTGGTCATCAGGACCTGGCTGGAGGAGCACCTGCCCGCCGGCTGGTTCGACGAGGGCTTCGAGATGACGCCCGAAGAGCGCAAGGAGTTCAACAAGACCTGGCCGCAGCAGCTCTTCGACGGCGGGTGGATCTGCGCGTCGTGGCCGCAGGAGTACGGCGGCAAGGGGCTGTCGATCCTCCAGAACGTGGTGCTGAACGAGGAGTTCGCCCGGGCTCGGGCCCCTATGCGGGCCGACTTCTTCGGCGACACGCTGGTCGGCCCCACCATCTTGCAGTGGGGCACCGAGGAGCAGAAGAAGCACTTCCTGCCGCAGATCCTCAAAGGCCAGATCGCCTGGTGCCAGGGCTTCTCCGAGCCGGAGGCGGGCTCTGACCTGGCGGGGTTGAAGACCCGTGCGGAGCTCGACGGCGACGAGTGGGTGATCACCGGGCAGAAGGTCTGGACCACGCAGGCGCAGTACGCCGACTACTGCTTCGTGCTGGCACGCACCGACCCGGACGTCTCGAAGCACAAGGGCATCTCGTACCTGCTGGTGCCGATGCGCCAGGACGGCATCGAGGTGCGCCCGATCGTGCAGCCGGACGGGTCGGCCGAGTTCAACGAGGTGTTCTTCAGTGAGGCTCGCTGCCCGCGCGAGAACGTCGTGGGTGGGGTCAACAACGGGTGGAAGGTGGCGATGACCACGCTCGGGTTCGAGCGTGGATCATCGGCGACCACCAGCTACCGCCGCTTCGAGAAGGAGTGGAACCAGATCGTCGAGGCGGCGCGTGCCAACGGGCGCATCGACGACGCGGTCGTGCGTCAGCGGCTCGCCGCGCAGTACACGAAGATCCAGATCATGCGCATCAACGGGCTGCGCACGCTCACCGCGACCCTGTCGGGCCGCAAGGACGCCGGGGTCGCGGCCTTGGGTGCCATGAACAAGATGTTCTGGTCCGAGACGCACCGCGACACGATGGAGCTCGCCCTCGACGTGCTGGGCATGGACGGGCAGATCCTGACGGGGACGGCCGACGACGAGTTCGTTGCCGGCGTCGGCCAGCGCAGCGCGGCCCGCGACTACCCGGTGTCGCCGATGCAGGCGTCGTTCTTCTTCTCGCGTTCGGAGACGATCTGGGGCGGCACCGCGCAGATCCAGCGCAACATCGTCGGTGAGCGCGTGCTCGGGCTTCCGAAGGAACCTGCCTGAGCGGCTTCGGCGGACGTCCTGCCGCTTCGCTGCGCACCGCACACGGTGGCGGCCCGCCGGGTGCGTCGCTGAACGGGCAGAGCTTCAGGCCCCGCGCGCCGGGTCGGTAGTGTTGGGCACTCATGACTTCGGACCAGCGACGGACGCCGACACGGCGTCCTGCTGCGGGCAAGCCGTCCGCTGAGACCTCTCCCCAGGCCGGGCCTCGCGGTGCTGACCGCCTCCTCGCGCTCGACCGCAGCCCTCGCGGGCAGCGTGCGGCTGCACGGGCCGCCCGGGGCTCCGGGTCGCGGGGCGCCGCGCCGCGCAGCCGCCGCCTGTTCCTGATCCTCGGCTCGATCGCCGCCGTCGGGTGCCTGTTGGTGGCGATGGGCGTCGGATACGCCTACTGGCGTTACAACCAGATCGACCGCGTCGACCTCGACCTGCAGGGCGCGGCGGCGGGTGCCCCGCAGAACTATCTGCTCGTCGGGTCCGACACCCGTGCCGGCATCTCGAGCAGCGACCCGAACGCGGGAGCGTTTCTGGGCCCGGGCGCCCCCGACCCCGGCAGCGCCCGCTCCGACACGATGATGATCCTGCGGATCGACCCGAAGCAGGCCAAGGCACAGTTGCTGTCGTTGCCGCGAGACCTGTACGTCCCGATCGCAGGCACCGACCACTCCGATCGCATCAACGCCGCGTTCGGCCAGGGGCGGGCGGTCCTCACCGCGACGATCCAGCAGAACTTCGGCATCACGATCAACCACTACGTCGAGGTCGACTTCGTCGGGTTCCAGAAGATCATCGACGCCATCGGTGGGGTACCGATCTACTTCCAGGTCCCCGTGAAGGACTCCTTCACCGGGCTCGACGTCGACGCGGCGGGCTGTCGCACCCTCGACGGGCCCACGGCGCTCAACCTCGCCCGTTCACGGCACCTCTACTACTTCGAGGACGGGTCGTGGCACTACGACGGTGCATCCGACCTGAGCCGCATCTCGCGCCAGCAGGTGGTGATCCGCCGGGCCATCCCGAAGGCCATGTCGAAGGGGTTCCGCAACCCGGTCACGCTCAACGAGCTCGTCGACACCGTCGTGCACAACGTCACGGTCGACAAGAACCTGGGTGTGCGCGACCTGGTGCGTCTGGCCAACCGGTTCCGTCACTTCGACGACGAGCACCTGACCACCTACAGCCTTCCGGTGGAACGGTTCTTCACCCCGAACGGCGAGGACGTGCTGAAGCTCGACGAGCAGCAGGCGCAGCCGACGCTCGACATCTTCCGTGGGGTCGACCCGACCGCGTCGGCTCGCAAGCTGGTGAGCGTGAAGGTGCTGAACGGTTCCGGCGCGGCCGAGCAGGCGGCGAACGTGGCGGGTGCGCTGGAGCGGGTCGGGTTCCGCATCGACGGCACCGGCAACTCGTCCGCGGTGGGCATCGACCACGCCGCCCACACCCAGATCCGCTACAGCCCGACCGACCTTCCCGCGGCGCAGGACCTGGCCCGCTTTCTGAGCGTCGAGCCCGAGCTCGTGCCCGTCGACGGCAGCGACACCGGGATGATGGAGCTGGTCACCGGCGACGACTTCACCACGGTGCGCACCGAGCCGAAGCCCGCCCCGTCCACCACCTCCACGACGGAGCCGGCGAGCACGACGACGACCACCACCACGCTGCCGGTGTGGATCCCCGGGCCGCCGCCGGAGGGCAAGTCCTGCGGCTGAGCCCGCCCCGGCGGCACCTCTCGGGGTACCGCCAGTCCAGCACGGGTGCACCGTTGTGCTTGCTGCCTCAGGGACTCGACGGCTGCATGGCCGTGGCGATGCTGTCGTCGAGCGTCACTGGCGGAAGGAACATTCGCATCCGATTGTTCAGCCAGCCGTCGGCGAGCCCCATCTCGACGCCTACGTCCTTTGCGGCGTCCTCCACGAGGTCGACAGGCTGGTAGGTGCCGCCGACGTCCGCGGTCGCGGTTCGATCGTGCTCGAAGCAGGTGAGCGCAAGTGATGCCCCGCCGTACACCGCGATGCGCGCCGGAACGTCTTGCTCGTTCAGCATCTCTGCAAGGCGGTCGAGCGCGGCTCGGATGACCTGGGGGGTGAGGACCGTCCGGTTCGTGTCGGCGGAGCGGACCATCAGTAGCTCACCAGATCATCCGTGTGTATGAGGACGCCCCGGCTACGGAACGACTCGGGCGTCCCTTCGCGAGTGATCTCGATCAGGGTCGACAGCCCCGACGCGGACCACTCCGGCTTGACGGTACGGAACTGGTCATGGACCCAGGTCGGGCACGGGAGGCCTTCGCCGGCAAGGCGGTATTCGACCGCTGCCGCGAGGAACGCGTCGACGCCGGGGTGCCCGGTTGGAGTTGGGGGCGTGACCGACAGAGCGACCCGGAGTGCGGGCTCGGCGTCGGCGAGATCGTTGGCGATCTGGATGAGCGCCCGGAACACGTACGCCTCGCGACCGTCGGCAATGAGTTGGCGGATTGTGTCGGCGGACTCGGCCACGCTTGGTGTGCGCGTTGGGAGCAGGCTCAAGTGGTGGTTCCCCGGTGCCAGGAGCCGGTCGAGGAGCGCGATGCCCGGGTCGCGCCCGCCAGCTTCTATGCGTGAGATCGACGACTGAGGCACACGGGCGCGACGCGCCAGCTCGCTTTGCGAGAGACCAGCGTTCAGCCGCCCAGTTCGCACGATCGAGGCTGCGGTACTCATGTCCACAGCCTATATCGAATAAGGCATAGGCGGTACGTTCGGCGGTCTACTCCAGGGCGAACGACAAGTGCCGCGAGGCGCGCGGAAGACCCGCCCTCCTGAGCAGGTGACGCTGCGCCCTCGGCAGGACTCGAACCTGCGCACACGGCTCCGGAGGCCGATGCTCTATCCGCTGAGCTACGAGGGCTAGGACGTGCCAGCGTAGCAGTCACCCCTCCGAGCCCCGCGAGGCGCCCCCTGCTGCACGACGGGGTGCCAGCCGTCGGCGAGCGGTGCCCGAGTTGCTCGCCGTGGCCGCGCAACACAGCGACCGGCCCCGGGTGCCAATCGGTTCGACCGCGGGGGAGTCGGGCTGCGAGGCTGGCGCACCGCCCGCTTGCCCCGAAGGAGCACCCCGTGGTCCGTGACGCCCTCGTCGACTCCCTGCGCCAGGCGCTCACGGCCGCGGGCGTCGACCCGTTGCCCGCCACCGTCGCGCTGGAGCGGCCGGCGCGTGCCGAGCACGGTGACTGGTCCTCGAACGTCGCGCTCGTCGCCGCGAAGGCCGCCGGGCGCAACCCGCGCGAGCTCGCCCAGGTGCTCGCCACCTGGCTCGAGCAGCATCCGCCGGCGCACGTCGACGCGGTCGAGGTGGCCGGCCCCGGCTTCGTCAACTTCCGCCTGCGCCCTACCTGGCTGCACGAGGTGCTGGGCGAGGTCGCCACGGCCGGAACCGACGGCTACGCCCGCCCCGAGCTCGGCGGCGGACGCAGCGTGAACATCGAGTTCGTGAGCGCCAACCCCACCGGGCCGCTCCACGCAGGCCACGCGCGGGGCGCCGTGTTCGGCGACACCACCGCCCGCCTGTTGGAGCGCTGCGGGTACCGGGTGGTGCGCGAGTTCTACCTGAACGACCGGGGCGTGCAGATGCAGACGTTCGCCGCGTCGCTGGCGGCCCGCAAGGCCGGTGAGGAGCCGCCCGAAGGCGGCTACCACGGGCAGTACATCGTCGACTGGGCCGCGCACATGCCCGACGACGCCGACCCGCTCGAGTGGGGGTACGCGCACGCGCTCGCCGACCAGCGCGAGGTGCTGGGCCAGCTCGGCGTTGCGTTCGACACCTGGTTCAGCGAGCGTGCGCTCGTCGCGACCGGCGCCATCGACACCACCCTCGACGAGCTCCGCTCCCAGGGGGCGGTCTTCGAAGAGGACGGCGCCACCTGGCTGCGCACGACAGACCACGGCGACGACAAGGACCGTGTGCTGGTGAAGTCCGACGGGACCTACACCTACTTCACGCCCGACATCGCCTACCACCGCGACAAGTTCGCTCGCGGGTTCGACCTGCTCATCGACGTCTGGGGTGCCGACCACCACGGGTACGTCCCACGCATGCGAGCCGCGCTGGTCTCCCTCGGCCATGACCGCGACCAGTTCGAGGTGGCGATCACCCAGATGGTCCGCCTCGAACGTGACGGCGAGGAGGTGAAGATCTCCAAGCGCACCGGCGACCTCGTGGAGCTCCGCGACCTGCTCGACGAGGTGGGCCCCGACGCGGTGCGCCTCACCTACCTGCTGCAAGGCGTCGACACCCGCCAGACGGTCGACCTCGCGGCGATGGCCGCCCGCTCGATGGACAACCCCGTGTACTACGTGCAGTACGCGCACTCCCGGATCCATTCGCTGGCACGGGTCGCGGCCGAGCGTGGCGTCGCCCGCGCACCGTTGGCCGACGTCGACCTGTCGGTGCTCGTGCACGACCGCGAGCTCGCCGTGCTGCGCAGCCTCGCCGAACTGCCCGAGGTGGTGGCGCTGGCCTGCGCCGAACGGGCCCCGCACAAGGTCACGACCTGGGTGCGCGAGCTTGCCGGGGCCTTCCACGGCTTCTACCACGACTGCTACGTGATGGGAGACGGTGTGAGTGCCGAGCAGACGCAGGCACGACTGTGGCTCGCCGAGTCGGCACGCGTCGGGTTGGCGATCGGGCTCGACCTGCTCGGCGTGTCCGCGCCGGAGTCGATGTGAGCGCGCTCGACCGCAGCCTCCTGCCCGATACCGCGACGGTCTCCGCCGACGGCGCGCTGGCGATCGGCGGTGTCGACGTCGCCGAGCTGGCCGCCCGGTACGGCACGCCGTTGTTCGTCTACGACGAAGCGCACCTCCGTGCCCGCTGTCGTGAGGCGGTCGCCGCGTTCGGCCCGGGCGTGTCGTACGCGTCGAAGGCGTTCCTGTGCACGGCCATGGCACGCCTCGCGTACGAGGAGGGCATGCACCTCGACGTGGCCACCGGAGGCGAGCTCCACGTCGCGTTGCACGCCGGTGTCCCTGCTTCCGCACAGGTGTTGCACGGCAACAACAAGTCCGACGCCGAGCTCGCCACGGCCCTCGAGGCGGGCGTCGGTCGCATCGTCGTCGACTCGTTCGACGAGCTCGACCGCCTCGAACGCTTGGTGCCCGCGCACGGGTGCGCCGCGCCGCAGGTGCTGCTGCGCGTCACGCCCGGGGTCGAGGCCCACACCCACGAGTTCGTCCGCACCGGGCAGGACGACTCGAAGTTCGGGTTCACCCTGTCGTCGGGGGCCGCCGCTGACGCGGTCGCCCGGACGCAGCGCAGCGCCCACGTCGATCTCGTCGGCATCCACGTGCACATCGGGTCGCAGGTGTTCGTCGCCGACTTCTTCCGCCAGGCCGTGCACGCCATCGCGCCGTTCTTCAACAGGCTCGATCTGCCCGAGCTGTCGATGGGTGGCGGCATCGGCGTGGCGTACGTGGCGGGGGAGGACGCACCGGGCATCACCGCGTGGGGCGAGGCCGTGCACACCGCGGCGACCGAGGCGGGCATCACCGCCCGCGTGACGGCGGAGCCGGGGCGGGCGATCGTGGCCTCTGCAGCGATCACGCTCTACACGGTCGGCACCGTGAAGGACCTCCCCGGCATCCGCACCTACGTCGCCGTCGACGGCGGCATGTCCGACAACCCGCGCCCGGTCCTCTACGGCAGTGGCTACGAGGCGTTCCTGCCGCGCGCGGTCGACGCCGAGCGCCCCCGCGTCGTGACCGTCGTCGGCAAGCACTGCGAATCGGGCGACGTGCTGGTGCGCGACGCCCACGTCCCCGCCGACCTCGCGGTCGGGGACCTGCTGGCGACTCCGGTGACGGGCGCGTACGGCTACTCGATGGGCTCGAACTACAACAAGGTCCCGCGTCCGGCGGTGGTGTTCGTGCGCGATGGCGTCGACCGACTCGTCGTGCGCCGCGAGACCTTCGACGACCTCGTCCGCCTCGACGTGACCGACGCCTGAGCGGCCACCGCCGCGCGCCTACCGCAACCGGTCGAGCGCCCACCGCAACCGGCTTCGGGCCGCTCGGGGGCGACCACTACGCTGCTCGCCGTGACCGACCGTCCCGTACGCCTCGGCATCCTCGGGTGCGGCAACGTCGGCGCCGCGCTCGTGCGCCTGATCGACGAGCAGCGTGCCGTCATCGAGCAGCGCTCCGGTCTGCACCTCGAGGTCGCCCGCGTGGCGGTGCGCAACCTGTCGCGTGAGCGCCCGGTGCCGGTCCCCGCGCACGTGCTCACCCACGATGCCGCGGCGCTCGTCGCCGACCCCGACATCGACCTCGTCGTCGAGGTCATCGGCGGGATCGAACCCGCCCGCGAGCTCACCCTCGCCGCGCTCACCGCCGGCAAGCCCGTCGTGAGTGCCAACAAGGAGCTGATCGCGAACCACGGCGCCGAGCTGTTCGACGCGGC
The DNA here is from genome assembly GCA_964621605.1 of uncultured Iamiaceae bacterium. Taxonomy (GTDB): domain Bacteria; phylum Actinomycetota; class Acidimicrobiia; order Acidimicrobiales; family Iamiaceae; genus CAZUMJ01. The sequence goes on along the minus strand of CAZUMJ010000008.1, from coordinate 21,388 downwards.
CGACCGGGCCCACGTCGACCTGCTCTTCGAAGCCGCCGTCGGCGGGGGCATTCCGATCATCCGGCCGCTGCGCGAGTCGCTCGCCGGCGACCGCATCACGCAGGTGCTCGGCATCGTCAACGGCACCACCAACTTCATCCTCACGCGCATGACCGAGGACGGGGTCTCCTACGCCGACGCCCTCGCCGAGGCGCAGAGCCTCGGCTACGCCGAGCGTGACCCCACCGCGGATGTCGAGGGGTTCGACGCGGCCGCGAAGGCCGCCATCCTCGCCACGATCGCGTTCCGGGCGAAGGTCGTCGCCGGCGACGTCTACAACGAGGGCATCTCGCAGGTGACCGCCGCCGACATCGCGTTCGCGACGCGCCTCGGCTACGTCGTGAAGCTGCTCGCCGTGGCCGAGCTCGTCGACACCGACAACGGTGCCGAGACCGCGGTGCGCGTCCACCCGGCGATGGTGCCGCTCGACCACCCGCTCGCCGGCGTGCGCGACAGCTTCAACGCGGTGTTCGTCCACGGTGCCGCGGTAGGTGACCTGATGCTCTACGGCCGCGGTGCCGGCGGCGACCCGACCGCTTCGGCGGTGCTGGGCGACGTCATCGACGCCGCCGCGAACCTCCGCAAGGGCGCGCATGCCAGCATCGGCAACCTCGGCCGTGCCCGCATCCGCCCCATCGACGAGTCGCGTGCCGCGTTCTACCTCAACCTCGACGTGGTCGACCGTCCCGGCGTGTTGCGCGCCGTCGCGGAGGTGCTCGAAGCGCATCGGGTGTCGGTGCGGTCGATGGAGCAGGAAGGCCTCGGCGACGCGGCCCGGCTGATCTTCATCACGCACGAGGCGCGCGAGGCCGACGTGCAGGCGACCCTCCAAGACCTGCGCGCCCTCGACGTGGTCAACCAGGTCAGCAGCGTGTTGCGCGTCGTCGGCGGCGCGGTCGGCGCATGACGTCTCGATCCGCCGCGACCCGGAGGCCAGCGTGCAGTACGTGAGCTCACGGGGCCAAGCCCCCGCACTCGACTTCGCGGACGTGCTCCTCACCGGGCTCGCACCGGACGGGGGGCTGTACGTCCCGACGGCGTGGCCGACGCTGCCGTCGATCACCCCCGACACGCCCTACGCCGACGCGGCCGAGGCCGTCATGTGGCCCTACGTCGAGGGCTCCATCGACCGCGACGCGTTCGGTGCGCTGGTCGCCGACGCGTACGCCACCTTCCGGCACCCCGACGTCGTGCCGTTGCGCGACCTCGGCGCGGGGGTGTGGCTGGCGGAGCTGTTCTGGGGGCCGACGCTCGCCTTCAAGGACGTGGCGTTGCAGCTCGTCGGCCGTCTCTTCGACCACGAGCTCCAGCGGCGCGGGGAACGGGCCACGATCGTCGTCGCCACCTCGGGCGACACGGGCTCCGCCGCGATCGAAGCCTGCCGGGGACGTTCGTCGCTCGACATCGTGGTGCTGCACCCGGCCGGTCGGGTCAGCGACGTACAGCGACGCCAGATGACCACCGTCGACGAGCCGAACGTGCACAACGTGGCCATCGAGGGCACCTTCGACGACTGCCAAGACCTGGTGAAGGCATTGTTCGCCGACGAGGCGTTCCGCACCCGCGTGCGGCTCTCCGCGATGAACTCCATCAACTGGGCCCGCGTGATGGCGCAGATCGTGTACTACGCCACCGCCACGGCGCAGCTCGGCGGAACCGCCTCGTTCTCGGTCCCGACCGGCAACTTCGGCAACGTGCTGGCGGGCTGGGTGGCTCGCCGCACCGGTGCGAACATCCCGCAGCTCGTGGTCGCATCGAACCGCAACGACATCCTCGTGCGCTGGTTGCGCGACGGCGTCATGGAGACGTCCGAGGTGCATCCCACGCTCAGCCCGAGCATGGACATCCAGGTCTCCAGCAACGTCGAACGGCTGCTGTTCGAGCTGTACGGACGTGACGGCGGCGCGGTCGCCGACGCGATGGCCACCTTCCGCGACACCGGGCGTGTCGACATCGGCGCCGAGCGTCTCGCCGCGGTCACCGAGGTGTTCGACGGCGCACGCGTCGACGACGACGCGACCCGCGCCGAGATCCGCCGCACCTTCGACGAGACCGGCATCCTGCTCGACCCGCACACCGCGGTGGGCATGGCCGCGGCCCGCCTGGCTCGCCGCGATGTGACCGTGCCGATGGTCGTGCTTTCCACCGCGCACCCCGCCAAGTTCCCCGACGCGGTCGATGCCGCGACGGGGGTGCGGCCGCCGCTGCCGGAGCATCTCGCCGATCTCCTCGACCGACCGGAGCGGGTCACGACGCTGCCGAACGACGTCGCTGCGGTCGCCGAGTTCGTCACCTCCCGCACCGCGTAGGGTTGCCGCCGATGAAGTACGTGGTGTGCGTCCCCGACGGCTGTGCAGACGAACCATTGGACGAGCTCGGGGGGCGGACGCCGCTCGAGGTCGCAGACATGCCGACGCTGGCGTCGCTCTCCGCCCACGCCGAGGTGGGTCGGGCCGCGGTGATCCCCGAAGGGATGGCTCCCGGCAGCGACGTGGGAAACATGTCGATCCTCGGCTACGACCCGGCGCAGTTCCACACCGGGCGCGCACCGATCGAGGCGGCCGCGTTGGGGATCGAGCTCGCCGACGACGAGGTGGCCTACCGCTGCAACCTCGTCACGGTCGGCGACGACGACACGATGGTCGACTTCGCCGGCGGCCACCCGTCGAACGAGGCCGCGGCTGAGGTGATCGCACAGCTCCAGGCGACGCTCGGCGGCGACACGCCCGACGGCCCCATCTCGTTCCACCCCGGCGTGCAGTACCGCCACATCCTCGTCACGCCTTCCGCGTGGGCCGATGCCGATTGCGCCCCGCCGCACGACCTGTCCGACAAGCCCATCGTCTGGCCCACCGGGCCGGCCTCGGCGCGGTTGCGTGACCTCATGGAGGCGTCTCGTGCGGTGGTCGGGCCGAGCGCGCTGGCGGCCAACCAGATCTGGCTGTGGGGGCAGGGCACCCGGCCGCGCCTGCCGGCGCTGGCCGACCGCTTCGGGCTCGAGGCCGGCCTGGTGACCGCGGTCGACCTGGTGCGCGGCCTCGGCGTGCTTGCAGGCATCGAGGTGATCGACGTCGAAGGCGCGACCGGCTGGTTCGACACCAACTACGAGGGCAAGCGCGAAGCCGCGCTCGACGCGCTCGGAGACGGAGCCGACCTGTTCGTGATCCACGTCGAGGCCACCGACGAGGCCGGGCACGCCGGAAACGTCGAAGAGAAGGTCAAGGCGCTGGAGAACTGGGACCGCCGCATCCTGGCGGGGCTCGTCGACGGGCTCGACTCGATCGGCCCGTGGCGCATGCTGCTCCTGCCCGACCACGCGACCCCGCTCGCCCGCAAGACGCACACCCCGGC
>CAZUMJ010000008.1:16323-17898 GCA_964621605.1 uncultured Iamiaceae bacterium | reverse complement strand
CGCGGCCGCGCCAGTCGTCCCGGCTCGCCCCCACGTGTTGCCTACCCGCCCGCGGCCGCGCCAGTCGTCCCGCGTTGGGTCTCGGGCCTCACGCCGGTGTGAGCAGCCCGTTTCCCGCGCTGGCATACATTGGACAGCATTGTTTCTACACAGCACACCCGAAAGATCTCGATAACCCATAAAAATATTCGAGGTAGGTTGTAAGTGCCGGCAATCGAACATATGATCGATCCATGGTCGAGGGCGTTCCTGGCGTAGGAGCTGCAGCAAGTGGTGGTGGGGCAGGGGTCGCCGCTGTGCTGGCGTTGGGCTCGTCGTTCGCCGAGGGTCTTGCGGGTCTGGCGGGCGACGAGCTTGAGAGCGAGGTGCTGTCCGAGCTGTTGGTGGCGCTCGATGGCGTGGCCAATCGGGTCGACGCAGCGCGTTGCCGACTGGTCGGCGTGTGGGATGGGCGCCAGGTGTGGGCAGGTGATGGCGCACGGTCGGGCGCATCCTGGTTGGCGTCTCGAACCGAGCAGAGTCGGGGCGCGGCATCGGGCCACGTTCGCCTCGCGCGGGCGTTGCGGTTTCTGCCGGTCGTCGAGGCGGCGTGCGCCTCGGGCTCCATGGGTGCGGCGAAAGCCAAGCTGTTCGCCGATGCGGCGGCCGTCGCGCCCGACGTCTTCGCGATCCATGAGGCTGGCCTGGTGGAGCAGGCGGTCGGGTTGCGGGTCGATCAGGTCGCGAAGATGCTCGACTTCTGGAAGGCCCACGCCGATCCCGACGGTGCCGCAGGGCGTGACGCAGACAGTCAGGAAGCCCGAGCGGTGCATCTGAGCGAGACATTTCGAGGGACGTGGTCGTTGAACGGCACGCTCACCGGTGAGGCCGGTGAGGTGCTGCGCAACGAGCTCGACCGCCGAGCGCGGGCCGCGTTCGAGGCTGAGAAGGCATTGGCGGACGCGAACGGCACGGTGGTCACGACCACAGCGGCACAACGCCGCGCCGACGCGCTGCTCGAGATGGCCTTGCAGGCCGCCACGGCGGGTGAGGCCGGCGGGGTGTTGAAGGCCCCGTCGGTCACGGCAACAGTGCGCGTCGACGACCTCGCAGACCTGCCGGAAGACTCAGGTGAGGTGGTCGGCGAGACCGAACACGGCCATCCGGTTCCGGCAGTGACCGCTCGTCGCTGGCTGTGCGACTGTCGACTGGGCCGGGTCGTCTTCGGCCCCGCTTCGACGCCGGTCGATCTGGGGGTGAGTGCCCGGTTGGCGTCTCCAGCGCAACGCCGGGCATTGGCCGCCCGCGACCGGGGCTGCGTGTTCCCCGGCTGCGACCGTCACGCCGGGTGGACGAGCGCACATCACCTGGTGCACTGGGTCGACGGTGGCGCAACCGATCTACACAACCTCGTGTTGTTGTGCACCTTCCACCACCACCGGGTGCACGAGGGCGGGTTCGGGCTCGAGCGCCTGCCCTCGGGAGCGCTCCAGTTCACCAAACCCGACGGCACTGTCTTGCACGCACCCAAGGGCAGGGCGCCCGACCCACCCTGGCCTGCCGCTGCCTGACTCGTCGCTGCCTGACTCGTCGCTG
>CAZUMJ010000008.1:0-16223 GCA_964621605.1 uncultured Iamiaceae bacterium | reverse complement strand
CCCGACCCACCCTGGCCTGCCGCTGCCTGACTCGTCGCTGCCTGACTCGTCGCTGACGGGCCCGCCACCCATGCCGTCGCCGGTCATGCCGCCTGCCCTCGCGCCGGTGTGACGAGAGCGATGCCGACGGCACCATCGGTGTGCGGTATGGTGACTGCACGCCCTTCCAGCGCTTCAGGCGCAGCCGACTCGGTCGGCAGAAGGGAACCACCGAGGTGCTCCCCTGGCGAGCACGTTCGGTCTTCGGGGTTTCGGGTACTGCAGCAGCCTGCAAGCCGACGCCGGTTCTCTTGGGGTGTCCTTTCCACGCAGGGCAGAAACGAGGTTCCTCATGAGCGTGGGTATTCCCGAGCTTGACCGGTCGGTACTCGAACGCAAGGACCGCGACGAGCTGATCGCCATCGCGACCGCATTGGGCGAGAAGCCGCCGTCACGAGAGAAGAAGGCCGACCTGGTTGCCCGCGTGCTGCGGCTCGCCGGGGTTCCTGCGGATGCGCCCGCCGCTCCCGACACCGCGGCGGGTGGCGAGGCTCACGCCGCCGCGAGCCGTGCCACCGCGTCGCCAGCCACCGACGAGCAATCGGTGAAGTCCACGACCTCCGGCGACCCCGCCGAGGCCGCCGCCTCGGATGACGCCAAGGCCGCGGAGAGCTCGAAGGCCGAAGCCGCCGCAGCCAGCGACACGAAGTCCGCCGACACCAAGTCCGCCGACACCAAGTCCGCCGACACGAAGCTTGCCGATGCCGAGTCCGCTACCACGGCGCCGGTCGATCGCGACGAAGAGCCACTCGCAGAGTGGGAGATGTTCCTCGCTGAGGATGCCGCCGCAGACGCGGCCGAGGCAGCGCGAGCCTCCGGAAGCGGCGCCCGCAACGGCCAGGGCACCCCGAGGAACAGCAACGGAAACCGTGGGGGCGGCCGCAACGGCGGCCGCAACGCCAGCGCCAGCGGCAACGCCAGCGGGAGCGGCAGCGCCAGCGGGAGCGGCAGCGCCAGCGCCAGCGCCGGTGGCAACGCAGGCTCGCGTGACGCGACGAACGGCGATCGCTCCGCCGGAACCTCCCCTTCGGGCGGCGAGGCAACCGACGCGAGCTCCGATGCCAAGGATGCGGTTGCGGAAGGCGAGAGCGGCAGCGGAGGGAGCAACCAGCCCCGCGGCGAGTTCGAACCCGAGCCCGGCAACCGACGACGACGCCGCCGCGGCCGTGACCGTGAGCGTGGCGAGCGCGGCGAGCGCGGCCCGATGCCGGTCGATCCCGCCTTCGAAGGCGAGCCGGTCCCCGTCGAAGGCATGCTCGACCTCCGCGACGACGGCTACGGATTCCTACGCCTGAAGGGGTTCCTTCCGAGCAAGGAAGACGCCTACGTCTCGGTCAAGCAGGTGCGTCAGTTCGGCCTGCGCAAGGGAGACCACATCACCGGCGCGTGCCGCCCCGCGGCGCGCAGCGAGAAGAACCCGGCCCTCCTGCGCATCGATCTGGTCAACGGCATCGACCCCGAGAAGGCTCGTCGCCGACCGCGCTTCGAAGACCTGACGCCGCTGTTCCCCGACGAGAAGCTCCGCCTCGAGTCGACAGACCCCTCCAACATGACGGCCCGCATCGTCGACCTGCTGTCGCCGATCGGCAAGGGTCAGCGTGGGCTCATCGTGTCCCCGCCGAAGGCGGGAAAGACCACGATCATGAAGACGATCGCCCGGTCGATCGAGCAGAACAACCCCGAGGCGCACCTGATCGTGCTGCTCGTCGACGAACGTCCAGAAGAGGTCACCGACTTCCGTCGCTGGCTCATCAAGGGCGAGGTCGCCGCCTCGACCTTCGACCGTCCCTCCGATGAGCACACGCAGGTGGCCGAGTTGGTCATCGAGCGAGCCAAGCGCATGGTGGAAGAGGGCAAGGACGTCGTCATCATCCTCGACGGCATCACCCGCCTCGCCCGCGCCTACAACCTGGCCGCCCCTGCCAGTGGACGCATCATGTCGGGTGGTATCGACGCCGGGGCGCTGTACCCGCCGAAGCGGTTCTTCGGTGCCGCCCGCAACGTCGAGGAGGGCGGCTCGCTGACCATCCTCGCCACCGCGCTCGTCGAGACGAACTCCCGCATGGACGACCACATCTTCGAGGAGTTCAAGGGCACCGGCAACATGGAGCTGAAGCTCGACCGACGCCTCGCAGAACGGCGCATCTACCCGGCGATCGATGTCGATGCGTCGTCCACCCGCCACGAGGAGCTGCTCTTCGAGCGCCGTCAGCTCCAGCAGGTCTGGAAGTTGCGCCGTGTGCTGTCGGGGCTCACGTCCGAGGGTGCGTCGGCGGCTGCCGGGCTCGAGATGCTCATCGACCGCCTCAAGGCGTTCCCGACCAACGACGAGTTCCTCGAGGAGATCGCGAAGGCGCCGAGCTTCGGGTAACGCCGGGGTGCCGAGGTTGCTCGGTCTTGGGTGAGGTTGGCATCGCCCGGTACAGTTGAACGTCCCCCGCTGCGTCGGGGTCCACCTACGAGTGCGCAGAGGTTCGCGATGAAGGCAGACATCCACCCCGACTATGTGGAAACGAAGGTCTCGTGCTCGTGTGGCAACACGTTCACGACCCACTCCACGGTGGCGGAGCTGCACGTGGAGCTGTGCAACGAGTGCCACCCCTTCTACACGGGCAAGCAGAAGCTCGTCGACACCGGTGGCCGCATCGACCGCTTCGAGCGTCGGTACGGTCGTCGTCCCTCGGCGCAGAGCTGACCGACGGGCCGCCCGGCGCGTCGCACGACGCGTTGGTGGCGCGACAACTTCCGCATGAGCAGCGATGCCCGACCGTCCACGGCGCTCCAGGCGGCGAAGCTCGCGGCATGGGTGCGCGCGCGTGACGTTGCGCTGACCGACGGGCCCGCGTTCGCGCCCGGCCCGGTGGTGCATGCCGCAGAGGAGTCATGGCTCTTCGTCGACCCCGCCGAGCCTCCCTTCGGGGTCGGTGCGGCGCTGGCGTGGGCGAGGCGTCACGCACGCTCGCAGGTCCACTTGGTGACCGAGGATGAAACCCGAGCCGCTGCACTCGCGCGTCGGGCGGCATGCTTCGACGCTGGTCCGCAGGTTTGGCTCGCTCAGGGGGCGGAGCTGGTACCGGTTGGCGAGGCCCCGCCGCTGCCCGTCGGGCTCTCGCCGCATCCCGAGGCAGAGCTGTTCGCTCCGGTGCTCAGGGCTGCTGGCTTGGAGGTGGTCGTCGAGGCGGGCGTGCTGCGCGGCGAGCTCCGAGGGCTCGAGGTCGCCCGCGTGGCGCCCCGAGAGTCTGGCGGCGCGGCGCCCCGAGAGTCTGGCGGCGTGGTGCGCGACACGCCCGGCCAAGGTGCCGTGCCCGAAGTGGTCGTGGACGTACCCGGGATCCGACAAGACCAGATGACCGTCTGGGAGCTGCGCGTCGGTGTCGGCAGCGTCGATCAGGAGATCTCGGCGCTCGTCAACGAGAGCAGACCGGCGTCCGCCACCCTCGACGACGCCGTCCGCTTGGTTCGCCGACACCGCAGGCCCGGAGCGCCACCGCATCCCCTGAACCAGCTCGTGCCCGAACGATGGTTGCGTACCGTCCTGCTGCACCGGCCCGATCTGGTGGGTGCTCGATCGCTGGCGGCCATCGAGCCTGTCCCGCCACGGCGAGACCTGCGCAGCCGGGGCGTCGCGCCGATGCTCGGCGTCGGCCTCGACGGCGACGCGGTGATCGTGGTTGCGTCATGCGGGCTCGACCTCGAGGCCATCCCTGCAGCCGCCGAGGCCCGCGCGGCATACGCACCCGGGGCCAAGCTCGTGCTGGCGATCCCGGCTGCTGACGTGCACCGGGTTACCGAAGAGCTCGCATCGTCTTTGCGGGAGCCGGCCCGCATCGTCGCGCTCCCCGATGGTTGGGTTTCGCTTGACGCCGTGCCGGCGGGCTCGCACCACGAGGAGGAACTGACGTGAGTACCGATCTCCTGGGGCGCATGGCCGACCTCGACCGCGAGTTCCGTGACGTCGAAGCGCAGCTCGCAGACCCGTCGGTGTTCGGCGACCAGACGCGCTACGCCGCACTGGCCCGGCGCCACAAGGAGCTGGAGCAGTTGGTGACGCGCGGTCGCGAGCTCGCGGCGCGCACCGACGACCTCGCCGTCGCACGTGAGCTTCTGAGCGAGAGCTCCGGCGACGAGCGTGAGCTGCTGCGCGCCGAGGCACAGGAGGCGACCGAGGCGATCGAGCGCCTCACCGGCGAACTGCAGATCCTCCTGCTGCCGCGTGACCCCAACGACGATCGCAACGTGATCATGGAGGTCCGCGGCGCCGAAGGCGGTGAGGAGGCGAACCTCTTCGCCCGTGACCTCTTCGAGATGTACCGCGCGTATCTGGCGCGCCTCGGGTGGGGGGTCGAGGTGCTCGGCGCATCGGTGTCTGATCTCGGCGGCTACAGCGATGTGACGTTCCTCGTGCGAGGCGACGGCGCATGGTCACGGCTCAAGCACGAGGCGGGGCCACATCGGGTGCAGCGAGTCCCGGTGACCGAGTCGCAGGGTCGTATCCACACGTCTTCTGCCACCGTGACGGTGCTGCCCGAAGCAGACGAGGTCGATGTCGACATCGATCCGAACGACCTCAACATCGACGTGTTCCGGGCGTCGGGTCCGGGTGGGCAGTCCGTCAACACCACTGACTCGGCGGTGCGCATCACCCACAAGCCCACCGGCCTCGTCGTCTCGATGCAGGACGAGAAGAGCCAGATCCAGAACCGTGCCCGTGCACTGCAGGTGCTGCGTTCGCGTTTGTTGAAGCTTGAGCAGGACCGCCAGGCCGCCGAGTTGTCCGACGCACGGCGCGGTCAGGTCGGCGGGGGTGGCCGCAGCGAGAAGATCCGCACCTACAACTTCAAGGAGAACCGCGTCACCGATCACCGCATCGGCCTCACCGTGCACAAGCTCGACAAGGTGCTGGCCGGCGAGCTCGACGACGTCAGCGACGCGCTGGTCCAGGAAGAGCAGGCTCGCCGCCTGCTCGGAGGTGACGAGTCCTGACGATGGACGACGAGCGGTGTGACGCCGGGGCAGGGGACGAGCGGTGCGACGTCGGCGCCGGGGGCGGTACCGACACCGTGTCGTGGCGGGACCTTCTCGAGGAGACCCGTGGCCGCCTGGCTGCAGGGCCGGTCGAGGTCGGTCCTGAAGAGGCTCGCTGGATCGTCGAAGAGGTCACGGGGTTGGCCGCTGCTGATCTCCTTCGCTCGTTGGATTCCCCTGCGACGGTCCGGGGGGTGGCGAGGTTGGACGCACTCGTGGCGCGTCGGCTGGCGGGGGAGCCGTTGCAGTACGTGCTCGGCCACTGGCCCTTCCGCGCCTTGGACTTGCTCGTCGACGCACGGGTGCTGATCCCTCGTCCTGAGACCGAGGGCGTGGTCGACGCCGCGCTCGCCGCGCTGGCCCGGGGAGGCGGCGGTTCCGCTGTGGATGGTGCGCCGGCTCTGGGTGGTGCGCCGGTGGTGGTCGACCTCGGCACCGGGAGCGGCGCGATCGGGCTGTCGCTTGCGTGGGAGGTCCCTGCCGCGGACGTGTGGCTGGTGGAGCGCGCACCAGGTGCGGCCGCGGTCGCTCGGGCGAACCTGGTGGCGTTGGGCCGTGCTGGGAGGCGGGTCCGCCTCGTCGAGGGATCGTGGTTCGAGCCGCTGCCTGACGCGCTGCGCGGCGGCGTCGATCTCGTCGTGTCGAACCCGCCCTATGTCGCCGCAGACGAGGCGTTGCCGGACGTCGTGGAGGACTGGGAGCCGGGCGAGGCGCTCGTGAGCGGCCCGACCGGCTTGGAAGCGATCGAGCTGATCGTGGCGGCGGCACCGACGTGGCTTCGGCCCGGTGGCGCGTTGGTGGTGGAGATCGGCGAGACGCAGGGCCCGGCCGTGCTCGCGCTCGCCGCCGCGGCCGACCTCACGGATGCGGTGATCCATCTCGACCTCGCCGGCCGCCCGCGCACGTTGGTCGCCCACCTGCCGCGGTGACCGGCACGGCGTCGAACGCCGTCCGTCATGTGCCGCCCGCCGCGCGGGGGGACGGTCGGCCGTTGAGAGCGGTGCCGGTAACCTGCCGGGCGTGACGTCCCTCGGCGAATCGTCGGTTACGCCGGCCCCGACCATCTGGGTGGGCGACGACGCGGACGGCGCCTCTGTCACGGCCGCGATCGACGCGGCAGCCGTGGCCTTCGAAGCGGGCGAGGCGGTGATCGTCCCCACCGACACGGTGTACGGGGTGGCTGCGCTTCCGGCCGTCGACGGTGCGATCGCGGGGCTCTTCCGTCTGAAGGGGAGGGTCGATACGCAGGCGGTTGCCGTGCTCGTGGCCGATGTCGAGCAGGGGCTTGCCCTCACCGATCTGCGCTCGCTGAGCGAACCCGACCGTGCCCTCGTGCACCAGGTCGTGGGGCGCGGGTGGCCCGGCGCCTTGACGCTCGTCCTCCCTCGCCGACAGGAGTTGCGTCACCTGCCGCTCGGAGGCAACCCCGACACGATCGGTATCCGCTGCCCGAGCGGTGCCATCGCCCGGGCGTTGGCACGGCGCGTCGGTCCGTTTGCTGCGACGAGCGCGAACAGGTCGGGCGAGCCGACGCCACACGATGCGGCGACGGCGGCCGCCGCGTTGCCGGGGGTCGCGCTCACGCTCGACGCGGGCCCGTGCCAGGAGCCGGCCTCCACGGTTGTGGCGGTGAGCGCCGACGGTTGGATCGTGCTGCGCCGCGGTGCGCTCGACCCCGCGACGGTCGGTGTGCCGCTGCCGGTCGCGCCCTCCGGTGAACCCGGCGGGCCGACTGAGCAGACACGCGTTGCCGAGGCCATGGCTGCCCTCCGAGAGGTCGCTTCCCACCGCGGCCACCCGGAGGCACCTTCGTGACCGCCGGCAAGCTCGCTGCCGCCATGATCGCCAGCGGGGTCGTGCTGGTGCTGCTGTTCAGCCACAGCGACGGCGCAACCCTCGGTGGGGTCGGGCTGATCGTGTTGGGTGCGCTCGTCGCCGCGATCAGCTTCGACGATCGAACCGGCGCGGCGAAGTGACCCCCGCTTGGGGCGTCACCAGCTGAGGTGCCCCTCGGCGGTGAGCCTGGCCGAGCGGCCGACCAGCTCGACCTGTTCCATCTCGACGAGCGACGCCGGGTCACGGGTCGAGCCCCACGCACGACGACCATCGTCGAGGCGCACCGCGGCGAGGCCGACCTCGGGGCCGCCTTCACGACCGTGCATCACGGTGTAGGCCTCGACGGTGACCGGCCCGTCGAACGACTCGCACAGCTCAACCGACCCGGCCGCGTCGATCTCCGTCTGGGTGTCTTCCCAGCGAAAGCCCGCCGCAGGTGGGGTGTTGCCGTAAACGCCGAAGGCGTGCTTGGTCAGGTAACCGCCGTTCGCGGTGCACAGGCCCACGGCGCCGGGGTCCTCGGCGCGCAGCCGTTCGGCCATGGTGGCGATGGCGTGGCTGACGTAGTTGTTCCACGGCCCGCCCGCGAAGCTGAGGCCGCCGGTGATGGTGAGCGGCCGCGACGCGTCGAGGCCGATCTCGGCCGCCGCGACCTGTACCGCTACGGGGAAGCACGAGTACACGTCGACGTGCGCCAGGTCGTCGACCGTCGTCGCAGCGAGGTCCAGGGCCCGCCGGCCGACGACGCGGATGGCGGGTGAGCCGCTGAGGGTCGGCCGGTTCGACACGAACGGGGTGTCGTGCCCGTCGGTGCCGGCGTGCGGAAAGATCCACCGGTCGCGTGGGATGCCGAGCGCGCGGGCCTTCTCGACGGTGCAGAGGATGAGTGCGGCGCCCTGTTCGACCGCGTTGTTCGAGTTGAGCAGCTTCGGGTAGGGGAACCCGATCATCCGGTTGGCGTCGTCGACGGTGGCGAGCTCGTCCGCGGTGTAGCGACGGCGAATCCACGCATGGGGATTGTCCGCGGCGACCGCGCTGAAACCGGCCCAGAGCTCGGCGAGTCGCCGGCGGTGCTCGGCGAGCGTCCAGCCTTGGGATGCCCGCCAGGCGCTCTCGAAGATCGGGTAGAGCTGCACCGGAACGGCAATGCCACGCTCGACTTCGTTGGGGTGGCTGAGGGGTTCGTCCTTCCCGAAGGGGGTTGCGGTGGGGACCGACGCCTCCTGCAGCGTCCATGTGGCGCCCGAGCCGCTCTTGCGCAGCGCGTTGCGACTCCTCCAGGCCTCGGCGCCGGTCACCACGATGACCTCTGCGGTGCCGTCCATGAGGTCGCGGCATGCCTGGTTCACAAGGCTCTGGGGCATGTTGCCCCCTACGGCACTGCACATGGTGGTGGCCTTGGCGAGGCCGAGGCGATCGGCCACGACGCGCCCCGGGTCGCGGTAGCCCCACGACAGGATGCTCACGACCCGCACGGCATCGATCTGATCGAGCAGGCGTGACCGTCCGGCATCGGCGACGGCCAGGCGGATCGCCTCCACCATGAGGTCCGCGGGTTCGAGCGTGCCGGCGCCGCGGTCGACGCGCTGGTTGAGCTGGCCGACGCCGACGAGGACGGGCTGGCGTGGGTCGAGGCTCGTGCTGGAGTCCATCGCACCATTCCGGCAAATACTTGACTGCCCGGTCAAGTTCAGCGGTTCGCGCCTCGCCCCTAGACTCCGGCCATCGACATCCTCTTCTGCTGTACCGGTAACCAGTGCCGCTCTCCGATGGCCGAGGCGCTCACGCGCTATCGCCTGCATCGCGCGGGCATCGACGCAACCGTGGAGTCGCGAGGCCTGCTGCCGCCCGGGCGGCCCATGCCCGAACCTGCCCAGCTCGCGATGGGCCGCCGAGGCATCGACGTCGCCAACTACCGGAGCATGCAGCTCGATGTCACCGATGTGCGAGACGCCGGCCTGGTGCTCGGCATGGAACGCCGACACGTGCGCGAGGTCGTGCTGCGTGACGGCTCAGCCCGCACCCGAGCCTTCACGCTGCGCGACTTCACAGAGCGCGCCCTCGCGTTCGGTCCTCGGGTCGACATGCCGTTCGACGAGTGGGTCACCGCGGTTTCGGGTGAGCGGACGATGGCCGACCTCTTAGGTGACGGCACGCCCGACGAGTTGCCCGACCCCATGGGGCTCTCGCCCGAGATGTTCGAGGCCGTCGCCCGCGAGCTCGAAGACCACATCGAGCACCTGATCTGGCTCGCCTTCGGCGGCCCGCGCCCTGCCGGACCGCCGGTCGAGCCGGTCGCGGCGACCCGCCCGCCCGCCCCTGCGTTCGGTCGCCCCCTCCTGCGCCGGTGGGGTCCCGGTCGGCCCCAGGAGCGTGGCTGATGCGCGTCGCGATCGGTTCCGACCACGCCGGCTTCGAGCTCAAGGCTCACCTCGTTGCGGTGTTGACCGGGCTCGGACACGACGTCCACGACGTCGGCACCCACAGCACGGCGTCGGTCGACTACCCGGTGTTCTGCGCGGCAGTCGGGCGTGCGGTCGCCAGCGGCAAGGCGGAGCGCGGGGTCGTGATCGGCGGGAGCGGCCAGGGCGAGCAGTTGGCCGCGAACACGGTCGCCGGCGTGCGAGCCGCGCTCTGCAACGATCTCTACACGGCGCGCATGTCGCGCGAGCACAACGATGCGAACGTACTCTCCATCGGTGGGCGCGTCGTCGGGACGGGGCTCGCGACCGAGATCCTCGAACTGTGGCTCGCAACCCCGTTCGAAGGGGGACGCCACCAACGACGGGTCGACCAGCTGCTCGCGCTGCAGCGGCTCTGCAACGACCCCGCCGCGCAAGATGCCTACCTCTCCGAGCTCTTCAGCGCCGCCGCGCCGACCGCTGCTGCCGAGCCTTCACCGCCTTCCCAGCCACAGGAGTAGCCCCAGATGACCTGGCCCGCCGAACGCGACACCGAGCTGTTCGCCATCATCGACGCAGAGGTCGAGCGGCAGAACACGACGCTCCAGCTCATCGCCTCGGAGAACCTCACCTCGCCGGCGGTGCTGGAAGCCACCGGCTCGGTGCTCACCAACAAGTACTCCGAGGGGTATCCCGGCAAGCGCTACTACGGCGGCAACGAGGTCATCGACCGTGCCGAGGACCTGGCCATCAGCCGGGTCAAGGCACTGTTCGGCGCCGAGTACGCCAACGTGCAACCGCACTCCGGCGCCAACGCCAACCTGGCCGTCTACCACGCACTGCTCCAGCCGGGCGACACCGTGCTCGGCCTTCGCCTCGACCAGGGCGGTCACCTCACGCACGGTTCGCCCGTGAACGCCAGCGGCCAGCTCTACCGGTTCGTGTCCTACGGGGTGACGCCCTCCGACGAGCGCATCGACTTCGACCAGGTGCGCGACCTGGCGCGAGCCGAGCGTCCGAAGCTGATCGTCGCGGGTGCCACCGCCTACCCCCGCATCATCGACCCGGCTCCCTTCCGCGAGATCGCGGACGAGGTCGGCGCGCTGTTCATGTTCGACGCGGCCCACATCGCCGGGCTCGTCGCCGGCGGCGCGCACCCCAACCCGGTCGGCGTCGCCGACGTTGTCACCTTCACGACGCACAAGACGCTCCGCGGGCCGCGCGGGGGCGCCATCCTCGCCCGCGCCGACCTCGGTCCCGCCATCGACAAGGCGGTGTTCCCCGGCATGCAGGGCGGGCCGCTCGAGCACGTGATCGCAGCCAAGGCAGTGGCGTTCCGCGAGGCGGCGAGCCCCACCTTCGCCGCGTACGCCCGTCAGATCGTGGCCAACGCCCAGGCGCTGGCGGCGGCACTCGCAGGGCACGGCCATCGCCTCGTCTCCGGCGGCACCGACAACCACCTGATGCTCGTCGACCTACGCAGCTTCGACGCCCACCTCTCGGGCAAGAAGGCTCGTCTGGCGCTCGACCGGGCCGGCATCAGCCTCAACGAGAACACCGTGCCCGACGACCCGCGGCCGCCGTACATCACGAGCGGCTTGCGCATCGGCACACCTGCGGTCACCACCCAGGGCATGACCGAGCCCGAGATGGCCGTCATCGGTGAGCTCATCCACCGGGTGCTGACCGGCCGCGAGGACGCCGAGGTCATCGCCGCGGTGCGTGCCGAGGTCGCAGACCTGTGCGGCACGTTCACGCCGTACCCGCCGGGGACGCTGGCCGGCACAGCCGGCTGAGCCAGCGGGCGCACGATGCCCACCCGCTTCGGGCTGCTCGCCGTCTTCGCGGCGGCGTTCCTCACCACGTTCGTGGTGACGCCGCTCGTGGTGCGCCTTGCGGTCGCTCGCGGGTGGGTGGTGCAGCCCGATGCGCGCCGCGTGCACACGCGGCCAACCCCGCAGGTCGGGGGCGTCGCCATGTTCGTCGGTCTGCTCGCGGGCCTCGGGGTGGCCTACGCCTCGGGTGGCTGGAGCGCCGTGTTCGCAAGCCCCCGCCTGCCGCTCGGCGCGCTCGCGGGGGCTGCGGTCATCTGGCTCGTCGGCACCATCGACGACGTGCACGAGGTGTCCGCCCCGGCGAAGACGGCAGGCATCGTCGTGGGCGCGTCGGTGTTCTACGTGCTCGGCGTGAACATGTTCTTCTTCCGCATCCCGTTTGCCGGAGTGCTCGTGCTCTCCGCCGACTGGGCGCCGTTGGTCACCGTGCTGTGGGTGTTCGGCATGTGCAACGCGATCAACTTGATCGACGGTCTCGACGGTCTCGCCGCCGGAATCGTCGCCATCGCGGCGGGGGCGTTCGCGTTGTACGACCATCGGTTGCTCGTGGCGGGCGTGCTCGCGCCCGACAACCCGAGCCTGCTCATCGCGGTGATCGTCGGGGGGCTGTGCCTGGGGTTCCTGCCGCACAACTTCCACCCGGCGCGGACGTTCATGGGTGATGGGGGAGCGCTGCTGCTCGGCGCCCTGATGGCGGCCTCGACGATGCTCGTCGGGGGGCAGAACGACCAGGCCTTCAGCGGGCAGACGTACTTCTTCTTCGCACCGCTGTTCATCCCGCTGTTCATCCTGGGCGTGCCGATCCTCGACACGGCATTCGCGATCGTGCGCCGGGCGACGCGCCGCACGGGCGTGGCCACGGCCGACAAGGACCACCTCCACCATCGCTTGATGCGCCTCGGCCACGGCCAGCGGCGCAGCGTGGTGATCCTCTGGTTGTGGACCGGGCTGTTGTCGGCGTTCGTGCTGTACCCCGCCTACACCGGCAAGGGCGACGCCATCGTCCCCCTCGCGGTCGCGGGCGCGATGCTGTTGCTGTACACGCTGTTCCATCCGGGCGCTCGCCGCGCCCGGGACGCCGATGACGGGTGAGCGGCTCGCACGCACCCTCGTTTGGGGCACCACGCCTGACGTGGTGAATTTGCGACCTTCTTACCTCCGCGGATAGATTGAGATTCCATTCACAAGCGTGGTGCCTCCCTCTCGGAGCACCCGACCCCGGTGAGAAGCCCGTGGATCTCCGCAGCCTCCGCGAGAAGCAGGAACTGACGAACGGTTTCGGTGACGCGCTGGCCCGCGCCTTCGAGCTGGTCGCCACGCCGTTGCTGTTCGCGCTGGCCGGGTTCGGGCTCGACACGGTCTTCGGCATCCGCCCCGTGCTCACCGTGGTGCTGTTCGTCTTCGCACTCGCCGGGGTCGTCGTGCGCATGTACTACGGCTACGACCAGGCGATGCGCCGTCATGACGAGGAGGGGCCATGGGCGAAGCGTTCCTGACCCCGGCACCCGGCCCGGCCGTCGAGTCGGTCCTCGCGCGTGACCTCGCCCGCCGAGGTGTGCTGGCCCTGCCAGTCGTGGTCGCGGTAGCAGCAGTGCTGCGCGGTGCCGACGGCGCCGCCGCCGCGGCGATCGCCTGTGCCGTGGTGGTCGTGAACTTCCTCCTCGGTGCCGCGCTGCTGTCGTGGGCGGCACGCATCTCGCTCGCCATGATCATGGCCGCCGCACTTGGCGGGTTCCTGCTGCGCATGGGCCTCGTCGTGGCGCTCGTGGCCGTGCTCGCCAAGCAGCCGTGGGTCGATCTCCCCACCCTCGCGGTGACCGTCCTCGTCACGCAGCTCGGGCTCCTGTTCTGGGAGTCCCGCCACGTGTCCGCCTCGCTCGCCTACCCGGCGCTGAAGCCCTCCCGGAAAGGGTCCTGAGCTTGAACCTCCTCGCGATCGACTTCCCGCCGATCAGCCACCTGATCGAGTGGCCCGACTTCGCGCTGAAGGGCACGCCCTTCGCGATCAACAAGGTCGTGGTGCTCATCTGGCTCTCGGCGATCCTGGTCTTCCTGCTGTTCTTCGCCGCCAGCCGCAAGCAGGCGCTCGTGCCCGCCGGGGTGCAGAACCTCGTCGAGTCGGTCGTCGACTTCATCCGCAACGACATCATCATGCAGACGATGGGCCCCGACGGCCTGAAGTGGACGCCTTACCTCACGACGCTGTTCGCGTTCGTGTTCGTGTGCAACATCTGGGAGATCATCCCGGTGGCACAGATGCCGGTGAACGCCCGCCTGGCCGTGCCGCTGTTCCTGACCGCCCTCACGTGGATCTTCTACGTGGTGGTCGGCATCATCAAGCAGGGCCCGTGGGGCTACTTCAAGCAGATGATGTTCCCGCCCGGCGTGCCGAAGGCGCTGTACATCCTGGTCACGCCTATCGAGCTTGTCTCGACCATCCTCGTGCGGCCCGTGTCGCTGTCGCTGCGGCTCTTCGCCAACATGCTCGCCGGCCACCTCCTGCTCGTCACCTTCGCCGTGCTCACCGCAACCCTCGTGAAGCCCGAGAACTTCGTGGCCGGCGGTGTGCTCCCGTTCGCTCTGCTCGTCGCCCTCATGGGCTTCGAGGTGTTGGTCTCGGTCCTGCAGGCCTTCATCTTCACCATCCTCACCGCCGTGTACCTGCAGACCTCCATGTCCCACGAGCACTGAGCACCCGCCCAGTCTCACCCCGTCTCCCATCAACCCGACGTCGCTGAGGCGTCACCCCAGGCACCGTCCAAGGAGAATCCCGTGAACCTGCTCGCCGTCACCACCTTGCTGGCCCAGGCGGCCAACGCCGTCGACATCACCCCGGGTCTGCAGACCATCGGTCGAGGCATCGTCTACGGCGGGGCGGCCATCGGCCCCGGCATCGGCATCGGTCTCGTCGTGAGCTCCGCCATCTCCGCCATGTCGCGCCAGCCCGAGTCCGCCGGTATGGCCCGCACGACCATGTTCCTCGGCATCGCCTTCACCGAAGCCCTCGCCCTGTTCGGCTTCGTGCTGGCCTTCATCCTCAAGTAGGAGCAGCCCCACATGCGTACCCGCACCTTCCTCGCGCTGCTCGCCGCAGCCGCCGTGATGGCCATCGGCCTTCCGTCGGTGGCGTCCGCCGCAGCGCCCGAGGGCGGACACGAGACCATCGAGGTCGCCGCGTCCCCCAAGGAAACCAACCACGAGCTGTTCCACTGCGCCACCGAGGTCGTCGAGGGGCAGAAGACCATCGAGGACTGCCAGCAGGCGCCGTCGCCGATCATGCCCGCCACCAACGAGCTGATCTGGGGTGGCATCGCCTTCCTGCTGCTCTTCCTCGCCCTCTGGAAGTTCGCCTTCCCGGGCATCCGCAAGGGCATGGAGGGCCGCGCCGAGCGCATCCGCAGCGACCTCGAGGCGGCCGAGACGGCCAAGGCAGAGTCGACCGGCGTGCTCGCCGAGTACAACCGGCAGCTTGCCGAGGCCCGCTCCGAGGCGCACCGCATCATCGAGGAGTCCCGGGTCACCGCGGACGCCCTGCGCCGTGACCTGCAGGCCAAGGCCGAGGCCGACATCGCCGAGCTGCGCCAGCGCGCCGCCGCCGAGGTCGAGTCCCAGAAGGCCCAGGCCCTCGCCGACCTGCGTGGCGAGGTGACCGAGCTCGCCCTCGGCGCCGCCGAGACGGTCGTGCAGCGCAACCTCGACCGTGCCACCAACGAGGCGCTCGTCGAGCAGTTCATCACCCAGGTCGGGGCCGGCCGGTCGTGACCGACGTCGACCGCATCGCCGCCTACGCGGACGCCTTCTTGGGCATCGCGCGCGCCGAGGGCAACCTCGGCGAAGTGGAAGACGAGCTCTTCCGCTTCGCCCGGGTGCTCGAGGGGTCCGACGAGCTGCGTACGGCCCTCACCGACCCGCACCTGCCGGTCGCGCGGCGCCAGCAGATCGTCGAGGACCTCCTCGGCGCTCGTGCGTTGCCGGTCACGACCGCGCTCGTGTCGCTCGCGGTCGGTACGGGTCGCGCCCGCGACCTGCCGGCGGTCGTCGACCAGCTCGTGCGGCTCAGCGCCGCCCAGGCGAACAAGTCGGTTGCCGAGGTGCGCGTCACAGAGTCGCTCTCAGACGAGCAGCTCGCCCGCCTCACCACGGCGCTCGAGGCCGCCACCGGCAAGCGCGTCGAGGTGAAGGTCGTGATCGACCCCACCATCCTCGGCGGCCTGGTAGCCCAGATCGACGACACGGTGATCGACGGCTCCGTCCGCAACCGTCTGTCCCAGCTCCGCGACGCGCTCTGACGCGTCGTTCCGTCCGCAAGCCGCTCGTCACGAAAGCGAAGACGATCTCATGGCCGAGTTGACCATCAACACCGCCGACATCACCGCAGCCATCCGCGCCAACCTCGAGGGCTTCACGCCCGACGTGTCCGAGGCGCAGGTCGGCCGCATCATCGAGGTGGGCGACGGCATCGCCCGTGTGTCGGGCTTGCCCGACGCGGCCGTGAACGAGCTCCTCGAGTTCGCCGACGGCACGCTCGGCCTCGCGCTGAACCTCGACGAGGAATCCATCGGTGCCGTGGTGCTCGGCGACGTGGACCGCATCGAGGAGGGCCAGGCGGTCAAGGCCACCGGCAACATCTTGCAGGTGCCGGTCGGCGACGGCCTGCTGGGTCGTGTCGTGGACGCCCTCGGCAACCCGATCGACGGCAAGGGCCCGCTCGCCAACCCGGTGAACCGCCGCATGGAGATCCAGGCGCCCGGCATCCTCGGCCGCCAGCCCGTGCACGAGCCGATGCAGACCGGCATCAAGGCCATCGACGCCATGACGCCCATCGGGCGTGGCCAGCGCCAGCTCATCATCGGCGACCGCAAGACCGGCAAGACCACGATCGGGATCGACACGATCCTGAACCAGAAGGGTCTTGGCGTGAAGTGCATCTACGTCGCGATCGGCCAGAAGGCCGCGACGGTGGCACAGACGGTGGCGACGCTGGCCGAGCGTGGTGCCCTCGACTACACGGTCGTCGTGGTGGCCCCGGCCTCCGACCCGGCCCCGTTCAAGTACCTCGCCCCCTACGCCGGCTGCGCCATGGGCC
>CAZUMJ010000007.1:38345-106064 GCA_964621605.1 uncultured Iamiaceae bacterium | reverse complement strand
CCGAGGCCAACCCGACCGAGCATCGCCTCTGCTCGCCGTCGAGCCTCACGGGGCCGCACCCCGGTGCAGAGCAAGGGGAGCTCCACGTTCTCGAGCGCGCTGAACACGGGGATCAGGTTGAAGCTCTGGAACACGAACCCCATGCGCCTCGCCCGCTGATCGGTTCGTGCAGCGTCGCCCAGCGCGTGCAGGTCGACACCATCGACCTGCACCGTGCCCTCGTCGATGTCATCGAGACCTGACAAGCAGTTGAGCAGCGTGGTCTTGCCGTTGCCCGATGGCCCCATGACCATCAGCAGCTCGCCCGGCTCGACCCGCAGATCGACCCCGCGCAACGCCGGCACGCTGCCCGCGCCGGTGTGATACGTCTTGGTGACCCCCGCCGCCTCGAGCAGGGCGGGGGGCGCGATCACCTCTGGATCAACGCATGCGGAGCGCACGCAGCGCTTCCGGGAGCTGGCCCACGACCGGGCGATGGCTCAATGCGGACGGCACCTCCGGCACCGGGCAGGACTCTTGCGGGTTCGCCGCGTCGCCCACACCGCGGAGCACGAGACGACAGCCGAGCTCGGTCTCGATGGACAGCGACTCGGCGAGCTCGTCGACCACGTCGAGCACGAGCTCGTGGTGCTCGTCGTAGAGAGAGCGGAGATAGTCGGGTGCGTACACGACCACACCGTCGACGTCACCGACGGCTGCCTGATCGGGGCCCGGCCAGAAGTCCTCGTAGAGGAACGGCGCGGTCGACTCGCAACAGCCGGTCCCGATCGTGATGGTCAGCACCCCGGCACGTTTCGTGCCCATCTGGGCGACGACTTCGCGCGCTCGATCACTGGCGACGACCTTCATGCCCCCAATCGTAGGGAGCCGTCTCGCCTTTCGCCCGCCGGGAGGCCAGCGATGGCGAGACGCGTCGATGGCCCGGTCGACGACCGGGCCATCGCTACGTCGCCCGAGGGGCGAAGACGCCGACGGACGAGCTCAGATCTTGTCGGAGAGCGCCGCGAACTGCATGTAGTTGTCGCGCGAGCCGCCAGGGTTGGTGTGCACGTGCTTCACCTGGCGGTAGATGTTGTAGCCCTCGACGCCGAGCTCCCGCCCGATGCCCGACTGCTTGTAGCCACCGAAGGGACGCTCCGGGCTGATCATGTGGTAGTCGTTCACCCACACGGTGCCGGTGCGCATGCGGTTCGCGACCGACTGGGCACGCTCGATGTTGGTCGACTGCACCCCGCCGGCGAGGCCGTAGATCGAGTCGTTCGCGATGGCGATCGCTTCGTCGTCGGTCTTGTAGGGGATGACGCACAGGACCGGGCCGAAGATCTCTTCCTGCGCGATCTTCGCCTTGTTGTCGACGCCAGCGAAGATCGTCGGCTGGTAGAAGGCCTCGACGTCGAGGTGGTCGGCAAGACCCGAGGGCTTCGCGCCACCGACAACGGGCTCGCCGACTTCGTCACGCCCGAGCTTCACGTACCGCTCGACCGTCTCGACCTGACCCCGCGACACCAGCGGACCCAGGTCGGTCATGAAGTCGAGCGGGTCTCCGATCGCGATCTGCGCGGCGCGCTCGACCAGCAGGTTCAGGAACTCGTCGTAGATGGATTCGTGCACCAGTGCACGCGTCCCGGACTCGCACACCTGACCGTTGTGCAGGAAGGTGCCGAACAGCACCGCGGCAGCCGCGATGTCGAGGTCGGCATCGTCGAGCACGATGTTCGCGGACTTGCCGCCCAGCTCGAGCGTCACGGGCTTCACCGTGCCCGACGCCAACTGCATGATGCGTCGACCGACCTCGGTCGAACCGGTGAACGCCGTCTTGTCGACCAGTGGGCTGGCAGCGAGCTCTTCACCGACGGTGCCGCCGGGGCCCGCCACGATGTTGACCACGCCCGGAGGCAGGTCGGCCTCTTGGAAGATCTTGCCGAGCGCCAACGCGGTAAGCGACGTGAACGAGGCGGGCTTGATCACGGCACAGTTGCCCGCGGCGAGTGACGGCCCGAGCTTCCACGAGGCCATGATGAACGGGAAGTTCCAAGGGATGATGCCCGTGGTCACGCCGTGCGGCTCGTAGCGCTTGTAGTTGCTCGACGGCGGGAAGGGAGACCCCGGCAGCTCGACCTGCTCCGGCTCGTTCTCGGCGCATTGCGCGAAGAATCGGAACGATGCGACACCACCGGGGATGTCGGCGAAGGTGGCCTTCTTGATGGTGCCGCCACCGTCGCGAGCTTCGAGCTCGGCGAGCTCGGCCGACTGCGCCTCGATGAGGTCGGCGACCTTGTTGAGCTTGGCGGCGCGCTCCTTGCCGGACAGGCGCGGCCACGGACCCTCGTCGAAGGCCTTGCGGGCTGCGGCGATCGCACGCTCGGCGTCTTCCTTGCCAGCCTTGGCGATATCGGCGAGCTTCGCGCCGGTGGCCGGCTCGTAGGTCGCGAAGGTCTCGCCTGATGCGGCGTCGCAGTACTCGCCGTCGATGAACAACTGGTGCTCGGCCATTGCCGTCCCCCTGGGGTGTGACTCGTGGGTGGTGCGACGCCCCCCGGCCGGACCCCGGCCCTCTCGGTGGTCGCGCCTGCAAGCTACCCCGAGAGACCGCCCGGGTCGACCGGCGCGGGGCGTGACGTCCATCTCCCCGTGTCGACGTCGTCGACGTCGGTTGCGGTGACCTCGCCGTCGCCGTGCAGCTTGCGCAGGTGCGCCCACAACGACCGACGTGCCACGGGATGCAGCGCCTCGTGCACGTCGTCGTAGACCGCCGGCACCAACTCGTCGACGGTGACGTCGCCGGCAGACGCCGCAAGGCGCTCGTGCACCTTCGTCTCGCGGGCGATCCGGTGCGCGATGGTCGCGTCGACGACGTCGAGGGGTGCGTCGAGCACATGGCCATGACCCGGCGCCAACGCCCGCAGCGGTGGCTGGAGGGTGCGTAGCCGGGCGAGCGATGACAGGTACGCGGCCATGTCGCCGTCGGGTGGCGAGATGACGACCGTCGAACCTTGCATGAGGTGATCGCCGGTGAAGAGCAAGCCCTCTTCCTCGAGGAGATAGCAGAGGTGGTTGCCAGCATGCCCCGGCGTGTGCACCGCCCGGAGGTGGAGCCCTTCGGCGGTCACGACCACGTCGCCGTCGGCGAGGTGGCGGTCGCAGACGAGACCGTCGCGATCTTCGAACGCCAAGATCGCCACCCCCGTCGCTGCCGCGAGCGCCGCCGAACCGGGCCAGTGATCGGGGTGCGTGTGCGTGCACACGATGTGGCTGATGTGCCCGCCGCCCGCGGCGAGGATCGCGCCAAGGTGCGCGTCGTCGACGGGCCCGGGATCGACGACGATCACGTCGTCGTGACCCACGAGGTACGTGTTGGTGCCCGGGCCGGTCATCATGCCGGGATTCGGGGCCAGCAGCCTTCGCACCCACGGGCTCAGCTCGACGGGGACGCCGGGTGTCAACGGTGCTGCTTCGTGTTGCTCGACCATCAGCGTCAGGGCTCGGTCTGCGCAGACGTGGAGCGGTCGGGCGCGGCGCCACCGGTGACGTCGATGTCGGCCATCCCGACACGTTGCATGCCCGGCGGCACGGCTGCCGCCTGCGGCTCGGTCGGTGCGCCACCCCAGTCGGCGCCACCCCGATGGTCCATACCTGGCCAGGAGGTCAGGCGATTGTCTCCGGCGTACGCCCGCTCGTAGTCGGGATCGCCAGGCAACACGATGCGGATCCCCCCTTCGTCGGACAGCACCCGTGGCGCCATCGTCGGGATCGCCGTGGCTGCGGCAGCCGCGGTGAGGGCGTCGCCCGCGGAGCTGAACCGGCTCAGCGACCGCAGGCTCGCCACCGTCGGCGGAAGCATCGAGAAGGTGCCGGCGGCATGGGCGTCAAGCGCGTCGAGTGGGTTGACCCAGCGGGTCGCGATCACCTCGCGGTCGTCGTGCACCGGGCGCTGACCGGTCGGCGCGGCCGCCAGGAAGAAGCGGGTGTCGTAGCGGCGCGGCGCACCCGGGGGGGTGATCCAGTGCCCGAAGTAGTGCATGTCTCCCACGTCGAGGATCAGGTCTTCTTCGGCACAGACGTCGACGAGGCGACGCACACCTTGATCGACATCCGCGCGGTGCGCGCGAAAGCGGGATGCCACCTCGGGGTCGTCGAAGCTCAGCGGAGAGCCGTCACTGTGGCGAGCGGCCAACACCCCCGCCTCTTCAAAGGACTCGCGTATGGCGGCGACCCAGAAGGCAAGCCCATTGCGTGGAAGGCCGAGCTGTGCAGACGCCTCGGCATCGACGCGGCCCGCGCAGAGCTGCTCGACGTCTGGCTCACCATCAGCTGGATCGACACCTCCGCCCGGGAACACGAACGCTCCCCCGACGAAGTCTGACTTGAGGTTGCGCTGCAGCATGCAGACCTCGAGGCCACAGGTGTCTCGCACGACGGGCGCGTCGCGAATCAACATGACCGTCGCCGCGGGCCGCACAGGGACAGACTCACGACCCGTGAGATCGAGGTCGATGCTCACGAGCGCGGGCCCTGGCGCAGCATGGGGCGGCCGCTGCGCGGTGGCTCCTCCCACCCGTCGACATCGATGACGTCCGCGGGAGCGGACCTTCCGAAACCGCTGGGATCGCCACCGACCCACCGCCCCGCGGCACGTCCGAGCGGGCCGTCGGTGTAGGTGCGCAGCCGAGCGCGTGCCCGGCGGAGCACCACGCGCCGCGCGACGGCGCGCACCGGAGGAAGGAGAAGGAGCAAGCCGAGCGTGTCGCTCACGAACCCCGGGACCAACATCAACAACCCACCGACCCCGATGAGCAGCCCATCTACCAACGGGGCTGCAGGCAGCTCACCGTGCGCCAATGCGCTGCGGAAGCGGCGGATCACGCCCAGGCCCTGGACCCGCAGCAGCACCCCGCCGACGATGCTCGACGCGATCAGGAGACCGATGGTGTCGAGGCCACCGATCTGGTGCGCGACCTGCAAGATGACGTACAGCTCGACGAGCGGGATCACCACGAGCAGGACGATGAACGCCAGCACCATCTGGTCAGCGTACCGGCGCGCTTCGACCTCCGCGAGGGTCGATGAGCCGAGACGCCGGATACGGGGGAAGAGGAGGAAGACGCGTCGCGCTAGTTCATGAGCTGGCGACGCTCGGCCTCGCTCAGCCCACCCCAGATGCCGTGCGGCTCACGGATCTGGATGGCGTACTCGAGACACGGCTGGCGCACCGGGCACGTTCGACAGATCTCCTTGGCGCGCGCCTCACGCGCCAGCTTCTCGTCTTTGCGCTCAAAGGTGGCAGGAGGAAAGAAGACCGCGGCCTGTGGCCCCCGACATGCCGCTCGTACCTGCCACGTCTGCTCGACCCGTTGTGCACTCACGCGAGCCCCCTTTCGGCGCGGCGACCCTACCTAGGCGTGTTTTGACGGACAAGGGGCAACTTTCGCGATCACAAACGCTTACTGTCGCGAGCGCTGCACCCTTGCACTTGTGCGTCAGGCGCGTCGCACCGCGACCAATGCGCACGCTTCGAGGTGCTGCGCCTTGCCGTGCATCGCCTTGCGCATCGCGACCACGCGCCGCCGAGCAGCCCTGTCACGCACCACGCGACAGGCGAACCGTGCGGCTGGAAGCACACCCTCGTCGCGCACGAGACGAGCGGGCTCGAGCAGGTTCAAGGGGCGATGGTGCTCCTGCACGACATCGAAGCCATGGCTGTCGAGGAGCGCTCGCCAGGCAGCAACCGACAGCGGGCTCACGTGCACCTTGATGCTGTCGGTGAGCTCGTCGCGGACCCGGGAGGTTTGGGCCTCCTCCAGCGTGTCGGTGCTGAAGGCGACCTCGTGGAGCCCGACACGGCCACCCGGGCGCACGATGCGGGCCAGTTCGGCCAGGATGCGCGCCTTCTGCGAGGCGGGCTGCATCGTGAGGTAGGCCTCGCCGAACGCCACGTCGACAGCGGCGTCGGGCAGACCGGTGTCGCTCGCCGACCCCTGCACCACGCGCTGCTCGTTCCCTCGAAGGATGCGCCGCACCTGCTCCACCGCCGCAGCGTCTCGCTCAACGCCGACGTAGCTGCGCGGCAGCGCGGCGAGGACGAGGCGGGTCGTCGCGCCGAAGCCGGGGGCCATCTCCGCGACGTCGTCATCGGGCCCGATGGCAAGGCCACTCAGCAAGAGTTGGGTGAGCTCGACGCCACCGGGTCGCAGGACGCGCTTGCCGAGCCGTGCGAGGAGCCAATGGCCGGGCATGCGGTCGACGGGGAGCGCTGCACCCGGAAGTGGAACCTGATCGGCTGGCAACGTCGAGGTAGTCATAGTAGGTAACCCTAATAACCAGTCTCGACCCTGCCTATGGACCTTCGTCAGGTTTGTGCACTCACCTGGAGGCCAGCCGCGGGTCGCGCCGCAGCGAGATCGGGCGGCGTCACGCGCCGTCGGCGCCCCCGGAGGCGTCGACACGGTCGACCGAGAGAAGCAGGCCGGTGACCCCGACGACGCGCACCGGGTCGCCCGCCGCAAGGGTTGCGCCCTCGCGCGCCCGCGCCCGCCAGAGACCACCGTCGATGCGCACCTCACCGTCGGTCGAGAAGGACCCGGCAGCAACGCCTTGCGCACCCACCAACCAGTCGCGCCCGATGGTCGGGGTGGAGAAACGTGTCCGCACCATCGCGGGCATCCCCCACACCATGAAGACGATGGTGCCGAACACGCCAACACCAAGCGGCAACCAAGGGACGCGCATCCCGTCGAGAAGGACGAGCGACGCACCGGCGAGCGCCACGCTCGCGATCGCCGTCCAGGCGCGGGGCACCCCGATCTGCACGTCCACGCCGTAGGCGACGAAGGCGGCCGCGAGTACGGCGAACGCCGCCCAGTTGGTCGGCAGCACCCACAGCCCGAAGCAGCCGAGCGCGAACGACCCTGCACCGACGATGCCGGCGATCCCGACCCCGGCGGTGAACAGCTCGAACAGCACGAGCGCGAGGCCGATGACCACCAGCAGGTACGCCGCGGCCGGGCTGGCGACGGTGTGCATGAGCTGCGACGTGACCGGCAGCTGGCTGAACACGGGCCGCACGTCCGACACGCGATGCGGCGTCGGCTTCTGCTCGACGTGGCTCGGGATCCCCGGAAGGCGTCCGACGAGGTCGACGATCACCGGCGCCTCGAGCGTCGCGATTCCTGCCTTGCGGGCCTCGTCGGAGCCCATCGTGGCCTGACGGAGTTGGCCGGCTTGAGCCCGAAACGCGGGGCGGGTCAGGTCGGCGGGGATCACCTCAGCACCGGACCTCCCCACGACGCTTCCCGGTGCCACTCCGACGATCGGCACCGCCCCGAGGAGTTGTGCAACCTTGCCCGTTGCTTTCGCACCGCTCGGGCCCACCCAGATTGCGACGGGCACCGACGCGTCGTGCAGGCGCCGCGCCAGCGACACCAGGGCCGCATCGGAGATCGCCACGCCGGAGCTGTTCAACTGCAGCACGAGCGCCGCCGAGCCATTCGCCTCGGCACGATCGACAGCGCTGACCACCAGGTCGGCAAGGATCGGGTCGAGCAGGCCGCTCACCTTCACGACATCCACGTCAGGAAGGGTCGCCGGCGCCGAGGCCGCGACCGTCGTCGACGGCGAGGGCTCCGCGGCACTTGCCGTTGGCGGCAGCACTTGCAGCGCACTCGCGCAGAGCAACGCCAGCAGCCCCGCCCCGACACGGGAACGGCGGCGGGCACGGGGCAGGTGGGCGATGGTCGATAGTCTGCGCACGTCGAGGCACCTCGAGGGCATCGTCGGGAAGGACGGGAGTGGACCCAGGCCAGTTCTTCGGCACGTCCCGCCTGGTCATCGTGGCCGGGAAGGGGGGCGTGGGCAAAACCACGGTGACGGCCGCCCTCGCTCGCGCGGCCGCACGCTCGGGGTTGACCACGCTCGTCATCGAGGTAGAGGGACGAAGCGGACTCGCTGACCTGTACGGCCAGCGATCGTCGCTCGACTACCACGAGACGCTGCTGGCCCCCGGAGGCGGGCCCGACGGGGCCGCCGATGTGCGCGCCCGTACGCTCACCGCCGACGATGCCCTGCTCGAGTACCTCGCCGACCACGGCATGGGTCGCATCTCGAAGCGCCTCGTCTCGTCCGGCGCAGTGGATGTGGTCGCCACGGCCGCGCCCGGCATCAAGGACATCCTCCTGTTGGGAAAGGTCAAGCAGCTCGAACGCAGCGGCGAAGCAGACCTGATCGTGCTCGACGCTCCCGCCGCCGGGCACGCCATCACCTTTCTGCAGTCGGCACGTGGGCTCCTCGACGCGGTGCGCGTGGGCCCGATCAACACGCAGGCCCGTGATGTGCTCGAGCTGCTCACGGACCCGACCCGATGCCAGGTCATGCTCGTCACCCTGCCGGAGGAGACACCCGTCAACGAGCTGGTGGAGACCGCGTACCAGTTGGAGGACCGGGTCGGCGTGAGCCTGGCTCCAGTCGTGGTGAACGGCATCTACCCGCCCCTCGCGGGGCTCGACCAGGAACCGAAGTCGGCCGCTGCCGCCGCGGGAGTGCGCCTCCCCCGCGGCATGGCCGCCTCGCTCCGCGACGCAGCCGCCTTCCGTGCGGACCGGATCGCGCTCCAAGCCGCCCAGGTGGAGCGCCTCGCCACAGAACTCCCCCTCCCCCAACTCGCGCTGCCGTACCTGTTCGAAGCAGACCTCGGTCTTGCCCACCTCGACCTCCTCGCCGACGCGCTGCTCGACGGCATCCGAGGCGTCGACCCGGCGGCGCTCGGCAACCGGACAGGAGCCGAGGCATGACCATCGACGACCTCGTCGACACGAGTGCGATCGTGATCTGTGCCGGCTCAGGTGGGGTCGGAAAGACCACGACCGCGGCGGTGCTCGCAATGGAGGCCGCCGCCCGGGGTCGTCGCGCGGTGGTCGTGACAATCGACCCGGCGAAACGGCTCGCGGACGCCCTCGGGCTCAGCGGCATCGGCAACGAGCCGGCACGCATCGACGGCCCTTGGTCAGGTGAGCTGTGGGCGGTGATGCTCGACACCAAGCGCACCTTCGACGACCTGGTTATCACCTACTCAGACGACGCTGACCAGGCCGAGCGCATCCTGACGAACCGCTTCTACCGCAACATCTCCGGTGCGCTCTCCGGCACGCAGGAGTACATGGCGATGGAGAAGCTCTATGAGCTCCACACCTCGCCGCAGTTCGACCTGGTCGTCGTCGACACGCCTCCGACCCGCCACGCGCTCGACTTCCTCGACGCGCCGCGACGCCTCACGCACTTCCTCGACCATCGCCTGTACCGCACGCTCATGGCGCCAACCCGCGGTGTCATGAAGGCGGTCAACGTGGCCGCCCAGACGTTCATGCGCACCGTGTCGAAGGTGGTGGGAGCCGAGGTGTTCGATGATGCGCTTGCCTTCTTCCAGGCGTTCGCAGGCATGGAAGCAGGCTTCAAGGAGCGCGCCGGTCGGGTGCTCGAACTGCTCGACGACCCCGCCACGTCGTTCGTGCTGGTCGCCGCCCCACGCCGTGACACCGTCACCGAGGCGCAGTACTTCGCGGACCGCCTACGCGACGCCGGCCGCCCGGTGAAGCTGCTGATCGTGAACCGGATGCACCCCCGGTTCACGCGCGTCTCCTACGACGAGATCCGCGCCCACGCCGCCGAGGTTCCAGGCAGTTCGCTCGCCGACCTCTACGACAACCTGGCCGACTTCACGCACGTCGCCGACCGAGAGGACGCCCACCTCGCGGGGCTCGCCGAACAGATCGCGCCCGCACCCGTCGTGCGGGTGCCGTTCCTCGCGACGGACGTGCACGACCTCGACGGCCTGCGCCATGTCGCCGACCACCTCTTCGAGCGACCGGTCGCACCCTGACCCACCGTGTGTGACGCCCCGCTACCGCCGGGCACGCTCCTGCATCTGCTTACAAGGCCAGGGCGGGACCGCCGAGGCGGCGACATCAGCGCTCGGTGTCACCCTCTGCAAGCGCTGCTGCGGCCTCATCGACCGTTTCGGTCACGGGCACGATGCGGTCGAAGCCGGTGGTGTGCAACAGGCGCGTCAACGTGGAGCGGCTGCAGGCGACGGCGACCTCGCCGCCCTGCTCGCGGGTACGTCGGATACCGCCGATCAGGGCGCCCAGGCCGGCCGAGTCCATGAACGGCACCGATGAGAGGTCGATCAGGAGGTGCGCTGCGTTGGCGAGGCCACCCAGCGCTTCACGGAACTGACCGACCGTGTACGCGTCCAACTCGCCGATAGGTCGGCAAAGGGTGTAGCTGTCGGTCGTGGTGACCTCGATCTCGAGCACGCGTCCTCCTAGCGGGTGAGGGTGCCGGCCGTCGATGCTATCGACCGATCGGGAGGGCGACGGCAGGTGGGCCGACTCACCGCCCGGATCGCGGGCACTCGGCACCGCAACTTCCCGGGCACTCCTGCACTCGTGGCGCATCATGGCGTCGTCCTCAACGTTGAGCGGATGGTGCGAGGCCACGACGGGGCGCTACCCTCGCCGACCGTGCCCGACATCTTGCTCGCCACCGATGACGACCACCTGCACGCCGAGGTGGATGCAACGCTCGCCGACGGCAACACAACGATCCGTCGCGTCCGTCGGGGCAGCGACGTGCTCGGTGCCATCCGGGCCAAGCAGCCGGACCTGATCATCCTCGATTTGCAGATCGGCAACATGGGAGGCATGGCCACGTGCCACGCGCTGCGGCTCGAGGAGAGCGGCGGGCGTCTGCCACACCAGAACGTGCTGATGCTGCTCGACCGTGACGACGACATCTTCCTCGCCCGTCGCGCCGCGGCCGACGGGTGGCTGATCAAGCCCATCACGGGCTTCCACCTGCGCAAGGCCGCACGCACCCTGCTACGCGGGGCGACGTACTTCGAAGACCGTCACCTCCCGGTGTGACCCGTTCGGCCCGGCGACGCACGTCGGGTAGCATCACCCCTTCAACGGGCTGTGGCTCAGCTTGGTAGAGCGCTGCGTTCGGGACGCAGAGGTCGTGGGTTCAAATCCCGCCAGCCCGACCATTGTGATGTCGCGAGAGTAAGAACGCTCCCCGGACCTCAGGGTCCGGGGAGCGTTCTTTTGTGATCTGTGGCGTTGCTGCGGGCTGCGCCCGCGCCCATGTGGCGGCGTCGTCAGTCGCCGTCGCAGCGCTTGTCGCCCTTGGGGTAGTTGAACGTCCAGCGCTTGTCGAGGAACGCCTTGCGGGTGAACGTCACAGATGCCCCGAGGAACGAGGCGTCGATGCCGCCCGCGACCACCGAGGCGACCTGGATCCGGTGGCACAACACCGGTGGCGGCAGGATCGTCAGCGAGTTGACCATGCCGTTGGAGACGAACACCCCGGCGCCGGTCTGGTAGATCTTGAGCCCGAACGACACCTTGGGAAGCTCCGCCGTCAGGTTCAGGCCGACCGTGCCGCCTCCGCCCGTGAGGCTCTTCAGCGTGTCATCGGCGTTGGCGCTGCGGCCGCTGCTGCTGACCGTCACGTTGCTGCCTCGGTAGGCGAACTTGGTGGGGCCGCCGAAGTCGAAGTCTGCTTCGCCTTTCAAGCTTCCCCCGCTGTTCGAGAACGACATGTCGAGCTGCAGCGTCACTCCGAACGTGAGGGTGAACGGGATGCCAGCGATCGGGACGGGTACCGCGACCGAGATGGGCAGCTTGAAGAACGAGGGGATGTGCAGCGCCGCGGTGTTCTCGAGCGACTGCATCTCGGTGGTGATCTTGACTGTGCCCTGGAGGTTCTTGAAGTCGAGGTCGAAGAAGTCGACCTTGCCCTGCTTCACCTTGGTGCCACCACCGATGGTGATGGGCTTGAGGTTCACGTCGATCGTGATGCTGCCGGCGAACTTGTCGGTCGGGGTGAGCACGATCTTCAGCTCGCCGCCCCCGTCGTCGGACGGGGTCCACTCGAAGTTGGTCTTGAAGTCACCGATCTCGACATCGACGCTGTCGCCTCGGAAGCGATACCCGGCCGGCTCGACCGCCGAACCGGAGACCTCCTCCATGTCCTTCGAGACATGGACGACGCCCTTCGAGAAGTCGATAGGGGTGTCGTCCCACTTCAGCTCGCCGTCCTTGATCACCTCCGGCAGCGAGACCGACTTGTAGGTGACCGCCACGTCGCCATCGATGTCGTCGAGTTGGGTGACCCGACCCGCACCGATGCCCGTGAGCAGCAGCACCGACCCGACCTTGAGCTTCTTGACGTCGGGGTTCTTGCCATCGAGCAGGATCGAGGTGCCGTCGTTGCCGGGGGCCTTGATGGTCTTGCCCTTCGTGCGGCGCACCACGACGACGTCGTCGTCGAGCTTGATCTTCTTGTCGGGCAACGGGTCGGGCTTGGCGTTCCCGCCACTGCTGCCGTCGGAGGTCGTACCGGAGTCTGTGCCACCCGAGGTGGAGGTGGAGTCCTTCGAGCCGCCGGCCTTCGCGGAGTCACCACCTGACGATCCGCCGCAGGCCACGAGCGTGACCGCAAGAGCTATGGCCACGAGAGCCGAGGACACGCGTATCCGCCGTGTTGCACCCATCTGTTCACCGCCTGTTGCGAGGGAGAGCGTTCGCGGCAGTGTAGACACAGGCCCGAATCAGCTGATGCCAATCGAGTCAGTTGCGGGCACGCAATCACGCCGTCCGACCTGACGCCCCATCAGGTCACCGAATCGCTCCGGTAAGGTCTGGAGACGCTCGGGGGACGCGAGCATCCCGCACAACCAGCACGGCATGACCGGGGGACCACATGACCGACTCGTCGGACACCGACGCGACGGAACCGCCGTACGCCGCGATCCAGCACCACTCCGACCCAGCGCTCCTCCAAGGTCGCCTCGAGGCATGGCTCGCCCGCCAACTCCCCGACGGCGCAAGCCCCAGCATCGGAGAGTTCACCGCGAACGACACGAACGGCATGTCCAGCGACACCGTGCTGTGCTCGGCAACGTGGAGCGTCGACGGCGTCGCCCACCACGAACGATTCGTGGTGCGGATCGCCCCCGACGCCGACGCGTTTCCGGTGTTCCCGACCTACGACCTCGCCGCGCAGTTCGCCACGATGCGGCACGTCTCCCTCGCGAGCAGCGTTCCCGTGCCGCAGGTGTGGTGGTGCGAACCAGATACGGCACCGCTCGGGCGACCGTTCTTCGTGATGAGCAGAGTCGACGGAGACGTTCCACCGGACATGCTGCCCTACACGTTCGGCGACAACTGGGTCGGAGATCTCGACGACGCAACCCGCCGGCGACTCCAAGATGAGATGGTGCGGGTCCTCGCCGACCTGCACGCCATCGCGGACCCGGCCGCACGGTTCGCGTTCCTCGCCGATCCGGCCGCCGGCGGCCCGCACGACCTGGCCCGCCACGTCGCAGCGACAGAGCGCTGGTACGAGTGGTCGCTCGCCACCAACCCTCGCTCGACGCTCGTGGAACGAGCGTTCACCCTGCTGCACGACCGGCTTCCCGCCAACCCAGGACCGACCGTGTTGAGCTGGGGAGACGCCCGCATCGGCAACGTGCTGTTCGACGGGCCGAAGCCCGTGGCGGTGCTCGACTGGGAGATGGCCGGCCTGGGGCCACGCGAGCTCGACGTCACGTGGCTGACCTACTCGCACCGGGTGTTCCAGGACCTGGCGGAGGGCCTCGAGCTCCCGGGACTTCCCGCCTTCCTGGGTTGCGCCGACGTGTGCACGGCATACGAAACGGCAAGCGGTCACCGGGTGCAAGACCTGGAATGGCACCTGCTGTACGCCGCGGTGCGTTGGGCACTGGCCTTCCTTCGCACCGGTGCCCGCCAGGCCTCCCTCACTGGCGCTCCCCTCCCCGAGGACGGTGACGAGTTGCTGCACAACAGGCCGAGCCTGAGCCAGTTGGTGACCGACACGTTCGTCCCCTGACCGCACGCCATCGGCCCACGGCGACCAGACGAGCCGCCCAACCCGTTGATCGACCCAACCACGCCAGGAGAAGCCCATGACCACCTCAGAGGTTCCCGTCCCGGCCGACGAGTACCCGCTGCACCAGACACCGCTCTCGCTCGGCTACGTGGGGTCGAGCGATCGCAACTTCTACGACCGCTGCTACTTCAATGCGCATGACCGCAGCGGCGACGTGTTCTTGGTGACCGGCCTGGGCGTCTACCCGAACCTCGGTGTCATCGACGCCTACGCCACGGTCCGCGTCGGCGACCGTCAGCACACGGTGCGTTGCTCGGATGCGCTCGGTTCCGACCGCCTCCACCCCCGCGTCGGCCCCTACCGCGTGGAGGTGATCGAACCGCTCCAGCAGGTCCGGGTGGTCTGCGACGGCGGCGAAGGCGGGGTCGAGTTCGACCTCACGTGGGACGGATCCTTCCCGGCGGTCATGGAACAGCCACACGTCATGCGCACGGGGGCACGACCCATCCTCGACGCGTCACGGTTCGCACAGGTCGGCTCGTGGACGGGCACCCTGCGTGCCGGCGACACCGAGTACGCGGTCACCCCCGATCTCTGGATGGGCACCCGCGACCGTTCATGGGGCATCCGTCCCGTCGGCGAGGCAGAGCCCCCCGGTCGCAACAGCGAGTCGCCGATCGAGGGCTTCTGGTGGCTGTACGTCCCGCTTCGCTTCGACGACCACGCGCTCATCGTGATCGTGCAAGAACAGCCCGACGGGTTTCGGACGCTCAACGATGCGACGCGGGTGTGGGCCAACGGCCGCCACGAGCAGCTCGGCTGGCCTGAGGTCGACATCACCTATGACCCCGGCACTCGCCACCCCACCAGTGCCCGGCTCACCCTCAAAGCACGCGGCGGGGCACCGTTCGATGTCGAGATCGACACCCTCGGGTTCGTCGCGCTCAACGTCGGCGCCGGGTATGGCGGTGACCCCGACTGGACGCACGGCCAGTGGCGTGGTGCCGGCTGGGTCGAGCACGACACCTACGACCTGACAGACCCCGCCGTCGCCGGCCGTGTGCCGTTCAGCGTCGTCGACCATGTCGCGCATGCGCGCATCGACTCGGCCGAAGGCTGGGGCATGTTCGAGCACGGCACCTTCGGGAGGCACGACCCGTCCGGGTTCGCGGACTGGGGCTCGGTGGCACCGTGAGGTGCGCACCGTCGCTGGTCCATGCAGGCACGTGCCCGCCGGCCACCGCCCTGCGATGACCACGTCGCCACACCGCGCGTTCATCGCCGGGCTGCCCAAGGTCGAGCTCCACGTCCACCACGTGGGGTCCGCCTCACCGGCGATCGTCGCCCAGCTCGCCGCCCGCCACCCCGGCACGGTGCCGACCGACCTCGACGAGTTGGCCGACTTCTTCACCTTCCGCGACTTCGACCACTTCATCGAGCGTTACCTGGCCGTCGCGAACCTCGTGACGACCGCGGAGGACGTACGCCTCCTCACCTACGAGGTGATCGCCGAGATGGCGACACAGGGCATCCGCTACGCGGAGCTGACCGCCACGCCGATCACCTCGGTGCTGGCGGGCATCCCGATCGAGGCGTTCGTGGAGGCCATCGAAGACGCGCGGGTCGCGGCACAGCGCGACCACGGGGTGCGCCTGCGGTGGATCTTCGACATCCCCGGCGAGGTGGTCCCGAACGGATCGGACGCGACCGCGCGCCTCGCCGTCGAGCACGGCCCGTCGAGCCTCGTGGGGTTCGGGCTCGGTGGCCCGGAAGTCGGCACCACCCGACCACGCCACAAGGCGGCGTTCGACCGCGCACGCGCGGCCGGGCTGCACAGCGTCCCGCACGCCGGTGAGACGACCGGTCCGCAAACCATCTGGGACGCGCTCGACGCGCTCGGCGCGGAGCGGATCGGGCACGGGACCTCGGCCGTACAAGACCCCGCGCTGCTGGCGCACCTCGCGGAGCACCGCATCCCCATCGAGGTGTGCCCGACCTCGAACGTGGCGACGCGCAGCGTGCCGTCTCTTGCCGAGCACCCCCTGCGGGCCATGGCGGACGCCGGTCTGCTCGTGACGATCAACACCGACGACCCGTACTTCTTCGGCACCACCCTCTGCCGCGAGTACGAGATCGCGGCGGAGCTGTTGGGCCTCGACGAGGACGGCATCGCGCAGCTCGCACGCAACGCGGTCACGGCATCGTTCGCTAGCCCGGAGGACACACGCGACCTGATCGCCGAGATCGACGCCTACGTGGCGGCGTGGCACGCCCGCTGAGCGCGAGGCGCCAGCCGACCGAACTGTCGGAGCGGCCGAGCGAGCCGTTCAACCTCACCGATGACTGACCGTGGACCGGAGCGGTCGCGGCCGGGGCGGCCGAGCGAGCCGTTCAGCGGGAGGAGGCGAGCACCTCGGCGATCTGCACGGCGTTGAGCGCGGCACCCTTGCGCAGGTTGTCGTTGCTGACGAACAGCGCCAGCCCACGCCCCCCGTCGACCGTCTCGTCTGCGCGGATGCGCCCCACGAAGCTGGGATCGGCCCCCGCTGCAGCAAGCGGATTGGGGAGGTCGGCCAGCACGACGCCGGGGGCACCGCCGAGCGCTGCACGGGCCGCGTCGGGCGTCAACGGCTGGTCGAACGTGGCGTTGATCGCCAGCGAGTGGCCGGTGAACACGGGCACCCGCACGCAGGTCGCGGAGACACGCAACGACGGGATGTCGAGGATCTTGCGACTCTCGAAGCGGAGCTTCTGCTCCTCGTCGGTCTCGTCGGTGCCGTCCGCCACCAACGACCCCGCCAACGGCAGCACGTTGAACGCGATCGTGGCCGGGAACTTGGTGGCAGGAGGGAACTCGACCGCGCTGCCGTCGAACGTGAGCGCCGCCGCACCATCGGCCGTCTTGCGCACCTGCTCGTCGAGCTCGGCGACGCCAGCAAGCCCACCGCCGGATACCGCCTGGTAGGTGCTCACCACGAGCGAGGTGAGCCCTGCGACCGCGTGCAAAGGGGCGAGCACCGGCATGGCCGCCATCGTCGTGCAGTTCGGATTGGCCACGATCCCCTTCGGGCGGCTGGCGAGCGCGGCGGGGTTCACCTCTGCCACGACGAGTGGCACGTCGGGGTCCATGCGCCACGCGGAGGAGTTGTCGACGACGACAGCGCCTGCCGCGGCGACACGCGGTGCCAAGTCGAGCGACGTCGACTTGCCGGCGGAGAAGAGCACCACGTCGAGGCCCGTGTAGTCGGCGGTGGCGGCATCTTCGACGACGACCTCGCCGCCCTTCCACGGCAGCGTGCGACCCGCGGAGCGCGCCGACGCGAACAGCCGAAGCTCGTCACAGGGGAAGTCACGCTCCGCGAGGATCGTCCGCATGACGCCGCCGACCTGACCCGTTGCACCCACGATCCCGATACGCATGCCCGTCAGGCTACGAGTCGGTGCTCGCTCTTCCCCAACGAGAATGGCGGAACGCGGCGGCAACCTCCGCCATGCGGCGCCAGCGGTGCGTCAGCGGGCGCGGTCGTACACGCGGAAGGTGAGGCGCCTGTCGTCGCCCCGCCATGCCGCCACCTCTACGAACCCGGTGGGGATGCCCGGCCAGAAGGTGTCCGCGCCGGGCGCCTCGGCGTCGAGATCGGTCAGCCAGATGCGCACCACGTCATCGAGCAGCGCGGCGTAGATCTGGGCGCCGCCGACGATGCACGGGCTCGCGTCGGTCTGCATCGCTCGCGCCAGGGCACGGTGGGGATCTGCACACTGGTCAACCCCGTCGGGCAAACCCAGGTCGGACCCGCTCACGACGATGGTGCGTCGGCCGGGGAGCGCCCGGCCGATCGAACGCCAGGTCGTGGCACCCATGATCATGACGTGCCCGGTCGTCACCGCCTTGAAGTGCGCGAGGTCCTCGGGGACGTGCCACGGCAGCGCGCCACCGGCGCCGATCGCCCCGCCACGTCCGACGACGACGACCACTTGCGGTCCCGTTCGGCTCGGCAGGTCGGGTCTGCCCTCACGTGTGCTCACACCGCGACTGGCGCGGGGATCGCCGGATGCGGGTCGTACCCGACCACCGTGAGGTCTTCGAAGGTGAACGCGTCGAGGTCACGCACGGACGGGTTCAGTTCGAGGCGCGGCAGCGCCCGGGGAGCACGAGAGAGCTGCAGCTCGGCCTGCCTTCGGTGGTTGGCGTAGAGGTGCACGTCGCCGAAGGTGTGCACGAACTCGCCGGGACGCAGGTCGCACACCTGCGCAACGAGGTGCGTCAGCAGCGCGTACGAGGCGATGTTGAACGGAACACCGAGGAACACATCGGCGCTGCGCTGGTAGAGCTGCGCAGAGAGGCGCCCGTCGTTGGTCACGTAGAACTGGAACAGCGTGTGACAGGGCGGCAACGCCACCGCGTCGGCCTCCGCCGGGTTCCACCCGGTCACGATGTGACGGCGCGAGCGCGGATTCGAGCGGATGGCCTCGACGACCGCCGCCAACTGGTCGAATCCATCACCTGCGTAGGTGCCATCGAGCAGCCGGGTCGCACCGAAGTTGCGCCATTGATGCCCGTAGACCGGGCCCAAGTCGCCCTCCGTCCGCCCGAACCGAGCGGTCTGCTCCGCCGTCGCCCACTCGTCCCAGATGGTCACGCCTCGCTCGTTGAGCCACTGGTTGTCGGTACGACCCGCCAGGAACCACAGCAGCTCGACCGCGACAGACCGAAAGTGCACGCGCTTGGTGGTGAGCAGCGGGAACCCTTCGGCGAGGTCGACGCGGAACTGGGCCCCGAACCGCGACCGCACGCCGACGCCGGTGCGGTCGTCACGGTCCTCGCCGTGCGACAGCACATCGTCGAGGAGGTCGAGGTAGGCGCGCACGCAGGACTCAGGCGTCGAGCCCGAACGCGGTGTGCAGCAGCTGAACTCCCCGCTCGAGATGCTCCTCGGCGATCACGCAAGAGATGCGGATGGCCGATGTCGAGATCATCTCGATGTTCACGTCGTTCGCCGCGAGCGTCTCGAAGACCGTTGCCGCGACACCGGGGTTGGACTTCATGCCCGCACCGACGATGCTCACCCGACCGATCGACGGGTCGGTGGTCACCCCCGCCGCACCAACCTCCGCGGCGAACGCGGCGCAGATCTCTTCGCCCGTGCCGAGATGCTCGTGCGGGACCGTGAAGGAGATGTCGGTGACCCCCTGCTCGGACACGTTCTGCACGATCATGTCGACGTTGACGTCGTGATCGGCGAGACGTCGGAACAGCGTTGCCGCGACTCCCGGACGGTCGGGCACGCCCGCCACGGTGATCTTCGCCTCGGCGGCATCCGCGGTGACCGCGGAGACGATGGCGTCCTCCATGTCGGGATCCTCCTCGATGACCCACGTGCCCGGCTCCCACGTGAAGCTGGACCGGACGTGCAACGGAACCCGCCAGGTGCGGGCGAACTCGACGGAACGCATGGCGGGCTTCGGGCAGCCGCTGGCGCACATCTCGAGCATCTCGTCGAAGGAGATGCGCGCCATGCGTCGTGCCCGGTCGACGACGCGTGGGTCGGCGGTGAAGACCCCGGGCACGTCGGTGTAGAGCTCACAGGCGTCCGCGTGCAGCGCATGCGCCAACGCCACCGCGGTGGTATCGGACCCACCACGCCCCAAGAAGGTGATGTCGTTCTCGGTGGACACGCCCTGGGCGCCGCCGACGACCGCCACGTGTCCGGCGTCGAGCGCGGCCCGGATGCGCTCGGGGCGGACCTCGAGGATCTTCGCGTTCGTGTGGTTGGTGTCGGTCAGAAAGCCCGCTTGGCTCCCGGTGAACGAGTCGGCGGGCACGCCGATCTCGTGCAGCGCCATGCACACGAGGGCGGTCGCCTTGCGCTCTCCGGCGGTGATGAGCATGTCGAGCTCACGTCCAGGAGGGTTCGCCGAAACCGCTGCAGCGAGCCGCAGCAGCTCGTCGGTCTCTTTGCCCATGGCGGACAC
The DNA here is from genome assembly GCA_964621605.1 of uncultured Iamiaceae bacterium. Taxonomy (GTDB): domain Bacteria; phylum Actinomycetota; class Acidimicrobiia; order Acidimicrobiales; family Iamiaceae; genus CAZUMJ01. Next base: position 86,189 of record CAZUMJ010000007.1, on the reverse strand, counting down.
GACGACGACCACCTCGTCGCCCCGGCGACGCGTGCGTGCGACGTGATCGGCCACCTCGCGGATCCGGTCTGGGTCCGCGACGGAGGTGCCGCCGAACTTCTGGACGAGCAATGCCACGGGGCGCCACGGTAGCCGCAGCGCCTCGGCACTCCGGTGTCTTGCCCTGCCAGAAGGTCAGGCCGGGCCACCCTGGGCCGCGGAGGTCAGGCCGGGCAGGTCCGGGCCGTCGATAAGCACCCCGAGGTCACGCAGGCGAGCGAGCCCGCCGGGGATGTCGTCACCGACCAGGGCGCACAGTGCACGCAGATCGTCGTGGCGCAACGACAGGATGCGGCCGTTGTAGTCGCCACGAGCGACGACGATCGACTCGATGAAGCGCATGATCGGCTCGCCGTACGCGACCCGGCGAAGCGTCTCGAGGTCGAGGACGAGCTTGCCGCGTTCGGGGGTTGCCGACTCGAGTGACGGCTCACCCAACAGCACGCTCATCGGCACCGCGTAGAAGGTCGCCAGCGCGCGCAGGCGCGGAACGGACAGGTTGCGGAACCCACGCTCGTAGGCCCCGATCGCGGACGAACTCCAGCGCCCCTCCGAACGGGTCTCGACGTCGGCGAGGGACATGCCCTGCGCTCGACGCACTGCCCGAAGTCGCGCCCCGACCGCACGCGAGAACGCTGCGTCCTCTGGACTCAGCGCACCTCCGTCGCCGTCGGCCACGCCGTCGTCTAGTTCTCGTACGTCAGTCATGATCCACTCCCTCCCGCATCCGGGTGCGAGGTTACCGGTCGTGCAACGCAGCCCGCACCGGCGACGTAGGTCTGCCGGCGTGAGATTGGTAGGGTCGCCAGCCCATGGGAACTGAGAAACGAGCACGCCAGAAGGCGGGCCGGGCTGCCCGGCTCGCACAAGAGGCCACCACCCAGAAGCAGACGCAGCGGCGTCGCTCCTTCACCAGCATGCTGGTCATCGTCGTGATCGTGCTGGCGGTCTTCGGCATCCTCGCGCTGCTGAACAAGGGGAAGAAGGGCGACGACAGCGCCACGTCGACCTCGTCCACCGTGGCAGCGACGAGCACCACGACCGCAACGGGTGCCGCACCGTTCAGCTTCGGCACCGCCGAATGCCCGAAGGAAGACGGCTCGTCGCCCCGCACCCTCAGCTTCGCCGCGGGGCCGAAGAACTGCCTCGCCAAGGGCGCCAGCTACACCGCCACCTTCGACACGACCGCCGGGAAGGTGGTCGTCGCGCTCGACACCACCAAGACCCCCGGAACGGCGAACAACTTCATCTTCCTCAGCCGCTTCCACTACTACGACGGCACCGACCTCTTCCGGGTCGCGAAGAGCATCGACATCATCCAGGGTGGCGCGCCGCACACCCAGTCGAACGTCGACCCTGGCCCCGGCTACAACATCGCCGACGAAGGCGGGTCCTACACCTACAAGCCCGGCGACCTGGTCATGGCGCGCACGTCGGCACCCAACTCCGCGGGGGCGCAGTACTTCTTCTCGACAGGGCCGAACACCGCCGGTCTCGACAGCCAGGGCACGTACGTCGTGTTCGGGCACGTCACCGAGGGCCTCGAGGTGCTGCAGAAGGCGGTCGCCAGCGCGACGGGCAGCGACGAAGGCAACCAGGCCCCGTCGCCGAAGGTGACGGTCACGAAGGTGACCATCAGCCAGCACTGACCGCCCCGCTCGGCAGGGCCGCGACGAGGTCACAGGTCGAGGCTTTCGACGTCGAGCGCAACGCCACCCCGGCTGAGCGTCACCGTTCCTGTTCCGGCCGTACGCCAACTGCGCTCGCCGTCACGGATCAGCGCTGCGCATGAGGTCAGGCTTGCCAACACCGTCGTCGGAGGCGCGAGGTGCGTCACCCGGTCGAGCACGTTCGCGGTCCAGTGCTCGACCTCCGGCACCACTGCCAGATCTGGAAGAAGTCCCAACCCGGTGGTGTAGCCGCCACCGCGAGCATCGACCATGGGATCGCCCAGTGCCTGTGCGGCCGCCGTCGCCGCACACACCGTTGCACCACCCGCCCACGCCGCACCCAACGCCTCCCACACCGGCGACTGACGCAGCACGGACCGGAAGTGAAGGGCCGACCCGCCCGCCAGGTAGATGAAGCGCGCGCTGCGCACGGCGTCGGCGTTGACCGGGTCGAGCGCCTGCGGACGGGTGAGCACGTCGAGCGCGCGGACCGCTACACCGAGGTCGGCGAACCACGCCGTCGCTTGTGCAACCAGTTGGTTCGGGTCCTCGTATGCCGCTGCGGTCGGGAGCAGCAACACCTCATCAGCACGTGCACCGTCGGCAAGCGCACGATCGAACTCGCAACCGGGGCCAAAAGGAGCGCCGCCGAGGAGCACGAGCACCCCGGTCATCGTCCAGCCCCTTGCGGCGTCGACCCGAACCCCATGTGCCGACGCTAGTGCGCGGGACGCGATCTGTCGTTCCGAAGCCTCCAACGACGTTCCGTGGCGAGGCTCGGATTCGACGCAGGGAACGAGGCGGCGGGGCTGCCGGAACGCGGCGGCGGGCTTGGCACCGACGGGGCGGCGCTCCTAGCCTGCGCCGCCATGACCACCATCACACGCGTAGGCATCGTCGGTTCCGGGATCATGGGTGCGGGGATCGCCGAGGTCGCCGCCAAGTCCGGCTACGAAGTCGTGCTGCGCTCCCGCAAGCAGGACTCCGCCGATGCGATGGTGGCGGGCCTCACCAAGTCGCTCGCCAAGCAGGTCGAGCGAGGCAAGCTCACCGAAGAGGTCCGTGACGAGGTACTCGGCCGAGTCAGCGCCACGACCGACCTCGCCGCGATGGCCGACGCCGACCTCGTCATCGAGTCGGTCGTCGAGGACCTGTCGATCAAGAAGGCGCTGTTCGCGGAGCTCGACAAGATCGTCAAGCCGTCAGCGCTCCTGACGACAAACACCTCGACGCTGCCCGTCGTCGAACTGGCCATCTCGACCGAGCGGCCCGAGCAGGTGTGCGGGGTGCACTTCTTCAACCCGGCGCCGATGATGAGCCTCGTCGAGATCGTGCGCCCCCTGACTGCCAGCGACGCGACGATCACTGCCGCCATCGAGTTCGCCACGTCGTGTGGCAAGGACCCGGTCGAGGTGAAGGACCAGGCGGGCTTCATCGTGAACGCGCTGCTCTTCCCGTACCTGAACAACGCGGTGCGGATGCTCGAGAACCAGACCGCCAGCCGCGACCACATCGACACCGCGATGAAGGGTGGCTGCAACTTCCCCATGGGGCCGTTCGCGCTGCTCGACCTCGTCGGGCTCGACACGTCGCTGGCGATCCTCGACGCCCTCTACGAAGAGTTCCGTGACCCGAACTACGCCGCCGTGCCGCTCCTGCGTCGCATGGTCGCCGCCGGCCATCTCGGCCGGAAGTCCGGGCTCGGCTTCCACGACTACCGCAAGTAGTCAGGAAGAGCCGCTCGCCCGCGGCGGGCCGCAACACACCGAGTCCATTCCCCACGCCTGGACCCGACGCGCGCCTGACCCCGGCGCGCGTCCACACGACTGCGCCAAACTGGGCACGATCGTGATGAGTGACCGGCCCCTGTCTGCTGTTCCGTCCGCGCCCGCACACGCGGGCGCGCCGCCGCAGAACCCTACGCGCCCATCGCGCTCCCGCGGAGCACCGATCGAACCCCCGCCGTCGCAGTGGTGCCTTCCCGATCCGCACCTGGCGGACGACGACGGCCTGCTCGGGATCGGTGCCGACCTCGAGCCAGGGACGCTGCTGCACGCCTACCGCGCCGGGATCTTCCCGATGCCGATCGGCCGGACCCGCCTCACCCGCAGGCTTGCGTGGTGGTCGCCCGATCCTCGCGGGGTGCTGCCGCTCGATGACCTGCAGGTGAGCCGGTCGCTTCGCCGCTCCTGCCGTCGCTACGAGGTGCGCGTCGACACCGTGTTCGACGAGGTCGTGCAGGCATGCGCCGACCCACGACGCCCCGGCGCGTGGATCAGCCCCGAGCTCCACGACGCCTATGCGCAACTCCACGCGCTCGGCTGGGCGCACAGCGTCGAGTGCTGGGATGAGGACGGCCTCGCCGGTGGCTTGTACGGCGTTGCGATCGGGGGTCTGTTCGCCGGCGAATCGATGTTCCATCGCCGCACCGACGCGTCGAAGGTCGCGCTCGTGGGGCTCGTCGATCTGCTGCGCGCGGGCGACGGACCGGCTGGCAGCCGCCTGCTCGACGTGCAATGGCGGACCGCACACCTGGCCTCGCTCGGCGTGACGGACGTGCCTCGTGCCGACTACCTGGCCGTCCTCGCGGAGGCGCTGCGCATCCCGCTGCCGCCCGCGTTCTGCTGAAACCGCTGCCGGAGACGACCCGTCGCACGGGTCGCGCCAACCTCTTCGGCACGGCTGCAGCGCCGTCTGACGTCGCGTCAGAAATGAGTGGGTCAGGGGCTTCCGGGGCGAGAATGGACACATGACCGAAAGCAGCGAGAAGCCCGCCGTCACGCGCGACCGCCCCTGGATGATGCGCACGTACTCGGGGCACTCGACCGCGACCGCATCGAACGAGCTGTACCGGACAAACCTCGCGAAGGGGCAGACCGGCCTGTCGATCGCCTTCGACCTCCCGACCCAGACCGGCTACGACGCCGACTCGCCCTTCGCGAACGGCGAGGTCGGCAAGGTCGGCGTGCCGGTCATGCACCTCGGCCACATGGGCCAACTCCTCGACCAGATCCCGGTCGGCGAGATGAACACGTCGATGACCATCAACGCCACTGCGGCGTGGCTGCTGGGCTTGTACGTCGCCAACGCGGAACGTCAAGGGGTGGCGTCGCAGCAGCTGCGCGGCACCACCCAGAACGACATCGTGAAGGAATACCTGAGCCGCGGCACCTACATCTTCCCGCCGCTACCCAGCCGCCGGCTGATCGTGGACATGGTGGCGTTCTGCCAGCAGTGGATCCCCAAGTGGAACCCCATGAACGTGTGCAGCTACCACCTGCAAGAAGCCGGGGCCACGCCGGTGCAGGAGCTCGCCTACTCGCTGGCCACGGCCATCGGGGTGCTCGACGCCGTGCGCGAGTCCGGTCAGGTCCCCGAGGACCGCTTCACCAACGTGTTCGCCTCGATCTCGTTCTTCGTGAACGCGGGCATCCGCTTCATCGAAGAGAACGCCAAGATGCGGGCGTTCGGCCTCATGTGGGAGCGCATCGGCCGCGAGCGCTACGGCGTCACCGATGCCAAGGCCCTGCGCTTCCGCTACGGCGTGCAGGTGAACTCGCTCGGTCTCACCGAGGCGCAACCCGAGAACAACGTGCAGCGCATCGTGTTGGAGATGCTCGGCGTCACGTTGTCGCGAAGCGCCAGGGCGCGGTCGATCCAGCTCCCCGCGTGGAACGAAGCCCTCGGCCTCCCCCGCCCGTGGGACCAGCAGTGGTCCCTGCGGATGCAGCAGGTCCTCGCATTCGAGTCGGACCTGCTCGAGTACGGCGACATCTTCGAGGGGTCGAAGGTCATGGAAGCCAAGGTCGCGGAGCTCGTCGACGCGGCGACCGCCGAGCTCGACGACGTGCTCGAGCTGGGCGGCGCATTCGACGCCATCGACGAGCTGAAGGGACGCCTCGTCACGTCGCATGCGGAGCGCATGCGACGCATCGAGGCAGGCGACCTCGAGGTGGTCGGCGTGAACGCCTACCGCGAGACCGCCCCGTCGCCGCTGGGTGGCGAGGAGAGCATCCTGAAGGTCGACCCGGCCGTCCAGGAGCAGATGGTGGCCGACGTGCAGGCGTGGCGAGCCGGCCGCGACCAGGACGCCGTGAAGCGATCGCTCGAAGAGCTGCGCGCCGTCGCACGCGACGGACGCAACATCATGCCGGCCACGATCGACCTGGCTCACGCCGGGGGGACGACAGGAGAGTGGGCCCAGGTGCTGCGCGAAGAGTTCGGTGAGTACCGCGCCCCGACAGGCGTGGCGGCTGCGGTCGGGACGAGCGACGCCCTCGACGGGCTCGCCGCCATCGCGGCGAAGAACCGGACGCTCCCCGACGGACCTGTCCGCTTCCTCGTGGCGAAGCCCGGGCTCGACGGCCACTCGAACGGTGCGGAACAGATCGCCGTGGCCGCCCGTGATGCCGGCATGGAGGTCATCTACCAAGGCATCCGGCTCACACCCGAGCAGATCGCCGCAGTCGCCCGCGACGAGGACGTCGACGTGATCGGCCTGTCCATCCTCTCAGGCAGCCACCTCGAGCTCATCCCGCAGGTGGTTCGCCTGGTGCGCGCCGAGGGGGTCGACGCCCCGATCGTGGCAGGCGGCATCATCCCCGAGGAGGACCGACCTCGCCTCGTGGAAGCGGGAGTGGCGGCGGTCTACACACCAAAGGACTTCGAGCTCGCCCGCATCATGGCCGAGGTGTGGGACCTCGCCCTCGCCTTCCGCAACACCGACTGACGCCTCGCACAACCCCGGCGAGCTGGCCGCTGCGCCAAGCCGGAACGGCGGGTTGGCTGCGGCACACCGTCAATGCGGAGGCAGCCGCACCGCCTCCGCGAGCACCTCGTCGGTGTCAGCGCCCAAAGGACGCCCCGCGAACCGCACCGACCCTGGCGTTGCGGACAGGCGCGCGATCGGGCCGCACATCGGCACGCCGTCAACCTCGACGACAGAGCCGCGGGCACGCACGTGCGGATCGGCCAGGTAGTCGGCAACCTCGTACACGGGCGCGGCGGCCGCCTCGGCATCGGCGAACTCCCGGAGCACCTCGTCGAGCGGCCGGGCCGCGATCCAGGCACCGAGCAACGCATCGACCTCATCTCGATGCTCGACCCGGCCCGCGAACGTGACGAAACGGGGGTCGTCGTCGACCCCCAGAAGCTCCATCACTCGACGCCCCACCGATTCGGCGCTCGCCGAGACCGCCACCCACCGCCCATCCGCGCTGCGGTAGGTGCCGCGGGGCACCGAGTACGGGATACCCGAGCCGAGGCGCGGCTGGCGGTAGTCGAGAAGTTGCGACGCCGCCGCGAGCGGTCCCATCAGCTGCGCGAGCGAATCGAGCAGGTTCACGTCGACCACCTGACCCACGCCGCTGTGCACCGCCACCATGGTGGCGAACGCGGCGGCCAGCGCAGCCACCTCGTCAGTCAGCGCGATAGGGGGAAGAAGCGGCCCACCGTCGGGCTCACCGTTGATCGACGCGAAACCCGACATCGCCTCTGCAATGGTCGCGAAGCCGGGCCGGTCCGCGTAGGGCCCGTCCTGCCCGAAGCCAGTCACGCGGGTGATGACCAGTCGCGGATTGCTGGCGAGCAACTCGTCGGGTGCGAGCCCAAGGCGCTCGAGGGTGCCGGGACGAAAGTTCTCGACCAGCACATCGGCACGCGCGACGAGCAGCCTCATGCGCGCCAGGTCGGCCGGATCCTTCAGGTCGAGCGCCACCGTGCGCTTGTTGCGCCCGAGCAACTTCCACCACAGGGTGACGTCGTCGTGCGGGTCACGCCACCCCATGGAACGGACCGAATCGCCCCGCGCCGGATGCTCGACCTTGATGACGTCGGCACCGAAGTCGCCGAGGTAGCGAGCACACCCGGGTCCGGCGACGACCGTCGCGCAATCGATGACGCGCAGGTCGGCGAGCGGAAGCGGCGAACCGGTCAGGACGCAGCCTCGACCTGGCGGTACGAGATGCCCACCTCGGCGAGCGCGGGGCCGAGGTCGACACTGGACGGCACCCGGAACGCCCACGCCGGGCCGTCGGTCAGCTCGATGCGCAGCAAGGCCCAACTCCCCCACAGTGGGGCACGCTCGACCACCGCAACCGCTCCCGCCGGCGCCGAGAGCGGCTGTACCCCTTGGCCGGTGCTGACCGTGCTCGGGGTCCACGACACCATCGCGTTCTGGATCGAGATCGTGCCGAGGGCATAGCTCTTGGCGAGCTTCGGCGCGACCTGCTGCCCGAGGTCAGCCAGGGCCGAGCCCAACATCTGACCATCGAACGAGCGAACCGGCTCAGCGGGCTCCGCAGCGGCCGGAGCCGACGACGGAGCCTCGCCGTCGTCCTCGTCGCCGTCGTCGAAACGTGTCGCGGGCCCTTCCTTGGGTGCCCATTCCGGGGTGATGCTGAGGCCCGTCTTGCGTTGCGAGAGGACCATGCCCACGACCAGCACGACCACCACCAGCGCCACCAGCACCCCCACGACGATGCCCGCGTTGCCACCGGCGGCAAGCGCGATGCCGAGGAGCACCACCACGGCGAGCACCAAGGCGACAATGCCGCGTACGCGCCCCTTCGAGCGGATCGCCTGCCATTGCGCCTGAGCTTCCCCGATACTTGTCACGTAGTTCCGTCGGCCGCGTACCGCTTCACCTTGAGCCGCGGCCACCAGGGGTGACCGACGCCGCCGACCCGCTGGTGGTGCCTCAACGCACACCCGTCATGGCAAAGCAACGCTCGGTGAGCGTTCCCTCCGCGTAGCCGCCGTAGGTTCCCGCGAACATCTGGCGTGTCTCCTCGCTCCAGGCAAGCGCCTCAGGGTCGGAGATGCGGTGGACGATCTGGAGGATCGCCCCCTCGTAGACGCGGTACTCCGCCCACACACCGGGGAAGTCCTTCACCGACGCCACCTCGACCCAGGGGAAGGCGCCGGTTGCGGAGAACCAGCGCAAGCGATTGCGGTGGGTGTGGCCACAGAAGTAGCCATAGACGGACGGCCGGCGAGCCACCAGCTCGACGAGCGCCTCGGAGCTGTCGGGTTCGATGCCGAAGTAGGCGGCCGGCCGCTGCGTTGCGTCCGGACTCCACGGGTGGTGGTGGCCGAACACGAGGACAGGGTCGCTGGCATCGGCTGCGAGCAAGTCGAGCCAGTCGAGCTGCGCCGCAGACACCGCCCCGCCCGCACGCCCGGCGACCGAGGTGTCGATGAGCGCCACCTCGACACCCGCCAGGGTCGCGGATTGGGTGGGCACGGCGGCGAGATCACCACCGCCGTACGACTCGTGGTTGCCGCGCACGTAGCGCAAGCGTGGCCCGAACGCGCCGCGGTACATCTCTTCGAAGCGGGTGAACTGCTCGAGGGTGCCATCGCTCGTGAGGTCGCCCTTCACGAGCACCAGGTCTGGGGCGGCGGCGACCATCTCTGCGATCGCGCAGCGATTCATGAGCTCGGGGTAGGGCTCCTGGTCGTCTGCGCGCCGCAGGACAGGGCCGATGTCGACCCCGTCCATCACGCCGCACTCCGCCTCGCCGAAGTGCACGTCGTTGACCGTGGCGATGCGGCTCAGGAGCTCGCCCGGCGCGGGCAACGTCCGAAACGAGATGCCGTCGATCTCGTACGCCGTGTCGGGACGCAAGTCGTCGACGCGGCGCACCGTCGTCGCGGCGTGGAACACCGCGAAATCAGGTCCGACGGTGGTGAGTTCGAGTCCCCCAGGCCCGCTCATGCCGTTCTGACGCTACAGGGCCTGCGAAGCAGCCCGTGCGACGAGTCGCAGCGGGCGCAGGCTGTCAGGGGCGGCCGCGACCCACGGGGACGGGGCTTGTCCACCAACGGCCCGAGAACCGCCACCGCGACGGCGCCACGGGCTCGGCCGCAACGCCCGCGCGCGGCCAGCCGACCTCGACCGCCGCCATGATCGCCGCCAGCTCCTCGTCGCTCGGCGTCGGCCGGACGTCGAGCACTCCGCTCACAGCGGCACGTTCCCGTGCTTGCGCTTCGGCAGCTCTTCGCGCTTGGTGCGCAGCATGTCGAGCCCAGCGATGAGCTTGCGGCGAGTCTCGGCCGGGTCGATGACGTCGTCGACGAAGCCACGCTCTGCTGCCACGTACGGGTTGCAGAAGCGGTCGGTGTACTCCTCGACGAGCTCCGCGCGCCGAGCGACAGGGTCGTCGGCGGCAGCGAGCTCCTTGCGGTACACGATCTCGACGGCACCTTGCGGGCCCATGACCGCGAGCTCGGCCGTCGGCCACGCGAACGCCAGGTCGGAACCGATCGACTTCGAGTCCATGACCACGTACGCGCCGCCGTACGCCTTGCGGGTGATGACCTGGATGCGTGGCACCGTCGCCTCGCAGTAGGCGTAGAGCAACTTCGCCCCGTGGCGGATGATGCCGCCGTACTCCTGGTCGACACCGGGCAAGAACCCGGGCACGTCGACGAAGGTGATGAGCGGGATGTTGAACGCGTCGCACGTCCGCACGAAACGGGCGGCCTTCTCGGCGGACTCGATGTCGAGCACACCGGCGAGCATCATCGGCTGGTTGCCGACGACCCCGACCGGCTGGCCGTCGAGACGGGCGAACCCGCACACGATCGACCCGGCCCAGTGGGGGAAGTACTCGACGAAGTCACCGTCGTCGACGACCGCTCCGATGACGGCCTTCATGTCGTAGGGCTGGTTCGGGCTGTCGGGCATCAGGTCGACGAGCTCGGGGCACAGGCGGTTCGGGTCGTCACCCATGTCGACCCGCGGCGGCTCTTCGAGGTTGTTCGAGGGGAGGAAGCTCATGAGGTAGCGCACCTCGTCGAGGCACGACTTCTCGTCGGCTGCCACGAACGTGGCCACACCCGACTTGCTCGCGTGGCTCATCGCGCCGCCGAGCTCCTCGAGCGTGACCTCCTCGCCGGTCACGGTCTTCACCACATCTGGCCCGGTGATGAACATGTGCGACGTCTCGCGGACCATGAAGATGAAGTCGGTCATCGCCGGGCTGTACACGGCACCGCCGGCGCACGGCCCGAGGATCACGCTGATCTGGGGCGTGACCCCCGACGCCTGCACGTTGCGGTAGAAGATCCCGCCGTAGGAAGCGAGGCTGACGGGCCCTTCCTGGATGCGGGCACCCGCACCGTCGTTCAGGCCGATGAGCGGCGAACCGGTCTTGAGGGCAAGGTCCATCAGCTTGTGGATCTTCTCGGCGAACACCTCGCCGAGCGCCCCACCGAACACGGTGAAGTCTTGTGAGAACACGAACACCTTGCGGCCATCGATCGTTCCCCAGCCGGTGATCACCCCGTCGGTGTAGGGGCGCTCGGCCAGGCCGCTCTCGTGGGCCCGGTGCCGGGCCAGCAGGTCGAGCTCGTGGAAGGAGCCGTCGTCGAGCAGGTACTCCAGCCGCTCGCGGGCGAGCATCTTGCCCTTCTCGTGCTGACGCTCCACCGATCGGGCGGATCCGGCGTTGAACGCCTGGTCCTTCCGGTCAGCAAGTTCGGCCAGGCGCTCGTTCATGGAGTGGGGCGACACGTCTTGTGACGTTAGGCGGTGCCGGATTGCGGGACCCAACCCCACGCGACGCTCGCGCCGCCGTTCGAACGCTCCTACGGCACTAGTAGCCGCCAGGGTTGGAACTGGTCGGCGCAGCCTCGTAGCCGTCGCCGGTGCCGGGGAGGCTGTAGTGGTCGTCGTCGCCTGCCCCCATTCCCGTGTGGAACGTACCGCCGGCGAGACCGCACATGACCTGGCGTTGCAAGCAGAGCACCTGCTCGCGCATGCGGGCCGGTTGCCAACCGTCGAAGAAGTCACCGTGCGCGGTGCGCACATCGCCCGACGCCAGCTTGACCGTCGTGAACGAGGACGTGACCGGGTAGTGCACGGCCAAGGTGAGCTGCGGGATCGCGACGGGGTGCGACGCCGGGCAACCGTGCTCGCCCGGGTACGCAAGGTGCGAGGTGTGGTCCGCGGTGGCCAGGTGGGTGCCGTCCCAACACGAGGGGAACGTGAGGCGCAGCTGGAGCGGCCGATCCTGCTCACAGGTGCGAGGCGGCGTGGAGCTCAGCGCGGGAGAGAGGCCACACGTCCATGCCACGACGCCCAACGACTGGGAGGTCGTGGCGAACTGGTTGCCGGCGAGCGCCTGCAAGCCCGACGGCATGGGTTGCACCGTGGACGCCTCCACCCCCTCGGGGATCCGGTAGTAGGCATCGACTCGGCGCGGTGCCACGCGCACCCCGTCGATGTAGAGCGCGGGCACCCAGTAGGCCGAGCGGTCACCGTCGTCGCTGCATGTCGAGCTCGTGCCCACCAACGACGTGAAGGCGCTGGCGGCGTCGGTGGTGGTGTTGCCGAAGAACTCGTGCAGGTGCGACATGCCTGGCATCCCGCGGTGCACGATCGGGTCGTCGGGCGCGTCGTGACTGAAGGGACACACCGCAAGGAACTGACCGTCGCGTGCTTGCAAGCTGCGGTTCGGCGCCAGCGACGCCGCTGACGCGCTCGGCACGAGACCCGAACCCGGACCTCGACTGCCGAACACAACCCCGATGACCGCCGCGGCGATCGCCACCGTGGAAGCCGCGCCGATCAGGACGGCGCGGGTGCTCGACCTCACGGCTTGGGTGCGGGTGGCACCTTGATCGCGTCGACGTCGATCGTCGGGATCGGTCCGACGGCGGGCTTCACGGGCGCCGTGGACGGGTTGGTCATCCCCGGCTGGTCGGGCGGAACCGGCTGGACCTTGTAGTCACCTGACGGTGAGGTCTCCCGAGCGACGAGGGCCATGATGTCGAACGCGCCCTTCTTGAAGTCGCCGGTGCCGGCACCCTCGCACGGCTCGAGCTTCTCCAGGTCTGCTGGCGCCGAGACCTTGAAGGTGTTGTCGACGAAGCAGTTCTCGTTGGTGGCGTCGCCGTCGGCGGTGGCGATGTCGGCCATGCCGGAGCCGCTCACGACGTTGCCTTCCACCACGTTGTGCTTCGACGGCCACAGCACCAGGTCTGGCGCCTTCGTAGGCTTGGGGCGCTTCTTGCCTTCGGCGCAGGTCTTTGCTGGCTCGTCGCTCGGCACGTCGGACGGATTCGTCTCGGGGAACGGCACGAGCGCGATGCCCGCGAGCTTGTGGTTCTCGACGCGGTTGCGGACGATCTTGTTGCTCCAGCCACCCGCCACGATGATGCCGTTCTCTTGCGCAAGGCGGGCGTTGTCGATCGCGGGGCCCGAGTCGTAGTTGTTGTCGTAGATCAGGTTGCCCGCGATCACGTTGTCGCGCTGCGGGTAGCACGGCTCGTAGCTACCGGTGTTGGGCACGATGCCGGCACGGTTGTGGCGGAACACCGAGTTGACGATGACGAGGTTGCCGCCGCTGTTCGTGCCCGAATAGCCGAGGCCGTTGTACTCAGAGATCACGTTGCGGATGACCGCGTCGCACGGCTGGCAGCCACCGATGTAGAAGCCCGCGTCGGGGCTACCCGAGGCGTACGAGTCTTCGAGGAGACCCTCGGTCGAGTCGAAGGCGTAGATGCCGTAGTCGCCGTTGCGATACGCGGTCAGGTAGGAGCCGCGGTACCCCTCGACGCCGGTCCAGAAGAAGCCGTTGCTCTTGTAGTTGCGGGCGGTCATGTTCTCGATTGCGACACCCTTCGCACCGAGCACCCGAATGCCGTTCGTGCCGGTGAAGTCGCCGTCGAGGATGGTCTTGTTGCGGTCGAGGCCGCGGATGACGAGACGGTCTGTCTGCACGTTCACGGCTTCGTGGTACACGCCTGGCGCGACGAGGATCAGGTCACCGGGCTTGGCAGCGTCGACCGCGGACTGGATCGTCTTGAAGTCGGTGGGCACCGCCAGGGTGCGGCCCGAGGCGAGCGAATCACCCGAATCCGACTTCGCAGAGTTGCTGCTCGAACAGCCGACAGCCACAACGGCGAGCAGCGCAACGACGATGCTCGCAAGTCCACGACGGTGCAACATGAATTCCCCCGGTTGTACGTCGGCGTCAGGGCTCGACGGTGATGAGGCCACGCATCGACCCGGCGGTCGCGGTGGCGTGCAGGCTGCAGTAATAGAAGTAGGTGCCCGGCTTCGAGAACGTGAACGCCTTCGTCGCTCCCGGGCCGAACTTCTCGGACGCGACGCCGAAGTCGAACGCCTTCGGGTCGTTGGGCACGACGTCGTGCACGTTGCGCCCGACGTTGTCGAACGTGACCTCGGTTCCGGCCTTCACGACGAGGTGCTTCGGCTCGAAGTCGTTGTCGATCGCCTTGACGACCACACCGCCCCCGGAACTCGCGCCTGGAAGGTCTTCTGCACGGGTCGGTGGTGCGAGCGTGTCGACGGGCTTGCTCGTCCCCCCCGACGAGTTCGAGTCGGTTGCCTTGCCAGACGCCGAGGAGTCGCTCCCGCACCCCGCCACCGCTCCCGCAAGGAACAGCACGGAGAGAACCGCCAGCAGCGCCCCACGAAACGGAGCGTGACGGCGACCATGCGTGGTGGTGCTTCCCGGAAATGGTGACACTCGCATCGCCAGCAACCTAGCGGGCGCGTCAGGTGGCGGCCATGCGCGACGGGGTCAGGTGCCCGAGATTCGCGGTGAGGAAGTCGCCAACCATGGAACGCGCGGCGTCGAGGATCACCTCGTCACCTCGCTGTGCGCTCCGAAACGCCTGTGCACACAGCGCGTCACCTGTCACGTACGCGATCAGCACGGTGCGAGTGAAGTCCTCGTCGGCCTCGCACCCGAGCCGATCCGCGAGCACCGCCGCGATCGCGGTAGCGGAGCGCTCGTCTTCCATCGGGTCGCGCGGAAGGCCCGCGGAGATCGACGAGAGCTGCAACACGCCGGCACCCGGCACGGTTCGCCGCATGTGGGCGACGAGATCGATGAGTGTGGCCGCCAACACCCGCCAATCGCCGTCCCACGCACGCACCGCCTCGTCGGCCTGCGTGAGGATCTCGCCGAGACGGCGACGGCGCAGCTCGGCGACGACGGCCTGCTTGCTCTCGAAGAAGCGGTACAGGCCCCCGACCGACATCCCGGCGCGCTCCGCCAACAGGCTCGTCGTGATCCCGTCGTAGCCCAACTCGTCGAGCGCGACAGCGCACTCGTCGAGGATCCGCTCGACGCGTGCGGAGCTTCGGCCCTGCACCGGGTCGCGCCGCAGCGAGTTGGAGGACGCCATCTGCAAACGTTACCCACAGGTAGCGACCCAGCCCAGATCTCGTGCCCCGCGATGCGGCCACCCGTACGCTCCACAGATGCGCCTGCCGCTCTCTCCACCCCTTGCCCCGATGCTTGCCAAGGCCGCCGACGCACTCCCGAGAGGTGCCCCCGACGAGTGGTCCTACGAGCCGAAGTGGGACGGCTTCCGGGCACTCATCTGGCGTGACGGCGACGACGTGGAGATCACGAGTCGTGGCACCCGGACGCTCACCCGCTACTTCCCCGAGATCGTGGCCGCGGCCGGCCGCCTCCTGCCCTCGGGGTGTGTGGTGGACGGGGAGCTCGTCGTGGCGGACGAGCACGGATTGAACTTCGACCTGTTGGGCCAGCGCATCCACCCCGCGGCGAGCCGCGTCGCACGACTGGCCACCGAGACACCCGCGCGCTTCGTGGCGTTCGACCTCGTCGCATGCGACGGCGCGAGCCTGCTCGACGCGCCCCTACGCGCCCGCCGAGCACGCCTCGCCGACCTCGTGGACGGCCTGGGCGCGCCGCTGCACCGCACCCCGACAACAGACGATCCGGGCGTCGCCGAAGACTGGTTCCACCGCTTCGAAGGCGCCGGCCTCGACGGGATCGTCGCGAAGCGGCTCGACGACCCCTACCGCCCCGGCGAACGCACCCTGACCAAGGTGAAGCACCAACGCACCGCCGACTGCGTCGTCGCCGGCTACCGGGTCCACCGCGACGGCGCGACCGTCGGGTCGTTGCTGCTGGGATTGCACGACGCGAGCGGCGTGCTGCACTCGGTGGGGGTGGCCTCGGGCTTTTCGGCGGCACAACGTCGATCGCTCGTCGACGAGGTCGCACCGCTGCGCGCCGACGCGGTCACCGACCACCCGTGGCTCGGGGAACCGACCGAGGCACAACGAGGCTCCGGCCAGCGCCGCCCCGGTGGGGAGAGCCGTTGGACCGGCAGCGCTGACGCATCCTGGGTTCCGCTGCGCCCTGAACGGGTCGTCGAGGTGCGCTACAGCCAGCTCCAGGGCGACCCGTTGCAGCGCTGGGGACCCAGCGCCCGCCTCCGCCACCCGGCCTCGTTCGTCAGGTGGCGCCCCGACCGCGACCCCCGATCGTGCACGTACACCCAGCTCGAGGTCGTGGCGCCGATCGAACTCCGCCGCGTGCTGGAGGCGACGGCCCACGGGTAGCCACCCAACCTCGGAGCGGGGGTTCCTGGCCTCGCGCGTGCTGCGAGGACTGGCGCGAGGGTGGGCCGGGCGTCACCCCACTGGGGCGGTGCTCCACGCCGGACGGTCGTCGGGAACCACGACGAACAGCAGCGTCGCCCGACACGTCTCGGCGCCGTCGACGGTTGCGACACCCCTCGCACGACCCGCCCGCGCCGAGCACTGCAGCACGTCGATGCGCAGGCACAGCTCATCACCCGGACCGACCTGACGTCGGAACCGGACGTCGTCCACGCCACCGAAGAGCGGCAGCGTGCCGACGTAGCGATCGTCCGCCAGCAACGCCACGGCGCCCGCTTGGGCCAGGGCCTCGACCTGCAGCACCCCAGGGAAGATCGGTCGTCCGGGGAAGTGGCCTGCGAGGAACGCCTCGCCGCCGGTGACGCGATAGCGCGCCCGGGCGGACCGGCCGGGGACCAGTTCGTCGAGCGCGTCGACGAACCGGAACGGGGGTCGATGCGGGAGGCGCGCAAGGGCGTCCACGAGGCCGCCCTCCCCCACGCGGCTGCCGGCCCCCGCTGGCTCGCTCACGTGGCAGCATCCCCATCCGGCAACGCCGGCGGGGCCGCCACGGCCACCGCGTGGAACCCACCGTCCACGTGGACGATCTCGCCCGTGGTGGCCGGGAACCAGTCCGACAGCAGCGCCACGCACGCCCGCGCGGTCGGCATCGGGTCGCGCACGTCCCACCCGAGCGGCGCCCGCTCCCCCCACGCCTCGTCGAAGTGCGCGAACCCGGGGATGGATCGTGCCGCCACCGTGCGGAGTGGACCGGCGCTCACCAGGTTCACCCGCACCCCGCGCGGCCCGAGGTCGCGGGCCAGGTAGCGGGCCGTGGACTCCAACGCGGCCTTCGCCACCCCCATCCAGTCGTAGCGGGGGTACGCCTGACGGGCATCGAAGTCGAGGCCCACGACCGACGACCCCGAGCCCATCAGCGGGGCGAGCGACGCGGCGAGGCTCTTCAACGAGAACGCCGACACCTGCAACGCGACCGCCACGTCCTCCCAGGGTGCGTCCAGGACGCCGTCGCCGAGGCAGCTCGGCGGCGCGAAGCCCACCGCGTGCAGGACGCCGTCGACGCGCCCCCAACGCGCGGCGAGCGCGTCGTGCAGCGCCGCGAAGTGCTCGGGCTCGGTGACGTCGAGCTCGTACACGTCCGCGGGCACCGGCAACCCTCGGGCCACCCGTTCGGTGAGCCGACGGGCACGCCCGAACGAGGTCAGCACCACCTCTGCTCCCTGCTCCGCCGCGAGCCGGGCCACCGCCGCGGCGATCGAGTCCTTCGTGAGCACCCCGGTGATCACCAGCTTCTTGCCCTCGAGCAACATCAACGATCCTTTCGGTTCACAGCGGGGTGTTGGCGTGACGCCGGCGGGGGTGGTGCTCTCGCCGAGACCGCAGGGCGCGCAGCGCCTCGGCGAGCACCTGACGTGTGCAGACGGGGTCGATCACGGCGTCGAGGTACCCGCGTTCGGCCGCGAGCCTCGGTGAAAGGTAGGTCGCCTCGTAGTCGGCGCGCAGCGACGCCTCAACCCCGGCACGCTCGCAGGCCGACAGCGCCGCGAGTCGACGCCGGTGCAGCACCTCGACGGCACCCGCCGCGCCCATGACGGCCACCTCCGCGGTGGGCCACGCCACGCAGCAGTCGCTTCCCATGGCCTTGGAGTCCATGACGATGTAGGCGCCGCCGTACGCCTTGCGCAACACGACGCACACCCGCGGCACGGTCGCCTCCGCGTACGCGAAGGCGAGCTGTGCGCCGTGGCGGATCATCCCCCGCCACTCCTGGTCCTTGCCGGGCCGGAAGCCCGGCGTGTCCACGAACGTCACAAGGGCCAGGTTGGAGCCGTCGCACCAGCGCACGAAGCGGGCGGCCTTCTGCGAGCTCTCGATGTCGAGGGCGCCTGCGAGCTGCATCGGTTGGTTGGCCACGAGGCCGACGGGCACCCCGCCGATGCGACCGAGTGCCGTCACGATGCTTCTGGCGTCACCGGCACGAAGCTCCCACAGCTCGCCGTCGTCCACCACGTCACGCAGGACGTCGCGCACGTCGTAGCCGTGGCGACCGTCTCGCGGCACCACGGCCGCGGCGCTGGTGCACGGTCGGTCGGGCGGGTCGGCGCACCTCGCGACCGGCGCCGGCTCGCTCGCGTTCGCGGGAAGCAGCGCGAGGAGGTCGCCGACCACGTCGAGCGCGCTCGGCAGGTCGACCGCCACGAGGTGGGCGACCCCGGTGTGCGTGGCGTGCACCCCCACTCCGCCGAGCTCCTGCGCCGCGAGCGCCAGCCCGGTCACCGCGCGACACGCGGCCGGCTCGCCCACGAACACCAACGCCCGCTCGGTCATCACCACCACGTCGGCCAGACCGAGCAGCAACGCCAGGCCGCCGAGACACCGTCCGTCGACGACCAAGACCACCGGAACCTGACCGGACGCCTCTGCAAGCAGCGCGGCCACCCTCCCCCACCCGTGCAACGCGCCAACATCCTCGTCCGGCCGCGCGCCCAGGTCGCGCAGGACGCCAACCACCGGCACTCCCGTGTCGATGCCCGCGCGTATCGCACGCGCCACGACATCCGCGTCGGTCTCAGCAGACCCGCCGACGGCACCGACCGACCCACGCGGGTCGGTCGGTGCGTGGGCGTCGTGGCGACGCGTCGCTCCAAGCGTGCGCTTGCCGTCCACTTCGAACCACGCAACAGGGGGCTCGCCAGGCCACAGCGCCCGTATTGCGGCATCTGCGCGGGCCGGACGGCCGGTCGCGAGTGGCAGGTAGGGGTCGATCGTGGCGATCGATGTCACCAGGCGGGTCGCGGTCGCGGTGGCGAACGAGCTCATGCCGCCGCGGGCAGCGGCCCGAGGATCAGCGCGGCGTTGTGTCCGCCGAAGGCGAACGAGGTCGACAGGGCCGGTCGGTGGGTGATCACGCGCGGTGACCCCGCGACGACATCGACCGGCAGGTCCGTCGCGGTGAAGTTCGCCGTTGGGGGCACGATCCCCTCCGCGGCGGTCCGCAGCGTGATGATCGCCTCGACCGCTCCTGCCGCGCCGATGAGGTGACCGGTCACCCCCTTCGGTGCGGTCACCGGCACCTTGCCCGGCCCGAACACCGCGGCAAGCGCCGCTGCCTCCGACGCATCGTTGTAGGGAGTGGACGTGCCGTGCGCGTTGACGTGACCGATCGCGTCGGGTGTCAGATCGGCATCGCGGAGCGCGGCGCGTATGCACGCGGTCGCGCCTGCACCGTCGGGGCGCGGTGCGGTGATGTGGTGGGCGTCGCAACCGGCGGCGTAGCCGAGCACCTCACCGAGTGGCCGCGCGCCACGCGCCGCGGCACGGGCCAGGTCCTCCAACACCACGAACCCGGCGCCCTCGCCGAGCACGAACCCGTCACGCGCCACGTCGAACGGACGTGAGGCCGCCGCCGGATCCGGGTTGCGGCTGAGCGCGCCCATGCGAGCGAACGCGGCAAGCGCGACCGGGCTCACGCACGCCTCGGCTCCCCCGCACACGACCACATCGACGGTGCCGTCACGGATGAGCCGCGCGCCCTCGCCGATCGCGTGCGCGCCGGTGGCGCAGGCGGTTGCCACGGCCAGGTTCGGCCCGGTGAACCCGAACGTGATGCCGATCGCGGCGGCGGGCGCGTTCGGCATCATCATCGGGACGAGGAACGGGCTCACCCGGTCGGGGCCCCGCGCACCGACCAGCGCGACCTGGTCCTCGAGGGTGCGGATACCGCCGATGCCTGACCCGGCGACCACCCCGACACGCTCTGGCGAGGCGCCGAGCGGCGCGGCGGACTCCGACTCGGCAAGCGCATCGGTCGCCGCGGCAAGTGCAAGGAGCGTGACGCGGTCGAGGCGCCGCGCCTCCTTGGGACCCACGAGCGCGTCGGTGTCGAACGCCGACACCTCGCACGCGATCCCGACCTTGTGCTCCGAGGCATCGAACGCGTGCACCATCGCGGCGGTGGCACGGCCCGCCACCAGGGATGCCCAGAGGTCATCGACCGTGGAGCCGGCCGGTGTCCGCACCCCTCGCCCGGTCACGACAACTCGCCGCCGAGCGGCACAGGGCGCGGGCACCTGAGCGGACGGCCCGGCGATCACGCGGCCGCCGCGGCGTCGAGGAGGAGGTCGACGGCGTCTGCCACCGTGCGGATGTCTGCCAGCTCGCGGTCGCCGATGTCGATCGCCAGGTCGTCTTCCAGGACCATGACCAGTTCGGTCAGATCGAGGCTGTCGGCGTCGAGGTCGTCCTCGAATCCAGCGCTCTCGACGACTTGGTCGGCGTCCACGCCGAGCACGCGTACGGCCGCGGCACGGAGAGAGGCGAGGGCTTCGGATCGTTCCACTGGGGTGCTCCTTGTCAGATGTGCCACGAGGGCAGGTGGTGAAGAGGTGGGTGACGAGAGGAAGAGGGCCAGCTGCTCGGCCTCGGGCCGGGGCGGGCTCGCGGAACCCCGCGATCGGTTTCGGCTCACCGCCCCATGCCGAGACCGCCGTCGACGGGCAGGACGGTGCCGGTCACATACGACGCGTCGTCCGCACACAGGAAGGCGATCGCAGCTGCCGCCTCGCTCGGCTCGCCGAAGCGACCGAGCGCAGTGCGTGCCGCCAACTCGGCACGACGGGAGTCGGACAGGGCGTCGGTCATCGCCGTGGCGATCGGGCCCGGCTCCACGACGTTCACCGTCACCGCCCGCGTCGCGACCTCTCGGGCAAGCGAACGCGACAGCCCGACGAGTCCCGCCTTCGCCGCGGCGTAGTTCGCCTGCCCACCGGAACCGGTCGATGCGACGACCGATGAGACGAACACGATGCGCCCCCACCGCTGCCGCACCATCGAGCGCAGGGCGCGGCGCGCGACAAGGAACGGCCCGGTGAGGTTCGTCTGCACGACGTCGTCCCAGTCGCTGTCGCGCAGTTGTATCGCGAGGCGATCACGGGTGATGCCCGCCGCGCAGACCACGATCTCGACGGGCCCCCAGCGCTGCTCGATGGACGAGAACGCTTCGTCGATCGCCGAGGCGTCGGCTGCGGGGAGGTACACGGGAGTGGCGGTACCGCCGGTCGAGGAGATCGATGCGCACACGGCTTCGGCTGCTTCCAGCGACCGGTGATAGCCGACCGCGACCCGACGACTCTGGCGTGCGAGCGCGCACGCGGTCGCGGCGCCGATACCACCCGAACCACCCGTCACCACTGCCACTCGGCCGGGCAGGCACCGCTGCGCCGGGCCTCGCCCCACCGCCGCGGCCACCGTGGTCACGAGCCCTCCCAACGCCAGAGCACGGTCGCGGTGCTGAAGCCCGCACCGAAGCCGCTCACGAGCAGCAGATCGCCATCACGCAACGTTCGTGCCTCAGCCGCGACGGCCAAGGAAAGCGGGATGGAGGCGGCCGAGGTGTTGCCGAACCGCTCCGCCCCCCCGAGCAGCGAGCCAGGGGCCAGACCCGCCCGCGCCGCGATCGCCTCGGTGAGACGCACGTTCGCCTGATGCGGCACGAACCAACGAACGTCCTCAGGTGTGCAGCGCGCGGCGAGCAGCGTCCGCCGGATCGAAGCAACAACTTCGCTGACCGCCCGCCGGAACAACTCTCGTCCGTCCATGTGCAGGTAGGGGCCGGAGTGAGGATCGCCGGCCGAGCTGCCCGGCCCGCGCCGGCCAACCGCCAGAAGCCCGATGCCTTCCGGGACTCCGGCGAGGTCGACGGCGACCAGTCCCGCCTGCTCGCCGCACGCCGACCGAGCGACAGGTTCATTGCCAGGCGTGCGAACTCCGACGAGCTGCTCGCCCTGTCGTCGCGTGCCGGTGGCAGGTGCGCGTCCGGCAGGGGCTGCCTCCAAGACGAGCGCGGCGGCACCGTCGCCGAACAACACCGCGGTGCCGCGATCGCTCCCGTCGACGACGCTGCTCATCGTGTCGGCGCCGATGAGCAGCACGCGGCGCGCCAGACCGATCTCGATGGAACCGGCCGCGACAGCGAGGCCATATGCGAAGCCGGCGCACGCCGCGTCGACGTCAAAGCTGCCGCCCCGGCAATGCAGCGCGGCCGCCACGTGCGAAGCGGTCGACGGCAGCGGTGTGTCGCTCGTACACGTCGCAACTACCACCAGGTCGATCTGGCTCCCGTCGAGGTTTGCGGCCCCGAGGGCCCGACGGCCAGCGTCGATGGCGAGGCTTGTGGTGGTCTCCTCAGGCCCCGCGATGTAGCGCTGCCGGATGCCGGTGCGCCGGCTGATCCACTGGTCGCTCGTGGCAAGGAACGCCTCGAGGTCATGGTTCGTGAGCACGGCGGTGGGCAGCGCATGCCCCGTTCCCGTGACGGTGACGGCTCGAGACGTCCGGCCCGCTCCACGCTCAGGCGCGCGTGGGTGTGCTCGGATCGGCCCGCGCGACTCGGCATCGGTACGGATGCTCACGGGTGCAGCACGCGCAGCCAGGCGAGGGGTTGGCCGATGCGGACACGTTCGCCCGCCCGGGCGAGATGGCCCATGAAGAAGCCACCGAACGGGCTCGTCACTGCCGTGCGAGTGCTGCCGCCGGTCACGTGGCCGATCACCTGACCGGCTCGCACGAGCTCACCTTCGGTGGTGGCCTCCTCGACCGGTGACGGCTCGAAGGTGCCGGCTGCCGGGGCGATGACGACGCGCTCGGGGACGGAGAGCCGTTCCGCGTGGACGGTGTGGTGCGCATCGTTGGGCAAGGCGCGCACGTCGTCGGGGGTCTGCACCGAGCACACCGCCGCGTCCGGTGCGATGCGACGGACGAGCCGTCCGAGGACATCACCGGGGCCGACCTCCACAAAGGTGTCGGTGCCGAGGTCGACGCATCGCCGGATCGATGCGCACCACCGCACGGGTTCGACGAGGTGACGCTCCAGGCGGGCTGGCCATCCGTCGGCGCTCTCGACGGCCCGTGCGTCGTGGTTGGTCACGATCTGTGCCACGGGCGGGTGCCAGGTGCAGCGGTCGAGCACGGTGCGCAGCGAGGTCGCGGCGTCGGCGAGCAACGGCGTGTGGAAGGCGTGCCCGACCGGCAGCAGGGATGTCCGGCGTATGCCGTAGGACCGGGCGAGCCGTTGGGCGTCGGCCATCGCGGCCGCCCCTCCAGCGACCACGACCTGGCCCGGAGCGTTGTCGTTTGCGACGTAGGCGCCCTCCACCGCGGCGCAGAGCTCCTCGGCCTGCGCGAGGGACGCACCGAGCAGCGCCACCATGCGACCTGGCCCCCCTGGTGCCACGTCGGCCGAGGTCTGGCACGCCTCCGCCCTGGCGAGCGCTACACGGAACCCTTCCTCGTGCGTCAGCGCCTCGGCTGCGAGCACCGCGGTGACCTGACCGAGGGAATGGCCGGCGAAGGCAAGCGGGGCGTACCCGAGTGCAGGCCGCACGGCCTCCCACGCCACGAGCGACCCGAGCAGCACCGCGAGTTGGCTTGTGCGCGTGGTGGCGAGCTCGGCGGCGTCGGCGGTGAGCAGGAGGGGCGCGAGCGGGCACCCGAGCACCTGCTCGGCCTGGTCGACCACCGCCCACGCAGGATGGTCGACCCAGGCGCGACCGAACCCGGGCGTCGCGGCTCCCTGGCCGGGGAAGAGCACGGTGATGGGCACGGAGACCTCCGGGATCGACGTTGCCGGCAGCTACCGACCCCGATCAGACTCATGCTTCATCACACGGTTACATGGAAACCTCAAACAATACGATGCGTCGCTAGACTGACTCGTATGGCAACCGACCCTTCCGCCACCTACCGCCCTGCCGACCTCGCCGCAGCGGCGGGAATCAGCATCAGTCTGTTGCGCTCGTACCAGTCGAAGGGCTTGCTCCCACCGCCTCGCCATCAGGGCCGCGACGCCTTCTACGACGACACCCACCTCGAACGGCTCCTGTGGATCCGTGACCTGAAGAGCCGGGGCTACTCCCTCCAGATGATCCACAGTGCGGTCCTGAGCGAGTCGGGTGCCCCGGCGACACGCCCCACCGGGCTCGAGCCGCCACCTGCCACCGCGCTGCGCCTGCGAGAAGTGGCCGACCGAAGCGGCGTCCCCGCCGAACTGCTGCGCGCCATCGAGGCATCACAGCTCCTGCGCCCACATCGTGTCGGACGGACCTATCGCTACAGCGACGCAGACGTCACCGCAGTACGACGAGTGCTGACCCTGCTCGGCGTCGGCATGCCGCTAGAGGAGTTCCTCGGCATCGCCGACCCGGCGCTTGCAGCGATCGACGAGCTCTCCACCCGCGCCGTCGAGGTCTGGATGCGCCAGTTCACCGCCCGGGTGCGCGACCTCGGCGGCAACCCGGACGACTTCACCGACCGGGTGGTGGCATCACTCCGCCTGATGGTGTCGGCGGTCGCCGGTCTCGTCGCGTACAACGTCGAACGGGCCATCCTCAACGAGGCCCAAGCCGCGTTGCACCGCACGGAGGACGAGGTGTGGGGCGAGGCCGTTGCCAACGAGGTGCTCCGACGGCATCCCGATGTCGCCGCCGGCTAGGCGGACGTCGCTCGCCGGGTTGGCTCAGAGACCTTCGGGGAAGGTGAATGCCTGCGGCCCAGGGCTGTCGGAGCCCACGTCGAGCTGGATCACCGCCTGCACCTTCAGCGGGATCTTGGTGATGTCGCCGGTGTAGCGCTTGCCGTCGACGTAGGCCGTGACCGCGCCCTTGGCGGGCCCGACCTGCGTGGCCGACAGGGGCTGGCGCCACACGGCGAAGAAGTCGCCGAGCGTGTACACCCGCTCGTCGGGCGACTCGACGTGGATGATGCCGCTCATGTCGTGGGTGTGCAGCCAGTAGATGCAGGAGTTGTCGAAGATGCCGATGTCGCCGGGGATCACCCGCGACTTCCCATCCACGTACACCGCCAGATGTGCATGGATGTGATACGCGAGCTGCTCACTCGTCTCGCACTTGATCCCGTTCACCGTGTCGCCGTTGTCGAGCGGCCCGGGCGGCGCCAACAACCCACCGGTGGTTGCGGTGTCGGTAGCCGTGCCACCCGACGCGCTGCTGGGCGAGGCCTTCGACCCCGACGAACCGCAGCCGGCGAGCAGCATCGCGCCTGCCAACACCGCGCCTCCGACAAGCCGCCGGGTGGCACGGACTCGGGGCAGGGAACGGCAGTCTGGGGTACGGGAGGAGGATGGCATCGGCGGGCAACCTAGTGCGCCACGACCGGCAGTCGGTGGCGACGGGGCGCGCCGATACGTACAGGTCGGGTGCGCACCGCTGCATCCACGGGAACGTGGCGCGGCAACGGAACCGTGCCGGCGTCAGTCGGCGCGACGCCGAGACGGTGGGGCCCGCCGTTCCTCTGTCGCAGTCGTCGGGAAGTTCGGCGGCCACGGGGCGTCGGGCAGGCCGGCCTCGTCGTCACGTGCGGCGAGGGCCAACAGCCCGTCGAGCGAGCCGGCGGCCTCGTCGATGCCGAGGTGAAGGTCGCCGAGCGCCGCGAAGCGCGCCGGGACCGTCGCCACCGTGAACGCTGCCGGGTCGACATCGCCGACCTCATCCCAGAGCAGCGGTGTCGACACCCGGGCATCGGGCAAGGGACGCACCGAGTAGGCGGAGGCCACCGTGCGGTCACGAGCGTTCTGGTTGTAGTCAACGAACACCCGCGTCCCGCGCTCTTCCTTCCACCAGTTCGCCGTGACCCGATCGGGAAAGCGCCGTGCGAGCTCACGCGCGAGCGCCACCGCCGCGCGACGCACCTCGTCGAAACCCCACCGCGGGTGGATGCGCACGAGGATGTGGATGCCTCGCGACCCCGAGGTCTTCGGCCATCCGGTCAACCCCACCTCGTCCAGCAGGTCGCGCACGTCGAGCGCGGTGCGACGAACGTCCGAGAACGGCACGCCTGGCTGCGGGTCGAGGTCGACGCGCAGCTCGTCGGGGTGCTGCGGATCCCACCGGCGGATCGCCCACGGGTTCAGATCGAGGCACCCCAGGTTCACGGCCCAGATCAGGTGCGCCGCGTCTGCCGGACACAGCTCCTCCGCCGTGCGCCCGCTCGGGAACGCGACGGTGAACGTACGCAGCCAATCGGGACGGGTCGCCGGTACGCGCTTCTGGAAGAAGGGCTCGGACGCGGCGCCGTCGGGGAAGCGCTTGAGGACCGTGGGACGGTGCAGCACGCCGCGCAAGGCGCCGTCCGCGACCGCTAGGTAGTAGTCGACGAGGCCCCGCTTGGTGACCCCCGCTTCGGGGAACATCACCTTGTCGGGGTTGCTCAACCGAACGAGTTGGCTTCCTCGCTCGATCGGAACCTCGATCTCGACCGCGTCAGACCGAGCCATGCGCGCCGCTCAGCTCGCCCGGCCAGCCGCACACCGGGCCGCCCGCGCCGCCAGGCGTGGCGCGTCGAGCCGAGCGCACAACTCGGCGAACCCTGGCGTCGGGCCCGTCCACCGCAGCGACTCGACGTCATCGAAGAGCGGCAGATCATCGACCACCGTCGCGATCGTGCGGAACAGGTACGCGTCCGCTCGTTGGGCCTCAAGGGTAGCGGCGAGCTTCGCCGCGCCGCGCACAGGCACCGTCCAATCGTCAGCTGACGCAGGGACGTGCTCGAGGTGGCCGTACTGGGCGAGGACGGCGGCGGCCGACTTCGCCCCCCAGCCGGGCAGCCCGGGGAACCCGTCGGCGGCGTCTCCGACGAGGGCGAGATAGTCAGGGATCGACGACGGATGCACCCCGAACTTGGCGGTCACCTCGTCGACACCGATCCGCCGCTCGGCGCGGCGGTCGAGTTGGTGCACCTTGCCGCCGACGCACTGGCCGAGATCCTTGTCGGGCGTGCAGATCCACACCTCGTCGACCGTCGGGTCTGCCGCGGCGATGCGGGCCGCGCTCCCGAGCGCGTCGTCCGCCTCGTGCTCGACCATCGGCCACACCACCACACCCAGGACGCCGAGCGCTTCCTCGAGCAAGTCGAACTGCCCGCGCAGTGCGGGCTCTACTCCCTCGCCTGTCTTGTAGCCCGGGTACAGCTCGTTGCGAAACGACTCGATGACGTGATCGGTGGCCACGCCGAGGTGCGTCGCCCCACCTTCGAGGATCTGCAGCACCGTGCCGACCACACCCCGCGTCGCGCCGACGTCCACCCCCGCGTCGGTGACGTGCGACGGCAGCGCGTGGAAGTAGCGGAACAGCTCGTAGGTGCCGTCGACGAGGTGCACCGTGACGCCCATGGGGTCATGCTCGCAGGAATCGGCGCGTCAGGCGTGCCGCTTCGGCTGCTGACGCCCGCCTTGGCGTGCAGACAAGCTCAACCGCTGACGAGGCGGAGCACCTCGGAAGCGGTGGTGACCCCATCGAAGATCTGCTCACCGTCACGCAACGCCACGCAACGGTCGACGCGCTCGACGAACTCGCTGTCGTGCGTTGCGACGACCACCGCGGCGCCGTCTCGGTGCACCTCGTCGAGCAGTTCGAGCAGGGCGTTGCGCCCCGGAGCGTCGAGGCCGACAAATGGCTCGTCGACCAGCAGCAGCGAGAACGGACGGCAGATCCCGAGCAGGAGCGAGGTCTTCTGCCGCAGGCCACGGCTGAAGCGAGCAGGCAGATCGTCGAGGCGATCGGTCAGCCCGAGGCGACCGGCAACCTCTTCTGCGTAGGCATCGAACCCGTCGCCGCCGTGCAGGCGCGAGACGTACTCGACGTGCTCGTGCACGCTGAGGTCGTCGTAGAGCACGGGCTCGTCCGGCAGGAACGCGGTGGTCGCGCGGGCCGGGAGCGATCCGACAGGCCAGCCCGCGATCGACACCTCGCCTCCGGTCGGCTCCAGCAAGCCTGCGACCATGCGCAAGAACGTGGACTTGCCCGATCCGTTGTGGCCGATCAGGGCCAGCGACTGACCGGCTGGCACGACGAGGTCGAACGGCGCCAGTGCAGGGAGGTCCCCGTAGACCTTCGTCAACCCCTCAGAGGAGATCGCGGGCTCGTCCTCGTGGCGGTCGTTCGCGTCGTCCTCGGCTGCCACGTCGTCGTGCGCGTCGCTCGTCACTCGTCGTCCTCCTCATCGGACCCGCTGCGGGCCTTCTGGCGCGCCGCCTGGGTGGCCATCGCCTCCTCCTTGGACAGTGCCCACCACTCGTGGATGTCTTCGCGGTAGCGCACCCAGGCGCCAACCAGGCCGGCGACGCCGACCACACCGATCGCCATGAAGATGGTGGGGCGCTCCCACGGGTTCGGGTGCTGGGCAACAGCTCGGGCGACGGCGAACGGCGCTGCGCCCAGGATGGCGAGCGCAGGCGGCCACGCCGCGCGCAAGGCGCTCTTCATGCCGGCGAACTCGGGTGGCAGCAGGTTTGTCATGTCGGAGCCGCCCACCGTCGGCGCCCCCATGAGGGCGCTGACCACCGCGCCACCGAGTGCCGCGAGGGCCAGTGGCAGCACACAGATCAGACCGAGCCGGAGCACCTCGCCGGACGGCCCCGCGGCGACGAACACGCCAACAGCGACCAGCGAGACGACGACGATCACAACGGCCGACACCGCCAGGTGGCGCACCATCAGCTCGCCCTGCTCGCACGGGTAGCCGTCACGCCGAGAGGGGTGGTCGGTCTCCTGGGCGAGCGGCTCGATCACGTCGAGCGCCGCGACCCACATGGCCAGACCGGTCAGCACGACAAGGGGGTAGACCGAGTTCCAGACACCGCGCGCCGCGAGGCCCGCGACGACCGCCAGGATGAGCAGGCGGATGAGACGAGTGGCCGGCCAGCGTGCGACGCCTCGCCACCCGCGCCACCACACGGTGGCCCGCCCGGCAGGACGTCGGACCCCACCGAACCACGGCCGTTCGCGCGGAAGCTCCTGCGCCAACTGCCGGCGAAGCACCAGCACCGTCCGCAAGTCCTGCAGCGTGACGGCGAACCGGAGCTGCCCCACGAGGCGGGTGCGCCGCTCGGCCTGCTCGACAGATATCCCCGAGATGCCGACGACGCCGAGCGCGACGAGCGCGACCGCGACGAGCACGGGCACCACCCCGAGCCACTCCATCTGGCGCGGCCACAAGGGAACCTTGCCGAGCACGGTGGTGGGCGCCATCGGGAGGTTGCCCGTGACGTCGCCGACTGCCCAGGCGACGAACACCAAGCCGAGCAGCGTCGCCAACCAGCGCGGCGCACGGCGACCCGACATGACGAGGGCGCTGCCGAACCCGAGGCCGACGACGCCAACGCCGTAGAGCGCGCCGCTGGCCGCGAAGGCGAGCCCGTTGCCGCCCAAGCGGTGCTGGGCGAAGTAGCCCGCGATGCCACCGGCCACGACCCCAACGAACACGGCGAAGCGCAGCTGGCGAAGGGCGGGCATGCGCAAGGCGTGGCCGCGATCGACTGCCGACATGAGCACGTGGCGGACGTCGGGGGGCTCGAGGGCGATGGGCCCACCCCGACTCCCCGAGCGCAGCCCGATGAACAGCGCCACCGCTGGCAACAAGCCGAGTACCGCTGCACCGTGCCGGGCGACCTCGCCCATGCCGTGCGCGTCGAGGCGGTCACCACCGGCAACGCCGGCCAACACCACGACACCGGCCATCCCCAGCATCGCGGCGAGGTACACGTGATAGAGCGCGTCGACCCAGTGGATCTGCGCGATGCGCGTCCGCTGCCGAGCGCGTCGCAACTCGGCCAGCGCGACATGCGTGGGATCGGCCGTCGACACGGGTGCTCACGCTACCGCCGCGACCACACGCCGCAGAAAGGCAAGCGGCGCACCTGCCCGATCAGCCGGCTGGGACGAGCGCGTCTGCTTCGGCGCGGTGGCGCGCCATGCGACGACCGGCTTTGCCGATGCGCTCGATGCGGGTCAACAACCGTGTGCGAGCCTGCTCGGCCTCGGCGTCGAGTCCTTCGAGCTCTGCCACCTTCCACTGGCGAAGCACGACAGGCACCAGCACCGAGTCGTGGTGCACGGCCAGGTCGTAGATGCCGGCCTTGGCGATGGCCTTCGCGTGGGCACCGAAGTCGACGATGCCGGTTCCGGGCATCTCGAAGTCGCGCACCTGCCGTTCGATCGCGCACACCATCGCGGACGGGTCGCGGTCGAGCACTTCCTTCACGAGGTCGCGGTAGAAGATGAAGTGCAGGTTCTCGTCGGCAGCGACGCGGTTCATGACGGCAACCGCAACGGGGTCGTCGATGAGCTGGCCCGTGTTGCGGTGCGCGATGCGGGTGGCGAGCTCCTGCAAGGCGACGTACGCGATGCCGTCGAGCGGGTCCGCCGGCTGGGGCACCTGCCCCCCGGCGACTTGCTGCATGCGTGCCCGTTCAAGCGCGACGGGGTCGAGCAGGCGGGTGACCGTCAGGTAGTCGCGGATGACGATCGAATGCCGGCCTTCCTCAGCGGTCCAGCGACGCGCCCATGTGCCCCAGGCCCCGTCCGGGCCGAAGAGGCGGTCGATGGTGTGGAAGTAGTACGGCAGGTTGTCCTCGGTGAGGAGGTTCACGAACAGCGAGCTGGCCACCCCGTCGGGCAACGCAGGGGTTGCCGGAGCCTTCCACGCATCGCCGGGCTCGAAGTCGCGGCCGCGGCTCCACGGCACGAACTCGTGCGGAAACCACTCCTTCGTGAGGCTCAGGTGGCGATCGAGCTGCGCGGCGACCACGGGTTCGAGATCGACAAGGAGGCCGGTTCGATTCTGCACCGAGGCAGCCTACCTACCGGTAGGTAGGGAGGAGGTAAAGCGGCGGACGCTACTCCTGCACGAGCTCGATGAGCGTGCCGAAGCTGGTCTTCGGGTGCACGAAGGCCACCGTCGTCCCGCGTGACCCCGGACGAGGCGCCTCGTCGATGACCCGACCGCCGTTGTCCTTGACCGCCTGCAACGCCGCCCCGCAATCGGCGACGCGGTAGCCGACGTGGTGCAGCCCCTCGCCCTTGCGTTCGAGGTACTTCGCGACGGGCGAGTCGTCGGTGGTTGGGGTGAGCAGCTGGATGTAGCTGTCTGCCACCTTCAGCAACGCCTCTTCGACCCCGTCGGAGTCGACGACCTCGCGATGGTCGACGACGGCACCGAAGGTGTCGCGGTAGAAGTCGATCGCCGCGGGGAGGTCGCGCACCGCGATCGCGATGTGGTCGATCTCGGTGAGCAGCGTGGCGAAGTCGGCGGTCTCGTCTGGCGCGAGCGCTGCGGCGTCGCCACCGAAGTCGTCCTCGTTCTCGAAGGGGTTGCTGGCAGCAAGTGGGCTCATGGTGCTCTCCTCGATCTGGCGTCGGGTCAGCCGGCCTGGCGGAACAGCGTGATGCGGTCCTCGCCGACCTGCTCGCGGAACGCGCTGTCGTCGATGCCGAGGCCTTCTTCGGGCGCCAGGCACAGAATGCCGACCTTGCCCTCGGTCTCGTTGCGGTGCACGGCCAGCGCCGCCTCGCCGGTCTGCGAAAGGTCGTACACGCGGCTCAGCAGCGGCTGGATCTTGCCCTCGCAGATGAGCTGGTTCGCGGCCCACGCCTCCTTGTAGTTGGCGAAGTGCGAGCTGACGATGCTCTTCAGCTTCATCCAGAGGTGGCGGTTGTCGTACTCGATCATGTAGCCCGACGTGGCCGCGCAGGTGACGATCTTGCCGCCACGCGCGGCGGCGAACACCGACGCACCGAACGTGGAACGCCCCGGGTGCTCGAACACGGTGTCGACGTCACGACCGATGAGGCCACGGATGTCCTTGCCGAGGCGACGCCACTCGGCCTCGTCCTGGGTGTGCTCGTCCTTCCAGAACTTGTAGCCGGCGGCCTTGCGGTCGATGACGTGCTCGCAGCCCATCTGGCGGAGCAGTTCGGCACGCTCGGGCGACGACACCACGCCGACCGGGATGCCGCCCCCGTTCAGGACGTACTGCACCGCGTACCCGCCGATGCCGCCCGTGGCGCCCCAGATGAGGACCGCCTGGCCCTGCTTCAGGTCACCGGCGTGACGCGACACGATCATGCGGTAGCTGGTCGAGTTGCACAGCGCGTTGCACGCAGCCTCTTCCCACGTGAGGTGGGCGGGCTTCGGCATGAGCTGGTTGGCCTTCACGAGCGTGAGATCGGCGAGGCCGCCGTAGTTGGTCTCGAACCCCCAGATGCGCTGGTTCTCGGCGAGCATCGAGTCGTCGTGAGCGGTGGGCGACTGGTCGTCGACGTGGTTGCAGTGGATCGTGACCTTGTCGCCAGGCTTCCAGCCGCGCACGGCCGACCCGCAGCGCACGATGACGCCCGAGGCGTCGGAGCCGAAGGCGTGGAAGTCCTGCGCGTGACGGGCACCCCACACGCTCTCGCGGCCCAAGCGGTCGAGGAAGCCGAAGGTGGGGAGCGGCTCGAAGATGGACGTCCACACCGTGTTGAAGTTGATGGCCGAGGCCATCACGGCGACGTACACCTCGTCGGGCGCGAGCTCGGGGGTGGGCACCTCGTCGACGTGGATCGACTTGCGCGGGTCCTTGTCGGCCGACTCGACCCCTTCGAAGATGCCGACGTCCTCACGGCGCACGAAGGCCGCTCGGTAGGACTCGGGGATCGGGAGGTTGGCCAGGTCGTCGCCGGTCGCGCCGGCCTGGACTGCTTCGAGGATCTCACGCATGGGGGTGCACCTTACCGACCGGTAAGTATCGACGCCGCAGCCGAACGCCAGGGGCACACGACCCCTTTCCAGAAGTGACCGCGCGGTCACTACGCTGACGAGACCTCGTTTCCACAACCTCGTGGGGGATCCATTCCATGGCCGGTTCCGTCATCCTCGCTGGTGCCCGTACGCCCATCGGCAAGCTCTCCGGGGCGTTCGCCTCGCTCAGCGCAACCGAGCTGGGCGGTGTCGCCATCGCCGCCGCGCTCGAGCGTGCCGGCGTCAGCCCCGAGCAGGTCGATTACGTCTTCATGGGCCACGTCTTGCAGGCCGCCGCGGGTCAGATCCCGTCACGGCAGGCGGCCGTCGCCGGCGGCATCCCGATGTCGGTGCCCAGCTCGACCATCAACAAGGTGTGCCTGTCGGGCATGAACGCCATCCACCTCGCCGACCAGATGATCCGCAACGGCGAAGCCGACATCGTCGTGGCCGGCGGCATGGAGTCGATGACCAACGCGCCGTACCTCCTGCCGAACGCTCGTGCCGGCTACCGCCTCGGCGACCAGAAGGTCGTCGACTCGATGATGTTCGACGGGTTGTTCTGCGCCTTCGACCAGGTGGCCATGGGTGCCGGCACCGAGAAGTACGCGGCGTCGGCCGGGCTGGCCCGCGAGCCGCAGGACGACCTCGCCGCCAAGTCGCACGAGCGTGCGGCAGCCGCCATCAAGGAAGGGCGCTTCGCGGATGAGATCGCCCCGGTGTCGATCCCGCAGCGCAAGGGCGACCCGATCGTGATCGACACCGACGAGGGCGTCCGCCCGGGCACCACGGTCGAGTCGCTTGCCTCGCTGCGCCCTGCGTTCGACAAGGCCGGCAACATCACCGCCGGCAACGCCAGCCAGATCTCCGACGGCGCGTCGGCCGTCATCGTCGCCTCGCCGGCCAAGGCCGAAGAGCTCGGCATCCAGCCACTCGGTGAGATCCTCGGTTACGGCCAGGTGGCCGGCCCCGACGCCTCTCTCCTCACGCAGCCGTCGCGGGCCATCCTCGCCGGCCTCGCCCAGGCGGGCCTGTCGGTCGGCGACGTGAGCCTGTTCGAGCTCAACGAGGCGTTCGCCGCCGTCGGCATCGCCTCGATGAACGACCTGGGCATCACCGACGACATCGTGAACGTGAACGGTGGCGCCATCGCGCTCGGTCACCCGCTCGGCATGTCGGGCAACCGCATCACGCTCACGCTCCTGCACGAGCTCCGCCGTCGTGGCGGTGGCATCGGTGCCGCCGGCCTGTGCGGCGGCGGTGGGCAGGGCGACGCGATCATCGTGAAGGTCTGACGTGCTGGCATCGGCGACCGGCCTCGCCGGTTGGGCGTACCTGCTCACCGTCTTCCTGCACGTGCTCTGCGTGATCGCCGGGTTCGGCGGCGTGATGCTCAACGGCATCTGGGGCGCCCGCCTCAGCCGCACCACCGGTGACGCGGCCGGTGTGCTCGCCACCTCGCTCGCCCAGGTGAGCAAGGTCGCCGAGTACTTCATCTACGCGGTGCCGGTCTTCGGCATCGTCGCGATCGTGCTCAGCGACAAGGCGCACAAGTTCGCGTCGCCGTGGGTGTCGGCCTCGTTCGCGCTCTACATCGTGGGCATCGGCCTCTCGCACGGGCTCCTGATGCCTGCCGTTCGTAAGCTCGTCGGGTTCGCCGAGGCAGGCAACGTGGAGTCGGCCGAGCGGGCTGCAACCGAGAAGCGCGTCGCTGCGGTCAGCGGTGCGCTGCACCTCGTGTTGGCGTTGGTGTTGCTGCTGATGGTGTTCGGCCCAACCACGAGCTGGCTGGTCGCGAAGTAGCGCACGGCCGTGTAGGGCGTCACACAGCACAGGCCCTTGTGACGGGGGCTCGGCGGCGTTCCGTCGGGCCCCCGATGCGCGTCCGGCGAGACCGGTCGTAGTCGCCCACGTGGGGCGTGCCGGTGGCCGCAGGTGAGGCTCAGACCGGGAGTGTGGCGCGCAGGCGACAACGGACACCCCGCATGAGCAGATATTTGCGCCATAGGCCCTTGTCACGCGATCGCAACATTGTTAGCGTGAGCCCACCTTCCGGTTGGGTCTCCCTCCCCCCTCCACCCAGTCGGAAGTGCGGAGGGTCGCCTCCGGTCTTCCTTCCGGGAGACCGCCCGCTCCCGGTTCTGGCCGGAGGCGGCCACCCGCAACGCCCCGAACCGGGTTGCGTGCCTGCTCAGACGTCGCCGGACTCGGTCAGACGTCCCCGGGCCTGCCCAGATGTCGCCTAACTCGGTCAGACGTCGCCTGACTCGGTCAGACGTCCCGCCGCCCCTCGAGCGCCCGCCCAAGCGTGAGCTCATCGGCGTACTCGAGGTCACCACCAACCGGCAGCCCGCTCGCGATCCGCGTGACCTTCAGGCCCAACGGCTTCAGCAGGTTGCCCAAGTACAGCGCCGTCGCCTCACCCTCGATGTTGGGGTTCGTGCAGAGGATCACCTCGGCGATGGGCTCCTCGCCCAGGCGCGTCAACAGCTCCTTCACCCGCAACTGCTCGGGGCCGACGCCCTCGATGGGGCTCAACGCACCACCGAGCACGTGGTAGCGACCACGGAACTCCCGGGTGCGTTCGACGGCGACAAGATCGCGGGGTTCTTCCACGATGCAGAGCACGGTGGCATCGCGCCGCTCGTCACGGCAGATCTCGCACAGGCCGCCCACCGCAAGGTTGAAGCAGCGCTCGCACCACGCCACGCGCTCCTTCGCCTCGGTGATCGCATGCGCGAGGCGCGTCACGTCGAGCGCAGGAAGCTTCAGCAGGTGGAACGCGATGCGCTGCGCCGACTTCGGACCGATCCCAGGAAGCCGGCCGAGCTCGTCGATGAGCTCCTGCACCGGGCCGGCATAGGCGCCCATCAGCCAAGACCGACCTTGCGGACTGCACGGCCGTTGGTCAGCCGACGACAGGGACGGGAACGCCGCACGATCAACCGAGACCGCCCAAGATGCCGCCGAGGCCACCCAGCCCGCCCGCACCCGGGTCGCCGAAGGTCTCCGCCTGGAGGGCGTGCACGCGAGCCATGGCGTCGTTCACCGCGGCGAGCACGAGATCTTGGAGCATCTCGATGTCGTCGGGGTCGACCACCTCCGGGGCGATCGTCACAGCACGGAACTCGCCGTCGCCGGTCACCGTCACCTTCACCATTCCGCCGCCGGCGGCCCCTTCGAGGACGGTCGACGCGGCCTGTTCCTGTGCCTCGGCGATGTGCTGCTGCATCTGCCCCGCCATGTCGAGCAACCCGCCGAGGTCGAGCCCACCGAGGAGATCACCGATCCCACCGCTCGGGCCACCATCGCCGCCGAAGCCGCCGAGGGGAAAACCAAGATCGGACGCGCCCGAAAGATCGGGCAAGGCAAGGCCCGACGTGCCCGGGGCGGGCATCGCCTCTGCGGGCATGCCCGCCTGGCGGTCGTCGGGGGCGTCGGATCGGTCGTGCTCGGACATGGATGACTCCGGCAGGCTCAGGGCTCGTCGATCAACTCGGAGCCGGGGAAGGCGTCAGCGAGGCGCTCCGCGGGGGTGCGACCGTCGGGTGGTGCGTCGACGAGCTCGGAGAGGTCGCCGACCTCGGCGCGCTCCGCCGCCAGGCGCGCCTCCTCGGACGTGCCGCCCGAGCGCGCTCCCGGCCCGCGCGGTGCACCACCGTCGTCCCCGTGCGCAGCTTCGCCGTCGACGACGAGGCGGACCGGCACGGGGTAGCCGAAGTGTCTGGCCAGCGCGGCCTCCACCTCGGACCGTCGCTCCTCACACTTCGCACGGTGCACCTCGCCCGGCATCGCCAGCACGGCGGCGTCGGTCGTTTCGAGGAAGCGCCCGACGGCATACATCGCCTTGGTGAGCCCCCTCAATCCGGGAAGCACGCTGTCTGCCCACGCCAGCGTGAGCGCATCGCGATCGGGCAGGCCGGACCCTCCGGCACCAGACGAGGCACCGGCGTCCTGCCGGGTGGCAGTGCGGCCGGAGGTGTCGGGCTCGGCAGCGGCGGGGGTCGGGCGAGCCGAAGGTGAGGCTTGATCCTTCACCTCAGCTGGCGACGGCTCGGGTCGGCGTCCTCGGCCGGGCACCGGGGGTGGCGGCGCTGAGCCCGCTGCGCTGCCAGCACCGCTGGTGTCAGAAGATGACGGACCCTCGACGCCCCCGCTCGCTGCCCCAGCCTCCCGGGCAGCGCCTCCCGCACCGCGTGACGACTTGCGGGCCGCCTCTGCAGCCGCACGAGCGGCAGCCGCGCTGCCGCCTGGCTTGCTCGGGGCAGCGGGAGCACTGGCCTCGCCCGCAGCGGCTGGGGCGTTCGCAGCTCCCGAGGAGGACGGCGCGCGCTCGCCTGGCTCACGATTCGATTCCGAACCTCCCGACACGGGCAACGCCGCACCGGACGCAAGTGCCTGTTCAAGGCGCTCGACGCGGGCGAGCAGATCGTCGAGCGACACCTCGCCACCGGCACGAGTGAGCCGCAACAGTGCCACCTCGAGCGGGATGCGCGGGTCGGGAGCCTGGCGCATCTCGCGCAGGGCATCACCGACGAGCTCCATCGCGTTGGTGAGCGTTCGATCGCCGAAGCGCTCCGCCCATGCCGCGACGCGCTGCTGCTCCGCGTCGGCGAGGTGCGGCACCGGTGCACCCATGCGCACGAGGAAGGTGTCACGGAGATCACGCAACAGCGCCTCTCCCAACAGGCGCGGCTCCCGACCACGCTGCACCGACGCGGCCACCGCCTGCAGGGCGGCCAGCGTGTCTCGCTCAGCGAGCGCGTCGACCAGTTCGCCCGCCTGGTCGCCACGCTCGGGCACACCACCCGCCGCCACGACCTGATCGAGCGCCGAGAGGGTGTCACGAGCCGAGCCACCGCCGGCCCGGAGCACGTAGTCGACGGCGTCGGCACCGGCGTCGAGGCCGGCATCGGCGATCACCCACTGCACGTGTTCCGCCAGCTCGTCCGCCGGCAGCAAGTGGAACTCGAAGTGCTGGGTCCGGCTGCGGATGGTCGGCAGCACCTTCTGGGGATCGGTCGTGGCGAGCACGAACACGACGTGCGACGGGGGCTCCTCGAGCGTCTTCAGCAGCGCCGCTGAGGCCGCCGCGGTGAGCATGTGCACCTCGTCGAGGATGTACACCTTCGTGCGACCCGGCGACGCCATCGCGGTGCGACCGATGAGGTCACGCATGGCGTCGACGCCGTTGTTCGAAGCGGCGTCGAGCTCGACCAGGTCGTAGGACGTGCCCGCGTCGATCGACGTGCAGGACTCGCACACCCCGCACGGTTCGCCTTCACGCAGGTCGGTGCAGTTCAGCGCCTTCGCAAGGATGCGGGCGGACGAGGTCTTGCCGGTGCCGCGGGGCCCGCTGAAGAGGTAGGCATGGCCGACCCGCCCGTCGCGCACCGCGTTGCGCAACGCCCGCACCACGTCGGCCTGCCCGCGCACCTCGGCGAAGCGGCGCGGCCGGTAGCGGCGGTAGAGCGACTGGTAGGCCATCGGGCCGTGAGCCTACCCGTGACCCGCACGCGGCGAACCCGCCTCCGGAAGTGGCGACCAGGCGATCTGCGGCACACCGCAGGCTCCGCTGAGAGCTGCTGCCTCCCGGCCCTGACTCGTTTCACGGGCTGCGATTGCACAGGACCCGGCCGCCACATCCGAGGACGGGTTCGCCGACACGATAGCCTGTCCGTTCCGGTCGGCGCCCAGGCGTCGGGCGGAGCCCCCGGAGGGGTGCGAGAGCGGCCGAATCGGCACGCCTGGAAAGCGTGTGTGGGTACTGCCCACCGAGGGTTCGAATCCCTCTCCCTCCGCGCTGTACTTCCACAAGGTACGTGCAAGGGCCGAACCTGCGTCAGCGGGTTCGGCCCTTGGTCTTTCTTGGTTGTGATCCAGGTGGGCGACGGGCCGCCTTCACCTTGTAGAGCTGACGATCCGCTTCCTCCATCGTGTCAATCCCGACGCGCAACGGATCGGAAGCGATGCCGACGGAGATCGCGCTCGTCACGACCCCCGAGCGGAGCGCGAATGGCTCCGCAACTGCCTGCTCGATCCGGGCCGCCACCGCGAGCGCCACCGCTTCGGACGCGCCCTTGCACAGCACCACGAACTCATCTCCACCCAAGCGGGCGATGAGATCGTCGGCGCGCACCGCATGCTGGAGTCGCTCGGCCACGACCCGGAGCAGCTCGTCACCAGCGGGATGCCCGAAGGTGTCGTTGATCGCCTTGAAACCGTCGAGGTCGCAATAGAGGACCGAGCCGCCGATCTCGGTCTCGCGCAGCGCCGCGAAGAAGGCTTGACGGTTTGCCAGGCCCGTCAGCGAGTCGTGGTTCACCGCGTAGTCGAGTCGCCGCTGCTGGTCGACCCAACGCAGGATGACCTCCACGATGGCGGGCACCGTCTCCATGGCCAGCGCGTGATGCTGAGGTGGGCGCCCACCTCGCCGGGTCCAGACGGTCACCAGTGCGAACCCACCGGTGGGATTGGGGATGGGCTCGATCCAATAGGCGCCATACCCGGCTTCCTCCGCCTTGGCGCGCAGCCGCGTGTCGAGTCGGCTGAGGTCGAGATCGATGATCGCCGCGCCCGCGTGACGAACCGTGGACCACGGCGTGCCATGCACGTCACCACACCGCGCTGCCGCGTGTGGCGCGGCGCCGACGAGCTCGAGATCGATCCCCGTGCTGACCGCGTTGAGCACACCATCGTCGTCGCACCAGCTGATCCCGATCTGTGACCCGTTCACCTGCCAGTCGAACGTGTCACACACGGGTCGCAGCGTCTCGGCCAGCGACGCCCCTGCCGCAAGGCGCAGCAACGTCTCGCTCATCACGAACCGAACCTCGGAACGACGACTGATCGACGTGTACAGCACACGTTCGCCGTCATCGGTCGCCTGCCCGCCAGTCATGTTGACGTAGTTCCAGGACCCGTCCGCGTGGAGCAGCCGGTAGGCGGAGCTCCCCGGCGCTGAACCGAACTGCTCGTTGAGCGCGAGCCCCCGGACAGCTCGCTCCATGTCATCGGGATGGATGAACTCCAGCACGTTGCGACCCATCACCTCGGCTGGGTCGAGCCCGAGCATGCTGTGCGCTGCGCCGTTCGCAAAGGCGACGGTGCCGGTCGCGTCGAAAGCCACCACGAGGTCGCCTGCCCCCTCGACGATCGATCGGTAGAGCACGTGGTTCGCTGGGAACGGTTGACGGGATTCACCCATGGCACGACCTCCCCACGGCCCTAGGCGCGACACCTTCAGATGAGAATGACCACCGTGGCGCTAGCCACCGTGGCGCTACCCCTTACCACGCACGCACGATCAGCGGTAGGGCCACTCAGCTCTTCGGGGCGCCGCAGGCACGTCTCGTCTTCATCGGACGACCCGGGAGCAGACGGAGGAGGGGCTCCATCTGCTTCCCAGCCGTCCAACCGAACGAGACCCGGCCGTCCGCCACGGCGACCTGGCGTCTCACTGCCGCCGCCAACCTCACAGCGACAACGCCCGGAGAGCGCCACCTCCCCAACCAGTTGTCGCTATGACATTGGCGAAAGTAGGCCCCACGGTACCGAGCTGCCCTTACCCTCCCAGGCCAGTCGCTCCGCCGCGTCCCCCGTGCGACTGCGCCTCAGCCTGCCGCGACAACGCCCGGAGAGCACTCGCCGAGCCGTCGACCTTCGCCCGCATCTCCACCACCCTCGCCGTGATCTACGCGCGCGTCTGGCGGGGCATCGTTCCCGGTCCGTAGCACCCTCGTGTGACCCCAGCCGCTCGCCCGCGGGCGATCTCCCAGCGCAGGCAGTCGGACACCGTCTTCGACGGCCGCCCAGCGATGGAGAAGCCCTCCTCCTCGACCGCAGCAACCAACTGGGCAACGCTGAGCGGCCCACGTTCAAGGAGCAACACGGTCAGGACCTGGCGGAGGGGACGTCCCGCGAGGGGGAGCGCTGGATCGTGCAGGACATGACTGTTCATGCCCCCAGGATGCTTGCGCCCTGTGACAGCCGTCTGGTCTCCCGTGAGTCATGCCGAAGTCGTGGCGCTGCGCGGTGCGGCTGCACGAGTTCCTCGCCGCGCGCCGCTGACCGACCCCCTCACTGGCAGCGCCCCGGAGCGCGCCGACTACGCTTGCGGGCGGAGGGTTGCCAGAGCGGACGAATGGGGCGGCCTCGAAAGCCGTTGTGGCCCTTCGGGTCACCGTGGGTTCGAATCCCACATCCTCCGCCATCGGTACGCCCGGTCCCTCCCGAGCCATCGGGAGGGACCGGGTAGCCGGAAGACCGGGCACCCGCGAACAGCCCCACGGTCGGGGAGCCCGGCCGAGCGGGACCAGGGAGACCGGGCACCCGCTTGCGCTACGACGTCCCGAGCACCTGCTTCTTGGCTACCTCGAACTGTTCGTCGGTGAGCGCCCCCTCGGCGTGAAGCGCCGTTAGCCGTTCCAGCCGGGCCACGGGGTCCGCGGCTCCCGGCATGGCAGCGACGTGACCGGCCTCGCTTTCGACGGCAACCGAACCCACGAAGCCCGAACGGTCGGGAACGCCACCCTCCGGTACGGTGACCGGCGCCACCCCTCATCGTGCGCGTGGAGGTCCCCATGAAGGTCCCACTTACCGTCAACGACTTCCTCGATCGGGCCGTCACCGTCTACCCCGATCGGGCCGGTGTCGTGGACGAACCCGACCAGCCGGCCAGCTCCTGGGGCACGCTCACCTACGCCGAGATCGGGGCCCGGGCCCGCGCCCAGGCGGCGGGGCTCGACGCCACGGGGATCGGTCCCGGCGCACGCATCGCGGTGGTGTCGCAGAACTCGGCCCGGCTGCTCACGTCCTTCTACGGGGTCTCCGGGTACGGGCGCATCCTCGTGCCCGTCAACTTCCGCCTCTCCGCGGAAGAGGTCTCCTACATCGTCGAGCATTCCGGGGCCTCGCTGCTCCTCGTGGACCCCGAGCTCGACGAAGCCCTGGCCGGGGTGCGCTGCGCGCGCCGCATGGTGATCGGCGCCGAGGCTGACGAGGAGCTCTACCGCTTCGACGTGGAACCCGAGCCGTGGCGCAATCCCGACGAGGACCAGGCCGCGACGATCAACTACACGTCGGGCACCACCGCTCGGCCGAAGGGCGTGCAGCTCACCCACCGCAACTGCTGGGTGAACGCCACCACCTTCGGGTGGCAGGCGACCGTCACCGACCGAGACGTCTACCTCCACACCCTGCCCATGTTCCACTGCAACGGCTGGGGCATGCCCTATGCCACGACCGGCATGGGTGTGACCCAGGTGGTGCTGCGCAAGGTCGACGGTGAGGAGATCCTGCGCCGCGTCGACACGCACGGCGTCACGCTCCTGTGCGGCGCACCGGCCGTGGTGAACATGGTGCTCGACGCCGCCACGACCTGGGACGGGCCGATCCCCGGGGCGGGCCGCACCCGCATCGTCGTCGCGGGGGCGCCGCCGCCGAGCCGGACGATCGAACGGGTCGAAGCGGAGCTCGGCTGGGAGTTCATCCAGATCTATGGGCTCACCGAGACCGCGCCGCTGCTCACCATGAGCCGGGGGCGCGCCGAGTGGGACCACCTCCCCGCCGACGAACGGGCCCGGAAGCTGATGCGCGCCGGTGCCCCCGCGATCGGCGTGCAGGTCGCGGTCGACGCGCAAGGCGAGGTGCTCGC
This sequence comes from uncultured Iamiaceae bacterium, assembly GCA_964621605.1. GTDB lineage: Bacteria > Actinomycetota > Acidimicrobiia > Acidimicrobiales > Iamiaceae > CAZUMJ01. Next base: position 43,840 of record CAZUMJ010000007.1, on the reverse strand, counting down.
CCGGTCGAACGTGGTGATGGGTGGCTACTGGGAGCAGCCGGACGCCACCGCGGACGCGATGGCAGGCGGCTGGTTCCACACCGGCGACGGCGGCTACATCGACGACGAGCACTACGTGGTGATCGCGGACCGCAAGAAGGACGTGATCATCTCCGGTGGCGAGAACGTCTCGTCGATCGAGGTCGAGGATGCGGTGTTCAGCCACCCGTCGGTCGCGGAGGTCGCCGTGATCGGCGTCCCCGACGAGAAGTGGGGGGAGCTCGTGTTGGCCCTGGTGGTCCTCGCTCCCGGGGCGACCGCCAGCGAAGACGAGATCATCGCCCACGCCAAGACGAAGATCGCCGGCTACAAGTGCCCCAAGCGCGTCGAGTTCCGCGACGAACTCGCACGCACCGCCACCGGGAAACTCCAGAAGTTCAAGCTGCGCGCCCCGTTCTGGGAGGGACGCGTCCGCCAGGTGAGCTGAAGGTTGCCGCGGGACCTACCCGTGGCCACACGGCTGCCCCGCTGGGGGACGAACGTGGAATCGATCGCGGCGCGATCCGCGAGCGCCGTCACCGGGCCCATGGTGGCGACCTGAGCGCCGCGACGAGGCTGAGCACGACGGCCGCCAAGAGCGCGACGGCTCTGGCGCGACGGTCGGGGGGCGGCCATCACTGTGGGGTCTTCCACCCCGTCGAGGGTGTCGGCCGGGATCTGGCGGTTCAGGGGATGAGGTCGAGGGTGTCGCAATGCGTTGGACGCACGACTGCGAAGTCGCGGTGGTTGAGGGTGGCGACGCGGGTGACGCCGAGGCGTTCGGCGATGGCGATCAGGCTGGCGTCGGTGCCGCCGAGGCGGAGGTCGGCGTAGGTCTCGACGAGTTCACGGATGCGGGTCCAGTCGTGTGGGCCGAGCGATTCGATGGTGAGGTCGCCGTCGATGATCGACGTGTAGAGCGCGGCTTCGGCGTCTGGGCCGAGTTCTCGGTCGAGGAGGTAGGCGGCTTCGGCGATGACGAGGGCGGTGGTGATGAGCGGCCCGGGGTCGTCGCTGATTATCCCGGCGGAAGCGGCGTGGTGGCGGTCGGTGCGGTCGGCGGCCGCGACGATGACGCCGGTATCGACGATCAGCACCGGTCAGTCGCGTCCGAAGCCGTCGTCGAGGAGCTCGTCGAGACGGTCGGTGATGCCGTGCTCGGATGCGCCGACCGCGACGAACGCGGGCCGCCGGCGGGGCCCGGTCGCCTCGGTGGGCAGGTTCGCGGCGAGTTCGGCGATGACGTCGTCGATGCTGATCTGACGGCGGGTCGCTTCGGCTTCGAGGCGACGCAGCGCTTCGGCGGGGAGATCGACGGTCACAGACATCGACTCAAGTGTAGGGGGCGTCGCTGTCGGGCTGGTCGAACAACGACAGCACCTCCACGGTGCTCGTCGACGTGGCCGTCGAGCGTGGCCTTGCTGGGTCCCCGCTTGTCTGTTCACGCGTCGACGCGTTCACAGTGGGTGCACTGGAGCATCCAGTCGGAGGAGAAGCGACCGCCGCATCCGTCGCCACCGCCGCGCCGGCGAGCAGCACGAAGGCGAGCATCAGCAGCAGGTGGAGCAAACCCGCTGGGAGAGGTTTTCGGCCGTGGGGAACAGCGCGGCACGAGCTACTCGCCTGCCCCGGCCTTTGTCCTCGCGACGTAGAGACGACGCCGATCCCCCGCTGAGAGTTGATCCTCGCCGATCAGCGCGAATCGGTCGCGTGCCTCTGCAAACCGATCGTTATCGAAGGACCAGCGCGCGAGCGCGAGCTGTGCTTCGACCTCATCGACCATGAACCGGCGCTGTGTCTCGGCGTCCTGCACGGCGACAAGCGACGCCAAGTGCGACTCGTCGCCCCACAGCGACGGGCCGTGCTCCGCCAGAACCTCGGCCACGAGCTTTCCCAACACCGACCGGAGCTCGACCTCGCTATGGAATGACCAGGACGTGTAGGCGCGGGCGGGCGCACTCTCCGGAATCGCCGTCCACAAGCCGACCCACTGGGGGGCTTCGTCCTCGGTCTTACCGGCGACGGCCACGTGCACGGAGAAGTTCGGAGCATCTTCGGGGTAGTAGGAGAACCGCAGGATGGAGGACCCGGCATCCCAGGTCGCCCCCACAGCGTCGACTTCCAGTCGCGAGAGCCCTGCGTCTTCCAGAAAGGGACCCACTACATCGACCACAGAAGGCACGAAGTACGGGACGACCGGCATGCTCATGGCGCCTGGCCCAAGATCTTCGCGACCTCCTCCGGCGCTACGGTCTCGTATGGGATGCCCCGTTCCTGCAGGCGCAGGATCTCCGATCTCGTCAAGTCGAACCGGGCGCGGACATCGGGGGGTCGAGCCGGGTCCTGGCCGATGTAGCGGAAGTCGTCGCCTTCGTTGATCCGAGCTCGCAACTGGCCGTCGTTGAGCTTGTAACGCTGCTGCGGCGTCATCCGAGCCCAGTCCTCCGAACTCGTTCCGAACCCGAGCGTGCGGGCGTTTGTGCGCTCGGCAAATGGCATCACACGATCGGCCATGTTCTCGCCCAGGATCGTCGTCTGGTGTCCCGGCGCGCCACCGCCTGTCGCGCTTGTGGCGGCTGGGCTTACAACGTCGTCCACGACCGCCGGTGTCGATGGTTCTGGGGTGGCTCTGGGGGCCTGCACCTCGGGGGTTGCGGGCCCCGGGGTGGGGGCACGCTCCGCGGAAGTCAGCGCCGGGAGTTCGTCGTCGATCGCGCTGCGCAACGCACGAGCCGAACCGGCCTCACGCAACACCGACACGCCCCTCGCCGCACCATGCAACAACCCGGCCGTGCCCGCACCGATCACCGTGTCGAACGCCAAACGACGCACATCGATATGCCCGGTCGTCAACAACTGATCCAGACCCGACTGCGTGAACGCCCCCGCACCACCCGCGAACATCGACCCGAACAGGCCCTCACCCACCAGGCCCGCCACACCCGCCGGCGGCACACCATGCGGCGAATACGCATGCGCCAACACCCACGGCGCCGTCGCTACGTCACCCGGCGCCACCTCGCAGCTATCGAGGCCGATGCCTCGACCCTGATCCGCGGCGACGCCAGCGACCGCCCCTACCCCATCCCTGCCGACAAGGTTGACCGCCACGACGCCAGTTCCCACCACGCTGGCGTTGTCCGAGACCGCGGCGCTGGCGCTGACAGGAAACGCCGCGACAACACTCAACACGACCGCCACGATGAGCACCACGGCCCTGCGGGCGACAGACAAGAAGGCAGCCATCAAGGTGGAGTCTCCCCCATCGAGAACCCCGACAGAGGCTGCCAGCTCAGTCAGGTGGCCGAAACCGGTAGACGAGCCCAGCAACACGCCGGCCGGGATTGCACGCGGAGGATGATGCCGGCGCCGCTGGCACAGGCCAGGTCCGATCCCCACAGGGCAGCGACAAGCCCGCCGATGACCACGTAGCGGACCTGGTGCATGTCGAGCACCGCGACCATGGCGGCGGCGTCTCCATCGACGAAAGGCGCCGCCACCCGCTCAGCCCGAGCGCGTCGTTGACGTTGCTCAGCATGGGCAGCGGCCACCGTCAGCGAGCAGCCAACCGCAGATGAGGGGTTGACTCACCGCAGCTCGCCTTGCCATTGGCTGGCCTGGCGGCGGCTCTCGTCCAGTTGACGATGGCGACGACGCCGTTGGCTGGCTGGCAGCGACGCTTCCCATTCGGCGACCGTGTCGTCGTGGGGGTCGTGGGGTTCGAGACGGGCCCGCAGATCGAACCCGGCTGCGGTGAGGATTCGGTAGAGGGTCGGCACGGTCGGTTGTCGGGCGCCGGCCTCGTACGCGGCGATCGCGGACTGCACGGTCCCGGCCCGTTCAGCCAGCTGTGCTTGGGTCAACCCGGCGCGGGTGCGGGCATCGAGGATCAACGCTCCTGCGACCGCTCTGAACACGTCATCGTTCACCCCACCATGCTATCTCGCATTGCAGATGAGGCTGCGCCATGAATCGATCAACGACAGCGTCTCGGTGACAGGCCGGGTCCCCGTCGAGGTCGCCCCTGACGCTCACTCACCGGGTGAAATTCTCGGCAACGTCCTCACGCCCAAACTTCAGCGTGCAGTCGCTTCAAACGTGAAGCGGGTCACTGTCTAAGCTCTCGCCCCGTTCTCCCCTGCCGTCGACGCCGAGAAGGAAGTCCCCCACATGAAGCGCTTCTGGTCCTGGCTCGCGGTGTGGTGCGGAAAGCACGCCGGCCTCGTCGCCGTCATCGGATTGATCGTCACGCTCACGCTCGGCCTCGGCATCACGAAGCTGAAGTTCGCGACCAGCCAGAGCAGCTACCTCAACAAGTCGGACCGCATCTACCAGGACGACGTCCGCTACGAGAACCTCTTCGGCGGACAGGCCATGGTGATCATGTTCACCATGCAGAACGGCAAGACCGTGGACCACCTGTTCACACCCGAGAACAGCGCCACGATGAAGAAGCTCATCGCAGAGCTCAACGCCGGCGCCAAGGAGCACCAACTCCAGAACATCATCGACCCCGGGATGGTGCTCGACTTCAGCCAGCGCCTCACCGACTCGAAGTACGTCGACGGCAAGGTCGTCCCCCTCGGGCCGAAGGAGAGCATCACGGCGAGCATCGCCGGGAGCGCCCTCGTGCGGGCCATCGGCGCCGACCCGACCGCGGCAGGTCAGAAGGCCCGCGCTGAGGACTCCGCCACCACCCTCACCCGTCAGGGGGCCGTGAAGGGGCCGCACACCCTGGAAAACCCCGAGTGGGTGAAGTTCCTCATCTTCAACAACCAGCAGAAGGTCCGCGTCGCACTCCGCACCTTCATCCCCGACACGACCCACGCACAGGTGATCGTGCGCCTCGACGGCAATCAGCCACTCGATGACCAGAGCGCGTCTGCGACCTTCGTCGAGCAGACCGCCGCCAAGTACCACTTCGACGACGCCACCGTCATCACCACCGGGGCCCCGTCGCTGCTCAAGAACATCAACGACTACCTGAAGGGCGGGATGTTCCTGCTCGGCGGCATCGCGTTCGCCGTCATGATCGTCATCCTGCTCGTCCTGTTCGACGTGCGCTGGCGCCTCCTCCCACTGGCGGTCATCGCCATCGGATTGGTCTGGGCGTTCGGTCTCGCCGGCTTCCTCGGCATCCCCCTCACCCTCGCCACGATCGCCGGCCTGCCCGTGATGTTGGGCGTGGGCATCGACTACGCGATCCAGATGCACTCACGGATCGAGGAAGAGGTGACGCTCAACCACGACGAGCACCCCATCCAGGAGTCGGCACGCAACCTCGGCCCGGCCCTTCTCGTCGTCACCTTCGACGCCGTGTTCGCGTTCGCTGCCCTGACGTTCGCCAAGGTGCCGATGATCCGCCAGTTCGGCGCGCTGCTGGCGGTGGGCATCGCCATGATCTGCCTCTGCAGCATCATCGCCCCGCTCGCCACCCTCGGCATCCGCGAGTTCCGCTCGCCCACCCGCCGTGAGCA
>CAZUMJ010000007.1:0-38245 GCA_964621605.1 uncultured Iamiaceae bacterium | reverse complement strand
CTGACCTACCTGTCGATCGCGTTCGTGGCGGCCTTCCTGGCGATCCGGCTCCGCAGCCTCGTGCGGTCGCTCCTCTCACTGGTGCCGGTGCTCATCGCGGTCGGGTCCGCGTCCCTCGTGGCGTACGCCTTCTCGTTGAAGCTGAGCCCGCTGACCGCAGTGGGTGGACCCCTCGTGGTCGCCGTCTGCACGGAGTTCACCTCGCTGATCCTCCTGCGCTTCGTCGAAGAGCGCGGGCGGGGCCACAACCCGAAGGAGGCGGTCGACCGCACCGCCGAGCGGACCGGGCGGGCGTTCATCGTGTCGGCCCTCACCGCCGTGTCGGGTGTGGCGGTCATCTCGACGTCGTCGATGCCGCTCCTGCGGGACTTCGGCATCGTGGTGGGCATGAACGTGCTCGTCGCCCTGCTGAGCGCCCTCGTCTTCCTTCCGCCGATGCTGGTGTGGGCAGACGGCGAAGGCCGCAACTGGGTGTCGCGCCACCTCGTGCCAGACGAGATCCTCAACCCGAAGGGTTAGGGCAGCCGCCCCTCCCTCACGGGGCTTGCCGCCGGGGACGCTCCCCCACCGGCGGAGGAGGACGTCATGCAACCGGGGCGGTGCACGCCACACCGCCGCAGGCGTCGGTGACCACACCGGCCGGGGTCAGGAACGCCGACTTCTGTTGCCGGGCAACGGGAGAGTTGCGGGGATCCTCGTGCGGGTCGTGCCCCGCCACCGTGTCGGACTCCGGGGGTGCCACGTTCGCGAGTGGGGGCACCGCCGAGCCCGAATCCCAGTAGACGATCGCCGACCCGGCGAAGGGGTAGGCGCCGATGCACGGCACGTTCCAGAGCGTGAGCGTTCCGGGGCTCCGGCCCGACGACAGCGACGGGCAGTTCGTCGACGCCCCGATGGTGCGCGCCTCGACGTCCGCCGCGATGTTCGACACCTGGTGATCACCGAACGCGATCTGCATCAGCACCCGGTGCGCCGGCGTGTTCGGCAAGGGGTCGGCGGTGAGGTGATTGGCGTACCCGTCGGGCTCCGCCCGATCCCACTCGAGCTGGATGAGCCCCAGGCCCAGCATGCGCTGCAGCTCGTCGGGGTAGGCGTTGCGCATGACCGCCTCATACGTGTCGAAGTCGACGCTACGCGGGAGCAGAAGCGAGTAGTCCATGCCCGAGACGCCGAGCACCGCCTTGGTCCAGTCCTGCGCGACCGCGGTGGCCATGCCGCCCATGATCCCGCCCTGGCTGTTGCCGTCGTAGTAGAGCTCCGAGGTCGTCCAGACCGGGGCGTGGGCGTCGTTCTGGAACGCCGGGTCGGTGAGGAACCCCTGGGGTGACTTCATCAATCGTCCGAGGAAAAGCATGTTGAGGACGCCCTGCTGGAGCCGATCCGCGAGCTTGTTGAAGCCCGAGAGCTCCGTGAGCACCCCCGCCGCCGTTGCGATGTCGTCGGTGGACATGCCCGCCCACAAGGTCCCGCAGAACACGAAGTCGTGCTCGGCGGCCATCGCCTTGACGTTGCCCGCGGTCACCTCGTTCAGCGAGCCGAAGAGCCCGTGGCCGTACAGCGACGGCCGAGCCGGGGTGGTCAACGCGACGTTCGGCACCACGCACCGGAACGGTGCGGTGAAGGTGCCGTTGACCGACGGCAGACCCGACGCGTCCTCGTTGAAGACCGACCCCGGAGCACCCGTCCCGGTCAGGTAGTTCGGCACCTCGAAGGTGCCCTCCACCACGCGGGCGATGTCACCCGTCCCCGGCGTCACCGTCGTCACGGTGAACTGCGGTGCCGACGAACCGAGTCTGGCGAACGCATCGTCACGCAGGTGCAGCATCCGTCCAGTCAGGTTCTCGGTGCTCGCCACGGTGAAGTCCCACGCGAGGTAGAGGCTGGCGCGCGCGACGCCATGCGCGGCGAGCGCCGTCAACGTCGGCTCGAGCTCGGAGGCGCGCTGCGCGAAGCCGGGCGCGGTCGACGTGCCGTGATCACGGATCGCCGCGAACACCGACGGCGCCGCGATCGTCGAACCGTTCGCTCGCTTCAGGTTCCGGAACGCCACGGCGTAGTGATGACCGTCGAGGAGGTTGACCGCGGGATGCACGGACAGCAACTGCTGCGCCGGATCTGCATACGGGCTGTGCTGGTCGAGCTCGGCCCACCACGGCACCCGTTCGCCGGTCGTCGTGTCGAGCAGCACGATCGGCGCGTCGGGGTCGAGGGAGCTGCCGATGTCGTCGACGGGTGCCGCACCGGTCACCGCCAGGTCTACGCCCGGGACTTGGAGCATCACCGTCGACCCCGGGCTGAACCCGTCGCTCCGATTCGGCTGCACCGGGTCGATGTGCACGCCTGAGGAGTTCGCCGGCAGGAACGAGGCCTTCAGCGCCAAACGGCGCCCGGTTCCGGTCGAGGAGTCCGCGACGGTGAAGTGATCGTTCGGCCACGGCAGCATGCAGCTGCCGGCACCTTCGTCGCCGTTGCCGATCGGGTCGCATCCGAACGCCACGGATTCGGCGCTTCCGGCGAGCAGCCCCTGGAGGTCGAGCACACCCAGACCAGCCGCGACGCGACCCTGCCAGAAGGCGCGCCCACCCGGATCGGCGCGACGTTCGAGCACCTGCAAGAACGCTGCGTCGGTGACCCGGGCGCCGTACTCAGCGGTGTGCCACAGCGCCCGCACCAACGCGCCACGGTCGACACCCGCGTCGAGCAGGCCTGCCCAGTACGCAGCCCCACCGGCGTCCGGCTCCCGGCCGAGCAGTTCGTGATAGAGCGCGGCAACCTGCGCGGTCGAGCTCGGGTTGTGGCTGCGGAACTCGGCCGACGACGCAAGCCACGCGACCGCCGTCTCGAACGATGCCCCGGCACCGAGCTGCGTCGCCCAGTACGTCAGGCCTGCACTGTCACCGGGGCGACCCAACAGCACCTGGTAGGCACCATCGAGCCGGGGGGTCACCGCGGCGGCGCCATGCGCGACCACGGTCGCCACCGTCGTCGGCGACTGTCCGGCATCGAGGAGCGCACGTACCTGCTCGGACGCACCCGCGGAGCTTCCCGGTGCCAGGTGATCGACGAGTTGCAGCGCGTACGGGCGCCAAGCCGACGAGGGCGGCAGCGCAGCCGGTGGAAGCTGCACCGACGTCGACACCGACCGCACCTGCTCGGGCGTTGCCACCGCAGGTGCGGCCACCGACACGAGCGAGGCGACGAGACCGACGGCGGCACCCGTCGCAGCGATGAACCTACGCATGAACACTCCCCTCGATGGGATCGACGCCACGACGCACGAGGTCGGGCAGCTCTGCTGCGGGAACGGGTCGGCTGAACAGGAACCCTTGCGCGTACGCACACCCCAGGCGGCGCAAGGCATGAAGTTGATGGACCGACTCCACACCTTCTGCGACCACCCGCAGGCCGAGCGCACGCGCCAACACGATCGACGCGGAGACGATCGCCTCGTGCGCGGCGGTGTCCCCCTCGAGGTCCGCAACGAAGATCCTGTCGATCTTGAGCTCATCGGCCGCGGTGAAGCTCCGCAGGTGCTCGAGCGACGCATACCCGGTTCCGAAATCGTCGATCGACATCCGCACACCGAGCTCGTGCAACGCGGCGAACGCGCGCCCCGCTGCCCCGGCACCGTCGACGAGGATGCTCTCGGTCACCTCGACCGTGAGTGCTGTGGGGTCCAGCCCGCTGCGCCCGACGGTGTCGGCAAGGTGATCCATGAAGCCGGGGTTGGCGAGCTGCAACGCCGACACGTTGACCGACAGTGCGAGATGGGCGAGGTCCGCCTCGGCATGCCAGGAGGCAACCTGCTCCACCGCGTCAGCAAGCAGCCGGCGACCGATCGGCACGATCAGCCCCGTCTCCTCAGCGAGCGGGATGAACGATGCCGGCGACACCAGCCCACTCCCCGGTCGGTTCCAGCGAACCAGCGCTTCGACCCCGACGATGCGAAGGTCGGCCAAGCGCACGATCGGCTGGTACCAGAGGTCGAAACCACCTTCGATCGAAGCACGCCGCAGGTCGGACTCGAGGTGGAAGCGCTCCATCACGTGCTCGTGCATGCCTGGCTCGAACACGCAGTGACCGCCCCGCCCGTTGGCCTTCGCCTGGTACATCGCGGCGTCCGCATCACGCACCAGGTCGCCTGCGCCGACCGACGCGTCTGCACTGTGCGCGATCCCGATGCTCGCCGTCACGATGATCGATTGTCCGGTCACGGTGAACGGCTCACGCAACGCGGCGAGCAGCCGCTCCGCGAGCGCGACGGCACCGCCGACCCCGCCTACCTCGTCGCTCACCAACACGAACTCGTCCCCGCCGAAGCGGGCCACGGTGTCTCCCGGCTGCAACGCGCGCTGAAAGCGCTGCGCCACCTGGACGAGGAGCTCATCGCCGCACGCGTGCCCGAGACTGTCGTTCACCACCTTGAACTGGTCGAGATCGACGAACAGCACGGCCACATCGGGCCGGCTGCGCGCCCCGCGAGCCAGCGCCTGGGCGATGCGGTCGACGAGCAGCGTGCGATTCGGGAGACCCGTCAGCAGGTCGTGTGCGGCACGGTGCTGGAGGAGCTGCTCCACCCGATGACGCTCCACGGCGATGGCCGCAAGGTGCACCGCTCGCCTTCCGACCTCGGCTTGTTCCGACGTGGGCGGTCCCGTCGTCGGCATGAGGACGGAGAAGAGCCCCACCTGTGTCAGCTCGTCTGGCGCCAGGATCGGCCACGTCCAGCAAGCCCGTAGCCCGTCTGCCTCCAACGCTTCCCAGAGCTCCGACCAGCGCTCATCGCGCAGGACATCAGGGAAGACGGCCGCCTCAGGCTGCCGCACGGCGTGACCGAGCGCGCTGTCCGCTGGGTGGAGGTCGAGCACCGCGTTGAGCTCGGCGGACATCGATGGTGCGTAGGCGAGCACAAATCGGTCGCCGTGCTCGCGCAGGCCGATCACCACCTGCGCCCCGGGGATCTGCTCCTCGACGACCGCAGCGACCTGCACGAGCGTGGCCTCCAACGGGGCCCCCTGCGCGACCGCCTCGAGGAGTGTGGCCTGCTCGCGCAACAGCGCGCTGAACCGCTCACGATCCGTCACGTCACGCCCGTTGAACACGAGTGCACCGACCGCAGGGTCGGCCAGCAGGTTCTGACCGATCAGTTCGACCACCCGCCAGTCCCCGTCGACCGTCCCCACCCGGACGTGCACCGGCTCGGACGCCCCGATCTCGCGCGCGGTGCGCTCCAACAGCCCCCGAATCGCCGCAACGTCGTCGGGATGGATCGCCGCGAACACCTCGGCGGGGTCCGCGTCGACCACGCGGCTGAAGCCAAGGATCCGCGAGACCGCGGGGCTGGCGTAGCGGATGGTCCCGTCAGGATCGGCGAGCACGATGAAGTCCGACGAGTGCTGCACCATCGCTCGGAACCGCTCCTCGCTGTGGCGGAGCGCCTCGGACGCGGCGAGCTCGGCGGTGACATCACGCGCGGTGATGATCATCGACCCCTCACCCGGCTCGTCGCGCACATCTGCGCCGTAGGCGGCCAGCTGACGCCAGGACCCGTCGCGAGCCCTGGCCCGGAAGTGCGTCAGGTCATGCGGCGGGTGCCCCTCGAGCCGTTCGACAAAGTCACCGACGACGTGGGCCATGTCGTCGGGGTGCACCAACTCGAACGCGTTGATGCCCAGTACCTCTTCCTCGCTGTAGCCCAGGACCGTCGTGACCGCGGGGCTCGCGTAGTGCACCCGGCCGTCGTCGTCCACGACGAGGATCAGCTCGGTACCGAGGCGCAGGAGTGCATTCCACCAGGCATGGGTGTCCTCGAGACTGCGCCGCAGCGCGACGTGGTCTGTCTCGTCACGTGCCGTGACGACGATGCCCCACTCGTCCCCGGCGGTCGTCCGATTCGTGATCGCCAACCGCAGCACCCGGACCGACCCATCCGCGGCCCTGACGTTCACCTCGAAGGGCCCGTGCAGCCCAGGGGTGGCAAGTGCCTCGGCGAGCACCGCCGACCAGTTGGCGTGGCGCTCCAAGACCAGGAACTCCGCCGAGTGATGCCCGATCAGGTCGGCTTCGGCGTAGCCGAGCCACCGCTGGGTCGCGGCGTTCACGTAGCGGAGCGACCCGTCGTCCGCCACGACCGCAACCAGGTCGCTGACGTCGTCGAGCACCGCCCGGAGCTGGGCGTCCCCCGCCGTCTGCTTGATCAGCCCGCGCCCGGCGACCATCGCCGCAAGTATCGCAGCCCGAACCGATGCTTGCCCGGCGAAAGGTACGGTCTGCTATGTGACCCTCTGGGAGCCCGGCGACCCTGATGTCGAGCCTGTCGAGGCAGACGAGGGCTCCGCCGACCAGCAAGCGACCACATGGCGCGTCGGGGAACTTGGGGCCGCCGTCCGAAGCGCGCTGCAGGAACGCTTCCCCGGACAGGTCTGGGTGCGGGGTGAGATCCGCAACCTGCGGGCGGCGAACCGCAACGGCCACCGCTACTTCGACCTCGTCGAGGCCGACCCCGAACCAGGCTCGCGCCCGACGGCAAGCATCCCCGTCGCCTTGTTCGCCCAGAGCCGCGCACGCGTGAACGCCACCCTTCGGGAGGCGGGCGGGGCGACCCAGATGTCCGACGGCATCGAGATTCGTGTGCGGGGCGAGCTCTCCTGGTGGGTGGCCGGCGGGCAGCTCAGGTTCGTCATGAGCGCGATCGACCCGTCGTTCACGCTCGGCCAACTCGAGCTCGCCCGCGCTCGGCTCCTCAGCCTGCTGCGCGAAGAGGGTCTGCTCACACGGAACGGTTCGCTCCCGCTCTCTCCCGTCCCGCTCCGGGTGGGCCTGATCACCAGCCTGGGAAGCGCCGCACACGCCGACACGATGCACGAGCTGGACCACAGCGGGTACGCGTTCCGTGTCCACAGCCAGGACGCGCGGATGCAAGGCGTCGACGCACCGGCCACCGTCGCGGCCGCATTGGAACGGCTCGCCCACCACGAGCTCGACGTGATCCTGCTGGTGCGCGGGGGAGGTGCACGCACAGACCTCGTCGCGTTCGACAGCGAGGTCGTGGCGCGCGCCATCGCAACCTGCCCGATCCCCGTCTTCTGCGGGATCGGACACGAGGTCGACCACAGCGTGGCGGACGAGGTGTGCCACACCAGCGCCAAGACGCCGACCGCGTGTGCCGCGCTGCTGGTCGACCACGTCCGCGCCGCGGAGGAGGACCTCAACCGACGCTGGCAGCTCGCCTCCCGCCGCGTGTCAGCGGCCCTCGATGTGGCACGCCGCAACCTCGAACAGGCCGCACAACGTGGTGCGCGCACCGCTCGCGTCACGCTGCGCCGCGCGTCAGACGCCGAGCGCGCTGCCTCCTGGCGCACCACCACCGTCGTCCGCCACAGCCTCACGGCGGCGCGGACGAAATCCGACGACACACAACGACGGCTCGCACTCGCGCCGGCACGCACGCTGCGCCAAGCAGACCGCCACATCGATGGGCTCGATCAGGCATGGCAGATCCTCGACCCGGCACGCTTCCTGGCCCAGGGGTGGTCGGTCACGCGCACGGCAGACGGTGCGCTCGTCCGCGCCCCCGAAGACGCACCGCCAGGAACCCTGTTGCACACCACCCTGGCCAACGGGACGCTCACCAGCCGGGTAGAACTGCCCGCTCCCTCAGTCTCGGAGGACCGATGACCGACACGACACCCGATCAGCCACCTGCCGCGGCCTCGTACCTCGCGGCGGTCGCCGAACTGGACGATCTTCTGGCGGCACTCGAACGCGACGACCCAGACATCGACGCCCTGGCGGCGCGCGTGGCGCGCGCCGCCGACCTCATCGCCTTCTGTAGAGCGCGCATCCGTGACGCCGAGGCGCAGGTCACCGTGATCGTCGACGCGCTCGAGACAGACGTCGCCGGCGGGTCAGCGCCAGGTGTCGACGACAGCGAGTAGCTCGCCGAGGCCGTCGATCACCGCGTCTGGCGCGCGGAGCGGATCGGGCGGCCGGAACGGGTCGCTGTGGTTCGGGCGCCAGACGGCACGCATGCCCATCGCCTGCGCACCGGCGATGTCGTCGTCGGCACGGTCTCCCACGAAGACTGCCCGCGCCGGATCGTCGACACCGACGGCGCTGAGCGCTGCCCGGAAGGCTCCGGCGTGGGGCTTCAGGTTGGGCAGATCGCACGAGTAGCAGCACTCGGTGAAGAGGTCACGCAACTCGTCCCGGCGCAACAGGTCGTCGTGGAACGCGGCCGGCCAGAACGTGTTCGACAACAGGCCGGTGCGCATGCCCCTCTCACGGAGTGCGGCGAGTACCTCGGCGGCATCGGAGTCGTGGCGAATGCGAGCGGCCCACGCAGCCAGGTACGCCTCGCACGCCTCGTCGACATCGCCCGATACCTCGCCCCCGGCCTGGCCGAACTGCTCGATGCCTCGCCCCACGACATCACGAAGGCGGAAGCTCCTTCGATGTCCGCGCGCCTCGTCCCACAGGCGCTTGTCGGCGTCGAACAACGCGTCGGCCAGGACCGACGACGAATCGGGCGCGAGCACGTCCGCTGCTCGGCGCCAGTTCCCGAGCATGTCGTCGACGGTCACGTGGTGTGTCGTGAGGGTGCCACCCCAGTCGAAGATCACTGCCTCGATCGTCACGTGCGAAACCCTACGGGCCGCGCCCCAAAGCCATGCACCGCGCGCCACCGCGTGCGTGCGATGGTGGGCGGATGCACAGCCCGTCCATGCTCATCGCGGCGGCGTCACCGCCCGTGGGGTGGCTCGTACTGGTGCTGGCTGTCTACGCGTCACTCGCACTCCCCGCCTTGTGGTGGCTGCTGGGAGCGACAGGGCGCCGCACCGCGGCGCGCGTCGCGGTCCCGGTCGTGGCACTCGTGACGAGCGGCGCGTTGTGGCTGTTGGCAGGCCCCAAGTGAGCCGTCCCCGTGTGCCTGCCGCGGCAGGTCCCGTCACCGCACGCATCGTCCTTCCGGATCAGTCGGCGGTGCGCGCCCGCGGTCTCGTGCTGCGTCGACGGCATGTCGTCGACCTCGACGGCGTCGACCTGTCCCTGCCGCGCAACGAGATAAGCGGGCTCGCCGGACGAGCCGACAGCGGTGTGCTCGCGCTGTGCGGGGCGATCGCGACACTGCGCCTGCCCCATGACGGCGACCTGGCGGTGCTCGGCATCGACCCCGCACGCGAACCGTTCCGGGTGCGATCGGCGCTCGGCTACGTGCCCGGCCCCGGAGCCCTTCCGCCCAACCTGCACCTCGACGAGTTCCTTCGGCTGCGTGCGGCGGCATTCGGCGTGCCCCGCAAGCAGTGGCCCGAGCTCGTCACAACGCTGCTCGACCTTGTCGGGCTCGGCGGGCGGCACCGCCAGCACACCCATGAGCTTCCGCCCGGTCCCCGACAGCTGCTGGCGATCGCGGGCGCGCTCGTGCACGACCCAACCGTCGTCCTGCTCGAAGACCCGACCGCCGGGCTCGACGAGCGGGACCGCGCCGCCGTCTGGCACCTCCTCCACCAGCTCCTGGAGGTCAGCCGCACCGTCGTGGTGGCCATGGACCGCCTCGAGGAGCTCGCGACCGCATGCACCACGCTCGCGGTGTTCGACGACGGACACGTGGTGCAGCACGGCTCGACCGATGCGGTGCTCGCAACGCTGGGCGGCGTCCGCCGCATTCGCGTCCGTCTCGGGAACGGCGCGGTGCGCACGCACACCGTCACGGACGTGACCGCACAGGCCGCGCTGCTTCGCAAGCTGGTCGAGGCAGGGCTCGACATCGTCGAGTTCACAGAGGTACCCCCGGACCTCGACGCCCTCACCAACACGCAGCAAACCGACCAGGCGATGGGTGCGCCATGACCGATCACGTCAACCCACGCCATGCCATCGGGAACCCGGTGCGCGCGAGCGAGGTGCGCGCACAGCTGCGCGGCTCCACGGGGCCGGCTCTGTTGACGGGCTGGGGCCTCATCGTGGGGGGCGTGGCGATCGCGGTCCTGCTCGCGCTCGCCGGAACCGACCAGCCGCTCCGTGGTGCACGCGTCGACGCGACGCAGCTCGGTCGGACACTCGGCGAATGGTGGGTGGTGACGACGACCGTCGGTCTCGCGCTGCTCGGCGCCGCGGTCGGCGCGCCGACCATCGCTGGGCGTCGCGAGGTGCAGACGTTGCGCAGTTGGTGCACAACCCTGCAGCGTCCCCGCGACGTCGCGCTCGGGGCGTACAGCGCTGCGGCGGTGACGGTGACGCTCGGTCTCGCGGTGGCCGCGCCCGTCGCCGTCCTCGCGTGGCGGCTCGGCGGCGCGTCCGGACGGCTCCTGATCGCCGGAGGCATCGGGGCCTGGGCCGTCGGCCTCGCCGCGGCAGCGCTCGGCGTCGCCGTTTCGTCGTTCAGCCGCCGAACCGGCCGGGCGACCCTTGTCGCGTGCGGCATCGTCGCGCTGAGCCTGCTCGCGACAGGCGCAGCCCACCTCGCGCTCTTCGACAAGAAGGGGCGGGGAGACGCCGTGCTCTATGCGAACCCGCTCGTGCTCGTGGCGACCTCGACGTCGGGCTCGCCCGCCGCCGACGGAGGGGCCGAACGCTGGACGCGCACCCCGGTGACGCACCTCGACCAGCTCGCCCGGGGCACCTCTGCGACGAGCCGCACCGCACGCGCCCCCGTCGATGCCCGGCTGATCGGCGCTGGGGGGGTACTCTCCGCGGCCCTCGTCGCCCTGGCGATCGCGACAGGACGGGTCGGACGAGAAGGCCGCCGCTGAAGGAGGCCAGCAGCCGACACCGCCGTAGGCTCGGCAGTCCATGACCGTGCACGCGGCTGCCGCCACCGATCCCGTCCCGCCCGCGGCGCTGCAGTCCGTCGCCGCGCGGATCGATCAACACCTGGCCACGTTCCTCCGGACCGAGTCGGATCACTGGCGGACGTTCGACGCGCGCCTCGGCGAGCCTTTGGATGCGCTCGCGACGCTGGTGCTGGGGGGTGGCAAGCGCCTGCGACCGGCCTTCTGCGTGTGGGGCGCGGTGGCCGCCGGCGCCGACCCGGGCCTTCCGTCGCTCGACCAAGCCGGCGTGGCGCTCGAACTGCTGCACGCGTTCGCGCTGCTGCACGACGACGTCATGGACAACGCGGACACCCGCCGCGGCAGACCGACCGTGCACCGCACGTTCGCCGCGCAGCACACGGCGTCCGCACTCAACGGCGAAGCACGTCGCTACAGCGAAGGGGTCGCCATCCTCCTGGGTGACCTCGCGCACGTCCTGGCCGATCGAGCGTTGGGCTCCGTGCCCGACTCGGCTCGCAAGGTGTGGGACAAGCTGCGCACCGAGGTCGACGTGGGACAGCTGCTCGACCTCCTCAGCACCGCCGAAGGCGACCGAGAAGAGGCAACGGCACGTCGCATCGCCCGCGCGAAGTCGGGCGGCTACACCATCGAACGCCCCCTCCACCTGGGAGCGGCGTTGGCCGGGTGCGACGAGCGAACCAGCGACGCACTGAGCGCGTACGGCCGGCCCTTGGGTGAGGCGTTCCAACTGCGAGACGACCTGCTCGGCGTGTTCGGCGACCCGGCACGCACGGGGAAGCCCGTGGGCGACGACCTGCGGGAAGGGAAGACGACCGTGCTGCTGGCCGCGGCGCTCGCGCGCGCCCACGGTGCGCAGCTGCAGCTCCTCGACCGGATCGGTGCCACCGACCTGAGCGACGTCGAGGTCGATGGTCTCCAGCAGGTCCTCATCGACACCGGCGCACGCGCCGCGTTGGAGGCTGACCTGCGTCGCCTCTGCGACGAGGCCGCGACGTCACTGGCATCGCCAGCGATCAGCGTGGCCGCTCGCGAACCGTTGCTCGCATTGGCCGAGTTCGTCGTCGCACGAGACGCCTGAGAGCGGCCGGGGGCGTGTCGCGTGCCCGCCGCCGAAGCCTGACCTAACCTGACCACGCTCGGCACCCACCGAGCAGATGGGTCCTGCCCGGGGGCGGAGGGAGCAGTCCAGCGCATGGCGAGGGAGCAGCAGGAACAAGCTCCACCGGACACGCTTCCGGTGGCGGCCCAGCTCGTCCTCGACGGCTCGCGCATCGAAACGGCCGCGGGGGACGCCGTCACGGTGTTCGCACGCCCCCTCGATCTCCTCGTCGGCGTGGACGTGCTCACCCTCGTCCATCATCACGACGCGCCGATCCTTGGCGCCTTCCTCACGCTGCATTCGCCCAGCGGTGACATGGGGCGGGTGACGGTACGGGTGCGCCACCCCGACCGGGGCTGGGTCCACACCGCCTGGTCGCTCGCTGCGTCGCAGACCGCAGCGAGGTGCACCGCGACCGTGTCTCTGCTCGATGAGCGCAGCGGCATCGGGCAGCTCGATGCGCTGTTCGCGGAAGCACCGCGGCTCTTCATGGTCTGTTCCGACACGCAGATCCTGGCGGCGTCCGAGAGCGCCCAGCAGGTGTTGGGATGGACCGCCGAGGAGTACATGGCGAACTACCTCGACCTGATCCATCCGGACGACCTGGCGACCACCATCGAACTGTCGTCGTTGGTGACCAACTCCCCCGGTCAGGTCGTGCGTCAAGTCGGCCGGATGCGACACAAGGACGGCACCTACCGGGTGGTCGAGTCGAGCGTCGTGAACCTGCTCGACGACCCCGCACTCCACGCAACGTTCGTGGCGATGCGACTCGTGCCCCGCTCCGAGGCGAGCGCGCGCGACACCGGCAGCGTCGACCGCTTCCAGGCGATGGTGAACCAGACGGCCGACCCCGTCCTGGTGATCAGCCCGGATGGGGTCGTCACCTACGCGAGCTCGTCGCTCGAACACCTCTCTCACCGGCCGAGCCTCGACGTCATCGGCAGCCATTCGCTCGAACTGGTCCTCCCCGCGGACCGAGCAGAGCTGCTGTCGTGGTGGGACGAGATGATGACCGAGCCGGGGACGACCGCCACTCGACGCATGCGCCTCGAGACCGGCTCGCCCGACGAGGAGGTCTGGGTCGAGGCGGCGATGACGAACTTCATCGAGGACCCCACCATCCAGGGCATCCTCGTGACGTTGCGCGACATCACAGATCGCGTTGCCGTCGAAGCCGAGGTGCTGGCGAGCGACGCCCGCCTGCGCGAACGCGAGGAGTGGTTCCGGAACCTCGTCCAGCACTCGTTCGAGATCACCGTCGTCGTCGACGCCGACCTCAAGGCCAGCTGGGCGAGTCCGTCCGGCACCGATCTGCTCGGCTGGCAGCCCGAAGAGATCGTCGGTCAAGACGCGCTCGACTTCGTGCACCCCGACGACCACCAGTTGGTGATCGACCACCTCGCGCTCGTCCTGTCGGGGAGCGACGAACGCCCCCAGACGACGCTGCGCATCCGCCAGACCGACGGCTCCTACCGCTGGATGGACGCGTCGGGCTCCGATCGCACCGAAGACCCCGCGGTGCACGGCATCATCGTGAACCTTCGCGACGCCACTGCGCGTGTCGAAGCCGAGGTCGCCCTGCAACGCAGCGAGCGCCGCTTCCGGCAGCTCGTCCAGAACTCGACGGACATCGTCCAGATCATGGCGGCGACCGGCGAAGTCCTCTGGGTCAGCCCCGCCGTCGAACAAGCGCTCGGTTGGAAGCCGGACGAGATCGTGGGCCACCCGAGCGGGGGGCTCGCGGGCCTCGACGGCCGCGAGGCGGTGCTCGCCGCGTTCCTCGCGGTGCTCGACGAGCCGGGCCGCTCCGAGCACACGGTCTGCCAGGTCGAGCACGGCAACGGCTCGAAGCGGTGGCTCGACGTCGTGCTCGTGAACCGCCTCGACGACCCGGACATCGCCGGCATCGTCGCGACCTACCGTGACATCACCGATCGCATGACCGTCGAGGACGCACGCCGCGAGAGCGAAGAGCGCTTCCGGTCGCTCGCGAACTCGTCGCCGCTCGGCATCTTCCAGTTCGACCTGGACGCCAACTGCGTGTACGTGAACGAACGGTGGTGCGAGATCGTGGGGCACCCCGCAGAGGACGCACTCGGAGACGGCTGGCGCCAGATCGTGCTGCCCGAGCACGCGTCCCTCATCGACGACGAGCACCTCGGCGGTGACGCGCCACCCGAGAACGCCCTGTCGTTCAGGGGGCGGTTCCGGCGCGGCGACGGTCGCACGCGTTGGGCGGACATCCGCACCGCACCCCTCCTCGACGATCAAGGCAACCAGGTCGGAACCGTCGGCACGATCGACGACGTCACCGATCGTGTCGAAGCCCAGCACGAGACCGAGCTGCTCACGACGATCCTCGAAGCCACGCCCGACCTGATCGCGATCGGAAGCCGCGACGGCACCCTGCTCTACCTGAACGAGGCGGCACGCACGTTCTTCGGCATAGACCGCGACCGCGACCTCACGCAGATCGACCTGAACCCCCACGTCCCCATCGACGCGATGGAACGCTGGCAGAGCGAGATCATGCCGTCGCTGCGCGTGCGCGACACCTGGCAGGGAGAGCTCAGCCTCATCGACCGTGAGGGGCGCCTCGTGCCCGTCTCCCTCGTCTTGGTCGCCCACCGCGGCGTCGACCATCACATCGAGCAGATCTCCGTCAACGCACGCGACATCAGCGACCGCAAGGCGTTGGAGGCGCGCCTCGAGCACGAGGCCACCCACGATCCCCTCACCGGTTTGCCCAACCGCACCTTGCTGCTCGACCGTCTCGACGTTGCGATCGGTCGAGCGCGGCGCCAGCACAGGCGCCTTGCCGTGCTGTTCTTGGACCTCGATCACTTCAAGGTCGTCAACGACAGCCTCGGCCACAGCACCGGCGACCAGCTCCTGGCCGCGGTCGCGGCACGCCTCACCGATCACGTGCGGCCGGGCGACACCGTCGCCCGGTTCGGCGGCGACGAGTTCGTCGTGGTCTGCGAAGAGGTCGAGAGCATCTACGAGGTCGAGGAGATCGCCGGCCGCATCGCGACCGCCGTGGCCGAGCCGGTGTGGATCGGCGAGGCCGAGGTCTTCGTCACGTCCAGCGTCGGGATCGCGCTCGCGAGCGACCTCCACCTCACACCCGAGCAACTCCTGCGCGACGCCGACGCCGCCATGTACCAGGCGAAGGAGAAGGGTCGAAACCGCCACGAGGTGTTCGACTCCCGCCTCCGCACCCGTGCCCTCGACCGGCTCGAGGTCGAGAACTCACTGCGTCGCGCGCTCGTCCGCCATGAGCTTCGGGTTCACTACCAGCCGTGCTTCGACCTCCAGACCAACGCCGTCGTGGGCGTCGAGGCGCTGCTGCGTTGGGAGCACCCCCAGCGAGGGCTGCTGCTGCCCGCCGAGTTCCTCCGCATCGCGGAAGAGACGGGGCTCGTCGTCCCGGTCGGCGCGTGGGTGCTGCACCAGGCGTGCCGGCAGATGCAGCGGCTGCGCACCGAGCTCCCGGAGTTCGCGGACCTCGGAGTGGCGGTCAACCTCTCGGCTCGTCAGATCACCCACCCCTACCTCGTCGACGAGGTTGCGAAGGCGATCGAAGACACCGGCACGCGTCCCGACACGCTGATGCTCGAGATCACCGAGAGCGTGCTCATGGATGACATCACCACCAACGTGTCCACGTTGCGGCGCCTCAAGGACCTGGGCGTGTCGCTTGCGATCGATGACTTCGGCACGGGGTACTCGTCGCTTGCCTACCTCCGGCGCTTCCCCGTCGACCTGTTGAAGGTTGACCGTTCGTTCGTGAACGGGCTGGGCAGCGACCCGGAAGACGCGGCGATCGTGCAGACGGTCATCACGTTGGCGCACACGCTCGGCCTCGAGGCCCTTGCCGAGGGTGTCGAGAGCCCGCTGCAGCAGGACGAGCTGCGCCGTCTCGGCTGCAACCAGGCGCAAGGGTTCCTGCTTGGCCGCCCGATGAGCATCGCAGACCTGACCGACTTCCTGGTGGCCCGCGGCGGCCACCCGGTGCACGACCCTCAGCTGTAACGGGCGAGCGCCGCCGGCAGCGGCTCGCACACCACCCCGGGCAGGTCCACGAGTGCGTCAAGCCAGGGCGGCCGCACCACACCGCTCACGGTGATCGGCTCGGCGCACGCGCTCCCCTGCACTGCGAGCCGCCCGTAGGTGACGGCGTAGTCGGGTGGTCGCACATCGACGCTCAACTCGGCGAGGGCGAACGGGTCGGGGTTTCCCGTCCACGGTGCCGGAAGGGTGACGCGCGGCGCACCCGGACCGATCCCGCCGCCGACGAGGCCGGGGCCATCGGTCAGGATCGCACCCCGCACCGCTGCGGCGCGGGCGCCGGCGAGCAACAACGCCACGTATGCCCCGAGGCCACGGCCGAGCACGGTCAGCGGGCCGAGGTGCGCGAGCGCCGCGTCGGCGTCGGCCATGAGCACCTCGCACGTGTAACCGCCACCTGCCGGGGTGGTCGATCGACCGTGGCCTGTGAAGTCGAGGGCCCAGACGTCACCGAACCACGCGGTGAGGTGCGGCGGTACGGACGCGGGCGACTGCTCGCCGAGCCCGTGCAGGAGCAAGAGAGTGCCGGTCGAGGAACGTGGGTCGGCCGCACGGAGGTGGTGGAGAGCGAGCGTGATCTTCCCGTGCCGCAGTTCCGTCACAGGTGCGGAGGCCGTTCCGGCGGCGGTCACGCGAGGAACTCCAAGACGAGCTCTGCGATGCGGGCGGGCTGCTCGATGTGCACGAAGTGGCCGACCCCGGGGAGCGGCACGAAACGCGCACCGGGTGGCAGGTTCGGAATCACGTCGTCGGGCCGCGTCCCCCAGCCCATCACCTCCAACTCCAATCCGAGGACGCCGAGCACGGGCATGCCCATGCCGGGGAGTCGGCCCATCGACCATTCCGGGCGCCACGGGCCGAAACCCCCGAAGCGCATGGTCGGGTCGATCTTCCACCGCCATCCGTCGTCGTCGTGCCGCGCGCCGATCGGCACGAGGTACTCGAGCCATTCCAGCGAGAGGCGAGGGTTCATGCGCCGCCGCCGCTCCGCGAGCTCCTCGATGGTGCCGGGCTTGCGGGTGAGGTCGCCGATGCTTCGGCGGTGGTCGAGCCAGCCAGCGATCTCACCGGCGAGGAGGCGGGTCCTGTCGTGTTCGGGCACGTCGGGCCAGTTTCGTCGCGACGGGAGCCCGTCGAGGTTGATGAGGTGGCTGATGCGGTGCGGCAGGGCGTCGGCGACCTGCAGCAGGAGCCCGCCCCCCTTCGAATGGCCCAGCACCGGCATCGGCTCGAAGCCGATGCTGTCGAGCACGGCGACCGCATCGCGCTGGTCCGCCTCCCAGCTGTAGAGGCCCGCGTGCTCGGAGTCGCCGTGTCCGCGCTGGTCCCAGCTGATGACACGCCAACCGGCGTCGGCCACGAGTGGGGCGAGCACGTCGAAGGTGCCGGCGAAGTCGAAGCCGCCGTGCACGAACAGGATCGGCGGCGCGCTTTGCGCACCCCATTCGTAGACGGCGAGGCGAATGCCGTGCGCGTCCACGTCTCGCCTGCGGTCGGGGCGGCGCGCACCGGGGAACGTCGGCAGCTCCGCGAGGCCCATCCGGCCAGGCTAGGAGCAGACTTGACCGCCGGGTCAAGTCTGCCGGGTGGGCACCTCCCACCGGCACCGCGCCGACCCCACTACGCTCGCCCCTCCGTGGACTTCGACGCGATCCGGCGCCGAGCTCGCCCCGACCACCACCGGCACCTCATCACGGGGTCCGCGGTGTTGGTGGTGGGTGCAGCCGTACAGGCCCTGGGTGGGTCCATCTTCTGGTTGATTGCAGCTCGCATCGATCTGAAGGATCAGGTCGGTTCCGCCACGGCGCTGTTCACCTCGGTCCAGTTCGTGACCTACGCGGCCGGCCTCGGCCTTCCCGTGTCGCTCGCTCGCTTCGCAGTCGGCCGCACCGACGACGCTGACGTCACCTTCACCTGGGGCGCACTCGCCACCATGGCAGCGACGTTGGTCGCATCAGTCGGCTACTTGGCGTTCCTGCACGTGGCGCAACCGCCCTCCACCGGCGTGCTCGTGACGGGCTCCCCGCTGTGGAGCGTCGTCTTCTTGCTCACGGTGATGGGCTCGGCCCTCTCGCTGATCGTCGACGTGCGCTGCATGACGCTGCGGCGCTGGAACCTCGTCCTCGCCCGCATCGGCCTGGTGGCCGTGGCACGCCTTCCGCTCGTGCTGTTCTTCCGGCCGGGAACCCAGCCGGCGCTCTGGCTGTTCGTGTTCTCGGTCGCGCCGGTCGCGGTCACCGGGGCGTTCGGCGTGCTCGTGATCGGGCGCCTGTCCGGGGGCAGCCTGCGGCTTCGCCCAAAGCCCGCAACGGCACGGTCGATGGTCCGGTACTCGGCGGTCAACTACCTCTCGACCCTCGGGTACCAAGCCCCGTACTTCGCGCTCCCGGTGATCGTGCTCGCCCACGTGAGCCCCGACACGAACGCCGCCTTCTACGTCGCATGGGGCATCGTGGCGGTGGCGTTCTACGTCCCCAGCGCGATCGGCCAGGCCCTGCTCGCCGAGGGCGGCAAGGAAGGCGCCTCGCTCGACCGACAGCTCACACTCGCACTCTCGCTCGCGCTCGGTTTGATGGTGCTCGGCGCACTTGCCACGTTCGTCGGAAGCTCGCTCGTGGAGACCGTCTACGGCGCGCAGTACCACGACGCGGCGCGCATCCTGCCGCTGATGATGGCGGCGGGCATCCCTTGGGCGATCACGTCGATCTACCTCACCGAAGCACGGGTCCGGCACCGCCACGTGGCGACGGTGGCCATCACGCTGGTCCTGACCGGAGCGATCATGGTCCCGGCGTTGGTGCTGGTCCCCGGAACGGGCCGCGGGCACGGCATCGACGGTGCCCGGACAGCCTGGTTCCTCGGCAACCTCGCCGCCGCGCTGGTGGCGATCTGCGCGCACCTCGTCGGGCGCCACCAAGATCGCCTGGGCCGCTCCCACCGGGCCGTCGACGCCGTCGCCGCTGGGCCATTGCCAGCCGAAGCCGGCGTCTCAGCAGACCTGCGTGCCGCCGACGCCGGCGACACGGCGAAGGCATCGACCGCAGCGATCTCGATAAATCTGGACGTCTGACGCCATACTGCCCCCGTGCACTTCGCGGAGATGATGGCTCTCGAACCCCACGGTCCCGACACCTTCGTCGGGGTCGGGCCCCGCTACCCGTGGGGCGGCCTGTACGGCGGGCAGATCGTGGCGCAAGCGCTGTGGGCCGCGTACACGACCGTCGAGCCCGGCTTCCGGGTGCATTCGCTGCACGCCTACTTCATCCGTCGAGGCGACCACAACGAGCCGATCCGCTTCGAGGTGGACCGACTGCGCAACGGCCGCTCGTTCGTCACCCGCAGCGTCGTCGCCCGTCAAGGCGTCGGTGCCATCCTCGGCATGTCGGCGTCGTTCCAGGTCGACGAGCCCGGGCCGGAGGTCGAGTTGGCCCAGGCACCCCTCGTGCCGAGCGCAGAGGAGCTCGACCCCAACCGGTGGAGCCCGATGTTCGAGAACCGCAAGGTCCCCCGACCGGGCGAGACCGGCCACACCTCGCACTGGCTGGCGATGAGCGAGCCCGTCGGCGACGACCCGCGGTTGCACGACTGTGCGCTCGCCTACCTGTCAGACGACGTGCCCGTCGAGACCGTCGTGACGCTGCATCCCGATCACCCGAGCAACACCGACGGCGAGGGAGAGCCAGACGATGAGCAGGCGTGGATGGCCGCCAGCCTCGACCACACCATCTGGTTCCACCGACCGATCGAGGCCGACCGCTGGAACCTCTTCGACACGCGCGGCCAGGGCCTCATGAGCGCACGCGGCCTGGCGATCGGCCAGGTCTTCCGCGAAGACGGCCTGCACGTCGCCACCATCGCCCAAGAGGTGCTGGTCCGGCACCGGACCTGAGGACGCAGCCGACGGTTCTGGAACGTGTTCCAGTACGGTTGCCCGCGCACGCTCGCACCGGCAGCACGGCCGGGGACCTACGGGGGACCGCAATGCTCGAACACGACCGCCTCTACATCGGTGGTGAATGGGTCAAGCCCGCCGGCACCGACGTCATCGACGTGGTGTCGCCGCACACCGAAGAGGTGATGGGTCGCGTCCCCGACGGCACGAACGCCGACATCGACCGAGCCGTCGCGGCGGCTCGTGACGCATTCGATCACGGCCCGTGGGCGACGATGCCGCTCGGCGAGCGGCTCGACACGATCCAGCGCTTCGCCGACCTCTACGCCGCCCGCAACGAGGAGATGGCCAACGTCATCACCGCCGAGATGGGCGCGCCGCTGATCTTCTCGCTGTTGGCGCAGGCACCGATGCCGCTGGTCATGCTCCAGTGGTTCATCGACTTCGCCCGCACGTTCCCGTTCGAGGAGCCGCGCCAGGGACCGCTCGGCAGCCTCTTGGTCCGCAAGGAGCCTGTCGGGGTCGTCGGGGCGATCATGCCGTGGAACGTTCCCCAGTTCACCCTCATGTCGAAGCTCGCACCCGCGCTGGTGTCGGGTTGCACCCTGGTGCTGAAGCCGTCGCCGGAGACGCCGCTCGACCTGTTCCTGCTGGCCGAGCTGGCGCACGAAGCGGGCATCCCCGCCGGGGTGATCAACATCGTGCCTGCCGGTCGCGAGGTCGGCGAGCACCTCGTCACCCATCCCGGCGTCGACAAGATCGCGTTCACCGGCTCGACCGCCGCGGGGCGTCGCATCGCCTCGTTGTGCGGCGAGCGGCTGCGCCGCGTGAGCCTCGAGCTCGGGGGCAAGTCCGCCGCGATCATCCTCGACGACGCCGACCTGCCCTCGACGATCGAAGGCCTCAAGCTGGCGTCGCTGATGAACAACGGACAGGCCTGTGTCGCCCAGACCCGCATCCTGGCCTCCCGCAAGCGCTACGACGAGGTCGTCGACGCCCTCGGCTCGATGATGGGCTCGATGGTGGTCGGCGACCCGACCGATCTGGCCACCGAGATCGGCCCGCTGGTCTCGTCGCGCCAGCGCGAGCGGGTCGAGGGCTACATCGAGATCGGCCGCCAAGAGGGCGCCACGGTCGTGACCGGCGGGGGTCGCCCCGCCGCGCAGGGCCGCGGCTGGTACGTCGAGCCCACGCTCTTCTCGGGTGTCGACAACAGCATGCGCATCGCCCAAGAAGAGATCTTCGGCCCGGTGCTGGTCGCGATCCCCTACGACGACGAAGCACACGCCGTGGCCATCGCGAACGACTCGCCCTACGGGTTGGGGGGGTCGGTGTGGACCGGCGACACCGCGCGCGGCCTCGACGTCGCACGCCGGGTTCGCACGGGCACGTTCGGGATCAACCAGTACCTGATGGACTTCTCGTCCCCGTTCGGCGGGTTCAAAGACAGCGGCATCGGGCGGGAGTTCGGTCCCGAAGGCCTCGCCCAGTACCTCGAAGCGAAGTCGATCGCGCTGCCGCCCGGGTGACGGCCCGCCAAGGGCGCCGGGGCGTGCCGTCACCGGCCTGCTCCCGCACCCCGACACGGTGCCCGCTGGCCCCGGGTTGGAATTGAGAACCATTCCCGGTTACCGTGCGACCGATGCCGGTCCTCGTCGCACTCATCACGGTCGGCTCCACGTCGCTCGGCGGCGCGTTCGCCTTCCGGCACCGTGACCGCCTGCACCTCATCTTGGGGTTCAGCGCCGGGGTGCTGCTCGGTGTCGTGGCCTTCGACCTGCTCCCCGAGGTGTTCGAGCTGGTCGACCGCAGCCACACCGACCCCCTCGTCCCCATGGTCGCCCTTGTGGTCGCGTTCCTGGCCTTCCACGCGCTCGAGAAGACGCTCGTGCTCCACGCCGCGCACGAGGACGAATACGGATCGGGGCACCATCACGGCGGTGGGCACCACACCGAGCTCGGCGTTGCCGCCGCCGCCGCGCTGTGCCTGCACAGCCTGGCGGACGGCCTGGCGATCGGGCTGGCCTTCCAGGCCGGCACCGAGGTGGGCGTCGCGGTGACCGTCGCCGTGGTCGCCCACGACTTCGCGGACGGCCTCAACACGGTGACGCTCATGCTCCGCCACGGCAACTCACGAGGCCGCACCCTGCTCATGTTGGCGCTCGACGCCATCGCCCCGATCGTGGGCGCCGGCCTCACGATGCTCGTGACCGTCCCAGACGCCACGCTGGTCGTGGCCCTCGGGGCCTTCAGCGGGATCCTGCTCTACCTCTGCACCGCGGACATCCTCCCCGAAGCGCACGCCAATCACCCCTCTGGGGCCACGCTCGCCTGCACCGTCGCCGGCGCGGTGGCGATGTTCGCGATCCTCGGCGTCACCACGTGACCGGCACGTGAACCGGACCCGGCCAGGGCGCACGGCTACGCTTCCCGACCTGTGCCAGAAGCCTCCCCGCCGCAGTCCGCGCGCGCCGACGCGACCTCAGAAGCCGCATCGACCATGACGGACACACCCACCTCCGACCTCGACGACGCCGACGGTCCGACCCTGCCGACCACGGCGCGCAGCCTCACCGGCCCCGACGACGGCATCCTGCCGCCGGCGGCGCGCCTCGTGGCGCTCAGCTTCTTGATGCTGTTCGTCGAGTTGGCGCTGATCCGCTGGCTCGGCGCCAACGTCATCTACCTCTCGTACTTCTCGAACCTGGTGCTGCTCGGGAGCTTCCTCGGGATCGGCCTCGGATTCCTCTGGGCCGGCCGGTCGACACGACCGCTGTACCTCGCGGCACCGATCCTGGTCGGCGCGCTCGTGCTCTATGTGCGTGAGTTCCCGGTACCGCTCCAGGTAGAGACCCAAGGCCTCGTCTTCTTCACCACGATCAAACCCGCAAGCAGCCTCCCCCGCGAGGTCGTGCTATCGATCTTGTTCGCCGCGGTCGCGCTGGTCCTCATGACGATCGGCAACGGCGTGGCCCGCACGTTCTCACGCTTCGAGCCGCTCACGGCATACAAGTGGGACCTGGTCGGCAGCGTGCTCGGCATCGCCACCTTCAGCGCCCTGTCGTTCGTGGGCGTGCGTCCCATCGTGTGGGGCGCCGTGATCGCGGTGGTGTTCCTGCTCACCGTGCCGCTGCGCAAGCCCCTGGCACTCGGCGCGCTGGCCGTGGGGCTCATCTTGTTGTTCGTACCGCTCGCCGCAGAACTGGGCGACGCCTCGCGCCTCGCATCGAAGATCCCGCCGTCGGTCAAGACCGAGCGGGACACCGGCGTCATCTGGTCGCCGTACTACAAGCTCGACTACTGGCGGAACACCGAGGGCGGTTTCAACGCCGAGGTGAACCAGAGCCCCCACTGGGCCCAGATCCACTCGAAGGGCAACGTCCTGTACGAGAGCGTGTACAAGTCGTTCAACCCGCCGAAGGGGTTCACGGTCCTCGTGATCGGTGCCGGATCGGGCAACGACGTCGCCACCGCGCTCCGCCACGGCGCCAGCCACGTGGACGCCGTCGAGATCGACCGGCGCCTCATCGACGTGGCCCGAAAGGGGCAACCCGACGGCGCCTACGACGACCCGCGGGTGTCGGTGCACATCAACGACGGCCGGGCGTTCCTCGAGCGGTCCAACAAGAAGTGGGACCTGATCATCTTGGCCCTGCCCGACTCGCTCACGCTCGTGCAGGGCCAGTCGTCCGTGCGGCTCGAGAGCTACCTGTTCACCAAGGAGGCGATGCAGGCGGTGCAGAAGCACCTCACGCCTGACGGCGCCTTCAGCATGTACAACTTCTACCGGCAGTCATGGCTGGTGTCGCGGCTCACCAACACGCTCGGCTCGGTCTTCAAGCAAGACCCCTGCGTGAGCCGCATGGGCCAGTACAACCTGGCGGTGCTCGTCGCGGCCGACAGCCCCACCGCGATCAACTGCGTGGCTCCGGCGAAGCTCGAGAAAGCCACGTCGTCGCCCGAGCCCGTCACCGACGACCACCCCTTCCCCTACCTCGAGCACCGGCAGATCCCGTCGCTGTACCTGAAGGTGCTGGCCCTCATCATCGTGCTGTCGATCCTCGGGGTGCGGCTGCTCGGCGGGCCGGTGTCGAAGATGTCGCCGTACGCGGACCTGTTCTTCATGGGGGTCGCGTTCCTGCTCCTCGAGACGAAGAGCGTCGTGCAGTTCGCGCTGCTGTTCGGAACGACCTGGTTCGTGAACTCGTTGGTGTTCCTCGGCGTCTTGCTGAGCGTGCTGTGCGCGGTGGCCGTGTCGCGTCGCGTCACCTTCCGACACCCACAGCGCCTCTACGTGATCTTGTTGGCGGCGCTGCTCCTCGCGTGGGTGATCCCACCCGAGGCTCTGCTGCACCTGAGCATCGTGCCCCGCTTCTTCGCCGCCACGACGCTCGCCTTCTTCCCCGTGTTCACCGCCAACCTCGTGTTCACCGAGCGGTTCAAGAACACGGGCCATTCGACGCTGGCGTTCGGTGCCAACCTCGTCGGCTCGATGCTCGGCGGGTGCATGGAGTACCTGGCGATGATCAGCGGCTACCGCTCGCTCCTGCTGGTGGTGGCGCTGGTGTACGGCCTGGCGTTCCTGACGGGACGCAACAAGCTCGTCGGCGCCTCGGCCTGACGCGCTGCTCCGGTGCGGCGCCGGTACCGGTGCCTGCCGGCCAGAGCCGATCGACGCGGTCAGCTGGCCTTGTCGACGGGTGCCATCGCACGGGCACGCGCCTGCGCCACCGCCACCGGCTCTCCGAGGGTGAGCGCGAGCGTGTTGACGAGCGCCCACGTGGCGGGACGGACGACCGTCGCGTCCATGCCCGGCGGGCGCCGGATGCCGTACTTGGCGCGGGCCCAACCGGGGAGCAGGTCGAGCGCTCCTTGGATGAGGGTCTGCGACACCATGCGTGAGGTGGCGTCTCGCCCGATGGGCGTCATGAGGAAGACGAGCGCCTCGATCGCCTGATCTCCCGCGGTCAGCTCGGGCCGGATGTCTCGCAGGTAGCCACGTACCTCTGCACGGCTGCGCGGGATGTCGCTCCCGCCGAGCTTCTCGGCGACGACGGCGGTCTCGGCGAAGTAGCGGTCGAGGTCGGCGCCTCGCACGGGATTGGGGTGATAGCGCCGGTGCGCGTTGAGGATGCTCACCATCTCGGCCACGTGCACCCACCTGATCAGGTCGGGGTCGAGGGCCGAATAGGG
This sequence comes from uncultured Iamiaceae bacterium, assembly GCA_964621605.1. Taxonomy (GTDB): domain Bacteria; phylum Actinomycetota; class Acidimicrobiia; order Acidimicrobiales; family Iamiaceae; genus CAZUMJ01. The sequence goes on along the minus strand of CAZUMJ010000007.1, from coordinate 13,194 downwards.
CCGCCCGTCGGGCGCGACGCCATGCACGTGCGCGTGCATGCGGTTCACGAGGCGGATCATGGCCTCGGCCACCTGCGTCGACGCGTACGTCGTGCCGGCGACGAACGAGGCGGTCCGGGAGAGGCGCACGAGCGGACGGCGCCGGTAGTCGGAGTGCTCGGCAACCCCAGCCATCGCGAGCGGGTGCAACGCCTGCAGCATCAACGACGAGAAGCCGCCGACGATCCCCGACGCGTGCGCGTGCACCTTCCAGGTGACCGAATCGGGGCCGAACAAGCCGGGGTCACCGGGCGGGTCCGTGTACTGCTCCATCGCCATGCGGTCGGCAGAGAACGCCGCCGCGACATTGCCGGCGACGCGGTCGCGCAGCACGTCGAGCGGGTTGCGCGGCAGCACCATCAACGAGACCATCGAGCCCTCCCCGGGGACCGGCAGCGACACGCACCTGCTGCCGACGGCCGACCGTAGGCGACTCCACGACCGCCGGCAACCAGCACTCCGATGCCCGGCAACCATCGCTCGGGCCTCCGGCTGAGCAGGCCCGCGCGGTCGATCGAGCGCTGCGCCGCGCGCACCTGCGACCCACGGGTCGTCGACCGGCCTGCGTGGCATCGTGGTGCGATGACCACGCAGACGCCGTTCACCGTCCCCGACCAGCACGGGCGCATCGTCGTCGTCACCGGGGCGAACAGCGGGCTCGGGTTGCGCTCCGCCGAAGCGCTCGCCGCCGCAGGCGCACGCGTGGTGCTCGCGTGTCGCAACCCGCAGAAGGCAGCCGACGCGCTCGCCGCCGTGACCGCGCTGGCCACCGGCCCCGCACCCGAGACGCTCCAGCTCGACCTCGCCGACCTCGACTCGGTGCAGCGAGCCGCCACCGAGCTCGCCGAACGGGTCGACCACGTCGACGTCCTGATGAACAACGCCGGAGTCATGGCGGTGCCCTACAACCGCACCGCGCAGGGCTACGAGCTGCAGTTCGGCACCAACCACCTCGGTCACTTCGCGCTCACCGGTCAGCTCCTGCCGCTGCTGTTGGCCGCACCGGCGCCTCGGGTGGTCGCGTGTCGTCGCTGACGCACCGAATCGGGCGCATGCACTGGACCGACCTGCAGCTCGAGGACCGGTACAACAAGTGGACGGCGTACGGCCGCACCAAGCTCGCGAACCTGCTCTTCACCCTCGAGCTCGACCGCCAGGCGCGCGCCGCGCACACCGGCCTCGTCGCGACGGCCGCGCACCCCGGCTACTCCGCCACCAACCTCACCCACGGAGGGTCCACACTCGGGCGCCGTCGCTTCATGGACCCGCTCATGCAGCTCGGCGACCGCATCCTCGCCCAGTCGGACGAGCAGGGCGCCTTCCCGCAGCTCCACGCCGCCACCGCGCCCGGCGTCGCCGGCAACGACTACTTCGCACCCGACGGCCCCCTCGAAGGCCGCGGGGCGCGGATCCGCCACGGGCGACGGACACGCACGGCACGTAACACCGGGGCGGCACGCCTGCTGTGGACCGTCTCAGAGGACCTGACCGGGGTTCGCTACGCCTGGCCTACCCGCGGCGTCGCCTGAGCGGCGAACGGCACGGTCGGGCTCGGTCTCGAGCTCAACCGAACTGGACCGCGGCGCCGAACGCGGCACGCCGAGCGGCGCGCCGCAGCACTGCCAGCACCGGCTTCGCGGCCACCACGACCAGCGCCAGGTTGCCGATGCTGCGCATCAGGTCCCACCCGAGCGACGTGGCGACCGTGAACGCCCACAGCCTGCGCAGGTTGTCGACGAGCGGGTCGCCCGCGACGAACGTCACCCCGGTTGCCCCCGACGTCACGAACGGCCAGAACCAGAGGTTCAACAGGATGCCGTAGAGAAGCCCGGCCACGAACCCGTACGCGGCAAGCAACGCCACCTCGACGCGCCCCTTCGCCGGCGGCAGGCACCCGGCGCCGAACCCGACCCAGCCGGTGGCGAGCATCTGGTAGGGCAGCCAGGGGCCGACCCCGCCCGTCAGCAGCGCCGACACGAACATCGTGAGCGCACCCAGCACGAAGCCGAACCCACGGCCGAACACCCGACCGGCCGGCAGCAGCAGGAAGAACATCGGCGAGAACCCGCTCACCGCACCACCGGGGAGTCGCAACGCGCTCCCGCAGGCGCACAGCACGCCGAGGACCGCCACCGCCTTGGCGTCGAGGGCACCATCGGACAGCTCCGCCAGCAGGATCGCGACGAGCAACGGGACCACCAGCGCGAACACCCACGGTGCGTCCGCGGCGTGGGCCAGGCTCGGCGAGTCCTTCGCCGGCAGCAGCAACGGCCACGCGAACGCGGCGAGCCCCAACACCGAGACCACGCCCAGCAGCACGGTCGCCTTCCGACCGAACCGCACCGCGTGCACGTCGGTGCTCATGACGCGGCCGCCGCGAGCACCTCGGGCACGGTCAGCCAACTGCGCGGGGCGAAGATCTTGGCGACCTGCGGCGAGAAGATCGGCGACTGGCACACCACCTCGCGGGCGGGGCCGTCCGCGACCACGTCGCCGTCAGCCAGCACCACCACCCGATCGGCGAGCTCCGCGACGAGCTCGACGTCGTGGGTGGCGAGCACGACCGCGCGGCCGGCGTCCGCAAGGCGGCGCAACACCCGGACGAGCCGTGCCTTGGCGGCATAGTCCAGGCCGCGCGTCGGCTCGTCGAGCAGCAGCAGCGGCGGCTGCGGGGCGAGCACGACCCCGAGCACGACCCCGAGGCGCTGCCCCTCCGACAGGTCGCGGGGGTGACGTGTCGGGTCGAGCACGCCGACGACCTCAGTGACCGCTGCCGCCGTCGTGCCCGCGCTCAGGCCGCCGTCACGGTCAGCCGCGGCACACTCCGCCGCGACCGAATCGGTGTAGAGCAGCATCCCCGGATCCGACGGGACGAGTGCGACGTGGCGCACCAACGCCCGGGCCGCCAGCGCATGCGGCGCCGCGCCGCCGACGGTCACGCTTCCCTCGACCGGCGTCGCCATGCCGGCGAGGTGGGCGAGCAGCGTGGACTTGCCGGCGCCGTTGCGCCCCATGAGCGCCAGCACCTCGCCGGCACGCACCTCGACGTCGACCTCACGCAGTGCCATCACCTTCCCGTAGCGGGCGCTGAGGCCGCGCACCACCGCCACGGGTTCGCCGGACGTGCCGGCGGCCGTCCCCACCGGCGACGCATGGGGCGTATCGCTGGGCGCTTCGATCGGCGGCACCTTCCCCGGCGCGGCGCGCAGGTCTGCCGCGTATCGCCGCGCGTCGCGCACCGACAACGGCAGCGGTCGCCAGCCGAGCGCGCGTCCCAACGCCACCACGGGCGGGGCCACCGGCGCGTCCTCCATCACGGTTGCCGGGTCGCCGCCTCGCACCTCGCCGTCGGCGATGGACAGCACCCGATCCGCGTACTGCACGACGCGCTCCAGGCGGTGCTCCGCCATGACCACCGTGATGCCGAGGTCGTGCACGAGGCGGGTCAGCGCGGCCAGCACCTCTTCGGCGGCACCCGGGTCGAGCGCGGAGGTGGGCTCGTCGAGCACCAGCACGCGCGGCGACGCGGTGAGCACCGCGCCGATCGCGACGCGCTGCTGCTGCCCCGACGACAGCGCACCGAGCGGGCGGTGACGCACCGGGTGCAGGGCCAGCAGGTCGAGCACGTCCTCGACGCGGCGACGCATGGCGTCGGGTGCCACGCCCAGGTTCTCCATCGTGTAGGCGAGCTCGTCCTCGACCAGGTCGGTCACGAACGAGGACGCCGGCGATTGGCCGACGACGCCGACCACGTGCGCCAGCTCACGGGGTGGCAGCAGGTCGGTGCGGTGACCGTCGACGTCGACGGTCCCGGTGAGGAGGCCGCCCGTGAAGTGCGGGACGAGTCCGTTCATGGCCCGCAGGAACGTGGACTTGCCCGAGCCGGTCTCGCCGACGACCAGGCACAGCTCGCCGTCGGGGATGTCGAGGTGCACGTCGCGCAGCGTCGGAGCCGGGGCGTCCGGGTAGGTGAAGGTGACGTGGTCGAAACGGATCACAGCGTCGGCTCCGGCGTCAGGAAGGCAGGAAGCAGCCCGACCAGGATCGCAGCCACGGGCAGCAGCGGAAGGGTCGGCGTGACGATCGGGCTCGTGCCCGGCGCGAGGCCCGCCCACCCGAGGCGCCCCGTCACCACGAACGCGACGAGCACCGAGGCTCCCGCGCCAAGCGTGAGCCACTCGGGCCCGCGCCACGGGTCGGGCCGGTACCGGGTGCGCACCGAGCGGGCGCCCGACCACCACAACGCCACGATCAGTGCCAGCGCCCCACCCACCAGGAGCGGGAGACCCAATGCGGAGGGGGCGCCCGCGGCGAGGAGCACGTACATGCCCACCGCCACGGCCAACAGCCCGCCGCTCAGCGCCGCCGCGGTGCGTCGACGGGCGGCGACCTCGACCACGGCTCGACGGCCGTAGCCCCGCGAGTCCATCGACGCGGCCAGGTCGAGGGAGCGCTCCAGGGCGCCCTCGAGCACCGGCACGGCGAGCCCACGCATGCCCGCGACCCCCGTGTGGGGACGCCCGCGCAGGCGGCGTGCGGCTTGGATCTGCGCCGCGGTGGTGGCCGCCGACGGCGCGAACGCCACCGCCACCGTCACAGCCACACCGGCCTCGTAGAGCACCGTGGGCAGGCAGCGCAGCAGACGCGACGGACTCGCGAGCGAGTTGGCCGCACCGATGCACAGCAACATCACGGCGAGCTGCAGGCCCTGGTAGAGGCCTTCAAGGAGGGCTTCCGCGGTGACCGGGCCGCCCACGGTGATGCCCGACAGCCAGCCGGGCAGGTCAGCCGCCGGCAGGGTGAAGACGGTGTGGCCAGGGATGCGCGCGGTGAACACGATCTGGAACGCCAGGCGCAACACGATCACGAACACGCCGAGGCGAAGGAACCAGCCGAAGCTGCGCGCCCACGGCGCGTCGATGCGTCGTGCCACGACCGTCACCCACGCCACCCCGGCCAGCAAACCCAATAGCAGCGGGTTCGTCGTGCGCAACGCCGCCGCACCCAGCCCCAACGCCCAACACCACCAGGCGGCCGGGTGCAGCGGTCGTGCGTTCATGCCAGGCGCCGACGCCGCACCTGCACCGCGCCGAGCACCGCGAGTCCCGCCAGCAAGACGACGCCGACGACGAGTTGGAGCAGCGCGCTCCCGCTCGAGGCGGGGGCTTCGTCGACCGCGGTCGCGGCACGGCGCTGCGCGGGTGTTTGCACATCGGCCCACGCACCTTCGACGCGTCGACGTTCCGCCGTCGCCTGTCCCGAGTCGGGGTCGGGGCGCTCAGCTCCGGACGTCGCTCCCCCACCGGCGACAGTGGTCGAGGTGCCCGGGATCGTGCTCGTCGCGGACGGTGCACCGGGAAACCCGGCCTGCGTCTGCGGGGAACCCGGTTGGCCGGGCGGAACGACCGGGCTGTTGGGCGCCACCGTTGGGGCTGGAGGGTTCGTGGTGCCCGGAGCCTGCGGCGTCGGCGCGCACATGTTGCGTGCCAGCGCGCTTCCGCGGGGGTAGTCCTGACCGCCGACCTGCTTCTTGCCGTCGATGAATCGCCATCCCTCGACCCGGGTACACCTCGTCCTCGTCGACTTCGGGCCCGTGGACGCGTAGCTCCACGTCCCGTTCTCGCCCCACCAGTACGACCAGTACTGGTAGGTGTCGCCGGTCTGCTTGCCGCAGTCGCTCGCCGGGTAGCCAGCGATCGCGCACAGCATCGAAGCCTCGGTGCGCGCCGACCACCCCACCTGTCCGAGCGCCGCGTACAGCGCGTCGACACCGTTGCTCCGGTCCGACGCGACGACGCAGAAGGTGGTGACGCCCTGCGCGGGACGTGTGCCCTCGACGCCCGGCACAGTGCCGAAGTCGATGACGACGAGCACCTGGTTCTGCGTGGCGGGGTAGGTGCACGTCCCCGGACTCGCGACCGCACGAGCGGCGCGACCGGCATGTGACGTGACCGCCGCGGCCGACACGAGGGGAGTCGCGTCGGCCGCACGGCCTGTCGTCGGCGCGGGCAGCGCGCCGCTCCACGTCGCGAGCGCCACGCACGCCACGACGAGTGCGGCGACACGCCGGCTGTGCCGTCCTCGCGACGGACGGTCAGCATTGGGTTGTGCAGGCACGGCTGTCGCCCGCCGGTCAGGCGATGCGACGGCGGCGTGCCGCCACCACGAGCGTCGCGCCGAGCAGCACGGCGAACGCCCCGAACAGCGCTGCCTCCGACGCGTCCATGCCGAGGATCGACGCACCGGTCCGGGGGAGCTCCTCGCCGTAGACGTTTGCGGGCGGAGGTGGCACGGTGCCGACGACCAATTGCCCGACCGTCGTCGAGGTCGACGCCGGCGGCACGGTCGTCGTGGTGGTCGGTGCGGGCGGGCACACCTCACCGACGGGAGCGATGTCGGTGGCCGGGACCGGGAACGCGACGCCGGCGAGACCCCAGATGGCCTGGCTCGTCGCCAACGCGTCCGGGATCAGGCTCCCGTCGCCCGGGTCGGCCTGGAATGCGACACCACCGCGGTCCGCGGTCTCCGTCGAGGTGCACGCCACCTGCAGGCGCAGCAGCGACGCCACCCCGTTGTCGTCGAGTGCGCCGGTGAGGCCATAGAGCGCCTGCAGGACGAGGCCGGTGGAGTTGGCGTCGGGGACCTCGGTCGGCGTGCTGAAGTTCGCCCAGCCACCGTCGCCGGTACGCACGGCCGCGAACCACGTCGCGACATCGGCGGTGGGGTCGATGCCGAGCGCGGTCAACGCCATCGTCGCCATCGCGGTCGAGTTCGTGTCGGGGCCGCTGAAGCTCGCCGGGTCGGTCGCCGCGCACGGCACCGACGTGTCGGTCCGAAGCGACTGCCAGCCGCCGTTTGCGCACTGCTGGTCGAGCAGCCAGTCGGTGGCCGCCGACGGCGGTGCCACCCCGACCGCGTGCAGGGCCAGCAGCGACAGGCCCTGACGGAATGCACCGTCGTAGGTGGCGGATGCGGAGCCGTACAGGCCGCTCGGCTGCAGCGTCGCCTGGAGGCGGGTCACCAGGTTCACCCCGCCGAAGCTGGTGGGCTGACGACCCGACGCGACCGCGCCGAGGATCAGCAGGGCGAGTCGCTGCGGGGAGTCGACCCCACCGGACTGCACGACCGTCTCGACGTGGGCCGCGAGGTAGGCCTCCATGGCGTCGACCTGGGTACGCCCAAGGCCAGCGGCTGCGAGGGCGATGACCGCCTGGGCGGTGGTGCCGTCGTCGGCGGTACCGGGCGTCCACGCCGATTCGATGTAGCCGTCGGGGGTCACCTGGCCGGCAAGCCAGTTTGCGGCGTTGGCCGCGGGGGCGACCGTTGACGCGGGGGTCTGGGACTGCACGGAACGGGCTGCCAGCGCCGGCGAAGCCGACACCAGCGAGAGCCCGGTCACGAGCAGGAGCGAAGCGAGCTTGCGCACGTCTGCACCTTCCTGATCGTGCCGGAGGTACAGGACGGTTGCCCGTGCGCGCGGCGCGGGCACCCCTCCCCGCATCCCTCGGCGGTTGTGGAGTTGTCGCACCGAGCGGGTGTTCCGGCTCGCAGGGACGAACCCTGCCTACGGTTGCGGGACAGCGCCGGACTCTGACCGGCTTCCCCCACGGGCGGTGCGTACTGCTTGTCGGCCCGGACCGTACCACCGGGTCCCGTCTGGACTGAAGGCGAGCGCGCCGGCGCCGGCGCTTCGCCTGCTCCGCGGCGCGCCTCCCCCGCACGTCGAGTCCCCTCGGCCCGCGCCTCGTCCTGGGGACGCACCCCTCGACCACCGCTACAGCTACAGCCACAGCCACAGCCACAGCCACAGCCGACTTTCGGGCACAATCGCCCGATGACCGGGATCGGACGCACCATCGCCGAAAGCACCCCTCACCCGACACCGCTGCCACGGCCGCGCGCCGGTGCGCCGAACGTCGTGGTGGTGGTGCTCGACGACGTCGGCTTCGCACAGCTCGGCTGCTTCGGCTCGAACCTCGACACGCCGACCATCGACGGGCTCGCGGCCGGCGGGCTGCGTTATCGGTCGTTCCACGTCACCGCCATGTGCTCCCCGACCCGTGCAGCCACGCTCACCGGCCGCAACCACCACCAGGTCGGGTTCGGCTTCCTGCCCGAGGTCCCGACCGGCTTCCCCGGCTACAACGCCCGCATCCCGCGCAGCGCCGCCGCGCTCCCCCGCCTGCTGCGCGACGCCGGGTACGCCACGTTCGCCGTCGGGAAGTGGCACCTCACCCCACGCTGGGAAGCCAACGCCGGTGGCCCGTTCGGGCAATGGCCGCTCGGGCTCGGCTTCGAGCGCTACTACGGCTTTCTGAGCGGCGACGCCAACCAGTTCGCCCCGGAGCTCGTCCGCGACAACGGCTTCGTCGAACCGCCGGCGGGGCCGCACGACGGCTACCACCTGAGCGAGGACCTGGCCGATCAGGCGATCCGCTTCGTGGTCGACCACCGCCAGCACCAGCCGGGCAAGCCGTTCCTGTTGTGGTTCGCGACCGGCGCCGCGCACGCCCCCCACCAGGCCCCACCCGCGTGGCTGGCCAGCCACGCCGGACGCTTCGACGCCGGCTGGGACGCCTGGCGTGAAGAGGTGCTGACCCGGCAGCGGGCGCTGGGCATCGTCCCCGCCGACGCCGACGCATCGGACCGGCCCGCCTGGGTGACGCCGTGGGCCGACCTCCCCACCGACGAGCAACGCCTGTATGCCCGCATGATGGAGGTGTACGCCGGGTTCCTGTCGCACGCCGACGCGCAGATCGGCCGCGTGGTCTCCACGCTCGCCTCGCTCGGCGTCCTCGACAACACGATCATCTGCGTGCTGTCCGACAACGGGGCCAGCGCGGAAGGCGGGCCGACGGGGTCGTTCAACGAGCACCGCTTCACCCACGATCGGCTCGACGACCTCGACGACACCCTGGCGCGCATCGGCGAGCTCGGCGGCCCGACCGCGTACGGCCACTACCCGTGGGGCTGGGCGTGGGCGGGCAACACCCCGTTCAAGTTGTGGAAGCGCTACACGTGGCTGGGCGGGGTGCGGACACCGCTCGTCGTGCACTGGCCCGCGGGCATCGCGGCGCGCGGCGAGGTGCGGTCGCAGTTCTGCCACGCGGTCGACCTGCTGCCGACGTTGCTCGACGTGACAGGTGTGGAAGCCCCCGCGTCGGTCGACGGCGTCGACCAGCTCCCGTTGGCCGGGCGTTCGCTGCGTGCGACGTTCGACGACCCCGAAGCCCCTGCGCCGCGCAGCACGCAGTACTTCGAGCTGCTCGGCAGTCGGGCGATGTACGTCGACGGGTGGAAGGCCACGACCGACCACGTCGGCCAGCAGATCAGCGTGGAGCGTGAACGGCTGGAGGGGAGCCACCGCTTCGAGGACGACACGTGGTCGCTGTACCGGATCGACGACGACTTCGCCGAGGTACACGACCTCGCCGACGCCGAACCCGCACGGCTCGCCGCGATGGTGGAGCGGTGGTGGGCGGAGGCAGGAGCGAACCAGGTGCTGCCGCTCGACGACACGTTCATCGGCCGGGCCATCGCGATGGACCCGAACCCGTGGCCGGCGCGACCCACTATGACGTACCGCGTCGAGGGCGGCCCGGTCGCCGAGGACCTGCTCCCGCCGCTCGGCGTCGGCTTCGACCTGACCGCCGACGTCGCCATCGCCGCCGGCTCCACGGACCACGACCACGACGACGCCGCCCGCGACCCACTCGTCACCCCGCCCGGCACCCCGCACGTCACGACCGAAGGCGTCATCGCCGCGCTCGGCGACTGGAACAACGGGTTCGCGCTCTACGTGCTCGACGGCCGTCTCGTCGGGGCGTTCAACCTCTTCGGGGCACTCACCCGCGTCGAGGCGCCCGCGCCCCTCGCCCCCGGCGAGCACACCGTCGGCCTCCACTACCAGCGCGCCTCGGGCGGTACCGAGCGGCGGGTGGCGCTCAGCGTCGACGGCGCGACGGTGGCCGCGGCGGAGCTGGCAGACGACCTCCCGATGCGCTGGCAGATCGGTGGCACCGGCTTGTCGGTCGGGCGCGACCGCGGGCTACCCGTGTGCGACGACTACCGGGCGCCGTTCGCCTTCACCGGCACGCTCGAGGCGGTGACGGTGGCGAGCCACGCGCTCGGTGCCGTCGAGTCAGCCCCCGACGCGGCGGACGTCGCGCGCTTCTTGCACCACGAGTAGGGCGAGACGCGACCGTCCTGGGAGACGCGACCGTCCATCGGGAGCTCGGCCGATGCCGTCGCCGCGGCCGCGACCAGGGCGCAGCTAGGGCCGCGGCGGCTCGGGGGTCATGAACAGCACCGGCACCGACAGGCCGAGCGCCTTGTGCCGCAACGTGGCCACACGCCGGCCGGGCTGCACCGCGTCAGTGACGGGCCCGAGGTGGTCACCGAGGCGCGCGGCCAGCGCGTCGAGGTCGTCGACGACGAACGCCAGACCGAAGAACGAAGCCGGCCCGGGCGCCGACGGCACGGTGGCGACCACCTCGAGGATCACCTCGCCGAAGCGGAAGAAGTGCTGGCGGAGCGGCGTGCCGCGCCGTTCGGTGTCGCGGACCCGCCGCACGGTCAGGCCGGTGGCTGCGGTCACGGCCGCCGTCGTGCGCGCTCCGTCGGGGGTGAGCACCACGACGTGGTCCACCTGCGTCGCCCCACACGGGTGCGGGCCCGCTGCCATCGAAGGCGCCTCGGCGGCGGCGGCATCAATGCTCGCGGCGCGCTCGACGCTCGCGCCACCCGACCCCGACGACGACCGGATCATCGTGGGGAGTCCTTCCTCACCGAGCGCCTCGCCGCCGTCGGTGGCGGCATCGGCCGGCACCCGCAGCGACCACGCGCGCAGGCCGCGACCGTCGGGCGAGCCGGCGAGGCGGAGGCGCACCGACCCGACCTGACAGCGCCCGTCGCCGTCGACGGTGAAGCCCGCGGCTCGCCACGCGTCGGGATCGTCGCCGACGACGAGCTCGTCGATCGTCACCCGCTGCGGCCCGTCTCGGTCGCTCACCCCGGCGGATCCGCGGCGAGCTCGTCGCGCAGCTGCCGCTTGAGGATCTTGCCGGCGGCGTTGCGGGCCAACGGCTCGGATGCGAGCACGACGACGCCTGGGACCTTGAACGCGGCGAGGCTCGCGGCGACGTGCGCCTGCAACTCGTCCGGCGTCGCTGCCTCTCCGGGACGGAGGTACACCACCGCGGCGACGTCCTCGCCGAGGCGTTCGTGCGGCACGCCGAACACGGCCGCCTCGTGCACCGCCGGGTGCTCGTAGAGCACGTTCTCGACCTCGGCGCAGTAGACGTTCTCGCCTCCGCGCAGCACCACGTCCTTGGCGCGGTCGGAGATGTACACGAAGCCGTCCTCGTCGACCCGACCGATGTCGCCGGTGCGCAACCAGCCGTCGACGATCGCCTCGGCGGTGGCGGCAGGGTTGTTCCAGTAGCCGCGGATCATCGACGGGCTGCGCATCCACAGCTCGCCTACCTCGCCTGCGGGCAGCGCACGTCCGTCGTCCGCGCGGGCCTCGATCTGCAGGATCGGCGTGGCGCGCCCGGTGCTGGTCGGGTGCGAGAGGTAGTCGGGTCCCGAGTTCTGGGGGCCGTACGCGTTCGTCTCGGTCATGCCGTAGCCGATGGTCGGTGACGCGTTGCGGAACGATCCGGCGACGCGCTTCACCAGTTCGGGCGGAGCCGGGGCGCCTCCGCCGCCGACGCCTTGCAGGCTCGACGTGTCATGCTCGGCGAAGTTGGGCGACTGGAGCAGGTCCCAGCTCTGCGTGGGCACGCCGACGAAGTTGGTGACCTGCTCGCGTTCGATGAGCACGAGGGCGCGGTCGGGGTCCCACTTGTGCATCATCACGAGCTTCAAGCCGTTGGCGAAGCTGGAGAGCATCACCGGGATGCACCCGGTGACGTGGAAGAGCGGCACCACGAGGATGAACGCCGGCCGCAGCTTCGCGGCGGAAGCGGCGGTCGCCTCCTGTGGCGTCCCGGGTGACGCCTCCGGTGCCGGCGCCACGCGGGCACGCTCGAGGGCGGTGCGGGCGAAGAACCCCCACAGGGCCTGCACCACCGCACGGTGCGTCGACACCGCCCCCTTCGGGTGCCCGGTCGTGCCCGAGGTGTAGAGGATCGTGGCGTCGTCGTCGGCCGCGATCGCCACGTGCGGGGGATGGGTGCCCGGTTCGACGACGTCGCCCCAGCGGTCTGCCCCGTGTGCCGTAGCCGCGTCGTCGGCGCGCACCGCGAGCAACCCCACGCCGCGCGCCGCGCACGCAGCCGCGGCTCGTTCGACCCGTTCGGCGTCTGCCACGAGCACCTTCGGCGTCGCATCGCCGAGGGCGAAGTCGATCTCGTCGGCGGTCCACCAGGCGTTGAGCGACACCGCGACCGCGCCGACCGACAGCGCGGCCGCCCACGCCACCACCCACTCGGGGTAGTTCCGCATCGCGATCGCCACCCGGTCGCCGTGCTCGACGCCGTAGCGCCGCACGAGCGTGGCGCCGAGCGCGTCGACCTCGGCCATCACCCGGGCGAAGCTCCACCGTTCGTCCTCGTACACGAGGAAGGTGTCGTCACCTCGGGCGCGGGCGGTGTCGAACACGTCGCGCACCGTCTCGGGTGCGTTGGCAAACACGGTGAGCGAGTGTCCGTCGATGACCTCCTCGACGGTCTCGAAGCGCTCCCCCGGCGCGGTGATCGCGGCCGCCGCCTCCTTGTAGGTCAGGCCCCCCACGGGTCGCTCAGGACACGCCGAGCAGGTCGACCACGAACACCAGGGTCTCGTTCGGGCCGATCACGCCGCCGGCGCCTCGGGCGCCGTAGCCCAGCTCGGGCGGGATCGTGAGGCGGCGACGCCCGCCGACGCGCATGCCGGCGACGCCCTGGTCCCACCCGGAGATGACCTGGCCGGCGCCGAGGCGGAACCCGAACGTGTCGCCACGGTCCCACGAGGCGTCGAACTGCCGGCCGGTCGACCACGACACCCCGACGTAGTGCACCTCGACCGACTGGCCTGCCGTGGCCTCGGGGCCGTCACCGACGGTCAGGTCGTCGATCTGCAGACCGGCGGGGGCGGGGCTGTCGGGAATGGTGACCTCTGGCTTGTCCATCCCCGCACCCTACGGGAGCAGGTCGCGTCGCGTGGCCGCGCCGC
>CAZUMJ010000006.1:54934-106748 GCA_964621605.1 uncultured Iamiaceae bacterium | reverse complement strand
TCGACCTGCTCGGTCGGGCGGGCAAGATCGTCGTCACCAAGGACACGACGACGATCGTTGACGGTGCCGGCACCCGCGAAGACGTGGACGGCCGGATCGCGCAGATCAAGCGTGAGATCGACGACACCGACTCCGACTGGGACCGCGAGAAGCTCCAGGAGCGCCTCGCCAAGCTGGCCGGCGGCGTCGCCGTCGTGAAGGTCGGCGCGGCCACCGAGGTCGAGCTCAAGGAGAAGAAGCACCGCATCGAAGACGCCCTCTCGGCGACCCGTGCGGCCATCGAGGAAGGCGTGGTCGCCGGTGGCGGCACCGCCTTGCTGCGGGCCCGCCCCGCCGTGCAGAAGGTCCTCGAGACCCTCACCGGCGACGAGGCCACCGGTGCCCGCTCGGTCGAGCGTGCACTCGAGGCCCCGGCTCGGCTCATCGCCGACAACGCCGGCCTCGAAGGTGCGGTCGTGGTGCAGCAGATCGAACGTGAGTCGGGTTCGGTCGGCCTCAACGCCGCCACCGGCGAGTTCGAGGACCTGCTCAAGGCCGGCGTCATCGACCCCGCCAAGGTGACCCGTGCGGCGCTGCAGAACGCGGCGTCGATCGCGGCGCTGCTCCTCACCACCGAAGCTGCGGTGGCCGACAAGCCTGAGGCTGCCGACCCGGCAGCTGCGGCCGCGGCCGGTGGCATGGGTGGCATGGGCGGGATGGGCTTCTGATAGCCCCTCGCTGAACCCAGCGTCTCCGTTCGGTGGCCGGCCCCTTCGGGGGCCGGCCACCGGCGCGTCCGCACGGACCCGTGTCGGTCATCGGGGCCGCGGGAAACGCGGCGTTGCGACGCGCTACGATCCGACCCCGCCGAGCCTCAGAGCGGACAGGGAGTGGCACATGACGAACGCAGCGGATAACACGCGCGTGCAGACCGGTTGGGGGACGAAGGCGCTGAGCGTTCTCGTCGCTGTGCTCATGTTGGGGGTGTGGGGTGCCGCGGGCACCCCCACCGTGGCGGACGCCGCCACCCCGCCCGACCCGCCGACGGGCCTGACGCCCAACGGCACCACCGTGACCGGTAACCCGCTGCTGTCGTGGGATGCGACGCCGGGTGCCACGTCGTACAAGGTGCTGGTGAAGACCTCGCCCGGCGGTGCGACCGTCTCGGGCGCCAACAACCAGACCGTGTACAGCAACAACTTCGCGTTCGTCACGGACCTCGCTCTCGGCGACTACACCTGGACGGTCACGGCGGTGAGTGCTGGTGGGAGCTCGACGGCCTCGGCGGGCACGTTCACCAAGGCCCAGGTCGACGGCCCGGTGCTGGTGAGCCCTGCCGACGGCGCCACCATCAACTACCCCTCCCAGAACCCGACCTTCACCTGGCAGGCGGTCACGGGCGTCAAGACCTACAAGCTCGAGGTGTCGACCGACGCGGCGTTCAGCCCGGCGGGAACGACGACCTACACCACCCAGGCCACGAGCTTCACCCCGACCACCACGCAGGCGTTCGGCCAGACCTACTACTGGCGCGTCACGGGCACGTTCTCGACCACGTCGGTGAACACCGGTACGTCCGACGTGCGGAGCTACCAGATCAACTGGGGGAGCGGCGGCCTCATGGCGCCCACACCCCTGGCGCCGTCGAACAGCGCCACGGACACCGTGCACGACGTCGTCCTGAAGTGGACACCCGTCGCCGGCGCGGCCACCTATCAGGTGCAGGTGAGCCCCAACCAGGACTGGACCAACAACAAGTCGTTCGACATCGTGACCGACTCCACGCTGTACGCCCCGGCGGAGTCGCTCGACAACGGCAACTACTTCTGGCGGGTGCGCGCCACCACGAGCGAGGGCAGCCAGAGCGAGTGGAGCCCCATCTGGCAGTTCCGTCGGGTGCCCATGCAGCAGGTGACGCTTGCTTCCCCGGCGAACTCGAGCGGCTACCCCACACAGCTGCGGGACCTGTTCCTGAGCTGGAACCCGGTGCCCGAGGCCTCCGCGTACCAGTTGGAAATCAGCGCCGACCCGAACTTCTCGGTGGTCACGACCGCCCAGACATGCATCACCAACCACACCTCGTGGGCCCCGTACACCAACGAGTCAGGTGTGGGGGCGCAGTCCGTTCCGGGCCCGGGCGGGTCGTCTGCTTGCCCGTTGGACCGAACCGATCTCAGTGCTCTCTTCGCGCTGGCCAGCGACAACGTGACCGTCTACTGGCGGGTGCGCGGGCTCGACTACTTCGCGAGCACCGAGCAGCCTGACCCGTGGAACAACTCGCGCACGCCGATCAACGGCCCTTGGTCCGACGTGTGGCGGTTCCAGTACCACGCCGACCTTGGCGTCCCGACGCTGTCCTCGCCTGCGAACGGCGTGTCGCTGGCGATCCCGCGCTTGTCGTGGACGGCGGTGCCGGGGACGAAGTACTACACGGTGACGATCGCCGAGTACGTGAGCGTGGCGGACAAGGACCACAACTGCGCCCCGAAGGGCGGCTCACCGTCGGTCTACTCCTACAAGACCGCGGCGACGAGCTTCGTCCCGTCGCTCAAGAAGAAGGACCAACTCCCTCCCACGGTCGACCAATGTGCGAGCACCTACCAGTGGACCGTGAACGCCACCAACGGCGTCGGCCACACCGGGCCCACCCCGCCGATGCGATCGTTCGTCCTGTCGGGCCTCGAGCCGCGCACCGCCACGTCGGTCATCACGCCGACCGCGACGCAGGTTGCCGGGTACCCGGGTGCGGTGTCGTTCACGTGGAACGGCATCACCAACGCCGACCACTACGAGGTGCGGTGGTTCGCTGCTGGCGGACTCATCTACACCCTGCTTGGCAACGACAACCGCGGCCAAGGGAACGACGACTACTTCCCCTACACGGCGGCGTTCACCACGACAACCGTGCAGCCGGCAGGTGATGCGTCCTATCAGATCGCGGCAATCGATAGCGCCAACAACGAGATCGCCACTTCGGCGCTGATCCCCATCTCCGTGCAGTGGCCCACGACGGTGCAACAGACGGGGCCGACCAACTGCGTACCATCCAACGCGCAATGCAGCACCGAGCCGTCCACGCCGCTGCTGCAGTGGGCGCAGGTTCCGGGTGCGTCGACGTATCGGGTCATCATCGCCAACGACTCCGGCTTCACCAACAAGGTGCGCCAGTACCTCACGAGCGGCATCGAGATGCGCTCGGTGGAAGCGCTCCCCGACAACCAGGCCGGGCAGGCGTACTACTGGTTCGTACAGGCCTGTCGTGGAGACTGGAAGACCTCAGCGCTGATCTGCGGTCCCAACGAAACTGCACCGGGCGCAAGCGTCTGGGCCTTCCAGAAGCGCTCGCCTGCCATCGCGGGCGCGCATACCCTGCAACCCACCTCGCCGACCCCGGTGGCCGACGACGCGTGCGGTGCTGCCGGCGTTGCGACGGTCGACAACCAGCCGACCTTCTGCTGGGACGGCTACGGCGGCGTGCCCGGCAATGACGTCGCAGCGATGACGTACCACATCCAAGTCGCGCGCGACTCCACCTTCTCGAACGCGTCGTTGGTCGACGACTACGAAGTCGACCAGGCCTCGTACACGCCCTACCGTTCCGGGTCCATCCCGACCGCTATCAAGCACCGCACGTATCCCGACGGTCCGCTGTACTGGCGGGTGCAGGCGCGTGACGCCACCGGCAACTACCTCACGTGGAGCCCGGTGCAGTCGATCACCAAGCGCACGCCGGCGGTCGTGCTCACCTCGCCGTCCAACGGCGCCAACGTGAGTGCGTCGCCGTCGTTGGTGTGGGCCGCGCAGACCTTCGCCGCGAAGTACACGGTGGAGGTCTACAAGAACGGCGACACCAACTGGAGTTCCGCCAACCTGGTGCGCACCCAGACGACCGACCTCACCGCGTACACCGCGACCCAGGGCGGTAACGCCTTCCAGTCGCTTCCGGCGGGCACGTATGCCTGGCGGGTGCGTGCGGTCGACGCGAACAACCTTGCGGGTGGGTGGAGCACCGGTCGCACGTTCAACGTCGTCCCCGGTGCGCCCACGCTGTTGACGCCCACGTCCGGGCAGTCGATCAGCTCACCCACCGTGCTCTACACCTGGAGCTCGGTGCCGGGCGCGGTGTCGTACCGCATCCAGACCTCGGTGAACTCCAACCTGGCGAGCCCGTTCGAGAACAAGGTCACCTACGGCACCTCGTGGGCGCCGCAGGCGACCATCCCGAGCACGACCATCTACTGGACCGTGTCCGCCTTGGACGCGCAGGGGCAGGTCCTCGGCACGTCCGCGGCGAGCTCCTTCAACTACACCTCCGCTCGCCCGACCGCCGCCAAGCCGAACGGCGTGACCGGTGACGCCCAGGTGGCGTTGAGCTGGACGGCCTCGCGGGTGGCGCTCGTCGGACCGATCACGCAGTACGTGATCACGGCGTACATCGGCAACACCGTGAACAAGACGGTCACGGTCGCGGCGGCCACGGCCGGGCCCGAATCGGGTGCGACCGCCACCGTCACCGGGCTGGTCAACAACACCGGCTACACCTTCACGGTCACGCCGTACGACTCCAACGGACCTGGCGTCGAGTCGCCCAAGTCGGCGACGCTCACCCCGCAGCAGTGGGCGCCCTTCTCGTCCGCCAACAACTGCGTGAAGCGTCTCTACGCCGACATGCTCGGCGTGAACAGCCCGACCCCGGCGCAGATGCAGGTGTTCACGAACTACATCAGCCAGGGCCACAGCTGCGCCGACGTGGCGTTCTTCATGTGGAACATGGGCCCCTTCCAGGACCTGTTCGGGATCAGCCGCCTCTACCAGGCGTACTTCCTGCGCATCCCGGACTACGGCGGCATCAACTACTGGACCGGGCTGCACCGCACGAACGGGCTCAGCCTGTCGTCGATGTCGTCGTACTTCGCACAGTCGCAGGAGTTCATCGGCACCTACGGCCACCTGACCAACGCCGGGTTCATGACGTTGATCTACAACAACGTGCTGCACCGGGCACCCGACCAGGGCGGCTACCAGTACTGGCTCGGCATGTTGAACCAGAACCGGATCGGCCGCGGTGACGTGATGCTGCTCTTCTCGGAGTCAGCGGAGTACGAGACCGTCCAGATGCCGACCATGAAGGCCGACCTGCTGATCCTCGAGTTCCTGCGTCGTACCCCGACGCAGGCAGAGGTGGATGCGCTCGCGCCGCTCATGCCGTACCGCGGTGAGAGCCAGTCGCAGAAGAGCCAGATGGACGCCGAGCTGCTCACGCAGATCAAGGCCATCATGGCGACGGCGGAGTACAAGGCCCGCGCCAACTGATCCGCCCCTGACCCTCGTCGTCGACGGCCGGCCCTTCGGGGCCGGCCGTTGCGCGTCCCCCCTCGCCTCCCGCCCCGCCCGGGCCCCGCTTCCCCGCTTCCTCGCTGTTCTCGGCACCGATATTGCCCATGGATGCACCGAATCGGTGCCGAGAAGGCGCGGGATGCACCGAATCGGTGCCGAGAATGCTGGTCAGGACGGGTGGGTGCTGTACCTCGCGAGGCGCCGTAGGCTTCGGCCCCATGGCGCCACCGGCCACTGCCGACGGGTTCGCCGGTCGCCCGACGGCCGGTTGGCAGGTGATCCCGCGCCCGGCGAATGCCCGCCAAGGCAGCGAGGCTCCATGGAGCGTGCTCGGCGCACCGACCGCGCCCGTCACGCTCGACGCCGTGCGCGCCACGTTCTCGAGCCTTGGTCCACCCGTCGCATCTCCGCGCGAAGGCGGCGGTGAGGTGCGGCGCGCGGCCGCGGTGCTGGCACCCCTCTACGAGCTCGACGGCGAAACATGGGTGGTCCTCACCCGCCGCACCATGGCGCTACGTTCCCATCGGGGTGAGGTGAGCTTCCCTGGGGGCGGGCAAGAAGCGGGCGAGGACCTGCTCGCCACCGCGCTCCGGGAGGCGCACGAAGAGGTCGCGCTAGATCCGTCGTCGGTCGAGGTGATCGGTGAGCTCGACCACCTCTCGACGATCTCGAGCGGGTCGTTCATCGTGCCGTACGTGGGGGTGCTCCCTGGGCGGCCGACGCAGCTCAAGCCGAACCCGGCCGAGGTCGATGCGATTCTCCACGTGCGCCTTGCCGACCTGCTCGACCCGTCGGCCTACTACGAGGAGCTGTGGCCGTTGTTCGGCGGCGAGCACCCGATCGTGTTCTTCCGCCTGCCCGAGGACACCCTGTGGGGGGCAACCGCGGCGATGTTGCGCCAGTTGCTCGGCTTCCTCACGGGCACCGTCGGGCGTGGAGAACTCGGCCACGCCTGAGGCCGCAGCGCGGGCGACGCCGTGATGTCGCCACGAGGGACGCCGCGGGTGTCAGGGATGCCGTGTACGCGGGCGACGCCGGGTTGTCGCCACAGGGCCACCGCGGGTGTCAGGGATGCCGCGGGGTCAGGGTGACGCAGCGGGGCGACGCCGGGTTCGGGCGTCGAGGAAGGCGCTGTCAACCCAAGCGGTAGTTGGGTGCTTCCTTCGTAATGGTGATGTCGTGCGGGTGGCTCTCGCGCAGGCCCGCGGAGGTGATGCGCACGAACCGGGCGTGCGCCTTCATGTCGGGAATGGTCTCGGCTCCGCAGTAGCCCATCGCCGCACGCAGGCCACCGACGAGCTGGAACAGCACGTTCGAGACGGGGCCCTTGTAGGCGACGCGCCCTTCGATGCCTTCGGGTACGAGCTTGTCGGTGTCGGTGACGTCGCCTTGGAAGTAGCGGTCCTTCGAGAAGGAGCGGGTCTTCATCGCGCCCATCGAACCCATGCCCCGGTATTCCTTGAATCGCTCGCCCTGGTGCAACACGACCTCGCCCGGGCTCTCGTCGACCCCGGCGAGGAGGCTGCCCAGCATCACGGAGTCGGCACCGGCGGCAATTGCCTTGGCGATGTCGCCGGAGAACTGCAGGCCACCGTCGGCCACGATCGTCGCGCCGTGGCGAGCAGCCACCTCTGCACAGTCGTAGATGGCGGTGATCTGGGGGACGCCGACGCCGGCGACGACGCGGGTCGTGCAGATCGAGCCTGGCCCGATGCCGACCTTCACGCCGACGGCGCCTGCGCTGATGAGCGCCTCTGTTGCCGCGGGCGTGGCCACGTTGCCTGCGAGGACCTCGACGTCGCAGCGGTCACGGACCGCCTTGACCACGTCGAGCACGCCCCGGCTGTGCCCGTGTGCGGTGTCGACGACCAACAGGTCGGCGCCCGCGGCGGCGAGCGCCTCGGCACGCTCGACTGCGTCGGGGCCGACACCCACGGCAGCGCCCACTCGCAGGCGGCCCTGCTCGTCGTGGGTGGAGTGCGGGTACTGGGTGCGCTTCTTGATGTCTTTCACCGTGATGAGCCCACGCAGGAAGCCGTCGTCGTCGACGACCGGGAGCTTCTCGATGCGGTGCTGCCAGAGGATGTCCTTCGCCTCCTCGAGCGTGGTGCCGACCTTGGCGGTGACGAGCGGGGCGGCGCGCATGACGTTCGCGATGGGCTGGTCGACGACGTCGACGAAGCGGAGGTCGCGGTTGGTGAGGATGCCGACGAGGCGCCCATCGGGGTCGGTGATCGGCACCCCCGAGATGCGGTAGCGGCTCATGAGCTCGAGCGCTGCTTCGACCGGCGCGTCGGGTGGGAGCGTGACCGGGTCGACGATCATGCCCGACTGCGAACGCTTGACCTTGTCGACCTCGTCGACCTGGTCTTCAATCGACAGGTTGCGGTGCACGATGCCGATGCCGCCGGCTCGGGCCATGGCGATTGCCAGGCGTGACTCGGTGACCGTGTCCATCGCCGCGGACACGATCGGAAGCGCCAACTCGATCTGCGGGGTGAGGCGCGTGCGGGTGTCGACGTGTGCGGGGACGACGTCGGACTCGGCAGGAATCAGCAGCACATCGTCGAACGTGAGCCCGGCCTTGGCGAACTTGGCGCCGTAGGTCCCTGGCTGGTCAGCCACCTCGGTGAACGGGTTCCGGGGGCGATCCATGCGGGGGCTCCTCCTGGGCCAGGGGTGATCGGCCCATCCTATGACCTGAGTCGCTCAGGAACCCACCCCGCGTTTGGTCAAGTCCGGTAGGTCAGGTGACGATGGGAAGGGCGATCACCCTGGGGGCAAGACCGATGTCCGACGTCGACGACCCGCCAACTGGCGGCGGGGCACAACGCAAGCGCTTCACGATGAAGTCGCTCAACGAGATGGTGGACGAGACGTCGGGTCGCGTCGCGCCTCCGCCCGAGGCAGACGAAGCCTCCGACCCGGCGGTCGAGGAGCAGGCAGAAGCAGCGGCTGCGCCGGTGTCACTCGTGGAGTCGGGGCCTGCTGCGCGTCGACGCCTGCTCGACGAGATGCGCGGCGGTCCTGCCCGCACCGCACCTCGCCCCGAACCCCGAGTCTCCTCGGGTGGCCCGCGCCGCCGTGGAGCCGCCCCTGGCGCGGCCGCTCCAACCGAGGACGAGCTTCCGAGCCGAGCGGACACGTCGGCCGATGCGGCGCCCATCGCCGCCTCGCCTCCGCCTGCCGCGGCCACGCTGCCGCTGGACGAGGCCGAGGTGCCGGCAGCCCCGCCCGTTGCCCCGCGAGCCGAGCCCGAAGATGACGCACCCGCTGCGGCCCTGAAGGCAGACCAACCGTCAGCCGACGAGCTGAAGGCAGACCAACCGTCAGCCGACGAGCCGCCAGCAGACCAATCGTCAGCCGACGAGCTGAAGGCAGACCAGCCGCCAGCCGACGAGCTGAAGGCAGACCAGCCGCCAGCCGACGAACCGCCAGCAGACCAGCCGCCAGTCGAGGAGCCTGCGACGGCCCAGCGTGCGGTCGATCCGGCGTCGCCCGAGGTTGCCCCAACGGTCGACGATCCGCGCTCCGATCGCGTTGCGGCAGCGCAGCCCGCGGCTGCTTCTGAGCCGTCCGCGGGGCCAGGCGAGGGTGCCGGGCCCGACCCCGAGGCGTCTCGCGAAGCGGGCAGTGCCGCTCCTGCACCATCAGCGGTGGACGAGGCCGAAGGGTCCGCGGATGCGCCGGCCGTCGACCCTGCGCCCGAGGTGGCCGCGCCGCCGGCCGTCGACCCCAACCGTCCGGCCTCACCACTCGACGAGGTCGCCTCTCCTCCCTCCCGCCGCGGCCGTGGCCAGGGCACGCGGGTCGCAGCAGACGACGGAGCGCCTCGTCCCGCCTCGCCGCTCGACGACGTACCACCCCCGAACGTGTCGGGCAACGGGTCCGATTGGCCGCTCGCTCGTCAGATGCTCAACCGCGAAGTCGCCGACGGGGGCCGGATGTCGAGCCCGAGCGACGTCGGGGGCCTCGTGCTCGCGCTCGCCAAGTCGCTGCCAGCGGCCTCCGCGGTGAGCGTCGTGCGGGTGGACGAAGAGGTCGAGCTCGTCAGCAACAGCATCGACCCGACGATCGACCCCGCCACGTTGGTGGCGTCGTTCAGCGACGTCGTGCGCGTGCTTGGCACCAAGCGTCCGGGGCTGGCCGATGGGCCGCTCGGCGACGTGACAGACCTCGTGATCTCGACCATCAACGCCGATCTCATCCTGCGTCCGCTCGGTCCCGACTACTACCTGTTGGTGGTGGAGGACCGGCGGAACACGCACGCGGACCTTCAGGCCACCCGGTTGCGCATGGCGGCGATGGCGCCCGGCCTTGCTGCAACCCTTGCGCATGACGACGGGCGTGCCTGACCGCTCGCCGTCGACGAGTGCGCACATCGTCGGATCTGCGCCGCCCTCGCATTAGCGTGGCGGGTATGGCCACGCTCTCGTTCGACGGTGAGACCCATGGTGAGCTGGTGGTGAAGGTCCGCCGCTGGTTGGCCTCGATCGAGGGTGAGGAAGAAGGTCAGCTCAGCGCCACCGAAGCCATCGAGCAAGGTGCGGAGCTCACCAAAGATGCATTGCGTGTGATCGCCTCGTCTGCCCCGAGCCCTATCGCGCAGAGCGAAGTGGTGAAGGCGCTCACCGGCATGGGCTACAAGGCGACCGACACCACCAAGCAGGCCCTCATCGACGGCCTCGACAGCGTCGAGGAACTGACCGGCGGAAGCGTCGTGAAGCTGGCGCGAGACGCGAGCCGTTCGGCCGTCTACCAGATGAACGCCACGATCGCCCGGCAGATCTTGCGGTCGTTGAAGGGCTGAGGGCTCACGAGCGGTCGCGTGTCGGGCCACCTGCGGGGTCGCCTCCTTGTTGCGACGCCAAGCCTTGGTGACCCCAACTTCGAGCACACCGTCGTGCTGGTACTCGCACACGCGGACGAGGGCACCCTCGGCGTCGTGCTGAACCGTCCCAGCGTCACGCCGGTTGGTCAGGTGTTGCCGGCTTGGGAGGGTGTCGCGAGCGAACCGCCGCTGCTGTTCTTGGGCGGGCCGGTCGATCTCGACAACGTGATCGGCCTTGCCTCGCACGCCTCGTCAGCTGCCCGCTCGGGCGGGCACGCCGGCGGCGACCCCATCGTCGACGACGTCGTCGCCGTCGACCTGTACGAGTCGCCCGAACAGCTCGGCGACGTACCACGTGACGTGCGCCTGTTCGCCGGCTCGGCGGGGTGGGGGCCGCGGCAGCTCGAGGGCGAGCTCGACGAGGGTGCGTGGTGGGTGCTCGACGCGACCCGCTCCGACGTCTTCTCGGCAGAGCCGAAGGGCCTCTGGTCGGAGGTCCTGCGACGCCAGCCCGGTCGATTGGCCTGGTTCGCGAACGCGCTCGGTGACCCCTCGATGAACTGATCGGCGCGCCGCCCCACCCGACCCGACGGGCTGCAGAGCGCTCGGGGTGAGCCGGTATCATCGGCTCTTCCCCTTCCAGGAGGACCGCTGTGGCCGAGGCCGACATCGGGCTGGGCAAGACCGCCCGCCCGGCCTACTCGCTCGATGACATCGCGATCGTGCCGACGCGCCGCACCCGCGACGCGGATCAGGTCGATCTCACCTGGGAGATCGACGCGTTTCGTTTCGACCTGCCGTTCCTGGCGGCGCCGATCGACGCGTTGGTGAGCCCGTCCAGCGCAGTTGAGATCGGCCGCCTCGGGGGCGTCGCGGTGCTCGATCTGGAAGGGCTCTGGACGCGCCACGATGACGCCGAGGCACTCATCGAGGAGGTCCTCCCGCTCACTCCGCAGCGAGCGGTTGCACGTTTGCGTGAGTTGCTGGCGGCGCCGATCCGAGGAGAGCTGGTGCAGGAGCGCATCCGTGCGCTCCGCGCCGCTGGG
Source organism: uncultured Iamiaceae bacterium (assembly GCA_964621605.1). Classification (GTDB taxonomy): domain Bacteria; phylum Actinomycetota; class Acidimicrobiia; order Acidimicrobiales; family Iamiaceae; genus CAZUMJ01. The sequence continues at coordinate 95,555 of CAZUMJ010000006.1, read as the reverse complement.
GTGGTATCGGCCGGTGCGGTGACGCCGCAACGCACCGTCGACCTCGCAGACGTGATCGCCGCAGCCGAGCTCGACTTGCTGCTCATCCACGGCACGGTCGTATCGGCCGAGCATGTTGCGCGCGACAACCCCGAGCCGCTGAACCTCAAGACGTTCGTGCGGCGCTTCGACATCCCCGTCATCGTGGGCGGCTGTACGAGCTACCAGGCGGCGCTGCACCTCATGCGCACGGGCGCGGCCGGTGTGCTGGTCGGCAGCGCGGCGACATCCGACGAGGTGAACCGTGAGGTCCTGGGCATCGGCTTGCCGCAGGCGACGGCGATCGCGGACGTGCGCGCCGCCCGCATGCGTCACCTCGACGAGACCGGGGTCTACGTGCAGGTGATCGCGGCCGGTCCCATCCGAACCGGAGGCGACATCGCGAAGGCGGTGGCGTGCGGCGCGGATGCCGTCCTGCTCGGTCCGCCGCTTGCCGCCAGCGACACACCCGGTCGGGGTGCGTGGTGGTCGCAGAGCGCAGCGCACGAGCGGCTTGCACGCGGGGGTGTGCACGTCGCGGAGCCGCCCGGCACGCTCGAAGAGGTGTTGCTCGGCCCTGCGCTCGACGGCGACGGCCGCACCAACCTGTTCGGCGCCATGCGGGCTGCGATGGCGATGGGCGGGTACGGCACCCTCAAGGCGCTACAGAAGGCGGAGCTGGTCGTGTGCCGAGGGGGTGATCGCTGAGATGGCCGTCGATCCGATCTCCGATCCGCATGGTCCCGTGCTCGTCGTCGACTTCGGCGCCCAGTACGCGCAGCTGATCGCTCGCCGCGTCCGTGAGGCGCACGTGTACAGCGAGATCGTGCCGCACACCATCACGCCCGCCGAGCTCGCCGCACGGCGCCCGGCGGGGCTGATCCTGAGTGGCGGGCCCAAGTCGGTGCACGTCCCGGGCAGTCCGCGGATCGAAGACGCGGTCTACGACCTCGACATCCCGGTCTTGGGCATCTGCTACGGCGCACAGCTGGTGGCGCAGCAGCTCGGCGGGACGGTGGCCAACACCGGGCGCGGCGAGTATGGCCGCACCGACCTCGAGGTGCTCCACGCCGACGCCGTGCTGTTCTCCGGTGAGGTTGCCTCGCCGTCCCAGCAAGCGGTGTGGATGAGCCACTTCGACTCGATCACGTCGGCGCCAGAGGGCTTTCGGGTGACGGCCTCGTCGCCCGAGGCACCCGTCGCTGCGATGGAGCACGTCGAGCGTCGCGTGCACGCCGTGCAGTTCCACCCGGAGGTGGTGCACACGCCGCACGGCCAGGAGATGCTCAAGCGCTTCTTGTTCCAGGTGTGCGGGTGCACGCCGAGCTGGACGATGAGCTCCGTCATCGAGACCCAGGTCGCTGCCATTCGCGCCCAGGTCGGCACCGGGCGTGCGATCTGTGGCCTCTCGGGGGGTGTCGACTCGGCCGTCGCCGCCGCGTTGGTGCACAAGGCCATCGGCGATCAGCTCACGTGCGTCTTCGTCGATCACGGCCTGCTGCGCGCCGGTGAGGCGGAGCAGGTGGTCGACACGTTCCGCAGGCACCAACAGATCGAGCTCGTCCACGTCGAGGCGTCCGACCGGTTCTTCGCTCGCCTCGAAGGCGTGACCGACCCGGAAGAGAAGCGCAAGACGATCGGTGAGCTGTTCATCCGCACCTTCGAGGAGGCGTCGGCCGGCATCGAGGACGCGCACTTCCTCGTGCAGGGCACGCTCTACCCCGACGTGATCGAGTCGGGCACCTCGGCAGCCGCCAAGATCAAGAGCCACCACAACGTCGGCGGCTTGCCCGACGACATGGAGTTCGCGCTCGTCGAGCCGTTGCGTGCACTGTTCAAGGACGAGGTGCGCCACCTCGGCGAAGAGCTCGGTCTGCCCGAGGAGATCGTCTGGCGGCAGCCGTTCCCAGGCCCGGGCCTGGGAGTGCGCATCATCGGTGAGGTCACGCCCGACAAGGTGGCGATTCTCCAGCGCGCCGATGCGATCGTGCGTGAGGAGCTGCACCTGGCAGGCCTCGATCGTGAGATCTGGCAGGCATTCGCGGTGCTGCCCGACATCCGCTCCGTCGGGGTGATGGGCGACGAGCGCACCTACGCGCATCCGATCATCGTGCGTGCGGTGACGAGCGAAGACGCCATGACCGCGGACTGGGCACGCCTCCCGCACGACCTGCTGGCGAAGCTGTCGAACCGCATCATCAACGAGGTCGACGGCGTCAACCGGGTCGCGTACGACATCACCTCCAAGCCTCCGGGCACCATCGAGTGGGAGTAGCGGGCCGCTCCGCTTCGTAGTGGCCCGGTGCCTCGCTGGCTCAACTCCCTGCACATTCGGCCGACGATCCTGATGGTGCATCGCGCGCTTCGCGCGTGCACAGATCGACCGCCGCGACGACGTGTGAGACAGGAGGCAGCCGTGCGGACACCCCGACCTCGTCACCAGCCTCCGCACGCGCCTCGTTTCGCGCACCGTCTGCCGCGTGCCGCTGTGGCGTGCTGTGTCGCTCTCGTGGTTGGCCTGCTCGGCCCTGTCGCGTCACGGGGCGCCGCCGCGGACCCGGTCGCGGACCTCCAGGCCCAGGCTCGGCAGATCGCTCAGCGCCTCGACGAGCTCGAACGCCAAAGCGGCCGCCTTGCCGAGCAGTTCAACGCCGCCCAGGTTCGGGCGCAGGAGCTCGAGGCGCAGGTCGCGACGACCCGATCCGACCTCGCCCGGTCCCAGGCAGAGCGCGACAAGCGTCGAGCCGAGCTGGCGCGCTATGCCGTGGGCGCCTACGTCAACGGCGGCGGCACGGACGACTTCGACCTCGTCGTGCGCGGCGATGCCGCCGAACTGGGCCGCCGCCAGGGCTACACCGACATCGCGCTCGGCGATCGGCAGACGCTGATCGACAGGATGCAGGCTGCGGCCCGCATCGCGGATGAGGACCTCGCCACGCTCGACAAGGCTCGCAAGGACCTCGACGCCGAGCGCGCCACGATCGAACAGAAGAGCCGTGAGGCGGCGGATCTGACCGCCGAACAGGAGCGCATCCAGGCACAGGTCAACGGCGAGCTGGCCATGGCGGTCCAGGCACAGCAGGTCAAGCTGGCACAGGAGGCAGAAGCCGCGGCCCGTGCTCGCTTCGGCGCCCCACCGGATGCCGCTCCCTCGCCGGGCCAGGCACCAGCGCCGGCAACATCCCCTCAGGCGCCGACGACCGTCGTCGGCAAACCTCCTGCTCCGGCGACGACCGTGGCCGGTGGTCCGACCACCACACTCGCCTCGCAGGCGTCGACGACGGTGCCCGCCACGTCGCCTCCGACCTCGTCGGCGCCACCCACCACGTCGCAACCCCAACCGCAACCGCAACCGCCGGCCCCGCCTGCGAGCGGTGGTGGAACGGGCCAGCGTGCCGCGGACGCGGCAATGTCGCAGCAGGGCGTGCCGTACTCGTGGGGCGGTGGCGGACTGCAGGGTCCGACGCTCGGGTTCGGCCCGGGGGCGAACACGGTGGGCTACGACTGCTCGGGTTTGACCCGCTACGCCTGGGCGCAGGCAGGCGTGGGCATCGCCCGGGTTGCGCAGGACCAATACGACACGATCCTGCACATCCCGTTGTCGTCGCTGCGCCCCGGCGACCTGGTGTTCTACGGCGACTCGGCACGGACCATCGACCACGTGGCGCTCTACATCGGAGACGGGATGGTGGTGCACGCGCCGCATACGGGTGCGGTCGTGCGAACGGCATCGTTGTACCTCGGCGGATCGTTCGGCTGGATTGGCGCGGGGCGTCCGGCCGCGTGACGAGGCGGCTCGTGCGAGCACGCCCGGTCCTGCGCACCCTCCTCGTGGGGGCGTGCGTGGTGGGCCTTGCGGGCTGCAGCGGAAGCAAAGCGAGCACCGACGACGGTCCGGGTGGAACCTCGCCGTATCGCCTCAGCGGCGAGTCGCCCGCGCCCGGTCATGGCGTGCTGATCCTCGGTGGAGCTCGCTACGAGTTCGACGTGGTCAACTGCGGCACGGGCCCGGTGGCGAACGACTCCGCTCCCGAGACCGAGGGTGCCCAGGCCTCTCAGGTGTCCGAACGGAACTGGGGCCTGTACGGCAACGGCCACACCGAGGGGAAGCTGTTCACGGTCGCGGTGACGCAGTACCAGTCGCAGATCGGATCCGGCCCGGTGACCATCACCCAATCTGTCCTGGTGCGCATGGATGTCGCGGAGGCCGGCTCGGCTGGGCCGGCCGGTCCGGGGATCGACACGGGCGAACCGAACGGGTCGGCGGTGACGACGGCGGCGCCGTCACCCACCTCCACCGCACCGGCCGACTCGACGACGACGACGACCGTCGACGACGGGGTCGAACACCTCGGGCTCACCGCGCAGCGCTATCGCCTGCAGACCGGCACAACGTGGCGAGACCCGCGCGACCCGACCGCCACGGGTGATCTGGTGACCATCACGGGCGACACCTACATCGCCACGGGAACCTTCGGCGCCGCCGGGGATCAGCCGGGTGCTGCCGGTGGTCAGTTCGGGCAGGTCACCGCGCGTTGTCCCGAAGGCAGGTCGACGTCGTGATGCTGTCACAACCTCGCTTGTTGCCAACCGATTCCTGAAGCAGACTGCGCGCGGCCATGGGGGGTGGACCGATGGGGGAAGGGCAGGATCCACCGCAACGAGACCCGCAGGTCGTCGGCTCCGGTGCCGACGACCTCGCCGCCGCGCTGCTGGGCATCCTCCCCGGCCCGCTCTTTCGGATCCATCGCAACGGCATGATCACAGGCGCCTGGGCCGGGATCGACGCAACGTTGCTCCCGGTGGTGCGAAGTGAGCTCGACGACCTGGTCGGACGCCTCCCCGTCCCCGTCGCCACGTTGCTCCCCCCCGACGTCGTCGCACTCGTCGACGCCACGCTGGTCGAGTCACTCGCGACCGCCGAGCTTCGAGAGGTGACGTACGAGCGGCCGGTCGGCGACCGCCTGCGCACGATCCGCGCACGCTGCATGCCATGTGGCCCCGATGAGGTCCTGTGGTTGCCCGAAGACCTCACCGCGCGTGAGGAACTGCGTGAAGCAAGGCGGCTGGCAGCGGAACAGGCCGCGGATCGGCTCGCCTTCGAGGCGCTGCTGTCGAGCTGCTGTGAACGCCTGCTCGCGGCATCGGTGGACGATCTCGATGCCACTGCCGAGGACACGCTGCGGCTCGTCGCGCAGCACTTCGACGCCGACGTGGCGTACGTCTGCGCGACCGTCGTTCCGGGCGTGATCGAGCTCATCCACCAATGGCGAGGTCCGGGCAACCCGCCCGAGCTCGACCGGAGCGGACGGGTGCGTCGCGGGGAGTTCCGCTTCGGTTCCGACACGCTGGCGAAGGACCCGGTGCTGCTCATCCGCAATGTGTCGGACCTTCCCGACTCGGGGAGCGCCGAGCAGCGACTCATGCACCAGTTGCAGAACCAGTCGCTGGCATGGGTGCGCATCGGCCCGCCAGAGGCCCAGTCGGGCATCATCGGCTTGAGCTGGAAGCGGCTCGCATACGAGGGGCGGCGCGAGCCGTTGGGGCAGCTCGTGCGCCTCGGTGAGGCTCTCGTCGCGGCACGCAAGCGGCGCGAGGCGCAGCGTCTCGTAGACGGTCAGAACCGGGTGCTCGACCTCGTCGCTCGAGGAGCCACCCTTGCGAGTTCCCTGCAGGAGGTCGCGCGTCTGCGGGAAGGACCGCGCCTCTCGCTGCGGTGCGCGGTCATCCTCACCGGCGAGGCCGACGGGGGAATCCCCCCGGTGGAGCTCGGCGCAGCACCGAGCCTGGGCGAAGCGGCCACCGGCCTGGTGGACGGACTCAACCTCGGGAGCTACAGCTGGTTGTTCGGCGACCACGCGCCGGGGGTTGCGGTGAACGTCGACGAGGTGCCGAACGAGTTGTTGGCGGCTCGCCTGCGCGCGCTCGGTGCCGTGACCCTGAGTGCGGTCCCGCTCGACTCGGTGCGCAGCGGAGTCAGGCTCGGCTTCATCCTCACCCTCGACCTCGACCCCGACCGCGAGCCGCTGCCGGCACCCGCGGTCGACGAGGCGTGCGCGGCCCTGGCATCCGTCGCGGTCGAGCGTGCCCATGCCGAGGCGGCGCTCGTACGGCAGGCCACCCATGACGAGCTCACGGGGGTGGCGAACCGTTCCGCGCTGCTCGACCGGCTCGAGATCTCGCTGCTGCGTTCGCAACGTCGCCAGCAGCTCGTGGCGGTGCTGTACGCAGACCTCGATCGATTCAAGGACGTCAACGACCACTTCGGCCACGACGTCGGTGACTCGGTGCTGCGAGAGGTCGCCCAGCGAATCGTCGGCGCGGTCGAGCGAACAGACTCGGTCGCTCGCTTCGGAGGCGACGAGTTCGTCGTGGTGCTCGACGACCTGCTGGACGAAGATCGAGCGCTCGCCGTCGCAGACCGCATCGCGGACGCCATCGCGGCGCGCCCGGTGCTGGTCGGCGGGGCAGAGGTGGCACTCACTGCCAGCATCGGTGTCGCCGTGTCGACGTCGGGGGCCGACCACCCCGAGGCGTTGGTGCGCGACGCGGACGTGGCGATGTCGCGTGCGAAGGCAGGCGGTCGTGCGCGACGCGAGGTCGTGCGCGCAACGATGCGCACCGAGGCCCGTGAACGGTCCGACCTCGCCCGCGAGTTGGCGCACGCGCTCGAGCACGAGCAGCTCGAGGTGCACTTCCAGCCGCTTCTCCGCCTGGCCGACGAACGGGTAGGCGCTCTCGAGGCGTTGGTCCGATGGCAGCACCCGGAGCGCGGGATGATCGGGCCGGGATTGTTCATCCCGATCGCCGAGGAGACGGGCCTGATCGTGCACCTGGGGCGCTGGGTGACCGAACAGGCCATCCGCGAGTTGAGCGAGCTCGCCGGTGCCCATCCGCAGTGGTCGGGTTTGCGGGTGCACATCAACCTGTCCGCTGGCCAGCTCGACGAGCCCGGCTTCGTCGACGCGCTTCGCGAGGCGCTGGTCCGTTGGGACGTGCCCGCCAAGCAGGTGGCCCTCGAGATCACCGAGACGGTCCTCATGGCCGAGTCGCCCTCCGTCGTGGAAGCGATCCGGGAGCTCGTCGAGCTCGGGACAGAGCTCGTGCTCGACGACTTCGGCACCGGCTACGCGTCCCTCACCTACCTGCGCCGCTTCCCGGTGCGTGGTCTCAAGATCGACAGGTCGTTCGTGTCGGGCCTGGGTGAGCGCGCAGAGGACGACGCAGTCGTCCGTGCCGTCGTCGACCTTGCCCGTTCGCTCGACCTCGACCTCGTCGCCGAGGGCGTCGAGACCCGGGAGCAGGCGGACTTCTTGCGGGAGATCCGCTGCCGTTCGGTGCAGGGCTACTTCTTCGCTCGGCCGGTGCCCGCCAGTGAGCTGGTGGCACTGCTGCACCGCCTCGAAGCTTCCTGAGCGGCGCGGTCGGCGGCGTGTCCGCTGCCGCGCGAACCCTGGAGAGGCATCGCGCTGCGGGAGCGTGGTCAGTCCTCGGTCGACGCCGGCGTGAGCCCCTCGCTGGCCGCCAAGCGTGCCTCCTCTGCGAACGCATCCTCGGCGAGCGAGCGCATGCGACGACGGTGCCGGGCGGAGCCCAGCGGTGCCGGGCCGACGCGCAGCGACGCGTACGAGAGGGCACCCAGCGGGATGGGGAGCCAGAACGCCGCGAGCCGGTAGGTCACCACGCCGACCGCCGCTTCGGCAGCCGGCACTCCGAACCCCACGAGCGTTGACGTGAGCGCGGCCTCGACGAAGCCCAGCCCGCCGGGGGTGAGCGGGATGATGGCGAGCACGTTCGCGAGCCCGAAGGCCACGAGCAGGCTGTCGAGGGGAACCCGGGGGCCGAACGCCCACAGGAACACCCACAGGCTCGCCGCGTCGAGCAGCCAGTTCGCGGTCGCCCAGCCGATGCCCCCACGGATGACCTGAGGCCGGTCCGCCATCTCGTGCAGGTGGTCGGCGATCCGGTGCAGCGCCGCCGAGGCCGTGTCGGGGTCGAGGAAGGGGAGGCGTCGGGCGATCGCCGTCACGGCTCGATCGGCGGAGCGCCTGCCCTTCATCAGCAGGATGACCAGCGCGGCGAACAAGGTCAGCAGGACCAGCCCGACGATCGCCGCGGTCACGTACGCGGGTTGGAAGCCGCCACGCGGGATCGACACCACCAGCGCCAGCCACAGGATCGCGTTGAGGATGACCGCGGATGCGAGCCCGACGGTGGCCAGGGCGAAGGCGGCGTCACCACCGGGTACACCGGCACCCAGCAGCAGGCGATACCCGACCGCGGACCCGGCCGCGCTGCCGCCGGGAATGAGGTTGGTGACCGCCTTCGTGGCGAGCTGGATGCGCAGCAGTGTCGCGAGGCGGGGCTTCGGTGGGTCGAGCGCAGGCTGGGGCGGAATCGCAACTCGGGTGAACTGTGCGTAGGCCGCGAGCGCACCCAGCTCCAGCCCGAGGGCTGCGAGGAGCAACGCAGGGTTGACGTCGCTCAGGGTGTGCAGTGCGGCGCGAGCACCGGTGAGCTGCGGCAGCACGAGGTGGTTCAGCACCAGGAAGGTGCCGAGGAGCAGCACCGCCCGACGCAGGCGCCGCGAGGTACGCGACGGGGCTCGAGCCCCCGGGCCGTTGTCGACCTCCTCGCTGTCGCCCATTCCGTACGATTCTGCCGCGTGGGGGGTGGTCGACGGTGTCCCTGTCGACCGGATGTCGACCGGGTGCCGACCGGGGCTGTCGGTGCCCGTCGGTAGGGTTGGAGGAATGTCAGATCTCGGCGACGCCCGCCTCGCCTTCCCTTCCGGCGCACCCGACGGCCTCGTCGCGGGTCTCAACCCGGTGCAGGCCGACGCCGTGCTGCATCCGGGTGGTCCCGCGCTGGTCATCGCTGGCGCAGGTTCTGGCAAGACCCGGGTGTTGACGCGTCGCATCGCGCACCTCGTCGGGGTGGAGCGGGTCTCGCCGTTCGAGATCCTCGCGATCACCTTCACGAACAAGGCCGCGGCCGAGATGCGCGCCCGCGTCGGCGCATTGGTCGGGCCCGTGGCGCAGAAGATGTGGGTGTCCACGTTCCACTCGGCGTGCGTGCGCATCCTGCGCCGCGACGTGGCGGCGCTCGGCTTCCCGACGGGCTTCTCCATCTACGACCAGTCCGACGCGGTGCGCCTCGTGGGCTACGTGCTGCGCGACCTCGACATAGACCCCAAGCGATTCCCGCCCCGGTCGGTGCACGCCACCATCTCCGCCGCGAAGAACGACGGCCTCGACGCAGTCGAGTACGCCGCGCAGACCGAGGCCTTCTTCGAGCGGCGCATCGCCGACGTCTTTACCGAGTACCAGGCGCGCCTGGCGCGTGCCGGGGCGATGGACTTCGACGATCTGCTGCTCAACACGGTGCGGCTGTTCCGGCGCAACCCCGACGTGCTGGCGCACTACCAGCAACGTTTCCGCCACGTGCTCGTCGACGAGTACCAAGACACCAACCGGGTGCAGAACGAGCTTGTGCTCCAGCTCGGCGCAGCGCACCACAACGTGTTCGTCGTCGGCGACAGCGACCAGTCGATCTACCGCTTCCGCGGGGCAGACATCCGCAACATCTTGGAGTTCGAAGACGCCTTCCCCGAAGCGGCAGTGTTCGTCCTCGAGCAGAACTACCGCTCGACGCAGACCATCCTCGACGCGGCCAACGCCGTGATCGCCAACAACCTGGGGCGCAAGCCCAAAGACTTGTGGACCGACCAGGGCGAGGGCGCGGCGATCGTCCGCTACCACGCCGACGACGAGGGTGACGAAGCGCAGTGGATCGCGCATCAGATCTCGCACCACCACGCCACCGAGCACCGACCGTGGAGCGACGTCGCCGTCTTCTATCGCACGAACGCACAGAGTCGCGTGCTCGAAGAGGCGCTCTTCCGGGCAGGGGTCCCCTACAAGGTGATCGGCGGCACTCGTTTCTACGATCGACGCGAGGTCAAAGACGCGCTGGCATATGTGCGGGCTGCGGTGAACCCCATCGACGAGGTGTCGCTGAAGCGAGTGCTGAACGTCCCCAAGCGCGGCATCGGTGACACCACCGTCGGCAAGCTCGACGCATGGGCGCGCGCCCATGGGCTCGCGTTCGTCGACGGGCTCCGCCGGGCCGCTGAGGCCGGGGTGAGCGGCCGCGCGGTACGCGGCATCGACGAGTTCCTCGAGCTTCTCGATGCGCTGGCGGCACGCCGCGACGACGGCCCCGCCCCGTTGCTCGAGGCAGCGCTCGAGACGTCGGGCTATCTCGACGAGCTCCGGGCCGAGGCCTCTGTCGAAGCCGACGGTCGCCTCGAGAACCTCGCCGAGTTGATCGGCGTCGCACAAGAGTTCACCACCGTCGACGAGTTCCTCGAACAGGTCAGCCTGGTCGCCGACACCGACGAGCTGCCCGAGGAGCCCGGTGGTGGCGACACGAGCACGGTGTTGCTCATGACGATCCACGCGGCGAAGGGCCTCGAGTTCCCGATCGTTTTCCTGCTCGGCATGGAAGACGGCGTCTTCCCGCACCTGCGTTCGCTGGGCGAGCCAGACGAGCTCGAAGAGGAGCGCCGTCTCGCCTACGTCGCGATCACCCGTGCCCGCGAGCAGCTCTACGTCACGCACGCGTGGTGCCGCACGCTGTACGGCTCCACGCAGTACAACCCGCCGAGTCGCTTCCTCGACGAGATCCCGAGCGGGCTCGTGCAGACGATCGAGGGTGATCGCCGCCCGTCGCGTGGGGGGTTCGGCGGTGGCGACCGAGGTTTCGGCGACCGGGGGTTCGGTGGTGGCGACCGAGGTTTCGGCGCCTCCAGCCGCCGCGATGCCGCGCGAGAACGCCAGGTCGACGGTGCCCTCCGGCCCCGGGGGCCGGTGCCGAGCGGGGCCGAATCGCTCGGGCTGCGCGTCGGCGACGACGTCGTGCACCCGACCTTCGGTGAGGGCGTCATCGTCGACATCTCCGGCAGCGGCGACAAGGCCGAGGCACGTGTGCACTTCAGCGGCAAGGGCGACAAGCAGCTCCTGCTCGCCTGGGCCCCGTTGGAGAAGCGATGACACCCGACCCCACCCCAGCGGGCTCAGGTGCGCGGCGTCGGTGCACGCGACGAGCCCGGCGCGGCGTGGCCGCGTTGGGGCCCGTCGTCGCCCTTGCGGCGCTCAGCCTGAGCGCATGCGGCGCGCCTGTCGACGGCACGTCGATCGCCACCCTGCGCACCTTGGCGAAACGGGTCGCGGGAGGGGGCGCAGAATGCCCGCTGCCCGTCGACGTCGCGGCCGCGTTGCGTCCGTTCCACTACACGGGCGTCGTCAGCCCCGATCAGGGCAATCCTGCGCACGCCGCCGAAGGGTTCGTCCCCGACGACCGCGACTCGGGAGAGCGGCGCGCCCAGCTCCCCGACGCGAGCGACAGCACGTCCGACCCCGACGCGGTGCGGGTCGTGTGTCGTTTCCTCTTCGGCGCGCAGCGCCTCACCCTCGTGGTCGCGGGCACCACCCACGGCGCGCCGCTCGGCGGTGCCGTCAACGAGGTGAGCAGCCTGGCGCGTGTGTCGCGCGCGCAGGCCGCGGCGTTCGTCTCCTCGATGGACGATGCTCCGTCTGGTCAGGTGCGTCCGGTGCCGCAGAGCACCGTGGCGGCGGCCGTGAACCTCGCCACCACCGATGATGGTCGGCTGACTGCCCTCGTCGTCGTCGAGCCTCCGGCTGCCGAGGTCGCACCCGCGGCGCGCGCGGGGGTTGTCGTCAGCGATGCGGACGCGTTGCGCACGCTCACGGCACGCCTCGCCCGAGACCTCGTCGACTGAGGCGTCGCGACAGGCGGGCCTTCGGCAGTAGCGCGCCAGCGGGGGAGGCTGAAGCGGACGGCGTTGGAGCGACAGCGAGTTCGGTCACGCCGGATCGGGGATGGTTCAGACGTGGCCTTCGTGGGCGCGGTCCTCGGCGGCGGGGAGCAGCAGCGTGAAGCGGGGGCCCGGGCCGCTGTGGCGCAGGACGAGCCGGCCGCCTTCGGCTTCGGCGAGCGAACGGGCCAGTGGCAGCCCGATCCCGTGCCGTTCCTGGCGCCGCTGGCCGGTGCGGTCACGTGAGCCGTTTCCGTTTCCGTTTCGAGCGTGGGGGGTGGGCTCAACGTCGCTCGCCGGGGCGCCCCGCCGGAAGACCTCCTCGGGGTCACCGGCGACGCCAGGCCCCTGGTCGACGACGTCGACCGTCACCCCGCCGGGAGTTTCGGCCACCTCGACGGTCACCACGCCGTCGCCGTGCTCGAGCGCGTTCGTCACCAACACGTCGAGGATCTGCCGGATCGCGGCGGGAGACACCCGCACAGGAGGGAGCGGTTCAGCGGTGCGGGTGTGCAGCGGCCGTCCGACCCGTTCGGCGGCACGACGCCAGGCAGGGGCTTCGGCGACGACGAGCGCGGCGACATCGATCGCGTCGCGCTCGGGGCCGGTGTCGCGCGCCAGTGCGAGCAGGTCCGCGATCGTCGTTTCGAGTCGTTCGGCCGCGGCGAGCGCGTCCAGCACGGGGCCTTCGCGTTCGGCCGGCGGAAGGAGCAGCGCGTTCTCGAGTTGGAGTCGCAGGCCGGTGAGCGGGGTGCGGAGCTGATGCGAGGCGTCCGAGGTGAACGCGCGTTCGCGGCTGACAAGCCGCCCGAGCCGATCAGCGGTGGCGTCGAGCGCCGTCGCGGCCTGGTCGATCTCGGGCACCCCCGAACGTGTCGTGTGTTGGGTGAAGTTGCCGTCTCCGAGGCGAGTCACCGCCACCGCCAGCTCTTCCACCGGCTTGCTCAGGCGGCGCGCTTCCCATCGCCCGACCGATGCCGCCACCACGACGATCGCGGTGGCGAGGAAGGCCATCAGCGCCCAGGTGCGCACGACGTCTTCGCGCACTTCGCTCTCGGGCATGCCGGCCCGCATGACCGCGAAGACGCGGTCGTCGTTGGAGATGGGCAGGGCCACCACGAGCTGGCCGTCGACGGTTCCGCTCGTGGGGTCGCCGCGCAACGCGCGCTGGACGACGAGGTCGCCGATGTCGGGGCCGCGACCGAGGCGCAGGCGCCCTGCAGTGTCATAGACACCGAAGCTGTGCGTCTTCGACGTGGTGCTCCAGGGCGGGGTGCGACGCTCGAACACCTCGGCGGACCGGACGTCCAGACTCGCCCGGGCGGCCTCTCGTTCGAGGCGCACCACCGCTTCGTTCTGGTTGAGCTTGCGGACCACGACGGCAAGCGGGATGCCGAACGCGACGAGCGCCAACGCGGTCGCGATCATGATGACGCGGTAGATGCGTCGGCTCACGGCGAGTCGTACCGGTAGCCGATCCCGCGCAAGGTGGTGATGTGCTCGCCGATCTCGGGGTAGCGCTTGCGCAGCGCCGAGATGTGCATGTCGAGTGTCTTGGTGCTCCCGAACCAGTGCTCGTCCCACACCTCGCTCATGATGCGATCGCGCTCGACGACCCTTCCGGCGTCCGCGGCGAGCAGCGTGAGGAGGTCGAACTCCTTCGGGCGAAGGTCGACCTCGTCTCCGTTGTACAGCACCCGGTGCGCTGCGACGTCGATGATGAGGTCGCCCACGGTGATGCGTTCGGTCTCGTCCTCCGTGTCGCGCCGGCGGAGGTGCGCTCGGATGCGCGCGAGGAGCTCCGCGAGGCGGAACGGCTTGGTGAGGTAGTCGTCTGCACCGGCGTCGAGGCCGATCACGATGTCGATCTCGTCGGTGCGCGCCGTCAGGATGACGATCGTGGTGAGGGGGTGGCGCTGGCGGATGCGCCGGCAGACCTCGATGCCGTCGAGGTCTGGGAGCCCGAGGTCGAGCAGGACCAGGTCGGGCGGGGTGGCGAGCTCAAGCGCCTGTGCGGCCGTCGCGGCCCACGACAGCGCGTAGCCCTGGCTGCCGAGCGCTTGCTGCAGGCCACGCCAGATCGTGGGGTCGTCTTCCACCACCAGGATCTGCTCGGTCATGGTGCGCAGCGTAGAACGCGCATCGAGCCGCGTTGGGTCGGGTCGCAGCCGACGCTGTGGGTGACCCGTCGGCTGGCAGGCACCGGGTCGGGTGGCAGGTACCGGGTCGGGTCGCAGCCGACGCTGTGGGTGACCCGTCGGCTGGCAGGCATCGGGTCGGGTGGCAGGCGGCGCTACGGCTGGCCGCCGGTGGTCGAGACTCCGGCTCCCGTGTCGGACGTCGGTGCGACCGTGCCCGGGCCGGGGGTGTTCGAGCGCAGGTCGACCTCGACGTGGTCGTCGCGCACCGTCACCGGGTACCGGACGAGCCCTGCTCCGTCGGCGGGAGCGTGGCGCGACCTGTCGCACGAGGCGTCGAACCGGTCGAGTCCGTCGTTCCACTTCCAGATGCACCCGTCGGGGGCGTCGGGCACGGCCACCAGGAACGCGGACCACCCCGTTCCGAGATCGCGGCCCCGATGCTGCAGGTACAGGTCGCGCTCGTGGTTCCCGGAGACGTCCGGGTAGAAGATCGGTTGGCGGGCGGTGTCGATCTGTTCGGCGAGCTTGGAGACAGACCCGAGCTTCACGATGCCGCCGAGTTGGCGCGTCCCGGCCCGACCGTTGTGGCGGTTGGTCAGCAGCACGCTCGCTCCCCACAGCGCAGCCATGCCGACGAGGATCGTGGCGAACGCGAGGAGCAACGCCCGGCTGGCGTGCCCCGACGAGGGGGCGACCGGGCTCATCGTCGAGCCCCGAGGCGAGCGTCGAGGCGAGGTGCGACGGTGTCGGTCATGCGGGCGCGCGCCGCGGTCTGGGATTGGGGGGGTGCAGGGGGCACCCGCGTAGTATCGCCCAGCGACCCGCACCCAGCCCACCTCACGGAGGCTTCACCCGTGGACCTGTTCGAGTACCAAGGCAAGCAGTTCTTCGCCGGCTTCGGCATCGCCGTCTCGCCCGGCGAGGTGGCCGACACGGTGGACGACGCCGTGGCGGCGGCCGACCGTCTCGGCTACCCGGTGGTGGTGAAGGCCCAGGTCATGGTGGGCGGCCGTGGCAAGGCCGGTGGCGTGAAGCTCGCGTCGAACACCGCCGAGGCCCGCGAGCACGCCGAGTTCATCCTCGGGCTCGACATCAAGGGCCACGTCGTGAAGCGCCTGTGGATCGAGAAGGCGTCAGACATCGCCGAGGAGTACTACGCCAGCTTCACGCTCGACCGTGCCGCCAAGAAGCACCTCGGCATGCTCTCCGCGCAGGGCGGTGTCGAGATCGAGGCCGTCGCCGAGAGCGACCCCGACGCCATCGCCAAGATCTGGATCGACCCGGTCGAGGGCCTGTCCGACCAGGTGGTGCGCGACTGGGTCGCCGCCGCCAAGCTCAACCCGCAGGCCACCGAGGGTGCGGTCGAACTGCTGGGCAAGCTGTACACCGCGTTCACCGAGGGCGATGCCGACCTGGCCGAGGTGAACCCGCTCATCCTCACCCCCGAGGGCAAGGTCCACGCCCTCGACGCCAAGGTCACCCTCGACGACAACGCCTCGTTCCGCCACGAGTGGGCCGAGTACGAGGCGTCGCAGGTGCGTGACGAGCGCGAGCAGGCTGCACACGACAAGGGCCTGCAGTACGTCGGGCTCGACGGCTACGTGGGCGTGATCGCCAACGGTGCCGGGCTGGCCATGAGCACCGTCGACATCGTCAACCAGGTCGGGGGCAAGCCCGCCAACTTCCTCGACATCGGCGGCGGCGCCAACGCCGAGGTGATGGCTGGTGCCCTCGAGGTCATCAACAACGACCCGAACGTGCGGGCCATCTTCATCAACATCTTCGGTGGCATCACCAAGGGTGAAGAGGTGGCGAACGGCATCGTCACCGCGCTCGGCCGGGTGAAGATCGACAGCCCGATCGTGATCCGCCTCGACGGCACCAACGCAGAGCAGGGCCGCGAGATCCTCGCTGCCCACGAGTCCGACATGCTCATCAGCAAGCCCACCATGCTCGAAGCTGCCCGCACCGTGGTCGAGCTGGCGCAGCGCTAGGTCCCGACGAGCCCGAGTACGAGAGAGAGAACCCCGCTATGAGCATCTTCGTCGACGAGAACACCAAGGTCGTCTACCAGGGCCTGACCGGTTCCCAGGGCCGCTTCTACGGTCTGCGCAACAAGGAGTACGGCACGCAGGTCGTGGCCGGCACCAACCCGAAGAAGGCCGGAACCGACGTCGAGGGCATTCCGGTCTTCGCGAACGTCGCCGACGCCGTGGCTGCCACCGGCGCCAACGCCTCGTGCATCTTCATCCCGGCCCCCGGCGTGAAGGCCGCCGTGCTCGACGCCGTGGCCGGTGGCGTCGAGTTCATCGTGGTCATCACCGAGGGCGTGCCCGCACAGGACGAGGCCTGGTTCTACAACCAGGTGCGTCGCGAGCACCCGAACGTGCGCATCCTCGGCCCGAACTGCCCGGGCATCATCAGCCCCGGCAAGGCCAACATCGGCATCACCGCCGGCGAGATCGCCCTCCCGCCGCAGCCCGGCAAGCCGTCGGTGGGCATCGTGAGCCGCTCCGGCACCCTCACCTACCAGGCGCTCTACGAGCTGAAGCTCCAGGGCATCGGTGT
Source organism: uncultured Iamiaceae bacterium (assembly GCA_964621605.1). Taxonomy (GTDB): domain Bacteria; phylum Actinomycetota; class Acidimicrobiia; order Acidimicrobiales; family Iamiaceae; genus CAZUMJ01. The sequence goes on along the minus strand of CAZUMJ010000006.1, from coordinate 78,989 downwards.
CACGACGTGCGTCGGCATCGGCGGCGACCCGGTCCCCGGCACGAGCTTCATCGACTGCCTCGAGGCGTTCGAAGCCGACCCGGAGACCAAGGCCGTGATGATGATCGGCGAGATCGGTGGATCGGCCGAAGAAGAGGCCGCCGAGTTCATCGCCACCAAGATGTCCAAGCCGGTCTCGTCGTACATCGCCGGCGTGACCGCCCCGGCCGGCAAGAAGATGGGCCACGCGGGCGCCATCGTGTCGGGTGGCAAGGGCACCGCGGCCGCCAAGATGGAAGCCCTGCGCGCCGCTGGGGTGAATGTCGGTCAGAACCCGACCGAGGCGGGCGAGCTCATGGTCGAGATCGTGGCGGGCCTCAGCGCCTGATCGTCACGCCTGATCGTCACGCCTGCCCGCTCGTGCCCGCGCGATCGGAGCGGCGCGGCGATCAGGTCGTCTCGTCGTCGGTGCCCTGACGTAGCGCCGGCCACTCAGAGCTCGTCGAGCTCTCACGCGCTGCCCCGAGGGGTGTCGTGGACGGGTGTGGGTTCTCGTCTGCTGCCGCGTCGGTCGTCGTGGCATCGGTCGGGTTGTCGCTCGCCGCATCCTCGTCCCCGCCCCCGCGCCCGCCCCCGCCCTCGTCCTCGGCGTCTGGGTTGGCGGTGCCTCCCCCGGCCTCGCCCGACACGCCGGCCTTCTTGCCGCCCCGTGGTGCCGTGGCGGGGACCTCGCGCAGGTCTGTGCCCGTGGTGGTGCCTGCGCGGCGCTGGTGCTCCTCGAGGAGCGCGAGGCACAGGATGCTCACCCCGCACAGGAAGCTCAGCACGGCTCCGAAGCCGGTCTCGTAGGAGAGGTCGAGCTGCACCATGCCGACGGCCACAAGCGTGGTGATGAGGCCGCACACGGTCACGAGCTGGATGATCCGGAACCCAAGCACCTCGTCGGGGAGCGTGTCGGGGCTGAACGTGTCGAGCAGGCCGAGCAGCAGCGCGGCGAGGCAGGCCAGGGGTGCCCAGGTCGCCAAGGGGAAGAGCTGGCCGCTCAGTGCGCTGTACGACGGCCCGGCCCCAACCGGGTAGCTCAGCCACGGAAGGAACCCGGAGATCGTGCCCAGGGCCGCCGCGAGGAGGAGGAAGACCCGGACCGGTTTGGGTTTGTGCACCTGGCGTCCCCTGTCGTGCGCTCGGCTCGTCGTCGGCAACGGTACCCGGATAGCGTCGGCCGCCGTGCGAGTGGCCGTGCTGGTGTCAGGAACAGGGACCGTCCTGGACGCCATCCTGGCCGCCGATGTGCCCGTCGTGCTGGTCGCGGCAGACCGGCCGTGCGCGGCGCTGCGCCGTGCGGCTGATGCCGGTCTCGACACGCTGCTCGTCGAACGACGGTCGTTCGGTGCGTCGTTCGACCGCGACGCCTACAGCGCCGAGGTGGCAGATGCGCTGGTGGTACGCGGGGTCGAGCTGGTGGTGATGGCAGGCTGGGGCACCGTCTTCAGCGCGCCGTTCCATGACCGCTTCGGTGGACGCCTGCTCAACACCCACCCGGCGTTGTTGCCGTCGTTCCCGGGCTGGCACGCCGTACGAGATGCCCTCGCGTACGGCGTGAAGGTCACCGGCTGCACGGTCCACGTCGCAGGCGTCGAGGTCGACACCGGGCCGATCCTGGCCCAGGAGGCGGTGACGGTGCTGCCCGACGACACCGAAGCGACCTTGCACGAGCGCATCAAAGAAGTTGAGCGCCGTCTCTACCCGGCCGCCATCCGCGCGGTGCTCGCCGACCCGTCGCTGCTGCCCTCGCCCACCCCGACGGCCGCGTCGGCACCGGCGTCATCGGCACGGCACGGCGTCGTTGCGTCGGCCGCGCCGCCAGCCACAGACCTGACAGATTCGAACCCATCCAACGATCGAGGTACCCCGTGAGAGCGCTGCTGTCCGTCTACGACAAGTCCGGCATCGTCGAGTTGGCCCAGGGCCTGGCGGCCGCAGGGTGTGACCTCGTGTCGAGTGGCGGGACTGCCAAGGCCTTGCGTGACGCGGGCCTCACGGTCACCGACACCGCGGACATCACCGGCTTCCCGGCGATCCTGGGCCATCGGGTCGTGACCCTGCACCCGAAGGTGCACGGCGGCATCCTCGCCGATCCGAGCGACCCGTCGCACCGCGCGGACCTCGACCAGTACGGCATCGAGCCGTTCGATCTGGTGGTCGTGAACCTGTACCCGTTCCGGTCAGAGCCGGGTATCGAACTTATCGACATCGGTGGGCCGGCGATGGTGCGTGCCGCGGCGAAGAACTTCGCCCACGTGGCAGTCGTCGTCGACCCGGCCGACTACGAGCGGGTGCTCGACGAGGTGCGCGCGGACGGTGCGATCGGTGCCGACACCCGCCGGGCGCTGGCGCGCAAGGCGTTCGCCACGACCGCCGCGTACGACGCGGAGATCGTGTCGTGGCTCGACGAGACCGGGCCCGACGCGGCAGAGCTCCCGACTACGCTGCACCTGGCTCTCGAGCAGGTCCAGATCACCCGCTACGGCGAGAACCCGCACCAGCGTGGGGCGCGCTACCGCCGCATGCACACGACGTCGTGGTGGGACGGCATCGAGCAGCACTCGGGCCTGGCGCTCAGCTACCTCAACCTGTACGACGCAGATGCCGCGTGGCGTTGCGTGCACGACCTCGACGACGAGCCGGCGGCCGTGATCGTGAAGCATGCGAACCCGTGCGGCGTCGCGGTCGGCCTGTCGCTTGCCGATGCCTATCAGCGTGCCTACGACTGCGATAGCCGTTCCGCGTTCGGGGGCATCGTGGCGCTCAACCGCCCCGTAGATGCGGCGACGTGCGAGCACATCGTGGCTGCGGCGCAGGCCGACGTGATCATCGCCCCGGGCTACGAGGACGGTGTCGTCGAGTCACTCATCGGGCGACGCAAGAACACCCGCATCCTGACTGCGCCCGCACCCACCACCGAGCCCCTGGAGCTTCGCCAGATCGGCGGCGGCTTCTTGGTGCAGGACGCCCATGGGTTTGCGGCGGCTCGCGACAGCTGGCGCGTGGTGACCCGACGGCAACCGACCGACGCCGAGTGGGCGGACGCCGAGCTGGCGTGGCGGCTCGTCGGTTGGGTGAAGTCGAACGCCATCGTGCTGGTCAAGGACCGCACGGCGTGGGGCATCGGCGCCGGGCAGCAGAACCGCGTGGAGTCGGGCCTCCTGGCGGCCACGAAGGCCGCAACCCGGGCTGTCGGGGGCGCGTGTGCCTCCGACGCGTTCTACCCGTTCGCGGATGGCATAGAGGCGGCCGCGGAGGCAGGTGCCGCGGTGGTCATCCAGCCTGGTGGCGCGATGCGCGACGACGAGAACATCGCGCGCGCCGACGAGCTCGGGCTGGCGATGGTGTTCACCGGGGAACGGCACTTCCTGCACTGACCGGGCGCGGCCTGACGCGTGAGTCGTCCGCGTGACGATCGCGTTCGTACCTGCGCGGCGTTGCGCCGGCGTGCGGCGTTGCGCCGGCGTGCGGCGTTGCGCCCTCGTCCGGACGCGCAACGACACCGAGCGAGAGGTCGCCCGGTGTCGCTACAGACGGGTCGGACTCAGGCGGAGGCGAACTTCTTGGCAGCAACCGCACCGAGCGCGACGAGGACCAGGAGGATGAGCAGCTTCTTCATGGTCGGCCATGATAGGCACCCGTTCCGGCCGGTGTCCCGCGGGTGTCAGGTGCCACACGCGTCGAGCAGATCTGGCTCTCGGGCCGCCCGGCGGAGCGGGCGGTGTCGCCGTGCGTTCAGCGCTTGCGGCGCCATGCCGCCGCGGCCACGGCCCCGGCCGCGCCGAGCCCGACCCCGCCGGCCACCGCAATCGGCACGGTGCGACCCTGCGGGATGCGGTCGCGCAGCCGGACCTGGCGCCCGAAGTAGCGCACCTCCCACTCCCGCTCCCGTGCCGCTTTGAGCAGGTCGCGATCGGGGTTCACCGCGACGGGATGCCCGACCGCCTCGAGCATCGGGAGGTCTGTGGCGGAGTCGGAGTAGGCGTACGAGCGGCCGAGGTCGATGCCGTGGCGTTGCGCCGCGCGCCGGATTGCCTCTGCCTTGAACGGGCCGTAGGAGTAGAACTCGACCTCGCCCGTGTACCGGCCCTCCGCGTCGAGACGGGCCCGTGTGGCGATGGCCTCGTCGACGCCAAGGTGTTGTGCGAGCGGAGCGACGATCTCCTCCGGTGACGCCGACACGATGTACACCCGACGGCCCGCGGCGCGGTGTTCGTCGATGAGCTGGAGCGCCTCCGCGAACACGATCGGCTCGATGACCTCGTCGATCGTCTCGTGCACGATCTCGGAGATGCGGGCCTGTTCCCAGCCGCGGGTGACGCGCAGGACGGCCTCGCGCATCTTGACCATCCGTTCCTCGTCGGCCCCGACGAACTGGAACACCAACTGTGCGTAGAGGGCCCGCAGGACCAGCCAGCGTGACAGGAGCCCGGCGCGGTGCAACGGCGGACCGAACGCGACCATGGAGGCTCGTGCGATGACCGTCTTGTCGAGGTCGAAGAAGGCGGCCTCCACGGAGCCGAGCTTAGGGCCGTGAGGCGATGACGCCACTTCGACATGGGGATCGCTCCGCACCGCGACCGGACCCACGGGGCGACGACGGCCCGGTGAGAAGGGCTGGCGGCGACCGGACGATGTGGACCGGCGGCGCGATCTGGACCGTTGCGATCGTCGCCTTCGAGCCGTAGGTTCTGCCCACCGACTTCCCCCCGGTTCGTTCGACGCGCCCGGGGAGGGCAGCAATGGTGCAGCGGGGTCGGTTGATGGGTCGTGGTGCTGTGGGCGCGCATGGCGCCCACCTGGGTCCGCCCACGGGTGTCGCCTCGCGGCGGGTGCCTGTCGACGTGCGCTCGAGTGCCGACGCCCGCGCGTCTGTTCCCTCGTGCACGCCCTCGGCGTTGGTGGGAAGCCGCCTCGACGGCCTCCTCGGCGACCCGAGCGTGAGCGAGGTGATGCTCAACGGTCCCGGCGAGGTATGGGTCGAGCGCCACGGCGCTGTGGTGCGTTCGGGCGTGGTGGTCGACCGCGCCACGCTCGACGCCCTCGTCGAGCGAACCGTCGCTGCCGCCGGGCGGCGCGTCGACCGCAGCAGTCCGATCGTGGATGTGCGCCTCGCCGACGGGTCGCGCGTGAACGTCGTGTTGGCTCCGCTGGCGCCCGACGGGCCCTGCGTGACGATCCGCCGTTTTCGTACCCGTTCCGTTGCCCTCGGCGAGTTCGGTCCCTCCGACGTCGTTGGGTGCATCACCTCGTTGGTCGAGGCCCGCGCCAACGTCGTGGTCAGCGGCGGTACCGGCGCGGGCAAGACGACCTTCCTCAACGCGCTGGCGGCCGCCATCGACCCGCGCGAACGGGTCGTCACCGTCGAAGACACCGCGGAGCTTGCCCTGCCACTTCCGCACGTGGTGCGGCTCGAAGCCCGTCCTGCGAACGCGGACGGCCGTGGCGGCGTGACGCTGCGCGACCTGGTGCGCACCGTTCTGCGCATGCGACCCGATCGCATCGTGGTGGGCGAATGCCGCGGCGGTGAGGCGCTCGATCTCGTGCAGGCCATGCACACCGGGCACCGGGGCACGCTCGGGACCCTCCACGCGAACGACCCGGCCGACGCGCTGCGGCGCCTCGAAACCCTCGTCTTGTTGGCCGGGACCGGCCTCGCAGTCGAGGCGGTGCGCGTCCAGATCCGCAGCGCCCTCGATGCGGTGGTGCACGTTGCCCGCGGCTCGGACGGCTCCCGGCGCATCGACGCCGTCGCGCTCGTCGAGCGCAACGAACGTGACGGGGTCCGCCATGTCGTGCGCGACGGGCAACTCCTCGTCGGAGCGGACCCTCCCCTCTGTCGACAGGGCGTCGGACACGAGGCCCGTCGTGCGCGTTGAGACCGGCGCGGAGGGAACCGGGCGTCGACCGCTTCCGGTTGCGGCGCAGGTGTTGGTGTTGGTTGGGCTCGCCTGGGCGGTCACGGGAGTCGCGGCGGTTGGGCTGCTGACAGCGTGCGCTCTGGCGTGTCGCCCCTGGGTGCGTCGGCGCTTGGTGCAGCGTCGAGCCGCACGGCTCGACGAGGTCGCGTTGGTCGAGGTGCTCGACCTCGTCAGTCGAGGAGTGCGCTCGGGGCTGGCCGTGCACGCCGCGCTCGACGATGCATGTTCAGTGGTGGGCGGCCCACTCGCAACGCGCCTGCAGGTGTGCGCCGACGGGCCGTTGGCTGAGGGGCTCGACACGTGGGCGCGCCGCGAAGCGACGGACTCGGCGCGCCTCGTGGCCGCCGTCGGACGTGCGGCGTGGGCGGGAGGTGGTGACCCTGCCCGTGGTTTCGATGCTGCGGCACGGGCGCTACGAGCACGCCACGCGGCACGGCGAGAGGTCGCCGCCGCAGCCGCGCAGGCCAAGGCTTCGGCGTTGCTTCTGGCGTGCGCGCCGATCGGCGTGCTGGCCGTGTCGGCCGCCGCCGACCCGGGACTGTTCGGCAGCACCGTGCGCGACCCGGTGGCAGCGGCGTGCGTCGCGCTGGGCGTCGTGTGCGACACCGTTGGCCTGCTGTGGATGCGGCACCTCACCGCGCAGCTCGGTGGCGGGCGGTGATCGCCGGGGCGATCAACCCGTTGGCTGCTCTCGGGGCAGCGGTGCGCGTCGCGCTGCGGTCGGTGGGTCTGGCAACAGCCGAAACGTCGGAGAGGCCCGCCGACGACGTGCTGCTTGGCTGCATGGCCCTGCTTGCCGTCGCGTGCGTCCCGTGGAGCCCCCTCGCGGGGGTCGTGTGTGTGGCGATCGGGGTCGCGTGGCCACCGGCCCGGGCCCGCACCAAGCTGCGGCGACGCACGTCGTGCATCGATGCGGAGATGCCGTTGCTCGTCGATCTGCTCGCCGTCGGGGTGCACGCCGGAGCCACCCCGGCCGAGGCGCTCCTGGCGGTCTCGGGTTGCGTGCCCGGACCGTTGGGAGACGCGGTCGACGGGGCGTGTGCGCGGCTCGCAGGGGGGTGGTTGTTCGCGGACGTGCTCGGCGAACTGGTTGCAGACGCCGGCGATGCCGTGCGCCCGCTGACAACTGTGCTGCTCGCCGCGACACGCGACGGCGATCCCCTGGCCCCGAACCTGGAGCGCTTGAGCGGCGAGTTGCGCCTTGCGCAGAGTCGGTTGCTCGAGGCGGCGGCAAGGCGGCTCTCGGTGCGCCTGCTGCTTCCCCTCGTCGCGTGCGTGCTGCCCGCGTTCGCGCTGCTGACGGTGGCGCCGCTCGCCGTCCGATCGCTGCGATCGCTGCCGTCCGGCCCCTGAAGCGTCTCGCTGGCACTTCCCCTCAGCTCACCGTCCCTCCAACTGGAGTCCCCATGCCCCTCAGCCCTGCCACCGCTCGATCTGCTGCCGATCCGGCCGATCCCCCTCTCCGGCGCACCGCGTGCCCTGCCTCGGCGCGCGCTGCGCGCACCGCACGCGCGGCGTTGTGCGTGCCGCTCCTGTGTCTCGTTCGCTCGTTGGCGTGCGCGGTCGCCCGGGCTGTCCACTTCGGCGTTGCCGCGGTCGGCCTGACGGCGACGGTCTCTACCGCCGGTGGACGGTCGCGAGACGAGTCGGGCAACGACGGTGGGCAGGCGACAGCGGAGTACGCGCTCGTCCTGCTCGGAGCGGCAACCATCGCGTTGCTGCTCGTCGCCTGGGCGACCGGGTCGGGCAAGATCGGCGCGCTCTTCGATGGGGTGTTCGATCACCTCCTCGAACAGGTGCGCTGATGGCCCGACGGCGTCCGCCGTCACTCGTTCGTCGTCGCGAGCGCGGTGGGCTCGGCGAGGGTCGCGCGAGCGGCGCGGTAGGGGATCGTGGCGGCGGCGGTGCGTCTCCCGCCGCCGAGCAGCCCGCGGACGCCGACAACCTCGCGCGTGCTGCCGGCCAGGCGACGGTCGAGTTCGCCCTGATCCTTCCCGTCCTCATGGTGAGCCTGCTGTTGGTCGTGCAGGCCGCGCTTGTCGTGCGGGCGCAGGTGCTTGCCGTTGTCGCCGCCCGTGCGAGTGCCCGTGCCGCAGCGGTGGACCCGACCGTCGACGCGCGCGCGGTTGCCCTTGGGGCCGCACCAGGGCTGCGCGGCGAGGAGGTCGCCGTGGGCGTCGGCCCGGTGCCCGGCGACGGCACACTCGTCCGAGCCACCGTGCGCGTGCGGCTCCGCCCTCGGGTTCCGCTCGTCGGTCGTCTGCTGCACGAGATCCAGGTCGTCGGTGCCGTGGCCATGCCCACAGAGGCAGGGCGTGGCGCCCCACATGATTCGGCGGTGCCGTGAAGCGCCCGGCACAGGGGGACCCCGCCGTGGAGTTCGCCCCCGGCGCAGAGGGACTCCGCCGTGGAGTTCGCCCCGGTGCAGAGGCGCCCCGCCGCGGCGCTCGCCCCGGCGCGGCGCGCGTCCCGTGTCTGGCTAGCGCAGCGGTTGGGTGACCACCCGAAGGAGGGCACGAGCGCCGTGCTTGTCGAGAGGCTCGTTGCCGTTCCCGCACTTCGGAGACTGGATGCACGACGGGCAGCCGTCCTGGCAGCCGCACGCCTCGATCAATGCGAGGGTCGCGGCAAGGTGGCGGTCCGCGACGGCGTAGCCGAGCTCAGCGATGCCCGCCCCTCCGTGGTAGCCGTCGTAGACGGCGACCACGGCACCACGGTGTGCGTCGAGCTGCGGGGTCGAGATCCCCCCGACGTCCCACCGGTCGCAGATCGTGAACAGCGGCAGCATGCCGATCGCCGCATGCTCGAGCGCGTGCAGCGCGCCCGGTAGTTCGTCCTGGTGCAGGTTCGAAGCTGCGATGTCGTCGGGGTCGAACTCGTACCAGAAGCCGCGCGTGACCAGGGTCGACGGGGGGAGCTCCAACTGGATGCGCGCCAACACCTTCCCCGTGTCGGCGTCGACGCGTTGGTAGCCCGTCACCTGGGAGTGGATGGCCACCGCCCCGAGCGACAGGCGCCCGCGCCCGAAAGGCCGCTCATCGTCGACCGCCAACACGGTGAGGTCGCTCGTGCTCGTCGCCCGGGTGCTGGTCGTGCCGTCGTCAGGCTCGACGAGCGCGACCCGTTCGTCGTAGTCGAGCGCGCGCACCGAGTACGCCTGCCCACGGTGTAGGTACACGGCGCCGGGGTGGACAACCGCCGCGGCGCGGCTGACGTCGACGGTGCCGACCAACGTGCCGTCGTCGAGCGCGATGCGCACTTCATGCGAGAAGCCGCTGCGGAGGCCGACGTCTGGCGCGGGTGCGCCTCGGCCCGCCCACACCGCACGAGCGTCCTGGCGGCCGCGACCCGGCTGCAGACGGAGGCGGTCGTCGAGCACTAGCCGCCGAACCCCTTCGTCAAGGAGCTCACCCCACCAGCGCATGTCGTCCGGGCTGATAGGCAGCTCGTAGGCGGCGCAGGCCAACTCGGGGTCGGCGATCGCCGGGTTGGCGAGGTTCACGACCACCGGTTCGGGGGCTCGGCTGAAGACCTCGTCGGGATGGTGCAGCAGGTACTGGTCGAGTTGGTCGGGACCGCCGAGCACGACGGCAACGGACGGGTCGGTACCGCGGCCGACCCGACCGATCTGCTGCCACAGCGACGCAATCGTGCCGGGGAACCCCATGAGGACTCCCGCATCGAGCCCGCCGATGTCGACGCCGAGCTCGAGGGCGCTCGTCGCGACGACCGCGCGCACGGAGCCGTCGGCCAGCGCGGCCTCGGTGGCTCGCCGCTCGGCCGCCAGGTAGCCGGACCGATACGGCCGCACCCGCTCGGCGAGCTCCGGTGGCACCTTGCGGGCCACGTCGGCAGCCACGACCTCGGTGAGGTGGCGGCTGCGGCAGAACGTGATGGTGCGGTGGCCGCCGGTGACGAGCTGTGCGGTGACGTCAGCCGCGAGGCGGGGTAGCGATGCACGCGTGCCGGTGTCGACGTCGAGCAGCGGCGGCGTGGCGAGCACGACGGTGCGTGGCCCGCGTGGTGAGCCGTCGTCGGTGACCGCCACGACGTCGTGCCCGCAGATCTCGGTCGCGAGCACCGCCGGGTCGCCGATGGTCGCGGAGCAGCACACGAAGACGGGGTCGCTGCCGTAGTGCGTGCAAAGCCGACGGAGGCGCCGCACCACGTGGCCGACGTGGCTCCCGAAGACGCCGCGCAGGACGTGAAGCTCGTCGAGCACCACGATGCGCAGGCGGCGGAGGAACGGTGCCCAACGGGCATGGCTCGGCAGGATCCCGACGTGGAGCATCTCGGGGTTCGTGAAGATCGCGGTCGCTTGGCTGCGCACCCAACGGCGTTCCTCCGGGGTGCTGTCGCCGTCGTATGCGGCTGGAACGACCCCAGGCAGGGCGAGGTCGGTGAGCGCGCGGAGTTGGTCGTGGCCGAGTGCCTTCGTCGGCGACAACAGCAAGGCTGTGGCCGACGCCCCCGCCCGCCCGGTCCTCGACGCGTACGTGCGACGACCAGGAGGGTCGGCGCGCTCACGAACCGCGTCGGCTGCCAGGCCGATGGCGGTCTGGTAGACGAGCGACTTACCTGAGGCGGTGCCTGTCGCGAGCACGACGGACCGTCCTGCGCGCACGAGGTCGAGGGCGATCGCCTGATGGGTCCACAGGTTGTCCACGCCGAGCCGCTCCCACACCTGCGACGGGATCGGCGCGCTCGTGTCCCCGTAGCGCGCGGGACGCGCGGGGAGGTCGGCCACGTGGACGAGCGCGTCGCGCTCGCGGAGCGCGTCGAGCAGGTCGCGCAGGGCGGGGTCTCGCGCGGTCGTCACGTGGTGCACTCTCGCAGCTCTGCGGCCGCGGGCGTGCAGCAGAGGTACGTGCCTGGGCGGATAGGGTTCGTGGCACCTGGCGTGCCGCGACAACCCCGACCGGACCCAAGGAGCACAGCGGGATGGATCTCAGCTTCGGCGTGTCGCAGCACGGTGCGTGGTCTGTGGTCGCGTTGCGCGGCGAGGTCGATGTGGCGACGGTCCCCAGCATGCGGGCACGGTTCTTGGAGCTGGCGGGTGCCGGTTCGGCGCAGTTGGTCGTCGACCTCGACAGCGTCGACTTCCTCGACTCCACCGGGCTGGGAGTGCTGATCGGCGCACGCAAGCGGGCGCGCAGCGCAGGTGGCGACCTGCGCCTCGTCTGCACGAACGATCGCATCACGAAGGTGCTCGTGGCGACCGGGCTCGACGCGGTGTTCTCGGTGCACCACTCCATTGCAGACGCGGTGGCGGGTTAGGGAGACGGCATGTCCGACGGGCCGGTCTCCCTCGCGATCCCGTCCCGTCCGACGCACCTCGCGCTGGTGCGACTCGTCGTCGGGGCGACCGCAGCGCTCGTCTCCGACCTCGACGAGGGTCGCATCGGCGATCTGCGCCTTGTCGTCTCCGAGATGTGCACCAACGCGATGGAAGCGAACTGGCGTGCCGCCGCGGCTGTGCTCGGCCAACAGGAGGGCGCCGGCCGTGCCGGCGCGACCCGTGCCGGGTTGCAGCTCGACGCGGCGCTGCTCGACGCGGCGGGCCTCGTGCACATCATGTGCCGTGCGCATCGCCGGGGCGTCGAGGTGATCGTGCGTGACCACGGCCAGGGGTTCGTGCCGAGCGACGATGCACCGCATCCGCCAGCGCACGACCCGACGCGCCTCGATCACGAGCGCGGGTTGGGCATCCCGTTGGTGCAGTACCTGGCCGACGAGGTGACGTTCACGTCGGCGCCCACGGGAACGAGCGTGTCGGCCCTCGTGCTGCCGCGCTGAGCCTGCTCGCCCTCGCCCCCGCCCCCGCCCCCGCCCTCACACGAGGTAGCGGATCTCGCCGTCGCTGACCCGAAGCACCGCATGCACCGCCATGATGAGGCATCCGTGGAGGGCCTCGAAGCGGTCGGCTTCTTCGTCCGCTTCCTCTGTCGAGGTCGGGCCCTCGGGCGGGTTGCCTCCGGCAAGGCGGGCGAACTCGGCATCCCAGTCGGCCTCGGCGGCCTGCACCTTCAGGCGCATGCCCGGCGCTTGATGGAGGGCGCGTCCGAGGTCGCTGACAAGGTTCACCACCACGTCAGTTGTGGTCATCACGCCCGGCGTTGCGAGCAGGTGGAGCGCCTGCAGCTTGCGCATGGCCATCGCCGCGATCAGGAGTGGGTCGCCCAGTTCGGTGACGGCGGAGTCGACGGAGCGCAAGTCGAGGGTGACGCTCGACGGGACGTCGAACCAGGCGCGCAGCGTCTCGAACATCTCTTCGGTGACGTCGTGCAGCGCGAGGAGCTCGTCGGGTTTGGGCACGACGGTTGGGTCGTCGGGTTCGTCCGGGTCGTCGGAGGGGAGGTCGGGATCCATGAGGCACCCAGTCTCGCGGCTCGTCGCCGGCCGCGGTGCGCAGCCGCCCGGCGGGTCTGCACGCGGGGACGACGTTCCCTACGTCCTGCGCGCGGTGGCCTGGTCGCGGGGGAGGAGGAGGGCTGTGTCTAGGAGCGGTGGGTCATGCGCGCGGTGGCCTGGTCGCGGGGGAGGAGCAGCGTGGTGGCGAGGTTCACGTGGCTGGGTCGGGTGACGGTGAATGCCACGAGGTCGGCGACGTCCTCTGCGCGCAGCGGGGTGAGCCCTTCGTAGACCGCGGCGGCACGGTCGGCGTCGCCGTCGAAGCGCACGAGCGAGAACTCGGTCTCGACGAGGCCGGGTTGGATCTCGCTCACCCGGATGGGCTGCGCGAGGGTTTCACGACGCAGCACCTCGGCGAGCGCGTGCTGAGCGAACTTGGCGGCGTTGTAGCCGCCCCCGCCCTGGTAGGGCTCGATGCCCGCGACGGAGGTGATCAGCACGACGTGTCCGTCGCCGGATGCCTCGAGCGCCGGGAGCAGCGCCCGGGTCATGCGCAGCGTGCCGAGCACGTTCGTGTCGTACATGCGCTGCCACAGCGCCAGGTCGGCGTGTGCGATGGGGTCGAGCCCGAGCGCGCCACCCGCGTTGTTGACCAGCACGCGGCAGGCGCCGGTGGATTGGACGAAGGCGGCGACCGAGGCGTCGTTTGTGACGTCGAGGGGGAAGACCCGGGTGGGCCCGGTGCAGCGCGCAGCAACCTCCTCGAGCCGGTCGAGGCGGCGTGCTCCCAACACCACCTCGAACCCCGACGCCGACAGCGCTACGGCGCACGCCGCCCCGATACCTGAGGATGCCCCGGTCACGACCGCGGTGCCGCGCGAGGTGGGGTCGGGAGAAGCAGTCGCCATGGCCCGATCCTCGCACGGCGGGCGGGCGGCGGTCTGCCACGTCGCCGTAGGATGGCACCCGGTGTGCCGGGAAGTCTGGTCGGCGGCTGCTTCGTCGACCCCTCGGAGGAACCGTGTCCGACCCCGACCCCGCACGAGACCGCGCCTGGGAGGTGGGCCCTGGCGCCTCCCGTCGTGGTGGTGGTGTGCGCGGTCCTGGCGGTCGTGGGCGCGACCGGGGAGCGCGCGTCGCCGACGCCGTCCGCCGGTTCGTGTCGATCGAGGCATCGGGTGGGATCGTGCTGCTCGGGGCCACCCTCGTCGCGCTGGCGTGGGCGAGCTCGCCGTGGAAGGGCTCGTACTCATCGGTCTGGCACCGCCACCTCGAGGTGCTCGTCGGGCCGTGGCGGCAGGCGACCTCGCCGGTGCACCTCGTGAACGACGGGCTCATGGCCGTGTTCTTCTTCGTCATCGGCCTGGAGCTGCGTCGGGAGTGGACGGTCGGCGAGCTCCGCGACCGGCGCGCCGCGTTGCTGCCTGCGGTCGCCGCGCTGGGCGGGATGGTGGTGCCGGCGCTGCTGTTCACGCTCGTCGTCGCGGGCGGCCCCGGTGCACATGGATGGGGCATCCCGATGGCGACAGACATCGCGTTCGCACTGGGGGTGGTGGCGCTGCTCGGGCGTCGGGTGCCGCCGTCGCTGAAGGTGTTCCTCCTGACGCTGGCGATCGTCGACGACGTCGGCGCGATCGTCGTCATCGCGGTGTTCTACGCGGGTGCGTTGCGGTGGGAGTGGCTGGCGGCAGCGCTCGTCGGCGTTGGGTGCGTGCCCCTGCTCATACGTGCACGGGTGAGAGTGGCGTGGCCGTACGTGGCGCTGGGCGTGCTGGTGTGGTTCGCCACGTGGCAGTCCGGGGTGCACGCCACGCTCGCCGGGGTCGCGTTCGGGTTGCTCGCGCCGCCGGGGGTCGGTGAGCGGCTCGCGGCGCGCCTGCACCCGTGGAGCAGCTTCGTGGTGGTGCCCGTGTTCGCGTTGGCGAACGCTGGCGTGGCGCTCGGCGGCGGCTGGGAGGGGCATGCGCGAGTCGGCGTTGCGGTAGCGGTTGGCCTGGTGGCGGGCAAGGCGATCGGCGTTGCCGGGACGGTGTGGCTGGCGGTGCGCGTGGGGGTTGCAGACCTTCCCCGCGGTGCTTCTTGGCGAGAGCTCGTCGGGGTGGCGTTGCTTGCGGGGATCGGGTTCACCATGTCGTTGTTCGTGACCGACTTGGCGTTCGCCTCCGACCCGGCTGGAGGCCCCCTCGCGACGGCCGCGACCCTCGGTATCCTCCTCGGGTCCGTGGTTGCGGCAAGCGCGGGTGGCGCGGTCTTGCTCGTTCGAAGGAGCGGTGCGCATGCATGACGGCGAGGCGACCCCGCCAGGCCCATCCGAACCTCAGGTGACCCCGCCTCCGTCCGGTTCGCAGGGCCCGATGGTGCCGCCCGTGCCGCCGTCTGGGTATCAGCCGTGGCCGTCAGGCCACGGGGCTGTGCCGCCGTCTGGTCCGCCGCCGGGCTATCAACCTTGGCCCGGGGGTTACGGGGCCGTGCCACCGCCACCGGGTTCGTCCGGTCGCAACGTCGCGGTGATCGTGGGGCTGGCCCTCGTCGTCGGCGTGGTGCTGCTCGCAGCGGTGGGGCTCGTGGCCGTCATGTTCCTCGGGCGCACTCCCAGCACCACCACGCCGCGGTTCACCATGCGCCACATCCCGATGCCGGGCGACTCCGACTACACGGGGACCACCACCCCGGACCTCGACGGGAGTGCCCTGAGCGACGTCGGCACGCTGATGGAACGACTCTGTTCGACCGTCGGTACCGACGGGCACAGCTTCGAGCCGGTCGAGGACTTCCACCCGCTCCGTGAAGGGGACGACCGCCAGTACGCCCAGGTGGTGCGTCCCCGGTACCGGCGCGAGACGTTGGTGGGGAGCGTCAACCTCCTGTCGGGTGACAAGACTCCCGACCCGGGTGAGGGCTTCCTCCACGGCATCGGACGAGACTCCGTCGTGCTCGTGTGCGCGATCCCGCATCGGCGCGACACGCTGCCCGCCGGACCGACCTGCAAGACCGCAGCCGGCGTGGCATTCACGCTGTACCCGGAGCGCGTGGACATGCGGGTGTTCGAGCTGCACACCGGACGTGAGATCGGCGCGGGCACAGTCGTCGCCGAGGCACCGCCGTGCCCGCCACAGCCGGCTGCGTCGAGCGTGGTGTCGGCCAGCGACTATGAGCTGGCCGCGTGGGTGGCCGACCACCTGCGCGGCGGG
Source organism: uncultured Iamiaceae bacterium (assembly GCA_964621605.1). GTDB lineage: Bacteria > Actinomycetota > Acidimicrobiia > Acidimicrobiales > Iamiaceae > CAZUMJ01. Next base: position 63,502 of record CAZUMJ010000006.1, on the reverse strand, counting down.
TACTACCACTGACGGTCAGTCCGCGTACCGACGCAACTCCCGGCGCGCCACCGTGCGACGGTGCACCTCGTCGGGGCCGTCCGCGAGGCGCAGCGTGCGCAGCCCGGCGTACATGGCTGCGAGCGGGAAGTCGTCGCTCACCCCGGCGCCACCGTGCGCCTGGATCGCCCGGTCGACGACCCGCAACGCCACGTTCGGGGCGACGACCTTGATCGCCGCGATCTCGGTGCGGGCGCCCTTGTTGCCCACCGTGTCCATCAGGTAGGCGGCCTTCAAGGTGAGGAGCCGGGCCTGTTCGATCTCCATGCGGCTGTCCGCGATCCATTCACGGATGACGCCTTGTTCGGCCAGCGGCTTGCCGAACGCGACCCGGCTGGTGACCCGCCGGCACATCAGCTCGAGGGCACGCTCAGCGACGCCGATGGCGCGCATGCAGTGGTGGATGCGCCCCGGCCCCAGGCGGGCCTGGGCGATCGCGAAGCCGCCACCTTCCTGCCCGAGCACGTTGCTGGCCGGGACGCGCACGTCCTCGAACAGCAGCTCGCAGTGCCCTTCCTGGTCGAGGTAGCCGAACACGGGGAGCGACCGGACGTTCGTGATGCCTGGCGTGTCGGTGGGGACGAGCACCATCGATTGCTGCAGGTGCATGGGGGCCGTCGGGTCGGTCTTGCCCATGAGGATGTACACCGCGCACCGCGCATCGGCGGCGCCGGAGATCCACCACTTGCGGCCGTTGATGACGTAGTCGTCGCCGTCGCGGCGGATCTCGCAGGCGATGTTGGTTGCGTCGCTCGACGCGACCGCCGGCTCGGTCATCGCGAACGCGGAGCGGATCTCGCCTTCGAGCAGCGGTTGGAGCCAGCGCTCCTGCTGCTCGGGGGTGCCGAACATGGTGAGGATCTCCATGTTGCCGGTGTCGGGCGCCGAGCAGTTGCACGCCTCGGACCCGAGCGGTGACCGGCCCATGATCTCGGCGAGCGGGGCGTAGTCGAGGTTCGAGAGGCCGTCGGTCCACTCGGTGCGGTGCGGCAGGAAGAGGTTCCACAGCCCGAGGCGACGCGCTTCGGCCTTGAGGTCGGCCATCACCTCGGGGTGGTGGTGCGGGTCGCCTGACGCACGGATCTGCTCGCGGGCGACGGCCTCGGCCGGGTAGACGTGGGAGTCCATGAAGGCGAGGAGCGTCTCGCGCAGCTCGTCGCACCGGGCACTGAAGGCGAAGTCCATCGCCGGAGCGTAGACCGGCGTTCGCCACGTCGGTCAGGGCCTTCAGCCCCCCTTGGCGATGACGGCGGCCCGGTACTGCGCCAGCTTGTCGAGCACGAGGTGCTCGTTCGGTGGGAGGTGCGAGGCGAACGCGGTCAGGTTTGTCTGCAGCGGCGCGACTGCCTCAGGGGTGGTTGCCCAGAACTGGAAGCGCGTGTCGATCGCGGTGAACAGCGGCCCGTCGGAGACCCAGGTCCCGACGAGGATCCAGTTGCGGGGCACGTCGAAGCCGAGGGTGAGCGGGTAGACGGCCACCACGTCGAAGCCGCGTGCGCGGCTCAGGTCCGACCAGTACTGCGGGGTGACTCGCTTCTCCTGGCGGGCGCGCAGCACGTCGTAGTCGCCGAGGCCGTTGAGGTCGGTGATCCCACCGCGGTGGAGCAGGCTGATGTAGCCGAGCTCGCCTGTGGCGATGGGCTTGCCGTCGTAGTACTTCCCGAGGAACTGCCCGGCCAGGACGTGCTGTTGGTACATGTCGAAAGACGACCCGGGCGCCTTCCACGTCCACATGATCTTGTAGTGCGCGAACGGGATCGCCGCGAGGAGGGCCACGACCGCGAGGCGGCCGGCCACCGGGCGCCCCGCAAGCGGCTGCTCGGCCAGTGGCTGATCGACTGGTGCGGGCCCGGTCTCGTCAACGCCAGTGCGCGCGTCCGAGGCCACGTCGCGCCGCGCCGGAAGGATCTCGTTGGCAACCGAGCAGAAGAACACCACACCGAGCACGATCAGGTAGCTCTGGTAGCGCTCGTACCAGCCGACCTGCGCCAGCACGACGTGCAACGGCACGGCCACCGCGAGGACTGTGGCCTGCACCACGTTGGCGCTGCGGCCGGGACGGCAGGCGGCGAGGTAGAGCAACGCGGCTGCCCAGAACACGGCCAGGAACGGGTCCTGGAAGGCTCGGTTCACGAGTGCGGTCAGATCGAACAGGGGCGGCGTCTCGACCCCGGTGAGCTGGCTCTTGTACAGCACCGAGTTGGGGAGCAGGCCCTGCCCCATGAGGTGGTTGACGAGCGCGAAGCCCACGAGCGGTCCGGCGGTGGCGACGCCGACGAGCACGATCGCGCGCAGGCGGGCCGCGATCGACGAGGCCCGCGGCTCGGCCCACGGCCCCACACCGCGCAGCAGGATGCCGAGCCCGATCCCCAACGCCACGAAGGCCGTCTCGAAGCGGGTCAACACCGCGACGCTGAGCAGGAGGTAGGGCAGCCACGGCGGGCCCCACGCCGCATTGCCCCGCCAACGCTTCTCGAACGCGAGCACCACCACCACCACGAGCAGGCAGTGCAGCGAGTGCTCCATGCCGACGACCGCGAGACCGGGCAGGAACAGCACGAACATCACGAGCATGGCCGTTGCGAGTACGTGCACCGGTCTCCGCCACGCCGGCCGCAGGGGCGTGCCGACGTGGGCGAGCACCGCCAGCACGCCGACGCCGCAGGCGATGTTCGCGAGCAGCGGCACGTAGTCGCGCGCCCAGCCGAACGGGAGCAACAGCACCGCCAGCAGGGCCGTCCACGCTGGGGCTGACGAGGCCGACTGGTAGTGCCCTGCGGTCACTCCCCACGTGCCGTGGTGGAGGAGGTTCTCGGCGAGGCTCAGGTGGATTGCGGGATCGTCGAGGACGTACACGTAGTGCCACTTGAGCCGCGGCATCGGCAGCAGCACCAGCGTCGCGGTGGCGAGGAGGTAGAGGGAGACAGAGCAGCGCAGGAACCTGTCTTGGAACCAGCGGGCCGGGGGAGTGACCGGGTCCACGGGCAGACACCCTAGGGGGGAGCCGCCCCGCGCCGGGGCGATCGACGCCCTACTACCCTGGCCACCGTGGGCGACGACCTGGTGGTGAACCGGTCGCTGCGCATCCCGTTGGCCGAGATCGTCGTGCGAACCGGGCCGTCCGGTGGGCCGGGCGGACAGCACGCGAACCGTGCCCACACCCGCGTCGAGGTGCGCTTCGACGTGGCGGGCTCGCCTTCGCTCGACGAGCGCCAACGTGCCCTCCTGCTCGGTCGCCTCGGACCCGAGGTGCGCCTGGCGTGCGACGAGGAGCGGTCACAGCATCGCAACCGGCTGCTCGTGCTGGAGCGCCTCGCGGCGCGGCTGCGCGATGCGCTCGTGGTCGAGGCGCCGCGCCGCCCGACGCGTCCCACGCGGGGGTCGCAGCTCCGTCGGCTGGACGACAAGCGGCGCCAGGCCGAGCGCAAACGGGGGCGCGGACACCCTGGCGAGAGCGGCTGGTGAGCCCTTCCACCCCTTCCCAGGCGGTGTCAGGCACTCGGCCCGCGGGCGACCGCCGCGGCGCCGCGAAGTGGGCATGTTGACATCGGAGGCCGTTTCCTCCGTACCCTTCTGCCGTGCCCAAGCCGCTCGTCATCGTCGAGTCGCCCGCCAAGGCCCGCACGATCGCGGGGTTCCTCGGCCGCGACTACACCGTCTTGTCGTCCGTCGGTCACATCCGTGACCTGATCCCCAAGGGCCTCGCGGTCGACATCGACAACGGCTTCAAGCCCACCTACGAGGTGTACGCCAACAAGAAGGACGTGCTGCGCGACCTGCGCAAAGCCCTCAAGGATGCGTCCGAGCTGTACCTCGCGACAGATGAGGATCGTGAGGGCGAGGCCATATCGTGGCACCTGCTCGAGGAGCTGAAGCCCACCGTCCCGGTGAAGCGCATGGTCTTCCACGAGATCACGCCGCAGGCCATCGAGCACGCGGTCGAGGAATGGCGAGACATCGACTACGGCCTCGTCGACGCGCAGGAGACGCGCCGCATCGTCGACCGCCTGTTCGGCTACCCCGTCTCGGGCGTGCTGTGGCGCAAGGTGAACGGTGGGCTGTCGGCCGGCCGGGTGCAGAGCCCCGCGGTGCGGCTCGTCGTGGAGCGCGAGCGCGAGCGCATGGCGTTCGTGACCGCCGGCTACTGGGACCTCGACGCGGCGTTCCCGACCGACCCTGGCTTCACCGCCACGCTCGTCGCCCTCGACGGACGGCGCGTCGCGTCGGGCCGCGACTTCGATGCCTCGGGGCAGGCGACGTCGGCCGAGGTGGCGGTGCTCGACGAGACGCGCGCTCTCGCGCTCGCGGAGCAGCTGCGTGCGCCAGGTGCCTCGTTCACGGTGCGGTCGGTGGAGGAGAAGCCGTTCACGTCCCGCCCGAAGGCCCCGTTCATGACCTCCACGCTCCAGCAGGAGGGTGGCCGCAAGCTGCGCCTCAGCGCGGCCCAGGTGATGCGTGTCGCACAGGGCCTCTACGAGCGTGGCTACATCACCTACATGCGCACCGACTCGACGAACCTGTCGGAGACGGCGATCGCCGCGGCTCGTCGTCAGGTGCGTGAGCTCTACGGCGACGCGTACCTTCCCGCGTCGCCTCGGGTGTACAGCCGCAAGGTCAAGAACGCCCAGGAGGCCCACGAGGCGATCCGCCCCGCGGGCGATTCGTTCCGCACCCCCGACTCACTCGCGCGTGAGCTGTCAGGCAACGACCTGCGCCTCTACGACCTCATCTGGAAGCGCACCGTCGCCTCGCAGATGGAGGACGCCACGGGCCGCAGCGTGTCGGTGCGCATCGCTGCGCGTGCGGGTGGCACCGAGGCCACGTTCGCCGCGTCGGGTCGCACCATCACCTTCCCCGGATTCCTGCGCGCGTACGTCGAGGGGTCCGACGATCCCGACGCGCAGCTCGACGACCGCGAGACGCTGCTGCCCTCGTTGGCCGAGGGCGACGCGTTGCCCGCACCGGAGCTCGAGGCGAAAGGGCACAGCACGTCGCCGCCGGCGCGCTACACCGAGGCGTCGCTCGTGAAGCGTCTCGAAGAGCTCGGCATCGGGCGACCTTCCACCTACGCGTCGATCATGCAGACGATCCAGGACCGCGGCTACGTCTGGAAGAAGGGCACGGCGCTCGTCCCGACGTGGACGGCCTTCGCGGTCATCAACGTGCTCGAACAGCACTTCACCGACCTTGTCGACTACGCCTTCACCGCCCGCATGGAGGACGACCTCGACGAGATCGCGGCGCGCCGGCTCGAGCGCGAACCGTGGCTGCAGGGGTTCTGGTTCGGCGACACCGATGCCGAGGGGCGTGCGGTGTCGGCAGGGTCCGCCAAGACCGGACCGGGCCTGAAGCACCTCGTCGACACCGCCCCCGAGTCGATCGACGCGGCGGCGGTCAACACCATCCTGCTCGGCGCGGACGCGGATGGGGTCCCGGTGGTGGTCAAGCCCGGCAAGTACGGGCCGTACATCAAGCGGGGCGACGACACCTGCTCGGTGCCCGAGGACATCGCTCCCGACGAGCTGACCGTCGAGCGCGCGCTCGAACTGCTCGCCGCGCCGAGCGGCGACACCGAGCTCGGCACCGATCCCGAGACGGGTCTCGTGGTGTTCGCCAAGGCGGGTCGGTTCGGGCCGTACGTGCAGCTCGGCGAGGTCGTGGCGGGCTCGAAGGAGAAGCCGCGCACGGCGTCGCTGTTCAAGGACATGACCTTGTCGACGGTCACCCTGGATGAGGCGCTGCGGCTCCTGTCGCTCCCGCGGGTGGTGGGGGTCGACCCGGCCGACGGCGTCGAGATCACCGCGCAGAACGGCCGGTACGGCCCGTACATCAAGAAGGGCACCGACAGCCGCAGCATCGACACCGAGGCACAGCTGTTCACCGTCACGCTCGAAGACGCGTTGCGCATCCTGGCCGAACCGAAGCGTCGCCGAGGGCAGTCGAGCGCGGCGCCGTTGCGCGAGCTGGGTGCCGACCCGGTCAGCGGCAAGCCGATGGTGGTGAAGGACGGGCGGTTCGGGCCGTACGTCACCGACGGCGAGACCAACGCGTCGCTGCGCAAGGGCGACAGCGTCGAGGAGTTGACCGACGAGCGTGCCGCCGAGTTGTTGGCCGACCGTCGAGAGCGTGGTCCCGCGAAGAAGCGCGGCGCCAAGAAGGCCCCTGCCAAGAAGGTCGCGGCGAAGAAGACGCCCGCCAAGAAGGCTGCGGCGAAGAAGGCACCCGCCAAGAAGGCTGCGGCGAAGAAGGCACCCGCCAAGAAGGCTGCGGCGAAGAAGGCCGCCGCGAAGAAGACCGCCGCGAGCGAGGCAGGTGCTCCCGACGGCGGCGCTCCCGACGTCGGGTGACGCAGACGATGGCGGAGGCCGAGGAGTTCCCCGGCGCGGTGCCGGGGGAAGTGCGACCGGAGGTGGATGACGCCACCGCGTCCGCGGGCACCCCGGGAGGCCCCGAGACCCGGGCAGCCTTCATCGCTCGCGTGTTCGGGTCGCGCCAGTTCTTCCGACTCTGGTTGGCGCAGGTCGTCTCGGCCACGGGTGACTGGATCGGCTTCCTCGCCATCGCCGCGTTCGCCACCCGGGTCGGTGCCGGATCGCCCGAAGCTGCGGTGAGCGTCGTGATGGCAGCCCGCATCGCCCCGGGCTTCTTCCTCGCGTCGGTCGGCGGCGTGCTCGTCGACCGCTGGGACCGCAAGAAGGTGATGGTCGTCTGCGACCTCGGGCGGGCAGCCACGCTCGCCGCCTTGCCGTTCCTCGACAGCGTGTGGGGCCTGGTGCTGGCGTCGATCGTGCTGGAGATCTTCACGTTGATGTGGTCGCCGGCCAAGGAGGCGTCGGTCCCGAACCTCGTTCCGGCGGATCGCCTCACGAGCGTCAACTCGCTCTCGCTGCTCGCTGCGTACGGCACCTTCCCGATCGCGTCCGCGCTGTTCGCCTTCCTCGCCACGGTGGCGACCTGGCTGAGCGCCATCAAGGTGCTCGACTTCCTTCGCTTCAACCAGGAGGCGGTCGGGTTCTACTTCGACGTCGTGACGTTCGCGTGCTCGGCGCTGCTCATCTCGCGTCTCGCCTTGCCGCACCTCACCCGTCGTGAACGCGAGGCCGCGCACGAGGGTGGCATCGACTGGACCCAGGCCTTCCACGAGCTCAAGGAGGGCTGGCAGTTCATCTTCATCAACCCGGTGGTGCGTGCCGTCATGCTCGGGCTGGGCACGGGGCTGATCGGCGGGGGGATGCTCGTGCCGCTCGGGCCGGTGTTCTCGCGGGTCGTGCTCGGGTCGGGCACCGCGGGGTTCGGTTGGCTGGTGACCGCACTCGGCTTCGGTGTCGCGCTCGGCGTGGCGGCCCTCACGGTGCTGCAGCGCCGGGCGTCGCACGCCCGTGTGTTCACGTGGTCGGTGCTGATCGCCGGCGCGGCGCTGATCGGCGCGGCGTCGATGTCGGTGTTGTGGATGGCCATGTTGTTCGTGACGGTCGTCGGGGTGTGCGCGGGCGGCGTGTACGTCGTGGGCTTCACGCTGTTGCACGAGAGCGTCACAAACGAGCTGCGGGGGCGCATCTTCTCGGCGCTGTACACGTTGGTGCGGTTGTGCGTATTGATCTCGTTCGCGCTCGGCCCGCTGTTGTCGGGCCTGTTCAACCGCCTCTCGGCGCGCTACCTGCACTCGCGGGTCGGCGTGGCGGGGCTGCAGGTGTCGGTGCCGGGCGTGCGCCTCACCTTGTGGCTTGCCGGCGTGATCATCGTCGGCGCCGGGCTGCTGTCGGTGCGGACGCTCCGTGGTCATGTCGAACGCCACGACGACGCAGACGTCGAAGCGGAGGTGCTCGGCGCGTGACCGGCTACTTCGTGGCCTTCGAAGGTGGGGAGGCGTGCGGGAAGTCCACCCAGGCCCGCCTGCTTGCCGAGGCGCTCGGCGCGGTGCTGACGCGCGAGCCGGGGGGCACGGTGGTCGGGGAGCGTCTCAGGAGCTTGCTGCTCGACCCCGCCACGGGCGACCTGGACGCCCGCACCGAGGCGTTGCTGATGATCGCGGCTCGTGCCGAGCACACCGCTCGCGTGATCGAGCCGGCGTTGCGCGCCGGGCGACACGTCGTGTCCGACCGGTTCAGCGGGTCGACGCTCGCGTACCAGGGGTACGGGCGGGGCCTGCCGGTGGCCGAGCTGGCGCAGGTGTCGACGTGGGCGACGGCGGGGCGAGAGCCCGACCTGGTCGTGCTGCTCGAGGTCACGCCGGAGGTGGCGGCGTCGCGCCTCGGTGGGGTGCTCGACCGACTCGAGTCGGCGGGGGCCGCCTTCCATGACGCCGTCCAGGAGGGGTTCCGCGCGCTTGCCGCCGCGGACCCTGACCGCTGGCTTGTGCTCGACGGGTCGGCACCGGTCGCCGAGGTCGCGGCCGTGGTCCGCGCCGCCGTCGTGAGCCGCCTGGGCCTGCAAGGATCGCTCGATGGTTGACACCCTGACGCCGCTCGGTTGGGACGCGGTCGTCGGACAGGACACGGCGGTCGCGCGGCTGCACGCGGCAGTCGAGCA
>CAZUMJ010000006.1:0-54834 GCA_964621605.1 uncultured Iamiaceae bacterium | reverse complement strand
GCGGTCGGGTCGCTCCTCAAGACGATCGAGGAGCCGCCGCCGCGCACGGTGCTCGTCCTCCTCGCGGAGCACCTGCCACCGGGCCACGCGGCTGTGGCGTCGCGCTGCATGATCGTCGAGTTCGGACCGGTCGCCGAGGCGGTGCTCGTCGACGCGCTCGTCGCCGAGGGCGTCGAGCCCGCGCACGCCGCGGACGTGGTGGCGTTGGCGGGCGGCGACCTGGAGCGTGCCCGGGTGCTGGCCACGGACGCGCGCCTGCACTCCCGAGTCGAAGCGTGGCGGGCCGTTCCCTCCCGCCTCGACGGCACCGGAGCCCGTGCGGCGGCGCAGGCGGACGACCTGCGGGCGATGATCGACGACGCGGCCGCCCCGCTGGCGTCGCTGCAGGCCGAGGAGCTGACGCGGTTCGACGAGGAGGCCGAACGCTACGGGTTGCGGGGCGTCGCCGGACGGCGCCGGGCCCTCGTGGCCTCGCACAACCGCGTCGTGCGGCGCTTCCGCACCGATGAGCTTCGGCTCGGTCTGGCGAACCTGGCGGCGATCTACCGCGACGAGGCAGCGGGCGCAGCGCGGCCCGAGCCAGCCTTCGCGGCGCTCGCGGCGATCCAGGCTGCGGCCGAGGTGCTGGCGGTGAACCCGAACGAGGAGCTGTGGCTGCAGGCCTTGTTCGTCGGGTTGCCGCGGCTCTCCAGCCAGGCCTGAGCCCGCAGGCCGCGCCGACGCACGTGGTTTGAGGTCGCACGCTTTGCCCCAGCCCGTCCCGAGCTGGCCGATCTGAGCCCACACGCGGGGCGCGGTCCCGCTTCAGCCGTGCTGTTCGTCGCGCTGGTCGAGTTCGTCGCACAGCGCGCGCGGCGCCACCTGCCGGAACGCGTCGGCGAGGATGCCGGCGATCTCCGCCCAGTCGGGGTCGACGTCGAGTCGCACGCCGATCCACCCTCGGTGTGCGACGTAGGGCGGGAGGAAGAACCGTTCGGGCTCCGCGTCGACGAGCTCGGCCTGCACCCCGACGGGTGCGGCGCACCACAGCGCGAGCCGACCGTCGCCGTGGTGGTCGTCGTGGAACATCGCGATGCTCTTCTTACCTCGCACGAACCACGTCGGCGCGCTGTGGCTCGGGCGTTCCTGCACCTCCGGGAGCGCCATGCAGATCGCCCGCACACGCCGCAGAGCGTCGTCGACGTCGTCGGCGGTGTAGCGAAGCGGCTCGGGTGAGGGGTGCATCGCGCTACTCGCTCGTGGGGCCCGTGAAGGTGGGCGGTCGCTTCTCGCGGTGCGACGCGAGGCCTTCGCGGGCGTCGCTGCCGGTGAAGCCGAGGAACTCATACGCGAGCGACGCGTCGAACACGGCGCCTTGTGCGCGGTACCAGTGGTTCAGGGTGTGCTTCGTCCAACGGATCGCCGCCTGTGCGCCCTGGGCGAGCGTGGTCGCGATCTCGAGGGCGGTGGCGTGCACCTGGTCGTCGTCGACGCACCGCGACACCAGCCCGATGCGCTCCGCCTCCTCGCCGGTGAGGGTCTCACACGTCAACAGGTAGTACTTGGCCTTCGCCATGCCGCACAGCAGCGGCCAGCAGATGGCGGCGTGGTCGCCTGCGGTGACGCCGAGCCTGGTGTGGCCGTCGATGATGCGGGAGGTGCGACCCACGACCGACACGTCCGCCAGCAGGGCGGCCACGAGCCCGGCACCGACGGCGGGGCCGTGCACGGCGGACACGATCGGCTTCGAGCAGTCGATCACGTTGTGCACGAGGTCGCGGGCTTCGCGCAGGACCCGCAGGCGGGTTGCTTCGTCGTCGATGATCGAGTCGATCAGCTCGAAGCTCCCGCCGGCGGAGAACGCCTTGCCGGCGCCGCGCAGGACCGCGACGCGCGTCGCGGGGTCGCGGTCGACGGCGAGCCACACGTCGGCGAGCTCGCGGTGCACGTGGTGGTCGACGGCGTTGAGCCCCGGGGCGTCGAGGGTGATCTGCAGCACCCCGTCGGCGGGACGATCGAAGCGCAGGTGCGTGAAATCCTGGTAGTGGTCGGTCACGGGGGCCTCGTGGGGGATGGGGGCGGTGGGGGCGGGCGACGTTTCGGCGGATGTCGCCGGTGTGGCAGGCTTACACCTCCACCACCCGGGCGCGTCCCGGGCCGTGCCCGAGTAGCTCAGTCGGCAGAGCGACGCTCTCGTAAAGCGTAGGTCAAGGGTTCGATTCCCTTCTCGGGCTCCATCGTGATGTCGCGGCCAGTCCGAAGCCTCCGATCCCGAACAGTCGCATGGCGGGTCGGACCCGTCGCAGGCAGCCTCGGTGTGTTCGCTGGGTTCGTCGTGCTTCTTGCCGCGGTCGCCCTGTCCCGCATCTCCCCCGTGAGTACCCGATGGGGCAGCCCGTGCCACCCCATCCCAGCGGGGACCTGTCACCTCAACCCCCGGCCAGGAAGATTCCTGAGCCCGTCGTAGTCGGTCCAGTCCGAAATAATCTACGTAAGATCAAGAAATTGCGTAAAGTGGAGAGCCGTGGAACGCCTCTCCGTGTCTGTCGAACCCGAGCACGCTGCCGTGCTGCGAGATGTCGCGGCCGCTTACGGCACCACCGTCAGCGCGGTTGTCAGGGCGGCCGTCGAGGCGTTGGCTGACGACGGCCGTCCGTCGAGTGAGATCCGGCGCCGGATCAAGCCTGATGCCCGAGGGGGTGCCCGCCCTGGGGCAGGTAGGCCTCGAGGCAGTTCGGTGAGGGCCGCCTGATGGGTGACTCGGTGACGCTGCGGCTCGGCGGCTTTGTGACCATGGCGAACTTTGCACGTGCCACGAGTGACTTCTCCAAGGCCCTCGCCGAACTGACCAAGGAGCGCAGTGCGGATGCTCGGGTCGAATGGGTGATCAGCGGTCTTGAGTACGGAAGTGCGATTCTCACTGCCTCTCCGCTCCCCTTCTCGGCGGAGGACGAGGATCTTGTGCCGGCCTTGGTCGGAGCCTTCATCGAAGTTGCGCGGCAGGTACAAGAACACCCCGCGGTGTTGGATCGTCCCGTTCTTCGGCTCATTCACAGCATTAGTCAGGTGGCGGTTGACGAGGAGCACGAAGTCGTTTTCGAGACGGCCGAGTCTGAGGTCTTGTTTTTCCGGGGCAGCCCGTCGGCGCCGAGGGGCCGCCAGCCGCAGGCCGTTCTGGGCACCGTCCGCGGCAGAGTACAGACGCTGCAACAACGTAAGGGCCTTCGGTTCGTCCTTTACGACCTGATTCACGACAAGGCCGTCACGTGCTACCTGAGCGAGACTCAGGAGGACCTGATGCGCAACGCGTGGGGTCGGCTGGTCGAGGTGTCCGGAACGGTTACCAGGGATCTGGTGACCGACCGACCGCGAGCCGTTCGGCGCGTCACGGACGTGAAGGTCCTGGCTGATGATGGCGGCGTGTTCGACTTCCGGCGTGCTCGTGGAGTGGTCCGCCCGGCCCCGGACGCTCCTCCCTCAGAGGTATCGATCCGACGGGTACGCGATGCTGTCTGAGCCTCGGCTCACCTACCTCGATGCGAACGTGCTTCTCGCCTACGTGAGTGGGGAGGCGAACCGTGTCGAGATCGTCGAGCAGATCCTGAGCGATGCGGCCGAAGGCAAGGTGGGACTGGTGACCTCGACCCTGTCCATCGTTGAGGTTGCATATGCCGCAGGCGAGATCGCCGTCGACCTGCGTCACGCTGGCGACGAAGCGATCGATGCTCTGTGGGAGCCGACCTCTCCGATCCTTCTCGTTGAGCCCTCGGTGGCTGTGATGCGAAGGGCTCGCGGCCTTCTACGCCAGGCAAAGTCTGATGCTCGCTCCCTCAAGCCGGCAGATGCCGTCCACTTGGCCACAGCCGTGACGACGGTTGGCGTCGGAGCGTTGTTCACCTATGAACGCGAGAGTTCCCGGCGGCTGTGGGCTGAACTGACCGGGATAGTGGTCGAGGAGCCGTCGGTTCAGGAACCCCGGCTTCCGCTGACCTGACTTTGCCATGCGTCGGGACGCTCGGGCACCGCTCTAGCGGCGCACCACTAGCGTCTCGCCGGTGCTTCCTGCCGGGTGGACGATCTGCTTCAGCGCCTTCGGCGTGCAGGTGCGCCTCGTGGTCGAGCACCAGTGCGTGCCGGGCGGCTGCGCCTTCCCCGAGCTGGCGCACCTGCCCGATGGCATCCTCCCGCCCGGTGCACACATCACGGAGCCCTCGCCATCGCAGCCGTCTCCGGTCACACTGACCGTGCGCTGCGGGCCCGGCCGGACCGCCACGATCTGCGGCGGCGTCGACGACGGCCGCGGAGATCAACCCTTCGACAGCTGGGACGGCCTGCACCACGCGCTCGACGGCGCCATCCGTGCGGCGGTCGCGGTCCATGCACCTGGCCTGGTGTTCGTGCACGCTGGCGTGGTGGCGCTCGGGGGACGCGCGGTGATCCTGCCCGGTCGTTCGCTCGCCGGGAAGTCCACACTCGTCGCAGCCCTCGTTGGTGCCGGTGCGACCTACCTCTCCGACGAGTACGCCGTGTTGGACGGGGGCGAGCTGGTCCACCCCTACGCTCGCCCGATCTCGTTGCGTGAGGCGCAGGGCCGCCGACACGTGGCGGCAGCGGACCTGGGTGGTGAAGCGGCCACGCGCCCGCACCCGGTGGCGCTCGTGGCGTCGCTGCGGTACGTGCCCGGCGGGGTGTGGGAGGTCGTGCCGATCGGGCAGGCGGCAACGGCCGAGGCCCTGCTCGCGAACGCCGTGGCGGCGCAGCACCGGCCGGAGGAGGTCCTTGCGGCCACCGCGTCGATCGCCCGGGTCGCGCCAGGTGTTGCCGGCACCCGGGGTGACACGAGCGATGCCGTGGCTCGCGTCGTGCGCCTCCTGGATCGCTGACGCGGCCCCGTGACGCGCCAGGATCGAGTCGTGCCGACCGATCGACGCAGCGATGCGGGCCTCGCAGCGGCCCTCGACCGTCTGGCGGCCGGGCGTGCCCGGGAGCAGCTCGACCGGATCGAGGCGCAGATCCCGGTGCTGATCGACCACCTCGCGGCCGCGGGCATTCCGGCGGTGTTGCTCAAGGGCCCGGTCACCCGCCGGCGCCTGTACGGCCCGGAGGAGCTACGGCCCGTCGCGGACGTCGACCTGCTGGTTCCGGCGCGCCTGCACCGTCGGGCCCGTCGGCGCCTGGCGCGGCTCGGCTACCGCCGCCTCGACTGGAGCGGTCACAGCGACTCGCTCACCCGCCGCGACACAGCCACGACCACGGTGCCGGTGCATGGTCACAGCAACAGCAACAGCAACAGCAACAGCAATGGCCACGGCAACGGCAACATCGACGTCGATGTCGATCTGCACCTGACCCTTCCGTATGCCCGTTGTGGGCCGCGCCGGGCGTTCAGGGTGCTGCGCCCCCACGTCACGTCCATGGTCGTCGCGGGTGCGAGCGTCGCGGTGCTCGACGTGCCCGCCCACGTTGTGCACCTCGCGCTGCACGCGGCCCAGAACTCGTTCGCCCCCGAGGTTCGGGCAACCGACGAGTGGCAGCGCGCCGCGGCGTCGCTCGCGCCGGACGAGCTCGACGCCGCAGAGCGCCTCGTCGACGATCTGGGGGTACGCGAGGTCTGGTCCGTCGCGCGTCGCGCCCTCGTCGCCCCGGCCGACCACGTGGGGCTCGCCGCGACGCTTCCCGTGCGGACGGTCGGGCCGAGCGTCGCGTCGATCCGTGCCTTCCTGCGGTCGCCGGTCGCGCCCCACGAGCGGTGGCGCATCGCTCGACGCTTCGTGCGACGCCAGTGCTCGGCCGAGATGGTCAACTACTGGCGCACCCACCGGGGGATGGAGCCCCTGCCGCTGCACGGCATGGCCATGCAGCGCGCCCGCGTGGTGCGCGTCGTCACCGTCGTGCGTGAACGCCTCGGCGCCGTCGGGGGCCGGCGCTGACCACACCGCGCGAGCCGCCCTCGGCCCCGACCTCGGGGTGCAGCGTCACGGCCCGGTCGCGTCGGGGCGTTGCGGGCTCGGATGCGCCAGAATCGTGGCATGGCACGTCCTCAGAGCGGCATCTTCGCGGTCGGAACCGGGGCACAGCAGTACCTCGAGTTCGACCTGCACCCCGGCATCGCTCCCGAGCGACTCGTCGCGGCGCTCGCCGGGCTGCGCGGGCCACGCCGAACCGTGGTGGGCGTGAACCTCGTCGTGGGCTTCGCGCCGACGTTGTGGCGGGCCGTCGCCCCCGACGAGCATCCGCCGGGCGTGGTCGACTTCGTGCCGGTCGTGGGCCCGGACGGCTTCACCATGCCGGCCACCCAGCACGACGCCTGGGTGTGGATCTCGGCCCCGTCCGCGGACGTGGCGTTCGACGTCGGCCGAGACGTCCTGGCGGCGACGGCCGACCTCGCCCGCCTCGGAGACCACACCACCGGCTTCGCCTACCACGACAGCCGGGACTTGGGCGGCTTCGAGGACGGCACCGAGAACCCCGCCATCGACGAGGCACCCGAGGTCGCGTTGTTCCCCGACGGCACACCGGGTGCCGGAGGCAGCGTCGTGATCGTCCAGCGCTGGTTCCACGACCTCGACGCGCTCGGCGCGCTCTCGATCGCCGACCAGGAGCGCGTCTTCGGTCGGACGAAGCCCGACAGCATCGAGCTCGACGAGGAGCACATGCCCGCCGATGCCCACGTCGCGCGCGTCGTGACCTACGACGACGACGGTGACGAGCGCGAGATCTTCCGGCGCAGCTCGCCGATCGGCGACGTGGTCGCCCCCGGGCTCGAGTTCGTCGGGTTCAGCGGTGACCAGACGATCATCGACCTGATGTTGCACCGCATGGCTGGCGCCGAAGACGGCGTGCGCGACCGCCTGACGCGCTTCAGCACGCCGGTGACCGGCAGCTACTACGTGGTGCCGAGCGTCGACGCGTTGCGGCGCTTCGCGCCCGACGACGAGGGCTGACGAGCTACGCAGCTCGACCAGCAGCCACGGGGGTGGGGGTGGCGACGGCTCGAAGGGGGATGGGGGAACGGTGGAGTTGGTACCGAGCGAGGTCGAGGTGCGTGTGCGCGGCGCGGCGGACGCGCTGGTGGCGCACCGACGCGCTACGAGCGACCCAACGGGGGAGTGGGCGCTGGGACCTCTCGCCGTGCGTTGCCGGGCAACACCGAACGGGTGGGTGTGGTCGCTCGCCAACCGCGGCGATGCGCCCGTCGCCGTGCGGTCGGTGGGGCTGCGGTTCGTGCTGCGCAACGTGTCGGGACCGGTGCGCCTGTGGCGCCACGGGTACCAGTCGTGGTCGCCGACCGGTGTGGTGACCGTAGGGGTTGACGAGGACCCGTCCCGCCTCGCGAACCTCGAGTTCATCCAAGCGGTCCACCACGCCGATCAGCACACCACCCAACCGGGTGAGCTGCGTTCGGAATGGGTCGGTCTGTTGGCGGACCACCACGGCTCGCCGCCGCTGCTCGTCGGGTTCGACGGTGGTGACATCCACGACGGCACGGTCCGGGTGCGCGGCACCGATGCCGGTCACGTCGAGGTGACCGCGGAGGCGTTCCTCGGCGATGCCGTGTTGGGGCCCGGTGCGGAGCGCCCGCTCCACGACGTGGTGGTCGACGCCGACCCGGCTCGTGACGCAGCCGAGAAGCTCGCGCGGTGGGCAAGCCTCGTGGGTGCCCGCGGCAACGCTCGGGTCTCGGCCCCGTTCCAGGTGGGCTGGTGCAGTTGGTATCAGTACTTCCACGACGTCACCGAGGGCGTCATCGACGCCAACTTGGCACGCGCAGACCTGGGCGGGTGGCCGTTCGAGCTCTTCCAAGTCGACGACGGCTACCAGGCAGCGATCGGGGACTGGCTCGTCACGAACGACCGCTTCCCATCCGCGTTGGACGCCCTCGCGGCACGGATCGCGGCGGCTGGGCGGCGACCGGGCATCTGGCTCGCCCCCTTCCTGGCAGCGCCCGACTCTCGGGTCGCCACGGGCCACCCCGACTGGGTCGCAGGCTTCGGTCGCACCGGCACGAACGGCACCCCGTTGCGCACGTGGTGGAACCCCCCGTGGGGAGGTGGTGAGGACGGCCTGATGTATGGCCTGGATACGACGCACCCCGAGGTGCAGGCACACCTGCGAGAGGTCGCGGCGGCGCTGGTCGACGCCGGCTTCACCTACCTCAAGTTGGACTTCACCTTCTCGCCCAGCGTCGACGGCCGCTACCACGACCCCAGCATGACGCCGGCGGAGCGGGTGCGGGCGGGGTTCGAGGCGGTGCGCGCGGGCGCGGGACCCGACACCTTCCTGCTGGGGTGCGGCGCGCCGCTCGCCAACGTCGTGGGCTTGGTCGACGGCGTGCGCATCGGTCAAGACGTGCACCCGAGGTGGGCGTTGGAACCCGGGAGCGAGACCGTTCCCGGCTACCTCGCCATCGAACCGGCGACGCAGCACGCGTACTCGAGCACGGTCGGTCGGGCGTTCCTGCACCGCCGGCTGTGGCTCAACGACCCCGACTGCCTGATGCTGCGCACGACGGACACCGAGCTCACACCGGCCGCGGCGCGCACCTGGGCGCATGCGGTAGCGGTCTCGGGTGGGATGGCGCTCGTGTCCGACGACCTGGCACTTCTCGGGGCTCCGGAACGCGTGTTGTTCGATGAGGTCGTGGAACGTGGCCGCATGAGCGACGCCGCCGCTCGCCGTGGGCAGGTCGCCATGGCCGGTGACCTGCTCGACGCACCGATCCCGACGCGCTTCCGATCGGCCGGAGGCGACCTCGTCGTCGACCCGGTGACGGCGGAATCGACCCTTCGGGGAGCCTGATGGAGTTCAAGGTCCACGCGCGCGTCGCAGAGCAGGTCGCCATGGGGGGGATGGCGTCCGCGCTGGCGTACGTCCCGGCCCCTGTGGTGATCGGCGTCGCGCTGCTGAGCGACTCGATCCGATGGGGTTGGGCGCTGGGCGGCTTCGCGGTGCTGGCGGTGCTGTTGTCGCTGAACGTCGCGGACCTGCGTGCCGCAGGACGCCACGACATGGGCTGGTTCCGGCCCGAGTTGGCCTTGCTCGAACTGCTCTTGTCGATCGTGGCGCTCAGCTTGATGCTGATGGCAGTGCCGTCGCACGCGCCGCTGTTGGCGGCTGCGTACCTGCTCCCGATGTTGTCGGTGTCGGTGGTGGGGGACCGTCGCTTCATCGTGATCGTCTGGCTGAGCATGGTTGCCGCGCTCAGCGCCGTCCTCGTCGGGATCGGCCTGCCCGCGGCCGAGGTCGCCCGGGTGACGGTGGTGCACGGCGCCCTCTGGGTGGGTGCGGCGTTGGTGATCGACTTCGCCCTGCACGAGGCGGAGTCGTCGATCGCGGCGAGCGCGGCACTGGCCGAGCTGGCGACGGTCGGATCGCGCCTCACGCGCTGGCCGGACGACCTCGCGAAGGTCGCGAACGTGGTCGCTCGCGCCGGCAACGTCGACCGCTTCTTGCTGTTCGCGTCACCTCCCGCCGCTCGTGCTGACGACGCGCCGGTTGAGGTGTTTCGCTGGGGGACGGCGTGGACCGACGACGAGGTGGCACAAGCGACCTCTGCGGCGTACCGGGTGGCGGTGCGCGACGGTGAGCGGCCGAGGGTGCGCGAGCGGGGGATGTTCGTGGCGCGGTGTGCGCGGCGCGACGAGCGGTGGTTGGTCCTGGTCGCGCCCGGTCGAACGGTGCGGCGCACCCTCACCGAACCCGAGCGGATCCTGACCATCGTGGAGGTCCTCGACTACCTGGCGGACCGCGCACGGCACCTGCAAGGACTACGTGACCAGGCGTTGACCGATCCGCTGACGGGGCTCGGCAACCGGCGTCTGCTGCGCGGCGAGCTGGGGCGGCGGTGCTCCGCCGCGCGCCGCAGCGGGAGTCCGCTCGCGGTCGCGATGGTCGATATCGACCACTTCAAGGCCTACAACGACTCGTTCGGCCACGGGGCCGGCGACGAGGCCCTGCAGCTGGTGGCCGAACTGCTGAACCGCCGGACGCGCCGCGAGGACCTGGCGGCTCGTTACGGCGGCGAGGAGTTCGCCCTGGTCTTCCCAGACCTCAACCTGAAGTCGGCGGTCGCGGTGAGCGAGGGGTTGCGAGTGGCGCTTGCCGAGGTGCGGCCGAATGGCCTCACGATCTCGGTGGGGGTCGCTGAGTGGGACGGCGTCGAGCCACCGGAGGGGCTGCTGGCGCGGGCCGACGCCGCGCTCTACGAGGCGAAGGCCCAGGGACGCGATCGGGTCGTGCCCGACGACACCGTCACCACCTGAGGCGCCGTTGTCCCGGCGGTCCTCCGGTGGACGGCGCTGCCGCGAGCTCACCGACGCATGGGCCGAAGGTCCCTAGTCGGCGACTCCCAGTCTTCCTACGTTCCATGCGGGAACGGCGCGCGGGTGTCGTGGGGAGGGGTTGTCATGCGCTTCACCGTTCGGGCCGGTATGTCGGTCGAGCAGGTCCACGACGGGTTCCTCGTGCTCATCCCCGGGCGTGCACAGGTCCTGGTGCTGCAGGGCAGCGACGCCGCGGCCTTCGCGTTGGCCCGTGCCGGCACCGACGTGGTCCCCGACGAGCTACTCACGCCCATGGCCGGCCTCGTCGAGCTGGGAGTCGTGCAGTCCGCGGGATGGGATCGCCGCCGGGTGCTGCAACTCGGGGGCGCCGCGGCCGCCGCGGCCGTGCTGGTCGTGGCACTCCCAGCGGTCGCCGCTGCGGCGTCCACCCCTCCGACAACGGGGCCACCCACCACCGTCGACGATCGACCCCTCATCGACCTCAACTACCTGGTGGTCGCCGGAGGCGGCGCCGGTGGTGGCACGGCGGGAAGCGCAATCGGCGGAGGCGGCGGCGCCGGTGGGGTGCTGATGGGCACCCAGGTGGGGGTTCCCGCCGATGCCTACGACGTCACCGTCGGTGCGGGCGGCGTGGGCGGTGGCGCCGACCCGAGCCTTCTGGACGGTGCCGACAGCTCGCTGTTGCTCCCGTCCCCCGTCGTCGCCGTCGGTGGCGGTGGGGGTGGGGTCGCGAACGGACGTGCGGGAGGTTCCGGTGGCGGTGGTGGTGCGGACGCCGCGCACCTTGCGGGGTCCGGGCAGGCCGGTCAAGGAAACGCCGGGGGCCTCGGGGGTGCGCCGCAAGGCGACTTCCCGGACGGTGGCGGTGGCGGCGGCGGTGGTGCCGGCGAGGTCGGGTCCGACGGCGACGGCAGAGTCGGGGACGGCGGCGTCGGGGTGTTCTCCTCGCTGGCCGCGGAGACGGGGCTGGGGACCAGCGGGTATCCATCCGACCCGTTCGACCCGTACAACCCAAATGGTTGGGTTGGCGGCGGTGGCGGCGGCGGGACACATTTCAGTCCACTTCCGGATACGGTGGCAGGGGGTGGACAAGGTGGCGGCGCAGCTGGCGGCACGCTGGGCACCCCTGCGAGTGCCGGCCTTGCGAACACCGGCGGCGGTGGTGGTGGTGCGGTGAACGGTGCCGGCGGCGCGGGCGGCTCAGGGCTGGTGATCGTCAGCTACCTCATCAGCGAAGCGGAAGGCCTCTACCCGTTCGGCGGCGACATCACCGAGGTCGGCAACGTTCGCTACCACGTCTTCACGACGGTCGGCCCCGCGACCTTCGGGGTGCTCAAACCGGTCTGACCTGGCTGGCGTACTGCGTGCGGTACAGCTCGGCGTAGAGGCCGCCCCCCGCCAGGAGCTCGTCGTGGGTGCCGCGTTCCACCACGTGGCCCGCGTCGATCACCAGGATCTGGTCCGCGTTGCGGATGGTCGAGAGCCGGTGCGCGATGACGATCGACGTGCGTCCCGACAACGCCACCTCCAGTGCGCGTTGCACCGCGGCTTCCGATTCGGAGTCGAGGTGGGCGGTGGCTTCGTCCAACACGACAAGGTCGGGTGCCTTCAGCAGCAGCCGGGCGATCGCGACGCGCTGCTTCTCGCCGCCCGACAGGCGGTAGCCGCGGTCGCCGACGACCGTGTCGAGCCCGTCGGTCAACGA
Source organism: uncultured Iamiaceae bacterium (assembly GCA_964621605.1). GTDB lineage: Bacteria > Actinomycetota > Acidimicrobiia > Acidimicrobiales > Iamiaceae > CAZUMJ01. Next base: position 42,867 of record CAZUMJ010000006.1, on the reverse strand, counting down.
GTGCACCAGCTCGGCGATCTGCGCGCCGTCGAGCGCCGCTTCGAGTTCGGCGTCGGTGGCGTCGGGTCGGGCGTAGAGCAGGTTCTCGCGGATCGTCTCGTGGAACAGGTGGGCGTCTTGGGTGACCACTCCGATGGTGTCGCGCAGCGAGTCGAGGGTGGCGTCGCGCACGTCGAGGCCGTTGATGCGCACCGCACCGCCGGTCACGTCGTAGAGGCGGGGGACGAGTTGGCTGATGGTGGTCTTGCCCGCGCCCGACGGCCCCACCAGGGCGATGAGCTGACCGGGTTCGGCGCTGAAGCTCACGTCGTGCAACACCTGCTGCGACGGGGCCTGGTCGAGCACCGCGACCGCCTCCAGCGATGCCAGCGACACGTCGGCCGCGGTGGGGTACGAGAAGTCGACGTGGTCGAACTCGATGCGTGCGCCGCCGCGGGGGACGGGCCGTGCGTCGGGGCGTTCGTCGATCATGGGGGGCAGGTCGAGCACCTCGAAGACCCGTTCGAACGACACCAGCGCCGTCATGATGTCGACGTTCACGTTCGACAGGGCGGTGAGGGGGCCGTAGAGCCGGGCCAGGTACGCGGTGAGCGCCACCAGCGTGCCGACATCCATCTCGCCGCCGACCGACAGCACCCCACCCCAGCCGTAGATCACCGCGGTGGCGAGCGCAGCGGTGAGCATCAGCGATGCGAAGAACACCCGGCTGTACATGGCCTGGACGACCCCGATGCGGGCCACGCGCCCGGCGCGCTGCTCGAACGCGGCGCTTTCGTGGTCGGGGCGGCCGAACAGCTTCACCAGGAGGGCGCCCGACACGTTGAAGCGCTCGGTCATCATCGTGTTCATCTCGGCGTTGAGCGCGTAGCCCTCACGGGTGAGGCCCGCCAGCTTGCGGCCCACGAACCGTGCCGGCAGGACGAACACCGGCAGCAGGCACAGCGCCACGAGGGTGAGCTTCCACGACAGGAAGAACATGGCGGTGAGGACCACGACCACGCCGATCAGGTTGCTCACGACGTTGGAGAGCGTGTCGGTGAACGCTTGTTGCGCGCCGAGCACGTCGTTGTTGAGGCGGGTGATGAGCGCCCCGGTCTGGGTGCGGGTGAAGAACGCCACCGGCATGCGCTGGATGTGGCGGAACACCTTGGCGCGCATGTCGAGGATGAGGCCTTCGCCGACCGTCGCGGAGATCCAGCGCTCCGCCAGCGACATCGCCGCGTCGGCGACGGCCAGCACGGCGGCGACAGCGGCGAGGGTGATCACGAGGTCGCGGTCGTGGCCGATGATGCCGTCGTTGATGATCCCCCGGAACAGCAGCGGGTTGATGGCGCCGAGCAACGCGTCGACCACGATCATGACGAGGAAGATCGTGAGCAGCCGGCGGTAGGGGCGGGCGAAGCGGAACATCCGGCGGGCCGTGCCGGGCGCGACCTTGTGCTTGGTGACCGACTTGTCGCGCCAGAACGACCGCAGCCCTGCCGGCCCTCCCATCATGTGCATACCCACGGCGGTGCTCCTCGATCGGCCGGGGTGCAGCGTACGGGCGCCGCGAGGAACGCGGGCACCTCGCTGGCTACTGGATGCGGCGCCTGCGACGCAGGCCCGGCTGCTCGCCGCCCTACGGCCCTTGCCGTCTGAAGCTCTTCACCGGCACCGAGTTGCGGTGAGGCGACTGGCACGTCGTCATCGCCTGGGCAACGTCCGTGTGTTCGGCTCGGTAGCGCGCGGCACCGATCGCTTGGGCAGCGACATCGACCTGTTGGTCACCGCCGAGCCAGGTGTGGGCTTGTTCGACATTTCCGCATTCGCCTTGGAGCTCGAGGAGCTACTCGGGGCGCCGGTGGATGTCCTGACCGATGGTGGGCTGGACCCGGAGTCGAGGATCGCCGCCGAGGCCCTGATCTTCTGAGCAAGCGGGAACCGAAGGGCGCAAGCGGTGGCCGAACCGTCCCCGCACCGAGACACGAGTCTGACGGGTCGGATGCAGCGGGGAGCGACGCACGCGAGCAGGCAGCCGAGGAACGGCTGGCGGACACGCTCGCGCAGCTTGTCGTCTGCCTTGATGACGGGCAGCGGATCGTGGAGATGGGCCGTGACCGGCTCGAAGTCGATTGGGTCATCGGGCGGGCAGTGAAGAACCTGATCGCCGAGCTGGGCGAGACGGTCGGTCGCTTGCCGCGGTCCTTCACCGATGACCACTCGGAGATCGACTGGCGAGCCATCGCCGGGATGCGGAACCGGACCGTCCACGCCGACCAGCACACCGACTACGAGGTGGTGTGGGCCACGCTCGTCGAGAGCTTCCCCCGTCTGCGGCGCGCGCTCGAGGGATAAGCCTCGGGTGACGACGGCCACGTGCCGCACGGCTCCGGTCGCCGCCCGGCTACTCCCCCCGGCCGGGGGTGACGGCAGGGTCAGCCTCCGGTCAGGCCGTGTGGCCGCACATGGCGGCCGCGGCACCGAACAGCAGTCGCTTGTGCGTGGCGATCACACGGCGGTCCTTCGTCGCGAGCGGGGTGGCGACGGCGACGGCCCGTTCCAGCACCTCGCCCTCGGGTGCGGTCTCGTCGACGAGCCCGGCGGCGAGGGCGTCGCTCGCGGAGTAGCGGCGGGCGGTGTTCATCGCCTCGGCCGCGGTGGCCGTGGAGAGGCGGGCGGTGACCGCCGCGAACATGGCGTCGGTGAGGGGAAGCCCGAGGTCCGCTTCGGGCAGGCACCAGTAGCCGCGGTCGGTGCGCATGACCCGTCGGTCGACGCAGCACGCCAGCATCGCCCCGGCGGCGAACGTGTGGCCGTTCAGCGCGGCGACGGTGTAGGCCGGGAAAAGCAGGAGGCGTCCGAGGAGGCGATGGACCTCGGCGACCGTCGCGGCCGACGTGTCGGGGTTCGCGGCGAACGCGTCAAGGTCGAGGCCGTTGGAGAAGAACTTGCCCGTGCCGGTGACGACCACGGCGAGAGGGCCTTCGACGTGTTCCAGGTCGTCGAGCAGCTCATGCCAGCGGGCGACCGACGCGGCGTTCAGGCGGTTCTCGCCGTCGTCCCAGTGCACGACGGCGACGTGGTCCTGCCAGGCGAGCTCGATCATGACGTGCCTCCAGGGCGGATCGTCGAGTGCGGACCCTCAGTGCAGCACGAAGTCTGCCCCGGTCGAGAACTGGAGGGCCGGCTGCACTCGAAGCTACCGGCGCCGACGGTGCGCGCGCGTCGGGACCGCCGACAGCGGGATGGCCAACGAGAGGATCGGACTGTCCAGGCCGAACCGCTCGACCGCGGCGCGCTCGGTCACGAAGTCGAAGTTCGACGAGGTCCCGACCAGGTTCCCGATGGTCGTGCCGTACAGCGAGACCGTGAGGTCACCCATGCCCGTCGCCAGGGGTGATCGTGGCGGTCAGCTCCATGTTCACCTCGCGCATGGCGGCGAACAAGCGGTCCATCAGGATCGACGGTTTCCCGGCCTCGAGCTCCCACACGTACTTCTGGGTAGTACCGAGCCGCGCCGCGAGCTCCCGTTGGGTCAGCCCCGCCAGGTGGCGGCCCTGTTGCAGGATGCGGCCGAGCGAATCGGGTCCGGTGACCGTTCCGGTGTAAGGCATGTCCATCTCCGACGTCGATATCGCCGTCAAAATTAGCGACGTGAATATCGGAGTCAAGTCATTCGACGTCGATATCGCCGTCAGCGCCAACGGCGCCGGCGTGTCAGGGCAGGGGGAGGGAAGGCCTGGGGCGCTCAGTGCAGCACGAAATCGGCCCCGGTCGAGAACCGGGTGAGTTGTACCTCGACCGGAACCTCGGCCGGCTCCGCGTCGAGGCGGACATCCCAGGACACGAGCGCGTCGGGCGCGGCGGTCGAGCGGCGCATGGCCCGTGCGGTGGGGAAAAGCGCGGCGACGATCGCGTCGAGCGTCGCGTCGCCTGCATCGCCGGCGAGCAGGGCAGGCCAGGCGAGGCCGTCGCGTTCGTGGTGGCCGGGGGAGTCATGCAGGTGCACCGCGAGGCGGGCCTCGGGGGTGGCTCCGGCGTCGGGGCTGGCTCCGGCCTCGGGGGTTGCGGGCGGTTCTCCGCGCAGCTCGACCCGCACGTCGACGTACGGCGCGGGGCGCAGGGCCGGGTGCAGACCCAGGAGCGTGGCGAGCCCGTCGACGTCTGGCGCGAGGTCGAACGCCCGCACGAGGCGGGCCGCCACCACACCCGACACACCGACGACCTGCGCACGGCCGATCTCCGCGGCGACGGCCTCGTCGGCACGTCCCGCCACCGCGGCGAGGCCGGACACCGCCAGGATCTGGCCCTGGAGGCACAGCTCGTGCGCGACCGCCACGAGCGTCGCGGCGGAGAAGTCCTCCAGGCGCAGGTCGGGGTCGAGGTCGCGGTGGTAGTCACGGGCGCCGCCGTCTGCGGGTGCATCCTCGGCGATGATCGCCAACGGTTGCGCGGCCGCGTGGGTGGCGGCCATCCACTCGGCCGTGGCCGGCTCGGGCAGCGGGTCCGCGTCCGCCACGATGTCGACCTGCCAGTGGCAGTGCGGCTCGCGGTCGTGTGGGATGCGCGGCGGTCGGTGGATCGGCCGCACCTGCGCGCGGCGGTTGGTGGCGCACGCGGTGGCGTCGAAGGTGGGGTCTTCGATGTCGTGGCACATGGTGGTCACGTACTCGTCGCCCATCGGCTCCACGTCCGTCAGCGCGCCGCAGTGGTCGAGCCAGAACTCGCCGTGGTCTGGTCCGTCGACCCGGTAGCGGAAGTCGAGGAACTGGTGGGGCGCCCCGATGTCGAACTGCATGCCTTTGAAGATGGTGGCCACGTCGTCGCCCGCGAAGCCCAGCAGCGCCTGCATGCGGCGGGTGTAGATCGGGCTGGCCCCCATCCACTCGTCGATCGCGATCTGCCCCATGACCTCGCGACCGAAGCGCCCGATGATGTGCGGCATCGAAGCCCGGTCGATGAGGTGCCCGGCCATGAGGTACTCCCGGCCGAGCACCGCGAGGCGAGCGCGCGTCCACCAGGGGTCGTGCAGGTCGCCCGGAACGCTGGCGGGGCCGCTCATGCGTCCGCGTCGGGAGTAGCGGTCTCGGCGGTGGGGTCGGCCTCGGCGGCCCGTCGCGCCGCCTTCGCCCGCCTGGCGAGTCGTTCTTCCACGAGGTTGTTCAACTTCGCGCCACGGGGCCACCCGGCGTAGTGGGTCAGGAACACGACCAACTCGCGCAGGTCGGTCTCGTCCATCTCGCCGATGTCGAGGGCGCAGTCGAGCTGCAGGCCCACGACGTCGTCGAGTCCCTGGCCGACGAGGAGCCCGAGCAGCACCAGCCGTCGTTCGCGCACCGTGAGGCCCGGGCGCGCCCAGATCTCGCCGAAGAGGTGGTCGACCGTCAGCTCCACGAAGTCGCCGGCCACGTCGCCGATGTCCCAGCCGTAGACGGCCTTCATCATCGCCTGGCCCCGGGCGCGGCGAGCGTCGTCTGCTTCGGCACGGTCGGTCATCGCTGCTCCTCGTCGGAATCGCCTGCGGTGTGGGGGACGCCCAGCGCATCGCCCAGCGCGCCGAGCGCCAACGTGGCGAGCGGCAGATCGACGCCGAGGTGCTCGCCCAACTCGAGGGCGTGGCGCAGGTCCTTCTCGCCGAGGTCGCGCGTGTGGGTGAAGATCTGACGCAGGCCGTCGTCGGCGGCGAGGGGGCCCGTCTCGGAGCGCAACATGATCGCGCCCGGTCCGCCCGTGATGGCGTCGGAGTGGCGGACCACCTCGCCGAGCAACGCCAGGTCAAGCCCGGCAGCCTCGGCGAGGCGCAGTGCCTCGCCGACCGCGGTGAACGACACGAAGTGCAGCAGGTTGCGGGCCAGCTTCGCCTGGGTGCCGGCACCGACGGGCCCCAAGTGTGCGACGAGGCCGGCCCAGCGACCGAACGGCGCGCGGCAACGGTCGACCGCGGCGGCGTCGCCGCCCACCATCACCGCCAGGTTCCCGGCGTACGCGCCCATCGAACCGCCGCTCACCGGGGCGTCGACGACGTGCACCCCTTGTGCCGCCGCACGTGCCGCCACCTCCACTGCAGTGGCGGCGGCGACCGTCGAGTGCACGGCCACCACGGTGCCCGCCGGGGCGGTCGACAAGATGCCGTCGGGTCCTTCCAGCACGGCGCGCACCTGTGCGTCGTCGCGCACCATGACCGACACGATCCCGCCGCGCGCGGCAAGCTCGGCCGGGTTCGCCGCGACGGTTGCGCCCTTGCGGGCGAAGCGCTCGGTCGCCTCCGGGAGCACGTCCACCACGGTGAGGCCGCCAGGCCAGTCGACGAGGTGGCGGGCCATCGGGCCGCCGATGTTGCCGAGGCCGATGAAGCCGACCGGCTCGGCCGTCGCGGTGGGTCCGGCCGGATCAGGCGCGTTGGCGCCGGGTGTCGTGGCGCTCATGAGCGGATGATCTGCCCGCCGTCGACGTTGAAGATCTGCCCGGTGATCCACCGTGCCTCGTCGGACAGCAGGAACAGGCACATCCCCACGAGGTCGTCGGGGGTCCCCATGCGGGCGAGCGGCAGCTTCGCCGCCATGTCGGTGGCCATCGAGCCGGGCACGACGTCGCGGGTGGCCTGGGTGTCGATGGGGCCCGGCGCGATCGCGTTGACCCGGATGTTCGACGAGCCGAGCTCCGTGGCGAGCTGCTGGGTGAGCCCGTTCACGCCGACCTTCGCGAGCCCGTAGAAGCCCGCGTACAGCCACGCCGCGGTGGACGACTGGTTCACGATGGCGCCGCCGCCCCGGGCCGCGATGTGCTGGTAGGTGGCCCGGGTGCACACGAGCGCGCCGTGCATGTTCACCGCCATGAAGTGCTGGAAGTACTCCCAGTCGACCGTGATGAGGAAGTCGAGCTGCATGGTGCCGTAGATGGCGGCGTTGTTGACCAGCAGGTCGATGCCGCCGAACGCCTCGACGGTCCGGGCAGCCATCGCCTCGGCGGATGCGGGTGACGACACGTCGACCGCGACGCCGATCGCGTCGCCGCCGTCGGCCACGATCGACGCAGCGACGGCCGCCGCCTTCTCCTCCGCGATGTCCGCGACCACGACCGAGGCACCCTCGGCGGCCAACGCACGGGCGTATGCCTCGCCGATGCCGCCACCGGACCCGGTGACGATCGCGACCTTCCCCTCGAATCGATTGTCCCTGCTCATGATCAGATCCCTTCCGCGATCGCCTTGGTCTCGAGGTACTCCTCGAAACCTGCCCGGCCCATCTCCCGGCCGATGCCGGACTGCTTGTACCCGCCGAACGGCACATCGCCGCTGTACCAAACGCCGCCGTTGATGCTCATCGTCCCGGTGCGGATGCGGCGCGCCACCGACCACGCCCGCTCGACGTCGCCGCTGTGCACCGCGCCCGACAGCCCATAGGGCGAGTCGTTCGCGATGGCGACCGCGTCGTCGTCGCCGTCGTGGGGAATGGCCACGAGCACGGGCCCGAAGATCTCCTCACGGGCGACCCGCGCGGAGTTGTCGAGCCCCACGACCAACGTCGGGTCGATGAAGTAGCCGCGCTCGAAGCGCGGTGAGCGTCCACCGCCGACGGCGAACGAGCCGCCCTCCTCACGGGCGAGCGCGAGGTACCCCTCCACCCGGTCGCGCTGGCGGGCGCTGATGAGCGGACCGCAGATGGTCCCGGCGTCGTTCGGGTCGCCTGCCGCGAGCGCGCCCATCGTGGCGGCCGCCGCGTCGACCGCCTCGTCGTAGCGGGCCCGGGGCACGACAAGGCGGGTGGTGATCGCGCACCCCTGACCGGCATGCGTCGCCGCGGTGAACGCCGCGAGCGCGCAGGCGCCGGCGAGGTCCGCGTCGTCGAGCACCACGAACGCCGACTTGCCGCCGAGCTCCAGGAACACCCGCTTGATCGTGTCGGCTGCGCCTGCCATCACCGCGCGACCGGTCGCGGTCGACCCCGTGAACGACACCAGGTCGACCCGGGGGTCGGTGGCGAGCTGCGCGCCGAGACGGTGGTCGGACGAGGTCACCACGTTCAGGACTCCGGGGGGGAGGTCGGTCTCCTCGGCTGCGATCCGACCCACCACCGATGCCGCCCACGGCGTGTCCGGGGCGGGCTTCAACACGACGGTGCAGCCCGCCGCGAGCGCGGGCCCGACCTTGGCGAGGTTGATCTGGTGCGGGAAGTTCCACGGGGTGATGGCACCCACCACGCCTGCCGCCTCGCGCACCACCCATCGGTGGCTGCGCATGCCCATCGGGGCGGCCTCGCCCAGGTCGACTTTCCAGCCGTCGAAGGACTCGGCGAGGTCGGCCATCCAACCCAGGTCGGCGACGGGGGCGTCGAGCTGCGCACCGGTCGTGAGGAAGCGCGGCGCGCCGACCTCGGCGATGGTGAGCTCGCGCAGCTCGTCCGCGTGTGCCTGCATCGCGTCGCGCAGCTGCCGCAGGCAGGTCGCCCGCTGGGCCGCGTCGGTCGCCCACCCCGATTCGTCGAAGGCGCGGCGCGCCGCGGTGATCGCGGCGTCCATGTCGGCGGCGGAGCCGTCTGCCGCGTCGCCGAGGACCTCCTCGGTCGCCGGGTTCGCCGTGGTGAACGTGGCGCCACCTTCGGCGGCGACGAGCTTGCCGTCGACCAACAAGACGTCGAGGTCGTCGGTCACGACGGGACCTCCCACAGCCCGACGGGCGCGCCGCCGCGCGGGTAGTGGCACGGCAGGTCGCCGCCGAGCGAGCGGTGCATGCGGGCGGTCATGCCCTCCGACAGGGTGCCGTCGCCGATCATCTCCATGAACACCGCGGCGGCGTTGCCGTAGTCGAACCAGTCGCGTTGCCACGCCCACTGGAAGTTGCCGCCGTAGCGGAACCAGCTTCCGCCGATGCCGGCCACCTCGTAGTGGGACCCGTCCGCGCGCGTGGCGTCGGCGACCTGCTTCCAGAAGCCGATCACGTTGCCCGTGCGGTCGTCGATCACGATCTCCTGGTATGGGTACTGCCAGCCGTCGAGGCCGCCCATCTCCAGGCCGAGCGCGACCTCGCGGATCTCCTCACGGCCGACCGCCATGAACTCGTTCTCGGGGCCGTAGTTCCACCCGTAGGTGGCGTCGGGGGTGTACAGGTCGGCCATCGGGCGCCAGTCGCCGGCGGCCTCGGCGTCACGGTTGGCCTGGAGCCACCGCTCGACCATCTCGTCGAGCTCGGCACGGTCGTACGCGGTCATGAGATCTCCTCGATCGACAGGGCATGGGTGGGGCAGTACTTCACCGCTTCGTGCACCGCGCCGCGGTGCTCATCGGCGACGACGTCGTGCAGCACGACGACTTGGTGGGCACCCTTGGGGAGCGAGAACACCTCGGGCGCTTCGGATTCGCAGACGCCGTGCCCCTGGCACAGGTCGCGGTCGACGACGACTCGGAACGGCATGTCACGCCTCCCGCGGGCTGACCCGTGCCCCGCACGGCTGGGCGAGCTGCACGACCATCTTCGAGTGGTCGTTGCGGTAGGAGTCGAGGGGTTGCGTGGCCTCGAACCGCCAGGAGCGCAGCAGGATCGAGAAGATCGCCTTGAGCTGCATCATGGCGAATGCGGCGCCGACGCAGCGGTGGCGCCCCGCGCCGAAGGGGATCCAGTTCCAGGGGTTGTCGGTGTCGTCGTGGCGGGGGTCGAGGTAGCGACCCGGGTCGAACGCGTCCGCGTCGGCGAACGCCTCGGGGATGCGGTTGGACACCGCGGGGGAGGCACCGACGAGCTTGCCCGGCTCGATCGTGACGTCACCCACGACGACGGGCACCTTCGCGACGCGCAGCAGCAGGATGAGCGGAGGGTGCAGGCGCAGGGCTTCCTTGATGCACGCCTCCAGCACCGGCATGGCGCGCAACGCCTGGTAGGTGAGCTCGTCGGACTCGGCGGCGAGCGCGTCGAGCTCCGCGACGACCTTGTCCATCCATTCGGGGTGGCGGAGCAGCTCGATGAGCGTCCACGCTGCGGTGCCGGAGGTGGTGTGGTGACCGGCGAACATCATCGAGATGAACATGCCGGTGACCTCGTCCGCGCTGAAGCGGAGCCCGCCGTCGTCGCCGGGGATCGATAGCAGCACGTCGAGCAGGTCGCGGTCGTCCGCGGCGGGCGCAGGTGCCGCCTGGCGGGCGTCCATGATCTCCTGCACCAGCGCGACGAGGCCGACGCGCGCCGCGTCGCGACGCCGGAAGCTCTCGATGTCGGCGTGCGGGTCGACGAACGCGATCGCGTCGGTGCCGCGTTCGAGGTCGTGGTAGAGCTCGGCGAAGCGCCGGTCGAGCTCGTGGCGGAACTTCCTGCCGATCAGGCACGACGACGACGTGTAGATGGTTAGCTCCGCGAACCAGTCGAGCAGGTCGATCTCGCCGCCGCCCGTCGCGGTCCACGGCGCCACCATCTCGTCGACCTCGGTCGAGATCGTCTCGGCGTGGCCGCGCATGAACTTGTCGCGCAACGCCTGGTTGTGGAGCATCTCCCGGCGCCGCTCAGGTGGAGCGTCGAACACCACGCCTTCGCCGAAGATCGGCTTCATGAACGGGTACGCCTCGCCCTGGTCGAGCTCGTCGTCCGCGGCACGGAAGAAGACCTCGTTCGCCTCGGCGCCGGTGAGCAACACGACGTCCTTGTCGGCGAGGCGGAACTCACCCACGTCACCGCACTCGGCGCGCACGCGCCGCATGAGGCCGATCGGGTCGTGGCGCAGCTCGTCGAGGTGGCCGGTGTCTGCGGTGCCGCCGGACACCTTGGCGATGGCGGTCATGGGGCCTCCTGGGTGCTGGGGTGGCGTGTCGGTGCCTGCGGCTGGATCTCGACGAGCGCCAGGTTGGTGCCGCGGGGGGTGGCGACCATGGTCGCCACGGCGGCGGCCACGTCGTCGGGGCGCAGCGCACCGTTGTGGCGCAGGAGCCCCCACCGGTCCCACTCGGCGACGATCTGTTCGACGTCGTCCGCGTGCCAGGTGGTGCCCTGCTCGGTCGAGGACGGGCCCGGCCGCACGATGCCGACGCGCACGCCGCTGCCTTCGAGCTCCATGCGCATCACGTCCGCCATCGCTTCGAGGCCGCTCTTCGCCGTCACGTAGCCGGCAGTGCGGGGGCGTGGCGTGCGGGCGACCTCCGACGTCACGAACACGACGTCGCCGGTACCGCGGGCGACCATCGCGGGTACGAGGTGGTGCACGAGGCTTTGCGGCCCGAGCAGGTTCACCTCGACTTGCGCCCGGAACGACTCCGGGGGTGTGCCGACGACGGTGCCGGGCTGCACGTCGCCCGCGTTCGACACCACCACGTCGATCGAGCCGAGTGCGTCGGTGGCTGCCGCGGCGAACGCGGCGACCGACTCGTCGTCCACGAGGTCGAGTGGGAGGGCGACCGCCTCGCCTCCGGCGGCACGGATCTCGGCCGCGGTGTCCTCGCAGCGTGCGAGGCGCCGGGCGCCGAGGGCGACGGGGAAGCCGGCCGCGCCGAGCGTGACGGCGATCGCCCTGCCGATGCCGGACGAGGCGCCGGTCACCACCGTGGGGCGGCGGGCGGGGTGGGGTGCGAACCGGGGCACGATCGACTCAGCGGGCGGTGACGGTGGTGGGGAGGTGGGCGAACCCGCGCACGTTGATGGAGTGCACCCGTGCGATGCCGTCGGGGTCGATGTCGTAGTCGCGCACCCTGGCGACGAGCTCTTCGAGCGCGACCCGGGCCTCGAGGCGGGCGAGCGACGCGCCCATGCAGAAGTGGCGCCCGAACCCGAAGCTCGCGAGCTGCTGCTGCTCGGTGGGGCGGTCGAGGTCGAAGCGGTCGGGGTCGGGGAACGCCCGCTCGTCGCGGTTGGCCGAGCCCGGCAGCAGCAGCACCCGATCGCCCGCCGGGATCGTCACGCCGTGCAGCGTGATGTCTTCGGTGGCGGTGCGGGCGAGCATCTGCGTCGAGGTGTCGTAGCGCAGGGTCTCCTCCACCCAGGCCGGGATGCGGCTCGGGTCGGCGAAGGGCTTCGCACGCTCGTCGGGGTTCCGCCATGCCCAGTACCAGCCGTTGCCGAGCAGCTTGGTGGTGGTCTCGTTGCCGGCGACGACCATGAGGAACAGGAAGCCGATGATCTCGTCGTCGGTGAGGCGGTCGCCGTCGACCTCGGCGTCGAGCAGCGCGGAGGTGAGGTCGTCGGTGCGCTTCGCCCGCCGTTGGGTGAGCATCTCGCTGTAGTAGACGACGAGCTCCAAGGCGGCCGCGACCCCTTCGGGCGGCACGTCGTGCACGCCCTCTTCGCGGTGCACCAACAGGTCGGCGAGACGACGGACCTCGGCCCGGTCGGCCTCGGGCACGCCCATGAGCTCGGAGATCACGTCCATCGGGAGCTTGCCGGCGAAGTCGCCTATGAAGTCGAACGACCCGGCTTCGAGGGCTCGGTCGAGGTGCGCGCGGGTGAGCTCGCGGATGCGGGGTTCCATCTCGGCGACCCGCCGCGGGGTGAAGCCCCGCGACACGAGCCCTCGCATGCGGCCGTGCCGCGGTGGGTCCATCGCCAGGAACGACATGGTGCGGTGCGCGTTCGGGCCGGTGGCCGCAGGGTCGAGCGAGACGCCTTCGGCGGACGACAGGCGCGCCGAGTCGCGGAAGCCCGCGACCACGTCCGCGTGGCGTGACAATGCCCAGAATCCGACCTCGGCGTTGTGGAAGACGGGTGCCTCGTCGCGCAGCCGCCGGTAGGTCGGGTACGGGTCTTCGTGGATCTCGTACGCGTAGGGGCTGTAGCGCAGGGCGGTGGTGGTCATGGTTGTCCTCCCAGGACGACGTCGACCGTGCTGAGCAGGAGCGCGGGCAGTTCCGGGTATGGCAGGTACCCCATGCCGGCACGCAGGAGCGCGCCGGTGAGGAGCAGTTCGAGCGTCGTGACGACCGCCTCGTCGGAGTCGGGCCCCAATGCGCTGACGATGCGGGTCCGCATGGCGATGCCGATGCGCTCGCGCAGGACGGCCACGTCGGGGTCGTTGCCGAGGATCGCGATGGAGCTGGCGGCCGAGAGCGCCGGCTCGTCGGCCACGAGTAGGGCGATGTCGGCCAGCGCGGCGGCGACGCGGGCGGCGCGGGTGCGGCGCCTGTCGATGTGGGGCGGGTCGAGCGCCTGGAGTCGTCGCCAGAACACCTCTGCCACGAGGTGGTCCTTCGAGGCGAAGTACGTGTACGCGGTGGCGGGTGCGACGCCGGCGCGGCGTGCCACGTTGCGGACCGTGAGCCCTTCGTAGGCCTGCTCGTGAAGTTCCTCGGTGGCGGCCACGACGAGGCGGTCGACGGTTTCAGCCTGGCGGTCGCTCAGGCGTCGTCGTGTCGGTTCGGTGAGGAGCGGCTCGATCGCCCGGGCCGAGGCCCCGTTGCTGGACACTGATCTGGACATCTGTCCAGATCTTCGTCATTGCTGGGTGACCTGTCAAGGGGTACCGACGCCCGTGGCCCCGAGCGCGAGGTCAGCCCGGGAGGTCGGAAAGGGATGTGCCGGCGTCGGCGAACGTGGTGCCCTTGCCGTAGTTCCCGGTCAGGGTCATCAGGTTCGCCTTGTCGCACGACCAGATCGAGCCGTCGGATGTGCCCATGTCGACCTGGGTGAACTTCTTGTCCTTGACCGTCACCAGCGTGCCGCAGTCGGTCGGCGTGTTCGTCGACGGGTCGGTGGGGGCCTGGAAGCCGCCCGCGTCGAAGTTCGTCACCTTGTGTCCGTTGTCGTACAGGCACTTGCGGGTGAGCATGGCGCCGCACTCCGACGCCGCCTGCGCGAAGAGGATCCAGCTCGAGAACGAGTTCTGGCCGAGCACGGCCTGCTTCTTGCCGTTCGGCAGGTAGTGCTCGAACAGTTCCCGGTACTTGCGCATGGCGGCGTTCTTCTCGTCGAAGTACGGCGTCGTGACCAACATGATGTAGATGTTGTGCAGCGAATCGCCCGCGTCGGCGATGAGCCCTTCGTCGTAGAAGTTGGCGGTCAGCAGCACCCAGTCGGGCTTGTAGTCGATGGAGTCCATCGCCTGTGCCAGCTTCGCCATGAACGACGGCTCGCCGACGAAGACGAGTCCCTTGACGCCCTTCGACTTGAGGTTCTGTGCGAAGGGCGTCCAGCTCGCTTCGCCGAGCGCGTTGTATGCGCTCGAGTCGACGATGGTGCCGTCGAGGTTCTTGATCACCTCGGAGTACTGGTCCTTGACGCCCTGGAGGGTCTGGACGTTGCCGTAGACGAAGGCGACCTTGTCGTAGGACCCGGGGAAGTTCTGCTTCACGTACCGGAAGCCGCTCACGTTGATCGTGTTGACGGGGAACGGCACCGCCTCGACCGTGAGGTCCGCGTCGCGCGCCTGGGCGCTCACGACGTAGCCACCGAAGTTGGGCAGCAGGCACTTGAGTCGAGCCACCTGACCGGTGTCGTCCATGACACCGCCACCGCCGACGAGGGCGAGGTCGGTCGTGCACGAGTCGCTGATCATCGTCTTGTAGTTGGTGAGCGCGGCGTCACGCTTGTCGATCACGATCTTGCGGCCGTTGATGCCGCCGAGATCGTTGCACCACTTCGTGAACACGTCGCTGGCGTCGAAGAGCTCCTGGTTGAGGCCGGGTCGCGCCGCGAAGCCGATGTCGGAGATGGTCGCCACATGGATCGCATCCGCGGTCACACCTTGGTCGGGGGAGCCGAGCTTCTCGCCTGTCGTGTTCGGCCCGCACGCCACCTTGGTCGTGCCGAAAGAGGCGTCGAGCGTTCCGGTGCTCGACGAGTTCGAGGTGCCCCCCGAGCCTGTGTCGTCGGCCGAGCCTGAGCCGGAGCGGCTGCAGGACGTCACGGCAAGAAGGCCGGCGAGCGCGACGGCACAGACGATGCGAGCAGGTTGGTGCATGAATCCCCCAGGGTCCGGTCGGTTTCCCCCGCCCGCAGTTCTTAGCCGGGATCGTGACCTCACGTCTCGCGTCCTGACGCGCCGGTGCCCGCACAGCGTTGCTGCACGGGCACCGGGAACGTTGCGTGTCGTGAGCGAGCCGGGGACGCGTCGCCCCGGTTCGCGCGACGGGTGAACGCCTAGGGCAGGTCGGCGAGCGACTTCCCCACGCTGGCGAGTGTGGTGCCCTTGCCGTAGTCGCCGTCGAGGGTCATGAGGTTGTCGTCGCTGCAGTTCCAGATGTCGCTGCCGGTTCCCATGTCGACCTGCGTGAACTTGTCGCCGGTGACCGTCGCCAAGGTGAAGCACTTGCTGGGCTTACCCTCGCCCGGGTTCGTCGGCGCCTGGAGGCCACCCGCATCGAAGTTGGTGATCTTCGTGGCGTTCTCGTATGCGCACTTGCGGGTGAGGTTGGCGCCACACTCCGACGCCGCCTGCGCGAAGAGGATCCAGCTCGCGAACGAGTTGAGCCCGAGCACCGCGTGCGACTTGCCCTTCGGGAGGTACTGGTCGAAAAGCGCGAGGTACTTCTTCATCGCGGGGACGTCAGAGTCGAACGTCGGGTTGAACAAGATGACGTAGATGTTCTCGAGTGACCCGCTGGCCAGCTTGATGAGCTGCTGGTCATAGAAGTTGGCGGTGAGCAGGACGAAGTCGGGTGTGTAGTCGATGGCCTTCATCGCTTGGGTGAGCTTCGCCAGGTTCTCGGGCTCGCCGACGAACAGCACGCCACGGGCGCCCTTCTGCTTGATCGACTGCGCGAACGGTGCCCAGGTCGCTTCACCCAACGGGTTGTAGCTCTGCGAGCTGACCACGGACATGTCTTCCTTGCCCAGCTCCTCGACGAACTGGTTGCTGACGAGCTGCAGCGAGCCGACCGATCCGGTGACCACAGCGACCTTCTGAGCCGCCTCGGGGAACTTGTTCTTGATCCACGTGACCGCCCCGGCGTTCTGCAGGCGGGTGCGGTTCGGCACGGGCTGGATCGTGAGGTCGGAGTCACGGGCCTCGGCGCTCACGACGTAGCCCGGGAAGTTCGGCAGGAGGCACTTGAGGCGCTCGTCCTGGCCGGTGTCGTCGAAGACGCCGCCGCCGCCCACGAGCGCGAAGTCGGTCGTGCACGACGCCGAGATGGCCGGCTTGTAGTTGGTCAGCGCGGCGTCACGCTTGTCGACGACGACCTTGCGGCCGTTGATGCCGCCGAGGTCGTTGCACCACTTCGAGAACACCTCGCTGGCGTCGAACAGCTCCTGGTTGAGGCCCGGCCGGGCGGTGAAGCCCACGTCGGAGATGGTGCCGAGGTGGATCTCGGACGCGGTCACTCCCTGGTCGCTGGCGCCAAGCTTCTCGCCGGTGGTGTTGGGCCCACAGGCGACCTTGGTCGTACCGAAGTCGGCGGTCACCTGCGTGGAGGTGTGGCCTCCGCCGGTGTCGTCGCCACCGTCAGATTCGGAGCTGCTCCCTGAGCGGGCACATGAGGCCAAGGCGAGGAGCGCCACGAGTGGGACGGCCATCGCGAGGCGGGCGCGGTGGTGCATGGTCTGGATTCCCCCTGGGGATACGCGGTCGGTGCAGCCCGTCACGACGGGCACCAGATGGTGCCTGCTGCGGGAGGAAATTGCAACGTGTTCCAACCGGTGTTCGGGCCAGCCCTGTGAGGGACCGTCGGGCAACCTGCGGGCCTGCCCCCAGCGTCGGGACCTGTAGCGTCCGCGTCCGTGAACGTGCTCGTCTCGTCGGCCGGCCGACGCGGTGCCCTCGTGAAGCTCTGGCAGCACGATCTGCGTGCACTTGTCCCTGACGGGCGGGTGGTGGGAGTCGACTGCTCGCCCCTCACGGCGGCCGGGCACCTTGCCGACGCGTGGGAGCTCGTGCCGCGCTGCACCGATGAGGCGTTCCTCCCGGCGATCCGCGACGTGTGCGCCCGTCACGACATCGGGCTCATCGTTCCCACCATCGACACGGAGCTCCCGGTCTACGCGGCCGCCGCGGAGGCCCTGCGCGCCGACGGCATCGTGGTGTCGATCCCGGGGCCCGATGCGGTGACGATCGGCGGCGACAAGGTCGAGACCCACCGCTGGCTCGTCGCGCAAGGGTTCCCGACCGTCGCCACGACGACCCCGGGCGAGGCATTGGCCGATCGGGACGCGTGGCCGTTCCCGCTGGTGCTGAAGCCGCGCGCCGGCAGCTCGTCGATCGGGGTTTCCGTGGCGCACGACGTCGCGCACCTCACCGCGCGTGCGGACGAACCTGACCTCGTCGTGCAGGAGCGTGCCGAGGGGGTCGAGTTCACCGCGGACGCGTTCGTCGACGGGCAGGGACGTTGCCGCTGCGTCGTGCTCCGGCAGCGCATCGAGGTGCGGGCGGGTGAGGTGTCGAAGGGGCGCACGGTCCGGTGGGCGGAGGCACAGGCGTTGGTGGCGCGCGTCGCGGAGGCGCTCCCCGGGGCATACGGCGCGATCACCGTCCAGTTCTTCGCCCGCGACCGCGACCCCGCTTCGATGCGCGTCATCGAGATCAACCCCCGGTACGGCGGCGGCTTTCCTCTGAGCTGGGAGGCGGGGGCGCACTTCTGCCGTTGGACCCTCGAGGAACTGCTCGGGCTTCCGCTGTCGGTCGACGAAGACGCGTGGCGCGACGACCTCGTGATGCTCCGCTACGACGACGCCGTGTTCATCGACGGCGCCACGCTGCGACGGTGAGTGCCGCGGCCTTGGGCGCCGTCCGCGTGCTGGTGCTCGACGTCGACGACACCTTGTACCTCGAACGTGACTACGTCCGATCGGGGTTCGAGGCGGTTGCCGCGTTCCTCGACGAGCCGCGGTTCGCAACCGTGGCGTGGGGGCTGTTCTGCGACGGGGTCCGTGGCGACACGTTCGACAGAACCCTGGCTGTCCTCGACCTCCCGCGTGCAGCACACGTCGAAGAGCTCGTCGCCTGCTACCGCGACCACGCGCCGGTCATCGCGCTTGCCGACGACGCGGTTCGCTTGCTCGACGCCGCCCGCGGCGCGGGCATGGCCCTCGCGGCGGTGACCGACGGGCCGCTCAGCAGCCAGCAGGCGAAGGTGGCGGCACTTGGCCTGGCCGCTTGGGGTGTCGATGTCGTCTGCACCGCGTCGTATGGCCCCGGTTTCGGCAAGCCGCACCCCCGTGCCTTCACCGACATCGCGTCTCGGGTCGGGCGTGTCGATCCGTCTGCCTTCGTCTATGTCGCAGACAATCCGACGAAGGACTTTGCTGCGCCCGCAGATCTCGGGTGGGCGACGGTGCGCGTCCGGCGTGTGGGTTCGCTGCACGAGGACGTGGCCTCGCGCTCCACGGTCGACGCCGAGGTCGCCGACCTCGATCAGGCCGGTCGCCTGCTCGGCATCTTGCCCGCGCGCTGAGCGCAGGACGGTGCAAGAGGACGGTTCACGGTCGGGCACGCCGCGACCGACTCCGCGGGCCAGACGGTTGAGCGGCGGTCCCGCTGGGTAGAACCTCGCCCGTGGCGCGACCAGGGGACGATCTGCCGGCTCAAGCCGATGCCCCGCACGATGTCGACGCGACGGTCGAGTTCGGGCCTCGCCCGCCCCTCCCACCGCCGCCGGCGCTTCCCGGGGGCGGTCGTGTGCCGCTGGTGGCCCGGCTGCTGGTCGGCACGGTCGGGCTCGCACTGCTCGGTTGGGGGGCGGTGCGGCTCGCGGTTCCGCCGGGCGCGGCGCGCCCACGTCTGGGTGCGGCGCCGAGCGGCAGCGCAGGCGTAGTAGACCCCGCGGCGCCGGCCCACGCCGCCGGAGCGGCGCAGCCGACCCCGAGCGCGGAGGCTTCGTGTCCGTTCGAGTCGGCACCCCCCGACGCCGTGGACCATGGCGTTCCCGGTGGGTCTGCTGCGCCGGTTCAGGCAGACCTCCTGGGGCTGGGCTGCCCTCAGCTGGTGCGCTGGGCCGCTCCCTGGCTTGTGGTGACCGAAGCCGGCGGGGCCGAGCGGCGCTACCGCGCCGGGATCGCCGGCGACCAACTGCTGGTCGGCGACTTCACCTGTACAAGACGTGCAACGGTTGCTCGCTACCGACCCGTCGACGGCGCCTTGGTCTGGTACCCACCGCTCCCGGCGAGTCTCGACCCCGGGGCGTGGATCGAACCGCGGCGGACAGACGAGGTCGCAGTGCGCGGGGTCGCCCGAGTGGTGCACCAGGCGTCGTGCGACACGGTCGCCGTCACACCCGCCGGGTAGCCTTCGGAGATGGCTGACCAGGCGACCTTCAGCGAGCAGGCGATGCCGCTGATGTCATCGCTCTACTCGGCGGCGCTGCGCATGACGCGCAACCCCGCCGACGCCGAAGACCTCCTGCAAGAGACGTTCCTGCGTGCGTACCGAGGCTTCGGCGGGTTCGAGCAGGGCACCAACCTCAAGGCCTGGCTGTACCGCATCCTCACCAACACCTTCATCAACTCGTATCGGGCGCGGCAGCGGCGCCCCGACGAGACCGAGCTCGATGACATCGAAGAGCTCTACCTCTACCGCCACCTGTCCGACCTCGCCGGCCTCGGGCGGAGCGCCGAAGACGAGCTGATGGATTGGTTCACCGAGACCGAGGTGACCGAGGCCCTCGAGGCCCTTCCCGAGACGTTCCGCATGGCCGTGCTGCTCGCGGACGTCGAGGGGTTCTCCTACAAGGAGATCGCCGAGATCCTCGACATCCCGATCGGCACGGTCATGAGCCGGCTCCATCGGGGAAGAAAGTCGCTGCAGAAGCGGTTGTACGACTTCGCCATCGCCCGAGGGCTGCTCGAAGCGGCAAGCGAGCCCGCTCCCACCGGCCACTCGGCCTGACCTCCCCTCACGAGACCACCATGACCGACGACTGCAACGACGCCCTCCGGGAGCTGTACGAGTTCCTCGACGGTGAGCTGACCGACGCGCGTCGCCACCTCATCGCCGAACACATCGATCGCTGCAACCCCTGCTTGGAAGCGTTCGACTTCGAGGTCGAGCTCAAGGCGGTCATCGCGGCGAAGTGCCGCGCCGAGTGTCCGGACGAGCTGCGGGCGAGGGTCGCCGAGGCGTTGCGAGCCGAAGGCGTCGACCCCTCCCGCTGAGCAGGCGCGCACTCGGCCGGCTTCGGCGGCGATCAGGGCTAGCGTTGCGCCGGGTTGTCGCGCACGGCGGCACGTCCGACCCTGAGGAGCCCCGCTTGACCGCAGCGCAACCAGCCCGCGGAGGTCGTGGCCGGGTGCTTGCGATCCTTGCCTGCCTGGTCGTCGGCCTCGTGCTCGGTGCCGCGTTGGGGTTCCTCGGAGGCCGCGCCACGGCACCGACGGTGGCAGACAAGATCGCCACCTCCAAGGCCCACGGCAACGAGGTCATCGCGCTGCTGCAGGAGCTCCCCAGCACCTACGAGCAGACACGCCTCGGCGAAGGCGGCCACACAGACGCAACGTTTGCGACCACCCTCGACGTGGTGCGTCACCGCCTCGACAAGGCGATCGACGTGACGCCGTGGTTCGGTGAACGCACCATCAACGAGGTGCAGGTCGCGGTCGACCGTTTGCGCACCGATGCCCGGTCGCACGTCGATCCGGTTCGCTTCTCCACAGACACCGACCGCGCGATCGACGTCATCTCGAAGGCGTTCGGGGTGCTCGTGGTGCCGCACACGCCGTCGTGAGGGCGCACCCACCGGCGCGTTCGAGGTAGGGCAGGTCGCGGACCTAGGATGCCCTCCATGGTGTTCTCCGTGGTCTGGACGTTCTGGATCGCGCCGGTGCTGGTGGTCGCCACGATCGGCACGCTCCTGGCGCTCCTGGCTGGCTATCTCGTGAAGGGCGTCGCCCCGAAGTATCCGCCGGGCGAGTTCCCCTTCCCGCCGCGGCGCCGCTAGCACCGCCGCATGGCCACCGCGGTCGACTGGTCAACCGCCGAGCGCGTCGCGCTTCGCGCAACGGGCCGTGAACCGTTCGCCGAGTCGTACCACTACAGCTCGCTGGCGCCCGATTTCGACGAGCTCACCGCACAGGCCGAAGCTGCGGTGTCCGAGACGACCGGGCTGTACAGCCTGGCCGGTCCCGCAAGGGCTCGCGTCACAGACCGCGCTGGCTGGGTGCGCGCCAACGTGGCCACGTTCGAGCGGCTCCTGCGTCCCGTCAGCGAGAAGTTCGGCGACCGCCTGGCCCGCAGCCCCTTCGCGCCCGTCGCCACCCGCGTGGCAGGCGCCGAGCTCGGGGCACTGCTCGGCTGGATGTCGGGGAGGGTGCTCGGGCAGTACGACCTCCTCGTCATCGAAGACGACAAGCCCGAGGAGCAAGACCTCGTCTACTACGTCGGGCCGAACATCATCGCCCTCGAGAAGACCTACGCCTTCCCGCCGCGAGAGTTCCGGCTGTGGCTGGCGCTCCACGAGGTCACCCACCGCGCGCAGTTCACCGGCGTGCCGTGGATGCGCGAGCACTTCCTCGGTCTCGTCGGCCAGACGTTGGGCGGCATCGACCCCGACCCGGGGGCGCTGCTCAACGCGTTGGGGCATGCCGCGCAGGAGCTGCGCAACGGCCGCAACCCGCTCGACGAGGGTGGTCTTGCAGCCGTGTTCGCGTCGCCCGACCAGCGCGACGCGCTCACCCACCTCAGCGGTCTCATGAGCCTGCTCGAAGGCCACGGCGACATCACCATGGACCGAGCAGGCGCCGACCGCATCCCCAACGCGGAGCGGTTCGGGCGGGTGCTGCGTCAGCGGCGTCAGCAGACCAACCCGTTCCTGCGGCTCGTGCAGCGCCTCACCGGGCTCGAAGCGAAGATGCGTCAGTACGAGGCAGGCGAGGACTTCATCCGAGAGGTCGAGCGCCATGGCGGGACCGCCCTCCTCGACCGTGCATGGGAGTCAGCGGTGAACCTCCCGACGATCAGCGAGATCCGCTCCCCGCAAAGCTGGATCGACCGGGTTGGGCTGCTCCCGGCGTTGCCGGCCTGAGACGGGCGCCCCTGCCGGTGGCGGAGCCGTCGCAGCCGCTCGGCGCCGGCGCGCTCCCTGCGGCGGCGCGTGACCTCGGTGCCGCGTTGCTGTCCCGCTGCCGATTTCCCGCAGGGGGCAACGCGTGCACGCCGCACACCGGCGCGCCGATGGCACCGGGCGTCGTCGCCCTCGCCGTGTCGGGCGGAGCCGACTCGCTCGCGCTGCTCGTGCTGTCGCGGCTCGCCGGGTATCGGGTAGAGGCGGTGCACGTCGATCACGGCCTGCGGGACGGGTCCGCCGACGAAGCCGACGTGGTCGAGGCGGCCGCCTCGCGCCTCGGGGCGTCGACGCGGCGCCTCCGGGTCGAGGTCGCGGCGGGCCCAAACCTCGAGGCCCGAGCCCGCGCCGCCCGGTACGCGGTGCTGCCGCCCGATGTGTGGACGGGCCACACCCTCGACGATCTCGCCGAGACCGTCGTCGTGAACCTGCTGCGGGGGTCCGGCCTCGACGGGCTTGCGCCGATGCGGCCGGGGGGTGGCCCGTGTCGCCCGCTCCTCGAACTGCGGCGGGTCGAGACGGTCGCCTTGTGCGATGCGGCGGGCCTGGAGGTCGTGCACGACCCGTCGAACCGCGACCCTCGCTTCGTGCGCAATCGGGTGCGCGCCGAGGTGCTCCCGTTGCTCGGCGACGTCGCGCAGCGCGATGTCGCTGCGCTCCTTGCACGTCAGGCGGGCGTGCTCGCCGACGAGGTGCACCTGCTCGACCAGCTCGCCGCGGCACTCGATCCGCGTGACGCACGCGCGCTGCGCGACGCGCCGCCCGCCTTGGCGCGCCGCGCGGTGCGCGCCTGGTTGCGCCCGTTCCTCGGTGGCGTGCCGCCCGATGCCGACGCCGTCGAACGCGTGCGCGACGTGGCCAGAGGCGACGTCGTCGCCACGGAGGTTGCCGGCGGTGTGCGCGTGGCGCGCCGCGGGGGTCGGCTCCGCGTCGAGTGACGCGCTTCGGCTCCGCGCCGGCGACGCGCGAGGATGCATCGACCGTTCGACCCGGAGGACCGCATGTCGTCGCCCGTACCGGCCGATCCCACCCCCCAACCGCATGCCCGCGGTGGCTGGGCCGCGACCGACCCCGCGATCGGTCCGGTGGTGTGTTCGGCCGAGAGCATCGCCGAGCGCGTTGCGGCGCTCGGCGCGGAGATCACCGCAGACTTCCGTGAGGTCATCGCGGCCGACGAGCGTCCGATCGTCCTCGTCGGTGTCCTCAAGGGCGCGTACATGTTTCTCGCCGACCTGACACGGGCGATCGACCTGCCCGTCGAGGTCGACTTCATGGCCGTCGCCTCCTACGGCAGTGCGACGCGCACGAGCGGTGTGGTGCGCATCGTGAAGGACCTCGACATCGACCTGACCGGTCGGCACGTGCTGCTCGTCGAGGACATCGTCGACAGCGGCCTGACGCTTCGCTACCTGCGCAAGAACCTCAAGGCCCGGCATCCCGAGTCGCTGAGCGTCTGCGCCCTCTTCGTACGGGAGGGGTTGCAGGCCGCGAACCCCCACCTTCGCTACGAGGGCTTCACGATCCCACCCGAGTTCGTGATCGGGTACGGCCTCGACCTCGGCGAGCGGTACCGCAACCTGCCCGACCTGCATCGCCTAGAGGGCCAGCAGTGAGCGCGCCACCGCCGACCCCGGGGGGAGCGGGTCACCCCCCGGTCGACCAGCCACGGATCGAAGCTGCCGTGCGCGAGATCTTGCTCGCCATCGGCGAGGACCCGACCCGCGACGGGCTGCTCGACACCCCTGCCCGGGTTGCACGCATGTACGCCGAGGTGTTCAGCGGGCTCAGCGAGGACCCGACTCGGCACCTCGGGGTGACGTTCGAAGCGGGTCACGACGAGATGGTCATGGTGCGCGACATCCCGATGTTCTCGTGCTGCGAGCACCACCTCCTGCCGTGGGTGGGGAAGGCGCACGTGGCGTACATCCCGAACGAAGAGGGCCGTGTGACCGGTCTGTCGAAGCTCGCCCGTCTCGTCGACGGCTACGCCAAGCGACCGCAGGTGCAGGAGCGACTGACCAGCCAGATCGCCGATGCGCTCGACGCGGCGCTACAGCCGAAGGGGGCGATGGTCGTGATCGAAGCCGAGCACCTGTGCATGTCCATGCGCGGGGTGCGCAAGCCCGGCTCGACCACCGTGACCTCCGCGGTGCGCGGCTTGTTCCGCACGAACGTGGCGACGCGTGAGGAAGCGATGCGCTTCGTGCAGGGACGCTGATCCCACGCCCGACCTGCGCCCGGTCACGGATTTGACCGCCCCGGTAGGCTGGGTGACCGTGTTCCCGCTGGTGATGGGTGTCGTCAACGTCACCCCCGACTCGTTCTCCGATGGTGGACGCTTCACGGACGCGCCGACTGCGGTGGCGCACGCGGAGCGTCTCATCGCCGCGGGTGCGGACGTGATCGACATCGGCGGAGAATCGACCAGGCCTGGGGCGACGCCGGTCGACGTCGAGACGGAGCTCGCCCGCGTGCTGCCGGTCATCGGTGCATTGGCGGGCCGCGCCCGCCTGTCGATCGACACCATGAAGCCCGAGGTCGCAGACGCGGCGCTCTCGGCAGGGGCGACGATGCTCAACGACGTGTCGGGTTCGCCCGGGCTCGCCGCCGTCGCCGCACGGCACGACGCCGCATGGGTGTGCATGCACATGCAGGGCACGCCACGCACGATGCAGGCCGACCCGCACTACGACGACGTCGTTGCCGAGGTGCACGACTGGCTCGTCGAGCGAGCCGATGCGGCCCGTGGCGCAGGGGTCAGAGAGGTCTGGATCGACCCGGGCATCGGCTTCGGCAAGACGTGCGCCCACAACCTGGCTCTGCTCGGCAACCTCGAGGTGCTCGTCGCGACGGGGTTGCCGGTGGTGGTCGGGACGAGCCGCAAGTCGTTCCTCGGTCGGCTGCTCGCCGACGCCGAGCACCGGAGCGACCCTGTGCCGATCGACCGCCGACTCGTCGGATCGATCGCCACGGCGGTCACCGCGATGGCCGCTGGCGCAGGCATGGTGCGCGTGCACGATGTCGCCGCGACGGTGGCGGCGCGGGCGTTGGTGGTCGGCCACGCGCAGGTTGAGGTCGAAGCATGAGCAGTACCCAGGTCAAGGCACGTGTTCGGGAGGTCGGTGCATGGCAGTGAAGGGCAAGTGGGCGCAGGGCATTCCGCCTCGCAACTTCCACTGGATCATGACCGACCGCCTCGCGGTCGCGGAGCGTCCCGGCGGGTACGGCGAGAACCACCGTCGAGTGCGTCGTCAAGAAGAGATCATCTGGGTGCGCGAGCAGGGGTTCACGAAGGTCGTCTCGATCATCGCTGCACCCCACAACCTGCACAACTACGACGAGGCCGGCGTGGCGTGGTGCCACCGGCCGATGTCCACCTACGACGACGCGCAGGAGTGGCTGAGCCGTTTCTATCCCGAGCTGCGCGACCTGCTCGCCGGCGGGCAGAAGGTGCTCCTCCACGGCGAAGAGCTGGGTGATCGGGTGTGCGGCATCGTGACCGGCTACCTCATCTGGGCCGGGTTCGTGCCGGCACCGCCCGAGGCCGTGACGCTCATCGAGCGCATGGTCGAACGCCAGCTCGGCCCACTCGGACGTGAGCTGGTGGCTGCTGCGGCGGCGATTGCTCCGGTGTCGTGACGCGCGACCGCATTGAGCTGCGTGGCCTGCGGGTGACGGCAGTCGTCGGCGTGCTTCCCGAGGAGCGCGACAGGGCGCAGCCGATCGAGGTCGACCTGACCCTGCACGTCGACCTCGCGCCCGCGGGCGAGTCGGACGCGCTCGGCGACACGGTCGACTACGGAGCCGTCTGCGACGACGTGGTCGCTGTTTGTGCCGCGTCGCAGCCGCAGCTTCTCGAACGGCTCGCCGCCCAGATCGCCGAGGCATGTCTTGCCCGAGGCCAGGTCGAGCGGGTCGACGTGGCGGTGCGCAAGCTCCGCCCGCCTGTCCCGCACCAGCTCGCGACGTGCGGTGTGCAGATCTCCCGGGATGCATCCCCGGCCGCAAGCGGCCGATGACGCGCGCCTTCCTCGGGCTCGGGTCGAACCTCGGCGACCGGCGTCGCTTCCTCGGTGACGCGGTGCTCTCGTTGGGTTCGGTCGTCGTGGCGGTGTCACCGCTCTATGAGACCGACCCAATCGGGGGGCCGGCCGGTCAGGGGGCCTTCCTGAACCTCGTCGTCGAGGTCGACGTCGACTGGACTCCTCGCGAGCTCCTGGCGGTGTGCCAGCGCCTCGAGTCGGCGGCGGACCGTGTGCGTGAGGTGCGTTGGGGTCCTCGCACCTTGGACGTCGACGTGTTGTGGATCGAGGGCGTCACGCTCGACACGCCCGAGCTGACGGTGCCGCACCCACGGATGTTCGAACGCCGGTTCGTGCTCGCGCCCCTCGCGGATCTCGCCCCCGACCTTGTCGACGGCGACGTCCTCGCTCGTTCCACGGGTCAGGTCACCCGGGTCGAACCGCTCGCCTGACGCCGTGCGCGCCGCTGCACGCGGCGGCCTCGTGCGGTGGGCTACGCCCGTCCGCGCATGCGCAGAAAGGCCATGCGGAAGTGCTCCGCCGAAGCCGAGTCGGGTGCGCGCAACGGGACCGGCTGCGCGTCTGACAAGTTGATCGCCAGGATCGCCAGCTTCTTGTTCCACACGATCTCGATGTCTTGGACCCGGCGCAGATCGACGTCGCCGAGTCGCTTGCCGACCTTGCGGTTGAAGCCGATCTTCCACACGATGATCCGTCGCTCGGTCATGCCCAGGTAGTTGGCGACAGAGAGCGGGAAGTTGGTCGCGGCCGAGATGGCGTCGGGGCTGAGCTGCTTGTCGCCCTTCGGCAGTTCGCCGTGCACCACCGAGAAGAGGTGCTCGCCTTGCGGGATGTCGGCTTGGTTGGTGGCAAGGACGCGCACCATCTCGGGAGTCATGGACATGGGGCGAGCGTAGGTCGCTACGGTGCCCGCGATGCGTACGGTGGCGATCGTCGGGAATGGGCGTGCCGGTGGCTCGCTCGCCGCGGCGCTGCGCGGCGTGGGGTGGGAGGTGCGCGGGCCGTGGGGACGCGCGGATGTCGACCAGGTTCGCCGCGCGGCCGACGGCGTCGACCTCGTGCTCCTCGCGGTGCCCGACGCCGAGGTCGGGTCCGTTGCCGCCGCGGTGCGCCCGTCGCCCGGCACGGTGGTTGCACACGTGTCCGGGTCGTTGCCGCTCGACGTGGTGGAGCCGCACCCGCTGCGGGGGTCGCTGCATCCGCTGGTGTCCATGCCCGAGCCGACCGTGGGTGCGCAGCGGCTCGTCGGTGCGGCGTATGCCGTCGGTGGTTCGACCGAGTTTGTCGTCTCCCTGCTGCGGGAGGTCGTCGACGCCTTGCACGGCCGGGGGATCGAAGTCCCCGACGAGCACCGGGTGCGGTATCACGCTGCGGCGTGCATCGCCTCGAACCATCTGGTGGCGCTGTTGGGCCAGGTCGAACGCGTCGCCGCATCAGCGGGCCTGCCGTTCGACGTGTTCGTCGACTTGGCGCGCGCGAGCCTCGAGAACGCCGCACGGCTGGGCCCCGCCGCGGCGTTGACCGGGCCGGTGGCACGTGGAGACGACGCGGTGGTCGAGGCTCACCTTGGCGCGCTGGACGAGACCGAGCGTTCGACCTACCTGGCGCTGGCCCGGGCGGCTCATCGCCTTGCCCACCCCGACGGCACCTTGCCCGCTTGGGCCCGACCGGCGCCGGCGTTGCTGCAGCAACCCGCGGCCGCATCGGTCGACCCTGAGGATGCGCGGACGCACGCCGAGCGGCCCGGCGCTTCGGGCGAGTCGACCGGGATGGCAGGCTGACGCGGATGCAACGGATCGACACCATCTCCGACCTGCGCGCGCACCTCGACACGGCGCGGGCGGCGGGGCGCCAGGTCGGGTTCGTGCCGACGATGGGGTATCTCCACGACGGACATGCCTCGCTGATGCGTGCGTCCGCGGAGGCGAACGACCTGACCGTCGCGTCGATTTTCGTGAACCCCCTCCAGTTCGGCGCCGGCGAAGACCTCGATGCCTACCCGCGTGACCTGCCCCGCGACACGGCCATCGCCGAAGAGGCCGGTGTCGACGTGCTGTTCTGCCCCTCGGCACACGAGATGTACCCGCGGCCGATGCGCACCACCGTGACGGTGTCCGAGGTGTCGGCCCGGTTCGAAGGTGCGAGTCGACCGACGCACTTCGCCGGCGTTGCGACCGTCGTGGCAAAGCTCTTCGCGATCGTCGGCCCGTGCCGCGCCTACTTCGGCGAGAAGGACTACCAGCAGGTCGTGGTCGTGCGCACGATGGTCGATGACCTCGCGCTCCCGATCGAGGTGGTGGCTTGCCCCACCGCCCGCGAGCCCGACGGGCTCGCGCGGTCGAGTCGCAACGTCTACCTCGAACCTGCCCAGCGAGCCGCCGCGCCGGTGCTGTACCGGGCGCTGTGCGCGGGTGCTGAGCTGCTGCTGGCAGGCGAGCGCAGTGCCGATGCCGTCCGGCGCTGCATGGCCGCGGTCGTCGCCGAGGAACCTCTGGCCGAGCTCGACTACGCCGACGTCGTCGACGCCGCGACCCTCGACGCGTCAGACCCTGTGGGGGGCGAGGTGCGCCTGTTGATCGCGGCACGCGTCGGGGCGCCACGGCTCCTCGACAATCTCGCCGTCGACTTGCGGGACGCGCCCGTCGACGCGGCAGAATGAAAAAGTAAGGCACGGGGGTGACCTTCGGGCACCCACCCGCGACGCCAACGGCGTCGCCTGCTGGAGGAGCGTCGATGCGCCGACGAATGATGAAGTCCAAGGTCCACCGGGCCACCGTCACCGATGCCGACCTGCACTATGTCGGGTCCATCACTGTCGATGCCGACCTGATGGCCGCCGCAGATCTCGTCGAGTACGAGCAGGTCGCCGTTGTCGACATCGACAA
Source organism: uncultured Iamiaceae bacterium (assembly GCA_964621605.1). Taxonomy (GTDB): domain Bacteria; phylum Actinomycetota; class Acidimicrobiia; order Acidimicrobiales; family Iamiaceae; genus CAZUMJ01. Next base: position 14,066 of record CAZUMJ010000006.1, on the reverse strand, counting down.
CGGTTCCCGCCTCGAGACGTACGTCATCGCGGGGGCGCCCGGTTCGGGCTCGATCTGCCTGAACGGCGCAGCCGCTCGGCTCGTGTCGCCCGGCGACAAGGTGATCATCATCAGCTACGCCGATTTCGACGAGGCCGAGCTCGCCACCTACACCCCGCGTGTGGTGCACGTCGACACCGCGAACGGGATCGTCGACGAGGAGACCGCGCGGGTGTTGGCCCAACTCGACCAGCCGGCCCCGCGGCGCTACGTCGAGGTCCAGGCCGCGGTCTGACAGGCGCTCCGACCCGCGCGACCGTCTCCACCTATGACCGACGCCGTCGCGCCTGCAGCCGACCCGCTCGACCTGTTGGTCGTGGGTTCCGGCGTCGCCGGGCTGTCGGCAGCGGTGCGCGCCGCGGACGTGCACGGGCTGCGGGTGGGGGTGTTGACAAAGGGCGAGCTCGAGCAGGGCAGCACCCGTTGGGCGCAGGGCGGCGTCGCGGCGGTGCTGGGAGGTGACCCCGACTCGACAGACCTGCACCTCGCGGACACGCTCGCGGCGGGTGCCGGGCTCTGCGACCGGGATGCGGTCCGGGTGCTCGTCGAAGAAGGGCCGACGCGGGTCAACGAGTTGATCGCACTTGGCGCCATCTTCGACCGTGAGGTCGACGGGTCGCTGCAGCTCGCCCGTGAGGGCGGCCACAGCCTTGCTCGGGTCGTCCACGCCGGTGGTGCCGCGACCGGCGCCGAGGTCGAACGGGCGCTCGTCGCAGCTGTGCATCGCAGTGCGGCGGCGCTGTTCGAGCGTTGGTTCGCGTTCGAGCTCCTCGTCGCACACGGCCGCTGCACGGGCGTGCGGGCGCTCACCCCGCAGGGCACCGTCGCGGATGTCGCCGCGCGCCACGTCTTGTTGGCCACGGGCGGCGCCGGGCAGCTCTTCGCGGTGACGACCAACCCGCCGGAGGTGACCGCGGACGGCATCGCGATGGGTCTGCGTGCCGGTGTCGCCGTGGCGGATGTCGAGTTCATGCAGTTCCATCCCACGGCGCTGCACACGCCACGGATGCCGCGCACGCTGCTCACCGAAGCGCTGCGCGGCCACGGTGCGCTGATCCGCGACCTCGACGGCGAGCGCTTCGTCGACGAGCTCCAGCCGCGCGACGTCGTGTCGCGCGCGCTCACCGCTCGCATGGCCGAGCAGGGCGCGGAGCACGAGTGGCTCGACGCCACCGGGCTCGACAACTTCGCGGAGCGCTTCCCGACGATCGCGTCCGCGCTGGCCGAGGCCGGGTTCGACCCATCCGTCGATTGGCTGCCGATCGCACCCGCCGCGCACTACCTCAGCGGCGGGATCGTGACAGATCTGCGAGGTGCCGCGTCACTGCCGGGGTTGTGGGCCGCAGGCGAGGTGTCGTGCACCGGCGTGCACGGGGCGAACCGGCTGGCATCGAACTCGCTGCTGGAGGGGATGGTGTTCGGGCCGCGGGTCGTCGAGGCCATCGCCGAGGGCGTTGACGGGCCCGAGGCAACAGGCGCCATGCGTTCGGTGTTGACCCCCGATGATGGCCCGGTGGGTGGCAGGGCGCTCCCCCCACGGCACGAGGACGCAGCATCACGGGCAGGTGACGTCGCGGTGTTGGCTTCCCCCGCAGCGCTCGCCGACGCACGTGCCGGTCTGCAGCGAACCTTCACCGCCCGGGCCGGGGTGCTGCGCAGCGACGAGAGCCTTGGTGCCGCAGGAGACGAAGCAGACACGGTGCGCGCTCGCCTCGGCACACCGGCAACGGCAGCCGCGTGGGAGGTGGCAAACCTCTGCGACGTCGGTACCGCGCTTGTGCGCGCGGCGCGGGCACGAACGGAGAGCCGCGGTGCGCACACCCGCACCGACTTCCCGGCAACCGACGACGTAGACCTGCGCGTACGGTTGCTGCACCTATGACCAGCCCTTCCGGGAGTTCCGCCGTGCCCTCATCTGCCGCAGACGTGCTCGCGTTCCCCGAGGGGTTCTGGTGGGGCACCGCGACCGCGGGCCATCAGATCGAGGGTGGGAACGACGCCAGCAACTGGTGGGCGTGGGAGCAGCTCGGCCTCGTCGACGACGGCGCCGTCAGCGGTCGGGCGTGCGACTACTGGAACCGCTGGCGGGATGACCACGCGCTTATGGTCGAGCTCGGGCACAACGCGTTCCGGCTCGGCCTCGAATGGGCTCGTCTCGAACCCGTCGAAGGGCGGTTCGACGAGGCGGCGCTCGCGCAGTACGTCGAGATGCTTGCCGACCTCAACGCTCGCGGCATCAAGGTGTGCCTCACGCTCAACCATTGGGTGCTCCCGGCGTGGTTCGCGAACGACGGCGACTGGTGCTCGCCGCGCGCGCTCGCACGCTGGGAGCGCTTCGTGCGTCACGTCGTGCCGGCTGTGGCGCCGTACGTCGACCGGTGGGTCACCCTCAACGAGCCGATGGTGCCGGTGCTGGCAGGCAACTTGGCGGCGTACCACCCTCCGGCGAAGCGCAACGCGTGGCGTGCCGCCAAGGTGTTCCGGCAGCTGCTGCGCGCCCATGCGGTGGCCTACCGCATCGTGCACGAGTTGGTCCCGGTGGCACCCGACGGCGGCCCGACGATGGTCGGGAGCGCCAACGCCTACCAGTGGGTGGAGCCGTTCCACGAGCGGGGTTGGCAACGTCGCGTCGAGGCCACGATCGGGCGCGTGGTCCGCCACGTCAGCTACGCGGCGTGGGATGCAGCGCTGCTGAGCGGACGCATCCCGTTCCCCTACGGGTTCGGGCAGCGCGTGGAGGGCCTGGCGGGTTCCGTTGACTTCCTCGGCGTGAACTACTACATGCGCATCAGCGTGCGGCTGCACCCGTCCGCGTTGTCGAACGTCACCAGCGGGACCTACGACGCTCCGCCGGGAATCGAGACCACCGAGATGGGGTGGCAGGTGTACCCGCCTGGCTTCCGGAAGGTGTTGGGCGAGGTGTGGGACCGGTTCCGCAAGCCCATCTACATCACCGAGAACGGATGCGCCGATGCGCACGACGAACTGCGTCGCCGCTACCTGTTGAGCCACCTTGCGCAGGTCCATCACGCCATCGGCGACGGGTGCGACGTGCGTGGCTACCTGCAGTGGACCTTCGTCGACAACTTCGAGTGGCGCGAGGGCTACCGCCCGCGCTTCGGTCTCGTCGAGATGGATCCTGACGACCCCGACCTCGTGCGTCGGCCACGCCCGAGCGCCTTCATGTACCGCGACCTCATCGCCGAGAACGCCATCACGCCCGAGCTCGTGGCAACGCACGCACCGGGCGCGCTCGACCCCTGGCAGTAACGGCATCGATAGGGTTTCGGCCATGACTGCTCCCTCTGACGGCACGACACCTCCGGCAAGCTGGTACCCCGACCCGACAGGTCGACACGAGCTTCGGTGGTTCGACGGCACGCAATGGACAGACAACGTGTCGAACAACGGCAAGCCCGCGACCGACCCGGTCGCCATGCCGGGCGTGGTGCCGCAGGGCAGCGAATCGGCAGATCGGGTGCAACGTCAGGTCCAGCAGCAGGCGAAGATCGCCGGTGGCGGGCCCGTTGGCGGCGGGAGCCTCTTCACCGAGGCGATCCTGGTGGTCAACCAGAAGGCCAAGCTCATCGAGCTCGAGAACGAGTACGCGGTCTATGACCAGGCCGGCACCCAGATCGGCGGCGTCCGCCAGGTTGGCCAGTCCACCGCGAAGAAGGTGCTGCGCGCGCTCACCAACGTCGATCAGTTCATGACGCACAAGCTGCAGATCGTCGACCGCGACGGCAGCGTGGCGCTCACCCTGACCCGCCCCGCGAAGTTCGTGAAGTCCAAGGTCATCGTCCAGGACGGGCTCGGCAACGACGTCGGTGCGATCGTGCAGCAGAACGCCATCGGCAAGATCCGCTTCTCCCTCGAGGCGGGCGGCCACTCGCTCGGTTCGATCAACGCAGAGAACTGGCGTGCATGGAACTTCAACGTCCAAGACGCCGCCGGGGTCGAGGTCGCACGGATCACCAAGACCTGGGAGGGCCTGGCCAAGACCCTGTTCACGACGGCCGACAACTACGTGGTGCAGATCCACCACCAGCTTCCCCAGCCCCTGCACAGCCTCGTGGTCGCTGCCGCATTGGCGGTCGACACCGCGCTCAAGCAGGACAGTCGCGGCCTGAGCTGACCGAAGCCGGTCGGCTCCGCGGGCGCGCCGAACCGGTTGGGCGGCGGGCGCGGCGGGACGGCAGGATGGTGCGACCATGGCCCCCGAAGCTGCCGCTCCGCTCCCGACGCACGCCCTGCACCCACCGATCGGCGCGGTGCGAGAGGCAGTGGCACGCGCCCTGGCCGAGGATCTCACCCCGCTCGGCGATGTGACTTCGGCGCTGCTGCCGGTTGCGGCTCGTGCCGAGGCGCGTTTCGTCGCTCGCACCGACGGCGTGCTGGCGGGCCGCCTCTGTGTGGACGAGACCTTCGTCCAGGTCGATCCCGCCCTGCAGTGCACGTGGTCGGCCGACGACGGCGACCGGTTGCGCGCTGGCCAGGCGATCGCGGTCGTGGCCGGTCCGCTGGCGAGCCTCCTCACCGCAGAGCGCACCGCCCTCAACTTCCTCGGGCACCTCAGTGGCGTCGCGACCGCCACGCGCCGCTTCGTGGACGCGCTCGTGGCAGCAGGCGACGATCACCTGCGGGTGTGGGACACCCGCAAGACCACCCCGGGCTTGCGTGCCCTCGAGAAGGCCGCCGTGCGGGCGGGCGGGGCGGCGAACCACCGGGGGAACCTGTCGGAGTGGGTGATGCTGAAGGACAACCACCTGACCGTGCTCGGCATCGTCGATGCGGTCGCCGCAGCACGCCGTCGTTGGCCCGGCCGCCTCGTCCACGTGGAGTGCGACAGATTCGACCAGGTCGTCGAGGCACTCGACGCGGGGGCCGACGCATTGTTGCTCGACAACATGTCGCCCGACGGTGTGCGCCAGGCCGTGGCCGAGATAGATCGCCGCACGCCGCCGTCTGGGAGGCGGGGGTGCCTCGTCGAGATCTCCGGGGGGATCACGCTCGACACGATCTCGTCGTACGCACACACCGGCGCGGACCGTGTCTCGACCGGATCGATCACGAACTCAGCTGCTGTACTCGACATCGGCCTCGACATCGAGGTTGCGCGGCCGGACGCACCCTGAGGAGGCACGTTGCTGCTCGCCATCGACGTCGGCAACACCCAGACCGTCATCGGTCTGTTCGGAGACGACCCCACCGCGGATGACGACCTGGTCGCTCCCGCGAGCCGCTGCGAGGTCGGTCTGCTCGACCACTGGCGCATCGCCACACAGCCGGCCCGCACCGCAGACGAGCAGGCCTTGGCGATCCAGGAGTTCCTGGGGTTCCACGGCTTCTCGTTCGACGAGGAGGTCGACGGCCTCGTCATCTCCTCTGTGGTGCCGCGTTGCACCGCGGCCTTCCGTGAGATGACCGAGCGGTACTTCGGCTTCCCGCCGCTGGTGATCGAGCCTGGCATCCGAACCGGCTTGCCGGTGCTGACCGACAACCCCCGCGAGGTGGGCGCCGACCGGATCGCGAACGCCGTCGCGGTCGTCGACCTCTACGGGGGGCCTGCCATCGCGATCGACTTCGGTACGGCGACCACCTACGACGCCATCTCCGCCAAGGGTGAGCTCCTCGGGTGCGCCATCGCCCCAGGGGTCGACATCAGCCTCGACGCCCTGTACCAGCGCGCCGACGCGTTGCGGCGTGTCGAGCTAATCGAGCCCCGCGGGGTCATCGGCCGCAACACCGTCGAGTCGATCCAGTCGGGTGCGATCTACGGGTTCGCCGGCCAGATAGACGGCATCGTCGAGCGCATGCTCGTCGAGCTGGGCGACGCGGTCGTCGTCGCGACCGGGGGGCTGGCTGCGACGGTGGCGCGCTACGCCCGAACCGTCCAACACGTGGAGCCGTGGCTCACCCTGCACGGCTTGCGCCTGATCCACGAGAAGAACCAATGACCGAGCACGTCATCCCCTACCGCTGGGAACCAGACGCCCGCGCCGCCGACCTGGCTGCACGCTTCGTCGACCTCGAGCCGGGTTCTGAGACCGGCGTCGTCGTGACCGTGGCGGGCCGCCTCCTGTTGCGACGCGTGCAGGGCAAGCTGGCTTTCGGCACCATGGCCGACTCGTCGGGGCGCATCCAGCTGTTCGGAACCGCCACGGCGACGCCCGACTTCGCGGACTTCGCGGCGCTGTCGCTCGGCGACTGGATCGGTGTGCGCGGCGAGGTCATGACCACGCGCCGCGGCGAGCTCTCGGTGCGGGTCGACGAGTGGGTGGTGCTCGCCGAAGCCCAGCGGCAGTTCCCCGACAAGTGGCACGGGATCACCGACCCCGACACGCGCTTTCGTCAGCGCTACGTCGACCTGTGGGTGACAGACGAGGCGCGGCGCACCTTCCAGCTGCGTAGCCGTCTCGTGTCGCTCACGCGACGCTTCCTCGAAGACCGCGCGTTCCTCGAGGTCGAGACGCCGATGTTCCACCCGATCCCCGGCGGAGCGACCGCGCGACCGTTCGTCACGCACCACAATGCGCTCGACCTCGACCTCTACCTCCGCATCGCGCCGGAGCTCTACCTCAAGCGGCTTGTCGTCGGTGGGTTCGAGCGGGTCTTCGAGATCAACCGCAACTTCCGCAACGAAGGCATCGACGCGACCCACAACCCCGAGTTCACGATGCTCGAGCTCTACCAGGCCTACGGCGACTACCACGACGCGATGGCCCTGACCGAGGAGCTCGTCGCGCACCTCGCAACCGAACTGTGCGGCACGACGTCGCTCACCTACCGCGGACGGCCTCTCGACCTGGCGGCGCCTTGGCGGCGAGCGACGATGAGCGAGCTCATCGCCGAGCACGCAGGGCTGCACATCGATCTTGCGACGCCTCTCGACGAGTTGCGAGCGGCCGCCACCGGCTTGGAGATCCCTGTGGAGGCAGGGTGGGGCGCCGGCAAGCTCCTGCTGGAGATCTACGAGAAGACCACGGAAGCCGCGCTGTGGGATCCGACCTTCGTGCTCGACTACCCCGCCGAGGTGTCGCCGTTGGCCCGTCCTCATCGGGACAAGCCCGGGTACGTCGAGCGGTTCGAAGGCATCGTCGCCGGCCGTGAGCTCTGCAACGCGTTCAGCGAGCTCACCGACCCCGAGGTGCAGCGCGCCAACTTCGAGGCGCAGGCGCGCCAGAAGGCAGCGGGCGACGACGAGGCGATGGCCGTCGACGCCGACTACCTGCGGGCGCTCGAGTACGGGCTGCCTCCCACTGCCGGTCTGGGGATCGGCATCGACCGTCTGGTGATGCTCCTCGCCGATGTCGGCACCATCCGCGACGTGGTGCTGTTCCCCACGCTGCGCCCCGAGCAGGTGTAGCGGGGCATCACGCTGCGCGCGACCGCAACGACGTCACGAGGCCGAAAGTTCTTCTGCGAGGTCCTCGACACGCCAGACTTGTGGCATGCGGGTGGTCATCACAGGAATGGGAGGGGAGCTCGGCACGCGAGTGGCGCAGCTCCTGGAGGTCCGAAGCGACGTCGACGAGGTGATCGGGATCGATCTCGACCCACCCCGGCGGCGTCTTGCACGCGCGAAGTTCCACCGCGTCGACCCGCGTGACCACCGGCGGCTCGTCGGCGTGGTCACCGACGCAGACCCCACCCACCTGCTGCACCTCGGCGTCTTCGAGCCGCACGCCCGGTTGCAGCCAGGCCAGGCTCGCACCGCCACCGCCGCCAACTCGACGTCGGTGCTGGGCGCGGCGGCCGAGTGCCCGTCGCTGGAGCACATCGTGGTGCGTTCCGGCATCGAGGTGTACGGCCGGCGTCGCGGCGGCCCGGCCCGGCCCGACGAACTCGTACCGCCCCAACCTACGTGCGCGTTCGGGCGGTCGTTGCTCCAGGTCGAGACGCTCGCTGCCGATGCCGCTTCCACAGCCGGCGTCGCCCTGACGCTCTTGCGTCTCGCGCCGTTGGCAGGCCCCCACTTCCCGAGCCCGCTCGGGCGGTACCTCCGCCTCCCCGTGGTGCCGGTCAGTGCGCTCGGTGACCGGCCGTTCTGCCTGCTGCACCAGGAAGACGCCGCCGCTGCGATCGTCGCCTCGATCGACGCGCGGCCTGACGGGCCGGTCAACGTGGTGGCGCCCGGCGCCCTCACCGCGTCTCAGGCGGCGCGCCTGGGGAGTCGCATCCCTGTGCCGGTCCTGAGCGCCGGCTGGTTCGTGGCGCGCCTCGCCGGAGAGGTGCTCGGGGCGCCGCTGCCCGATCATGTGGTGGAGTTGCTCGTGCGTGGACGCGTGGCGGATGGGCACCGCGCGCAGGCACTGCTCGGCGTGACGCCCACCCGCACGGTCACCGACGTCGTGCGGGAGCTGTTCGACTGGGCCCGGGTCGTCTACATCGAGCCTGGAGAGGAGGTGGCCGCGTGAGCCCTCGTGTGAAGGTCGCGCCGCTCGCCGCAGCGCCCCGCGTGGCTCCGCTGCGCCTGTCGCAGGGGCACTCGGTCGGCGAGCTGTTGCAGCGTCGCTGGCAGGGGACCTATGAGGTCGACCCGTGGGGGCTCGATCCCGACCTCGTGGCGCTGACCGACCCGTTGACCCACCTGCGGTGGCACTGCGTGCTGCGCGGTGCGCAGCACATCCCGACGGAAGGGCCGGCGGTGCTCATGTGCAGCCGCCGGTTCGGGCTCAGCGAGCCGTTGGTGGTGGCGGCGACGGTGCGTCGTGAGGTGGGTCGGCAGACACGTCCGGTCGGGGCACCTGACCTCGATCCGATCGGGCCCGCCATGGCTCGCTTCGGCGGGGTCCCTGCTCGTTGGGATGAGCTGTACAGCCTGTTAGCGAACCACGAGCTCGTGCAGATCCCGCTCGCAGCCGAGCCTCTGCGACGCGGTCGGGCGGGTGAGGCGCCGTTGGAGCTCTTGGGGCCGGTCGTCGCCGCACGCGTCCCGGTGCTCCCCGTCGCGGTCGTCGGACGCGAGCTGGGTCGGCGGTGGAAGGTCGTGGTCGGCCCGCCTGTGCCGCACCCGACTGCCCGAGGGCCGCTCGCCACCGGCGAGCTGGCTGAGCGCACCCGCCGCGCCGTGCAGGACCTGCTCGACGCCGAGGTGACGGGGTTCCTCTCGCTGCACTGAGGCCCGCGGGCACGGTCACGTGAAGCTGGCCGAGATCCCGTTGTCGTACCCGAAGACCCCGCCGGTGATCCCCGACGAACGTTCGTCGACGAGGAACAGCAGCAGGCGCGCCAGCTCATCCGGTTCGACCCACGGCACGCCCTGCGGGTTCAGGCTGGCGTAGATCGGCTCTGCATCTGCCACGGTTGGCGACTCGAGATCCGGGCGGAACAGCTTGTACATCATGTCGTTGAAGATCATCGGCGTGGCGACGTTGCCGGGGGCGATGGCGTTGACGGTGATGCCGTTGCGCACGACGTCGAGCGCGACAGACTTGGTGAGCCCGATGACGCCCCACTTCGAGGCCGCGTAGGCGAGCGACATGGGGTTGCCCATGCGCCCCATCACCGACGCGATGGTCACGATGCGTCCCCAGCCGCCCGCGACGAGGTGCGGGATGCAGGCGTGGATCGTGTGGAAGGTGCCGGTGAGGTTGGAGTCGACGACGGCGGCCCACTGCGCGGCGGTGATGTCGGTGACCCCCACCGGAAGGCTGACGCCTCCCGCGGTGACCACGATGTCGAGCCGCCCGGCCTCGGCCACCGCGGCGGCGATGGCGCCGTCGACGCTCGGTGCGTCGCGCAGGTCCGCGGTGGCCACGATCGCTCGCGAGCCGCGCGCCTCGACCCCGGCGCGTGTCTCCGCCAGGTCCGCCTCGGTCCCGAGCGGGTAGGGGATGACGTCGCGCAGGCCGTCGTGGATGGCGTCTTGCGGCGCGGGGTCGGGCAAGTCCATCAGCACGAGGTCTGCGCCGGCTTCGGCGAGCGCGTAGGCGTACGCACGGCCTTGCCCTCGGGCTGCGCCGGTGACAAGGGCAACGCGGTCGTGTAGGTCGGTCATGGTCGCTCCGAGTTCGGGTGGGGGTTCCAGCGAGCAGCGGCCTCAGCACAGGAGATCCCTCCCGGCGCGTCGCTGAAACGCTACCGAGGGTTCACTTTCGCTCGGTGGTGTGTTCGGGTTCGAGGCCGACAGCCGCTAGCGTTCCGGTGTGGCAGCAGTCGTGGTCGGCGATGGTACCCAGATCTCCTACCAGGTGTTCGGCAAGCAGGGGGGTGAGCCGGTGCTCCTCGTGCAGGGGCTTGGCGCCGATCACACGGGGTGGTTCCTGCAGCGCTTCGCCCTCGCAGGGCAGTACCGCTGCGTCGCCCCAGACAACCGCGGCGTTGGGCGCAGCGACAAGCCTGCCGGCCCGTACGACCTCGAGGTCATGGCGACCGACCTGATCGCCGTGCTCGACGATGCAGGAGTCGACTCCGCGCACATCGTCGGTGCGTCGATGGGCGGCATCCTTGCGCAGATCCTGGCTGTTCGTCACCCGGAGCGGGTGCGCTCGCTGGTGCTGGCCTGCACCGCCTGTCACCATCACCCGTGGCGCATCGAGCTTCTGCAGGAGTGGCGCGAGATCGCCGAGACGAAGGGCATGCGAGCCTTCACGAGCGGCAACCTCCGCTGGCTCGTGGGGTCTCGCTCGCTGCGTCGCTTCTGGCCTGCCATGCAGTTGCTGGGCCCGGTCGCGTTCAACGTTCCGGCCACATCCTTCATCGCGCAGATCGACGCGATCCTCGGTACCGACGACGCACTGCGCAACGAGCTTCGCAACTTGGATGTGCCGACGCTCGTGCTGGTGGGCAGCCAAGACATCCTCACGCCGCTGGGCGACTCCGAGGAGCTCGCCTCGCTCATCCCTGGCGCACGCCTCGCCATCGTGAGAGGCGGTGCGCACGGCTTCATGGTCGAGCACGCGGGGCAGTTCAACGCGGCGGTGACCGGCTTTCTCGACGAGCAACGCCTTTCTCGCGAGGCTGTCGCAACCCTTTCGGCCTAGCCTGAGGCCGCGGGCCGCCTCGCCGTTCGCCGGCCGGCGCTTCTCGCCGGATCGCCGTGGTCGGCTTGAGTCGGATCGGCGAGCCTCCGTCCCCGCTGCTGTCACGATTCTGTGACGGTACTTTGACCATGCGGTGAGGTTCACCGGACCGTTCGCTGACGGGGCTCCTCGTAGCGTGGTGGTGTGGAGGTGTCCCTCGTCAGCGGTGTCTTCGTGGCACTTGCGGATGTGATCACGCTGGGGCTGCTCGGGTACGCGCTCGGCTGGCGTGACCGGCACTGGCGACGCCAGGTCGTCGTCGTGGCAGCGGTCTCACTTGTGGTCACCGCACTCCTGCGCTGGTGGGTCGACGGGATGCCCGAAGCGCAGCCGTCGATGCCACCCGACATGTGGTGTTGGCCGGCTCTGCTCATCTTCGGTGCAACGGCGGTGACGCTCGGCTTCCGCCGCGCACGGATCGGACGGCGCCTGGCGGGACTCGGAGCGGTCGTGTTGCTCATCGGGGCGACCGCGATCTCCTACAACGCCTACTTCGCCTACTACCCGACGGTGCGCTCGCTGGTCGACCCCCCGGTGAGCCAGACGTTGGAGCAGGTACGGGGGCGGGTGCGGAGGCATCCCCGCGTCACGCTCGTTGCCGTTCGCCCTGTCACGTTGCCCTCGGTTGGGGTCACGATCCGCTACGACCCACCCGGGACGGTGTCGGGCTTCTCGGGTCGGCAGGGGTACGTGTACCTCCCACCGGCATGGTTCGGTCCGGACCGGGCGCAACTGCCGGTCATCCTCCTGCTCGCAGGCACACCGGCGACGACGCACGATTGGCTACGGGCGGGCCTCGTCGAATCGACCGTCAACCAGTACGCCGCAGCGCACGGTGGGTGGGGACCGGTCGTGGTCATGCCGGACGACAACGGGAGCTTCCACAGCGACACCGAGTGCGTCGACAGCCCGCGCACCCGGATGGACACGTTCTTGGACGTGGATGTGCGTCGGGCCATCCGCACGCAACTCGGCGTCGGTACGTCGAGTCCGTGGCTCGTTGCCGGCGACTCCGAAGGCGGGACCTGCGCGCTCATGCTTGCGCTGCGCCATCCGCGGGACTTCTCCTCGGTGGGCGACTTCGGCGGCGAGACGCGACCGATGCTGTCCTCGGTGGCGTCGACCGTGCGGACGCTCTACGGCGGGAGCTGGACGCGGTACGTGCAGGATCAACCGTCCTGGTATCTCGCGCACGGTCGGTTCCCCCGCTTGGCGGTATGGGTCGAGGTCGGTCGCCAAGATCCCGGCATCTACAGGCAGGACCTCGGGCTTGTGAACCTTCTGCGCGGGCACGGGGTGCCCACGACCTGGGTGCCCGTGGAGGGCCGCCACACCTTCTGGGTGTGGCGCGAGGCGTTCGACAGCTGGTTGCCGGCCGCGCTCCGAGATGACGCGCCTTCGGCGGTGCGTCCCCGGCGGATCCTCGGGGGAGGAGGTCCGCTCGACCTTGCGGCCGCAGACCGATCCCGAGGTCGCGCTCGGCACCGTGGGGCGGAGTCGGTCAGCGCACCGCTTCGAGAAGGTGTGTCGCCTGCGCCGTGAGCACGCGTCCGCCCTGGCGGTCCTGCAGGCCATCGAGCGCGCTGACGGCTCGGTCAACCCATTGTTGGGCCGTCGCCGTCGCCGTGTGGATGCCGCCGCCTGCGCGCACGATCGCCAGCGCGTCGGCCAGGGTGACGCCATCGATCGGACGGCCGAGAAGCGAGCGGAGCGCGCCACCCTCGTCTTCGGCGAGTGTGCGCAGCACCGGAAGGCTGTAGACGCCCTCGACCATGTCGTGCCCGGCGGGCTTGCCGAGCTGCTCGTCGGTGGCGGTGACGTCGAGGATGTCGTCGAGCATCTGGAACGCCATGCCGTAGCTCATGCCGAACTCGGTCAGCGCGTCGATCTCGGAGCGGGGGAGCTCGGCGACGATGCCGCCGATGCGTGCGGCCGCACCGAACAGCGAGGCCGTCTTGCCTCTGATCGACGCGAGGTAGGACTCCTCCGTCCGCTCTACGTCGTAGGCGGCCTGCAGCTCGCGCACCTGGCCCTCGCAGAGCTGTCCGATGGTGGCGGCGAGCAGTCCGGCGACCTCGACCCCCAGGCCGGCAGCGATCTCGGATGCCTTCGCCAGCAGAAAGTCACCCGCGAGGATGGCCCGCAGGTTGCCCCAGCGGGCGTTGACGCTCTCGACGGTGCGGCGGGTCGTCGCCTCGTCGATGACGTCGTCGTGGTAGAGCGAACCGAGGTGCACGAGCTCGACGGCGACCCCGCCCAGCACGATCGATCGGTCGACGGGCCCGTCGTGGCCGACGCGGCAGGCACCGGCGGCCATGGCAAATGCCGGCCGCTGTCGCTTTCCGCCCGCACGGATGAGATGACCGGCCATCTCGGTCAGGCCATCGTGGTCGGTGCGCACGGCGTCGAGGAGCTCGGTCTCGACCCGCGCGAGGTCGTCGGCCATCGCCGGGAGGGTGAGGAGAGGGTTGGCGCTCACGTCTGTCCGTCTCGTCTCGTCAGGGGCGCACGGGGCGCCTCACCATGCGGCGCGCGATCCGGCATCTGGGCGACGATAGGCCACCGGTTGTTGTGCCGGGAAACCTGTGGGGACTCCCGCCGTGGACAACGGTCGGCGCCGGGTACACTTGACGCACGTTTCCCTTCCGTGGGAGGAAGGTCCTTTGTTCGAACGCTTTACCGACCGAGCACGCCGCGTGGTGGTCCTCGCCCAAGAGGAAGCCCGCCTGCTCAACCACAACTACATCGGGACCGAGCACATCCTGCTCGGCCTCATCCACGAGGGCGAGGGTGTTGCCGCGAAGGCGCTCGAGTCTCTCGGCATCTCGCTCGAGGCCGTCCGCCAGCAGGTCGAGGAGATCATCGGCCACGGTGGCTCGTCGCCGAGCGGGCACATCCCGTTCACGCCGCGCGCCAAGAAGGTGCTCGAGCTGTCGCTGCGTGAGGCACTGCAGCTCGGCCACAACTACATCGGCACCGAGCACATCCTGCTCGGCCTCATCC
>CAZUMJ010000005.1:91857-115551 GCA_964621605.1 uncultured Iamiaceae bacterium | reverse complement strand
GTGGGGGGCGCGCTTGACGATCTCGTCGCGGTCCTTCTGCGCGAGGCAGCCTCCGACGAGGATCTCGAGGTCGGGGTGCCGGTCCTTGAGCGCTCGGAGGTGGCCGAGAGTGCCGTAGAGCTTGTTGTCGGCGTTCTCGCGCACACAACAGGTGTTGAGGACGACGACGTCGGGGTCGGTGTCGTCGTCAGCGGGCATGTAGCCGTCGGCTTCGAGGAGGCCGGCGATGCGCTCCGAGTCGTGCTCGTTCATCTGGCAGCCGAACGTCCGCACGGCATAGGTGCGACCCGGCGGGGCCGCGGCGTCGGTCATGGCGTCATTGTCTCACGACGCAGCCGCGCGGCCGAAGCCGCACCCACCCCGACCGACCGCTCGCGCGGGGATCTCACTCGGAGACCGCGGGGATCTCACTTGGAGAAGTAGGACATGGTCAGATCGTCTACCTCGTAGACACCGTTGACGACCACGAGATCGACAGAGAGGTGGCCCGTCCCGAAGGGGCACGAGAGCGTGAGCCCACCTGGCTGGTCCGGGGCCGCATCGACCGGGGGGCTCTCGCCCGCAGCCACGATGATCGGGCGCGTGTATGGCTCGTCGCTGACCGTCGAGGGATCGACGGGGAGCTTGAGGTCGACGAACCGCTCCTCGAGGGAGGGCATGTCGCCGCCGATGCCCGGCGGATGAAAGCTGATCCACCGCGGATCGTCCTTGTCGTTCAGGCTGACCGACAGACGCGACACGAACCAGTCGCTCACGAGCCGATCGGCACACGCCTGGTCGCCGTGCTTCACGGCCTCGACGAAGGGGATGAAGGTTCGCAGCGCCTGCTCGACGCCTTCGTTCGAAGCAGAGGCAGGTTCGCAAGGTGCCGAGCCTGCTGCGCCCGAGCCCGCATCGTCGGGGATCGTGCTGTCACCCCCGGCCGGCGTCCCCGAATCGGCGGTGTCGTGCGCTGCCGAGTCGTCCGAGGTGGCAGCGGCCGAGTCGTGGTCGGCGTGCACGGGCACCGAGGTGGTGGCCCGTTCATGGGAATCAGAGTTGGAAGGAGCGCCCTGGTGTGAGGACGAGCCGCACCCTGCCAACAGTCCGCTGAGCACGAGCACGGTCACCGCCACCGCGCAATGCCGAGATCTCCGCACTTCTACGCCTCCGACCGCCAGGCCCTGAACGGGCATCCGCTGCGACCCCAGCATGGCATTGACCGGCCCACAACGTTGCGCGGACCAGTCAATGCCGGCTGGGTTGGTGGCCCTGGAGGCGGACCGGCTAGTCGTCGAGGGAGATGGGCTCGTCGTCGGCTTCGGTCATGACGTCGTCGGCATGCTCGCCAAGCCCGAGGTGTTTGCGAACCCGCTCGGAGATCTCGACCATGATCTCGGGGTTGTCGATCAGGAACTGCTTGGCGTTCTCGCGGCCCTGGCCGAGCTGCTCGCCCTCGTAGGTGTACCAAGCACCGGACTTCTTGATGAAGCCCTTGTCGACACCGATGTCGATGATCGACCCTTCACGGCTGATGCCCTTGCCGTACATGATGTCGAACTCGGCCTGGCGGAACGGGGGTGCGACCTTGTTCTTGACGACCTTGACGCGCGTCCGGTTGCCGACGACCTCTGTCCCGTCCTTGAGGGACTCGATGCGACGGATGTCGAGCCGCACCGACGAGTAGAACTTGAGGGCTCGCCCACCAGGGGTGGTCTCGGGGCTGCCGAACATCACGCCGATCTTCTCGCGCAGCTGGTTGATGAACAGGCAGATGGTGCCCGTCTTGTTGAGGTTCGCGGTGAGCTTGCGCAGCGCCTGCGACATGAGGCGGGCCTGCAAACCGACGTGCGTGTCACCCATCTCACCTTCGATCTCGGCGCGGGGTGTCAGCGCGGCGACCGAGTCGATCACCACGACGTCGAGCGCACCGGATCGGACGAGCATGTCGGTGATCTCAAGAGCCTGCTCACCCGTGTCGGGCTGAGAGATGAACAGCTCGTCGATGTCGACGCCGATCGCCCGTGCATAGACGGGATCCATCGCGTGCTCAGCATCGATGTAGGCGCAGATGCCGCCGTTACGCTGCGCTTCTGCCACGACGTGCATGGCGAGCGTGGACTTGCCGGAGGATTCGGGCCCGTAGACCTCGACGACACGCCCACGTGGCAGACCACCAATGCCAAGGGCGATGTCGAGTGCCAACGCACCCGTGGAGATCGCCCCGATGTCGAGGGTGGTCTTCTCGCCCATCTTCATGACCGAACCCACGCCGAACTGCTTCTCGATCTGGCCGAGCGCCATGTCGAGTGCCTTGTCTCGCTCCACCGCGGTTCCTTTCGTCGCGTGTCGCCGGCGGGAGCCGACGTGCTGTCAGTGAGGCTGCGGCGACCGCAGCGAGCTCTGTGATGACCCTACGCAGGGGGTGTGACAGTCCTTGGGGAGGCCGTGCCCCCGGATGGGGCTCCCGTACGGCGGGGCGCCAGCGGGAACGACAGCAGCGTAGTTTCGAACGCCTGTTCGGTCAAGCACCCTCGTCTCGGCGCGTTGCCCGCAACGCTCCCGCCGGCGGATCGAGGCGCCGATCAGCGCACGAACAGCATGCCGAAGCCGAGCAGCATCAGGACCGCACCGTAGACACGCTCGAGGCGAGCGGGGTTTGTGCGCAACGCGACCCGCGCACCAACGCCAGACAGTGGGACGGAGGCGACTCCGAAGACCACGACGACCGACCAGTCGAGATGGCCCAGCAGTCCGTGGACCACGGTGCCGGGAACAGCGAGCACCGAGGCCACGATCAGCGACGTCCCGAAGGCCGGCTTCACCGGCATCCGCAACACGGCGAGGTACAGCGGCGCCAGGAGGAAGCCGCCGCTGTTGGCGAGCAACCCGGCAGCGAGCCCGACCACGAGCCCCACGACGACGGTGCGCAGGGTGCGGTGCGAGACAGGCTCGTCGCTGCCCTCCGCCTCAGTCGGCTTGACGAGGAAGCGAAGCCCAAGGACGCCGACGACGACATCGGTGATGCGGACGAGGGCGGCGCCGCCCACCCACTGCGACGCGATGGCACCCACGATCGTGCCCGCAACGGCAACGGCAAGGCTCCACCCGAGGACCTGCTTGTCGAACAGGCCGCGTCGCACGTACGGCCGCGCTGCGACGAGGGTTCCGGGGACGGTGGCGGGAAGGGGGGCGGCAACGGCAACGATCGGGGGCACACCCACGGCCGCCAACAAGGGCGTCGCTACGGCGGAACCGCCCTTGCCGAAGAGTCCCCCCATGAACCCGACCGCAGCACCGATGAGAAGGATCCAGACCCAAGGCACGGGCCGATCAGACCACGCCAGCTCCCATAGGTCCAACAGATCTATTGGATGAGTCACATAAGCTGTGCTTATGGAACTCCGCCAGGTCGCCTACGTGGTCGCCGTCGTCGATGAAGGTGGGTTCACCCACGCGGCACGCGTGCTGCACGTCAGTCAGTCGGCGCTCTCCCAAGGGGTGCGCTCGCTGGAACGCGAGCTCGGCACCGCTCTGTTCGAACGCCTCGGGCGCACCGTCGTGCTCACGCCCGCCGGAGCGGCCTTCGTGCGCTCCGCCCGACCACTGCTGCGTGACGCCGACGCTGCGCGCGAGGCGGTGGCAGCAGTCCGCGGCCTCACCGCAGGCACACTTGACGTCGTCGCCCTACCCACCCTCGCTGCCGACCCGCTCGCCGGCCTCCTCGCATCCTTCCGACGGCGCTACCCCACGATCACGATCAGGGTCGCCGAACCCGAGTCGCTGCTGGAGGCACTCGAGCGCGTTCGTGACGGAAGCTGCGACGTGGGGCTGGTCGAGCTCACCGACGACGCCCACCTCGACGGGCTCGCCGCGCACGTTCTCGGCACCCAGGAGCTCGTCGCCGTCGCGGCCCCCGAGCAGGCACCGCGGCGCGCCGGCAAGCGGGCGCCCATACGCGAGCTCGCCCCCCTTCCGCTCCTCACCACTCCCCCGGGCACCTCCACCCGCCGCCTCGTGGAGGAAGCCTTTGCCGAAGCCGGCCTGGCGGTACAGCCCGCGATCGAGACCGCGCACCGCGAAGCCCTGCTCCCGCTCGCGCTCTCGGGTGCGGGGGTGTGCTTCCTGCCCGAGACCAGCGCGGCACGGGCGGCGGCCGAAGGGGCGGTCGTCGTCCACCTCGACCCGCCGTTGCGGCGCACCGTCGGCCTCGTGCACCGCGACGGCCCCGCGGGACCTGCCGCGGGCGCGTTCGTCGCGGTGGCAACTGCCGTCGGGTAGTCCGCAGCCCGCGCGGCGACACGCGCACGCGACCCCGACCGCCCTCAAATAGCGGCGAGCCTGCACGTCGGAGCCTGATCGTGAGTCGCTGTCTCCGTCGTGGTGCCATGACATGGGCAGACTGGACCAGTGAAGTCGATCAACGTCCGTGACGAGCAAGCGCCGGAGAAGCTGGTTCTGCTCCGCTTCGGCGTGAACACTCTGAACGACGCCCGGCTCGCCCGATCGTGCGAGGAGTCATTCGCCAGGATGGGCGTCCACGCGTTCTCCGTGCTCGGGCTCCCTCCCGGCGGCTACGAGGAACTCGCACGGCTGGTGCCGGTGTTCGTGCACCGCCCCAAGTTCCTCGAAGCCGTCGCCGAGGAGGTCGTCGCTGCCGGGTTCGCGCTCCTTCCCACCAACGCCGACCCCACTGGTCGGTGATCCTTCCGGCACCGACCCCCGCCCACTTCGACAGGGTGCGCTCGCTGTTCCGCGGTCCGATCAACAACCCCGTGTGGATAGGGCCAGGAGCGACATAGCATGGGCCCCGTGAGCAAGAGTGCCGACCTTTCCTACGACCCGAACGAGATCGGGCCGGACTGCGTGGTCGAGTGCTGGATCTCCCACGGCCCACGCGCTGACGACCCGACGTTCGATCCCCAGCCCGGCCAGCTCGTGGCGCTCATCGACGACGACGGCGAACCTCTCCGCGGGCGAGTGTTCCGCCGCGAAGGCAACATCGTCTCGGTACAGGTCATCCTTCCAGCCGTCGTCTCCCAGACCGCCTGACCTTCCGGCGACGCTCCTTCCCCACCCACCCTGCGGGGATGCAGGCTGGCAGCCCAGGTCTCGCCGGCCGGCCGCGGTTCAGACGCCCTGTGCTGAGGCCGGGGTGCGGTGATCTCAGCGAAGGTGCGGGCGACGGTCGTGTCCGACGGCACCGACCCGAACAGATCCGGCCCGGCCCGGAGATGCTCGATGTCGAGGCGCGACTCGCCGCCACCGGCAAGCACCAGCGCGGCCTGTACCAAGACCTTGCCCCGGTCATGGACCGGCACCCCCCGACCCCGCCACACCACCGCCCGTACTCTTCTCAGATGTGGTCACAAGCGTGATCCTTCCCGGCGCGCAGCCATCAGCCGCGGACCATCAGGCCACGCCGTTTACACACACCCCCGGACAGACCCACGCCTCGAACCTGAACGCATCGGTGGAACTGCGACGAATCCGCAACAGACAGAGACGGCTGGCCTGGTCATAGCGGTAGGTGCGCTGCCGGAGAAAGGCAAGGCGTGGGGCCTCGCATCTGATGTAGGTGCCCGCCCCGACGCACGGCGCCTCGACGTGGCCCCGACGGTCGGCTTGCTACGAGTCTTGCCGGTCGAGCAACTGGTGGCGCAGCAGGTCGAGCGCAGAGATCACCGCGTACTGGCGGACCCGCTCGCGGTCCCCCGGCAGGCGGAGCCGCACCGAGAACACCTCGTCGGGAAGGGCCACACCCACGAACACCGTCCCCGGCTTCTCGCCGTCCTGCCAGGTCGGGCCGGCGACGCCGGTGGTAGCGATCCCAACCTCGGCTCCCAGCAGATCACGGACGGATCGTGCCATCTGTTCAGCCGTCGCCGCGTTCACGACCGGGCCTTCGGCGACCTGCAGCAACTGCTGCTTCACCTCACTCGCATACGAGACGAGCCCGCCACGAAAGACCTCGCTGGCACCGGGCACCGCGGTCAGGCGTGCGGCCATCAAGCCACCCGTGATCGACTCGGCCACCGCGAGGTGCCAGCCACGGGCACCGAGAAGAGCGAGCACGGTGTGCTCCATGGACTCGCCGTCGACACCGAACACCTTGCGGCCCAGCACGGTGCGCACCTCATCGGCCTCGGCCGCGACGCGCTCCCATGCCCGGTCGGGGTCGTCAGCCATCGCCGTGATCCGGACGCGAATGCCTTCGATGCCGCTCGCCAGGAAGGCGATGGTGGCATCGTGCGTGCGATCGAGCTCCGCGATGCGCGGCGCCAGGTCTTCGGCGAGCTGTGATTCGGAGAGCCCCCACGTGCGCAACGTGGTGCTCGCGATCACGCCCTGCACCCCGGCACGCCGCACGAGGTCGGGCAGCACTGCCCGCTCCAGCATCTCCTGCATCTCATAGGGAACACCCGGCACGGCATAGATCACCCGATCCCCCGTCGAGCCATCACCGTTCGAGACCGCGACCGGGCAGATCAGACCGGGGGCGGTGCCCCGTCGCTGCTCGATGACGGTGGCGCCAACGGGCACGTCGGCCTGCAACAGGTTGTTCTCCGGCATCTGCCGGTCGCGAGCCGAGAACATCGCCGCTATCACCTCGACGAGCACCGGGTCTCGCACGAGCTCGACGCCCATGACCTCGGCGACGGCGATGCGGCTGAGATCATCGTGGGTGGGGCCGAGCCCGCCGCACATGATCACCGCGTCGGCCCGCGACAACGCCAGACGCAACGTGTCGACGAGACGATCGAAGTTGTCTCCGACCTTGGCCTGGTGGAGGCACTCGAGCCCGTGCGCCGCCAGCTGCTCGCCAATCCACGAGGAGTTGGTATCGACGATCTGCCCCAGGAGCAGTTCGGTTCCGACGGCGACCACCTCGACACGCATGCGGGCGAGCCTACGCAGGCACGCGTGGACCGGTCAGTCCATCGTGGTGGCTGCGCGCCGTCCGTCGAGGAGGTACTGCAGTCCCGTCACGAGGGTGAGCCCGGCGGCGATCCACAAGACGCCCGTCGCGAGGTGCTCGTGGCGAGCCGTGGCCGGAGCAAGCGCGCACCCGATGGCGAGCTCCTGCACGACGGTCTTCACCTTCGCCCAATAGCGAGCAGGTACGGCGAGGCCGCGACGCCCCCAGAACGAGCGGTAGACGCTGATCGCCACCTCGCGCACCGTGATCAACGCGACCGGGAGCCACCAGAACGCGCCGGCGGCCACGAGGGCGTACAGGGCACCGAGCACAAGCACCTTGTCGGCGAGCGGGTCGAGGAATGCCCCCGACCGAGTCGAGCCCTGCCGGCGGGCGATGTAGCCGTCGACGCCGTCGGTCGCAGCAAGCACGAATGCGAGTGCAAACGTTGGCCAGGCGACAGGATCCGCAACGATCGCCACCACCAGGACCGGCACCAGCGCAAGGCGCGCGACGGTCACGATGTTCGCCGGAGTGAGCAGCGCAGATGGACCGAAACGCCCTCGCGGCGCGGATGGGAGCGGTGCTCCGTCGCCGAGCGCAGAGGTGGTCACCTCGGTCACGGCAGGGAAGCCTCCAGGTCGGGTCCGTACGCCGCGGTCACGACGAGTTCGTGCACCGTACCCGGTGCAAGATCGTCGGGGATGGCGATCGCACCGTCGATCTCGGGTGCCTCACGATGACTGCGACCGGAGCCAGGGGTATCCACGAGGACTTCGACTCGCGAGCCGACCAAATCGTCACGTCGACGGGCGGTGATTTCATCCTGCAGTTCTCGCAGCTCCGCCAGACGGTCCGCGACAAGGCTGTCGTCGACCGCACCGTCGAGGCCGGCGGCGTAGGTGCCGGGCTCGGGCGAGAAGGAGAAGAACCCGCACCAGTCGAGCTGGGCCTCCTCCACAAAGGCCAACAGGGCGTCGTGATCTTCCTCGGTCTCGCCGGGGTAGCCGACGATGAAGTTCGACCGGAATGCCGCATCGGGCTCACGCGTGCGGATGAGCGACATGCGGTCCAAGAACGCATCTGCATGCCCGGGACGGCGCATGCGTCGAAGCAGCGGGCGTGAGACGTGTTGCAACGACAGGTCGAAGTACGGGACGCCCGTCTCGCAGATCGCGTCGATCAAGCCGTCGGTGAGGCCTGACGGATACAGGTAGAGCAAGCGCAGCCGCTGCAGGTGCGCGGTGGCCGCTCGCACGAGTGGTTCGAGCAGCAGCGAACCTTCGCCCTGGTCGCGGCCGTACGACACGAGGTCCTGCGCAACGAGCACGACCTCGGGAACCGCCAGGGACTCGATCTCGTCGAGGACAGCCTCAAGCGACCGGGACCGCTGCTTGCCTCGGAAGCTGGGAATCGCGCAGAACCCGCACGCCCGGTCGCACCCCTCGGCGACCTTGACGTACGCCCACGGGACCGTGACCGGTGGCCGCGGGAGGTTGAGCAGATCGAAGTCGGGCACCCGAGCCCGGCCACGCGTCGGGCCGAGGGCAACCGGCACCGCGCTCGATGTGGCAGCGCTCCCCGCTGACACCGGGTCGACCAACGCGCCGAAGCCGGCGACGAGGTCGATCTCCGGCATGGCCTCGGCCAGCTCTGCACCGGCACGCTCGGCCAAGCACCCTGTGACGACGAGCTGCGCGCCGTCACGCCGCACGTCGGCCAACTCGAGGATCGTGTCGACCGATTCCTGCCGTGCATCTTCCACGAAGGCGCAGGTGTTGACCACGACGAGGTCGGCCGCATCGGGCGCGCTCGCCGGTTCGAGTCCGTCGGCGAGCAAGGTGCCGGCGAGCTTCTCTGAGTCGACCTGGTTCTTGGGGCAACCCAGCGTGGTCAACCAGAACGTGCGAGGGGTTTCAGGCATGGGAGGCGGTCCGGGTCGGGGCAACGACCCATGGTACCGGCCGGACTCCCCCGGCGACGAACCGTTGTGCTGCTCAGCTCGCGGCCACGGAGCGCTCCGGGTAGCGCAGCGACAGGTCGCCACACGATGCGCACGCCGTCTCGGGGATGACGCCGAGGCGCATGAGAAGCCCGAAGATCTTGCAGCCGAGGCAGAAGCCGAGCGACGCCTCGAGAGACGCGGCGGCCAGGATCGCTCCCACGAGCACCAGGGCGACGACCTCGTTGCCGAACACGAACCAGCTCAGCGAGGCACCGAGCGAGAGGGTGGCGCCGATGCCTTGCGCGAAGCGCTTCGGAGGACCGGGCACGGGACGGGTCGCGCCGAGACGCGGGGCGACGAGCCGGGTTGCGACCTGACCGAGGGGGCTCAGCGTCGGACCCGTCAACACGCGCGCCACGAAGCCGAGTGCCAACACCACCAGCAGGACCGGCGAACGCGTCAGCAGGATCGCGGCGCACAAGATGACGACGCCGGTTGCCACGACGCGCGCGGCGAGGTCGTTCACGGGGTCGGGAAACGAGAACAACGATCGCATGGCAATACCCTACCAGTTGGGTCGGGAATCAAGCCAGGTTGTCGTCTGAGAAGTCGTCACCCACGCCGAAGCCTCCCGACCCGCCGCCGGACGGGCCGCCTTCGAGCTCATCGACCGTCATCAGCACCGACCGCGCCTTGGAGCCCTCGGACGGCCCCACCACACCCCGCTGCTCGAGCAGGTCCATGAGGCGGCCCGCGCGTGCGAACCCGACTCGCAGCTTGCGCTGGAGCATGGACGTCGACCCGAGCTGCGAGCGCACCACGAGCTCCATCGCTTGGTCGAGAAGATCGTCGTCGTCGCCACCGCCGCCGGAGAAAGCCCCACCGGAGCCGCTGCCGGCAGCGTCGTCGGCACCCTGGACGGTGTCGTCGTAGCTGACCTCAGGCGCCTGGCGCTTCCAGTGGGCCACCGCCGCGCGGACCTCGTCCTCGGTGACCCACGAACCCTGGATGCGGCGGGCGATGCTCGAAGCCGGCCCCAACAGCAGCATGTCGCCCTTGCCGAGGAGCTTCTCGGCCCCCGGTTGGTCAAGGATCACGCGGCTGTCGGCGAGGCTCGACACGGCGAACGCCCACCGAGCCGGGATGTTCGCCTTGATGACGCCGGTGATCACGTTGACCGACGGCCGCTGCGTCGCGATGACCAGGTGGATGCCGACCGCTCGAGCCATCTGCGCGATGCGGGTGATCGACTCTTCGACGTCACGGGCCGCCACCATCATGAGGTCGTTGAGCTCGTCGACCACGATCAGGATGTACGGCAACCGAGCGTAGGTCGGCTCGGCGTCGCCGTCGGGGCTCAGGTCGCCGCGATCGAACGCCGCGTTGTAGCCGTTGATGTCGCGCACGCCGACCTCGGCCAGAAGGTCGTAGCGCCGCTCCATCTCACGGACGGCCCACGCCAGCGCATTGGCTGCCTTCTTCGGGTTGGTGACGACCTCGGTGAGCAGGTGCGGCAGGCCGTTGTACTGCCCGAGCTCGACGCGTTTGGGGTCGACGAGGATCATGCGCACCTGGTCGGGCGTGGTGCGCATGAGGATCGACGTCATCAAGCAGTTGATGCAGGACGACTTGCCGGCACCGGTGGCACCCGCGATGAGCACGTGGGGCATCGTGGCCAGGTTGGCCAGCACCGCTTTGCCTGCGATGTCGCGACCCACCGCCACCTCGAGCGGATGCGTGGCCTTCTTCGCCTCAGGCGCGCTGAGGATGTCGCCGACGGTCACCAGCTGCTTGCGGACGTTGGGGACCTCGACGCCTATCGCTTGACGCCCCGGGATCGGCGCCAGGATGCGCACGTCGGGCGTCGCCATCGCATACGCGATGTCTTTGTGGAGGCTCGTGACCCGAGCCACCTTCACACCGGGACCGAGCTCGAGCTCGAAACGCGTCACCGTGGGGCCGACTGTCATGCCCACAAGACGTGTCTCGACACCGTGCTCGGCAAGCGCGTGCTCGAGCGTGCGGCCGGTCTCTTCGACGGCGGCCCGATCGACCTGCTGCGCGCTGGCTCGCTCCAAGAGCTTGAGCGGAGGCAGCTTCCATCCCGAGCGGCGGGCAGCCGGGCCGAGCTTGATCTGGAGCTGCTCCCCCGGGCCGGTCGGGACCAGGTCGCCAGCCGGCACGGGCGGGTCGGACTGCGGGTGTGCATCTTGGTCGAACACCGACGCGGACCCGCCAACCTCACCGACCTCGCCTGCTGCGGCACCGAGGCCGTCTTCGTCGAGTGAAGGCGCGGGCTCGTCATCGGAGAGGCCACGCAGGTCGATCTCGTCGAGGTCGTCGGCATAGTCATCGACGCCGACGCCGTCGGCGGAGCCGTACCCGTCGACGTCATCGACAGGTTCGAGGCGGAACAACGAGCTCACCCCACGGCGCAGCGCGGACCCGGCGGGACGAACTCCGTCGGCCGTGGCACCTGCGGCGCGGCGCACCGTGAGACCGGTCAGCAGGAGCAGACCCCCAAGCCCTACGGCCGCGAACAGCACGCCCGCACCCCACGCCCCCAACAGCGCCCGCAGCGGTACCCCAACCGTCGCGCCGACGAGCCCGCCCGCATGCTGCAGCTCACGTTGGGTGGCATCGAAGCGGGGGTGGCCGCGCAGGAGGTGCAGCAGCCCCAAGCCGGCGAGCCACACCACCGTGGCACCCACGGCGCGACGCAGCCCGGCGGCGGACCCGGTCGGCGACGGCTGGTCGACCTCGTCTGCATCGGAGGATGGCGCGCCCGCTGGGACGGCGACGCCGCGCACGGCGAGCAGCGCGCCGCCGAGTGCGACCGGTGGCACGAGGTAGCGCAAGGGGCCGAACAAGGCACCGCAGCCCGTCGAGATCGCGTGCCCGACAGGACCGGCCTGGTCGGCGTAGATACCCAGGCCGGCGAGGATCCCGAACGCCACCACGACCAGCCCGAAGAGGTCACCCCGGTGCCCCTCGGTCGCCACCGCGAGACCACGGGCGATGCGACCACCCAGGCCGGCTCCGCGCTGCACGGGGCGGCGATTGTTCGCCGGACGCCGACCAGCCGAGCTGCGCACCGGAGGGCGCTTTGTCGACCCGCCTCGCGAGCCAGTGGTGGGCCTGCGCCCGCTCGCCGACGAGGCGCGGCCCCGCGATGAGCTTCGTTTCGTTGCGGCCACAGTGGGCTCGACGCTACCAGCCACCTCTGACAGCACCGGGGACCGGGAAACCCATCCGGGCAGTCACGTCTGGTCGCACTAGCGTTGCCAGGACGCCACCCGGAGGAGCTCTGACGCTGTGACCAGCACCCTTTCCCCACCAACCGAGTTCGCCGCGCGTGCGGTGGCCGTCGTCAAGCAGTACGGCACCGGCGACGCCGTGGTGCGCGCACTCGACGGGATCGACATCACCTTCGAGCGTGGCCGTTTCACCGCGGTGATGGGTCCTTCCGGTTCTGGCAAGTCGACCCTCATGCACTGCCTTGCCGGTCTCGACGAGCTCAGCGGCGGCGAGGTGTTCATCGGCGACATCGCCGTTGCGGGCCTCGACGACAAGGGCCTGACCTCGCTACGTCGCGACAAGATCGGCTTCGTGTTCCAGGCGTTCAACCTGGTGCCGACGCTCACGGCGCAAGAGAACATCCTCCTGCCCCTCACCCTTGCCGGGCGAAAGCCCGATCCTGCCTGGTTCGACAAGGTGGTCGACACGGTCGGCCTGGCGCCCCGCCTCTCGCACCGCCCATCGGAGCTGTCTGGCGGGCAGCAGCAGCGCGTGGCCGTCGCCCGGGCCCTCGTGGGTCGGCCCGAGATCATCTTCGCCGACGAACCGACCGGGAACCTCGACTCGCGCTCCGGCGCCGAGGTACTCGGGTTCCTCCGAGCGGCGGTGGACGACTTCGGCCAGACCATCGTGATGGTCACCCACGACGCGGCCGCCGCGTCGTACGCCGACCGTGTGGTGTTCCTCGCGGACGGGCGGCTCGTCGACGAGATGACGGAGCCCACCACCGAGCGCGTGCTCGATCGCCTCAAGCGCCTCGGCGACTGAGGCCCGCTGCTGAGGCCCTCAGGCCTCCATCACCACCGGCACGATCATGGGCCGGCGCTTCGTCCGTTCGCTGACGAACTTGCCGGCTGCCTTGCGCACCGAGCGCTGGAGTGCCTCGAGGTCGCTCGCCTCCTCGGCGAACGCCCGCTTCACCGCCTCGGCGACGACCTCACGCCCCTCCTCGAGCAGGTCTTCGGCCTCGGGAGCGTGCACCCAACCACGGGTGATGATCTCGGGACCGGTCAAGATCGCCCCGGTTCGGACGTCGACGGTGACCACGACGACCACGACCCCTTCCTCGGCGAGCACCTTGCGGTCGCGCAGCACGCCGTTGCCGACGTCGCCCACGATGCCGTCGACGAACAGGTAGCCGGCCGGGATGGCGTCGGCGATGCGCTCGACGCCGTCGTCGGTGAGCACGAGCTGGTCGCCGTCCTCGCAGACGAGCACCTTCTCGGGCGCGACGCCCATGGCCCGACCCAGCTCGGCATGTGCGACCAGATGGCGGTACTCGCCGTGCACCGGCGTGAACCACTCCGGCTTGGTGATCGACAGGATCGTCTTGAGCTCTTCCTGCTTGGCGTGCCCGGTCGCGTGCACGTCCGAGATGCCTGAGTGCACGACCTTCACGCCGATGCGGACGAGGCCGTCGATCACCTTCGACACGTTCATCTCGTTGCCGGGAATCGGGTGCGAGCTGAGGATCACCGTGTCGTCAGCGGTGAGCTTCAACCAGCGGCTCGACCCCGACGCCATCAGCGTGAGCGCCGACATGGGCTCGCCCTGGGACCCGGTGGAGATGACGCACACACGACCCGGATCGAGGTCGGCCACGTCGTCGATGTCGGCGAGGTGCGCGTCGGGGATGTGCAACAGCCCCATCTCTCGGGCCAGGCGCACGTTCTTCTTCATGGAGAGACCGAGCGTGGCGACGACCCGCCCGTGGGCGACCGCGGCGTCGGCGATCTGCTGCACGCGATGGATGTGACTGGCGAAGCAGGCGGTGACGATGCGACGACCCGCGTGCTGTGCGAACAGGTTGTGCAAGACCTGCCCGACAGAGCGTTCCGAGCGCGAATGCCCCTGCGAATCGGCGTTCGTCGAGTCGCTGAGGAGAAGGCGGATGCCCTCGTTCTCGGCGATCGCCCCCATGACCGACAACGCCGTGAGCCGGCCGTCGACCGGCGTCAGGTCGAGCTTGAAGTCGCCTGTGTGGAGGATCGTGCCCTGCGGGGTGTGGATCGCGGTGGCGAACCCGTGCGGCACCGAGTGCGTGACGGGGATGAACTCGCAGTCGAAGGGGCCGATCATGCGGCGCTCACCGTCTGCCACGGCAACGAACTCGGTGCGGTCGGCGAGCCCCGCCTCCTCGATGCGGTGCCGGGCGAGACCGAGCGTCAGCGCCGAGCCGTAGATCGGGAAGGACAGCTCACGCAGCAGGAAGCTCAAGCCGCCGACGTGGTCCTCGTGACCGTGCGTCGCCACGAGCCCCTCGATGCGGTCCGCGTTCTCGCGCAGCCAGGTGAAATCCGGCAGGACGAGATCGATGCCGAGCATCTCGGCCTCGGGGAACATGAGGCCGCAGTCGATCAGCAGGATGCGGTCGTCGACCTCGATCGCCGCGCAGTTGCGGCCGATCTCGCCGAGGCCGCCGAGGAAGCTGACCCGAACAGGCGCCGCCACCTCAGGCACCTTCCAGACCGAGCTCGGCGACCAGCGCGGCGGCCCGGGCGTCTAGGCCATCGGGCGCCGCGCCCATCGGCAGCCGGCACTGCCCGACGGGGTGGCCCAGCGCCCGCATGAGCGCCTTCGCCGGCAGCGGGTTGGGGGTGTCGTCGGTGGCCTTGAACGCGTACGACGACAGCATGGTGGCGTTGAGACGCATCGCCTCGCGCACGTCGCCCGCAGCGAACGCGTCGAACATGGCTGCGGTGGGACCGGCGAGCCAATGCGTCGTGACTCCAACGGTGCCGACCGCGCCCACCGCCAGGAACGGCAACGTGAAGTCGTCGTCGCCGCTGTACACCTCGAAGCCGTCGGGCGACTCGGCCACCACCCGAGCGGTCTCGGCGGGATTGCCCGCCGCGTCCTTGAGCGCCACCACGGTGGGGACCTCGCGCGCAAGCCGCAACAGGACGTCGGCGGAGATCTTGCGACCGGCGCGGATCGGGATGTCGTAGACCATCAACGGCAGCTCGGTCGCTGCCGCGACGGCACGGATGTGCGCCTCGATACCCGCCTGCGACGGACGGTTGTAATAGGGAGTGACGATGAGGGCCCCGTCGACGCCGCAGTCCGCGGCGAGACGGGTCAGCTCCACGGTGTGATCGGTGTGGTTGCTGGACGACCCCGCAACGATCGGCACATCGACGGCGGCACGAACGGCCTGCCACAACGCCACCTTCTCGTCGTCATCGAGCACGGAGCCCTCACCTGTGGTGGCTCCGACGACCAGCCCCTCGTTGCCCTGATCGACCAGCCAACGCGCAAGCGCCGCAGCCGCATCGAGGTCGAGACGGAGCTCGTCGTCGAAGGGGGTGACCATGGCGGTCAGCACACGGCCGAAGCGAGCCATCAGCGGGCCGGGGTGTGGAGTGCGCACGACATGGTCGGCATGGTACCCGGCGGGCGCGACGCACCCCTCAGCCGTTCCCGCATCGTTGCGGATGGCTGAGGGGTGCGAACGACAGCACGGGCGCAGGGTGCACCCGGTGGGAGCTCGGTGTCGATCAGGCGACCGAGGCGCGGTTCGCGGCGATCTCCTCCTGGATGGAGAACTCGTCGTACTCCGCACCGGTGTCTGCCCAGTCCTCGAACTGGATCACGCCCAGCTCCTCGAACTTGTGGCGCAGCCAGCCGTCGGCACCGTCGAGCAGCCCCAGCTTCTTGCAGTTCGGGACGATCTTGGTGAACAGCATCTGCTGGAAGAGCTGCCGCTCCGGCGCCATCATCACGAGCTCGATCGTGTCCTTCACCGGGAGGCCCATGCGCTCCCAGACCTCTTGCTGCAAGAAGCGGTCGCGCATGCGCACCGCAGCCTCGAACGCGAACTCCTGGCGCTCACGCATCTCTGCCGCGCTCAGGTCTTGGTAGAACTCCTTGAGCGACAGCACGCCGAAGGCAACGTGACGGGCCTCGTCGCTCATGACGTAGCGCAGCAGCTGCTTGAGCAGCGGCTCGGTGGTGAGCTGGTGGATGAAGCCGAAGGCGGCGAGCGCGAGGCCCTCCACCATGATCTGCATGCCGAGGTAGGTCATGTCCCAGCGGCTGTCGGCGATGATGTCGTCGAGGAGCATCTGGAGGTGGGCGTTGATCGGGTAGTACCCGTCGAGCTTGCTGTCGAGGTACCTCGCGAACACCTCGACGTGGCGCGCCTCGTCCATCACCTGGGTGGCGGCGTAGTACTTGGCGTCGATCCACGGCACCGTCTCGACGATCTTCGCGGTGCACACGAGAGCGCCCTGCTCGCCGTGCATGAACTGCGACAGCGTCCAGTTCTGCGACTCGATGCCGAGCTGGATCCACTCCTTCTCCGTCCACTTCGCGAAGGGCGTGCCTGACAGGTCGAACTCCTGGGAGAAGATGCCGCCATTGGCCATGGAGTTGGCCATCACGACCTGCTCCTGGTCGACCTCGAGCTCCCAGGGGAGGTCGGTCTGGCCGTTCCACTGGTTCTTCTTGGCCTTCTCGTAGAGCTTGTCGAGTGCCGGTCGCGCGCCCTTCTCGTAGTCCCAGGTGAAGATCGTGTCGGCGTTGTTCTCGACGGTGTGGATCGTCGACTCCATGTCGGAGTTGCTGACCGAGAGGATCGCCTCGAGGTCGTTGAGGTTTTCACGACCGATGAGGTCTTCGGTGGACGACATGCTGCGCTCCTTGGGCTGGTGGTGGATCTCGGTGTTCAGATGGTCGCGAGCGGCGCTGTTGCCGTCGCGGGGGTAAGGGCGGGAAGGAGGAACGCCCGGACGAGGCGTTCCGCCAACACGACGCGGTCGCGATCGGCGGTCGCGGTCGGTTCGAAGAGGAAGCTGAGCACGACCCGGGTGGACCACTCGGCTGCCCATGCGGCGTCCTTCTCGGCGATCGAGAACCGGCACAGGTGCGGGCCGATCCGCTTCGCGATGGCCGAATAGAGCCTGTCGACTTGGTGGAAGCCGAGGAACGGGAGCACCAGGCCGGGCTCGTGCACCAGGAGGAACTGCAGGGCGTCGTGGTGTGCGAGACGCAGCGCCCCTTCGGTGACCAGGTCGATGAGCGCGTCCTCGAACGTCGGTGCGGCGTCGACCGCGTCGGTGAGGTGCGAGAAGAAGCGATCGAGCTCGTCGCGGCCGAGCCGTGCGAAGAGATCGCTCTTCCCGCCCGGAAACGCCCGGTAGACGGTGGCACGGCTGCAGCCCGCCTCGGCGCAGACATCGGCCATCGTCGTCTTTGCGACCCCCCAGCGAGCGACCAGCCGAAGGGTGGCGTCGAGAATGCGCCGTTCGAGCTCGGTCGTGGGCGCCAGGGGCGCGCCAGGAAAGTTGACGCTCCCCTTGGCGTCCGGCTGGGTCTCCCCAGTTTCGGGCTCACGCGTGAGCGTGACGACCGTCCCCACGCCTGAGACACTAAGAGCGTATGTGTCTCATCGTCAACGGTGCAGCGGCGTGATCTACGTCACGTAGCGAACGGAGGTCATGACGCACCGGACCGAAGGACGCCGGCCAACAAGTGCTCGCGCACGAGCACGTGCACCGCCGCAGGGTCCTCCAAGTCCCACGAACCCTGCCCCACGATGAACGACAGCACCATGCGTGCGATCCATTCGGCCGCCTCCGCAGCCGTCATGCCCTCGGCGAGCTCTTCGCTCGCAAGTTGCGGCTCCAGATAGGCGATCATCGCCGCGACGATCAGCGGCCCGGATGTCGTCAGGTGAGGCAGCAACCGTTCAGGCTCCGTCTCGAGCACCTTCTGCAGGATCTCGTGCGCAGCAACGGCGCGATGGCCGAAGAGCAGACCCGCCTCGAGCCGGGCAGCGACGCCCTCAGCCTCGTTCACGGCGACCGCCAGGACCCGAAAGAAGTCGGCCACCTGTGACTCGATGGTGGCGGCGATGAGCTCGTCGCGGCCTCCGGCGAAGTAGCGGTACACCGTCGCCCGAGCGATCCCCGCCTCGCGGGCCACGTCCTCGATGGTCGTCTTCGACAGGCCGAGGCGCCCCACGCAGGCGACAGAGGCCGCCAAAATCTCAGCGCGAAGATCGTCGGCCACGCACCGAGCGTACGACGTGGCAGAGGGCACACCTGCCACGGAGCGCTGCAGCCGTGAGCGCAAGGTGACACGATGAGCAGATGGCGACCGTGCTGCTCGCGACGGACGGATCAGACCTGGCGACCGCCGCCATCGGGCGGGGCGTTGCCCTGCTCGGCACGGGTCACGACTTCGTCGGCCTCAACGTCATCCCCCCGTCGGTGCTGCCTGGTTCGCTGCTCACCCCCGTCGACGCTGTCCAGGCCGTCCTCCCCGACCCCGTCGCCGAAGCCGCTGCGGAGCAGGCAGAGCGTGAGCAGGCCATGACCGTCCTCGCAGCACTCGCCACATCGTTGGGCGTCGCCGTGCAGCACCGCGTCGAGATCGGCGAGCCGGGTCAGACCATCACGAGCGTCGCCGCCGAGATCGATGCGGCGGCCATCGTGCTGGGCACGCACGGACACGGGTTCTGGAAGCGCCTGGTGCTGGGCTCGGTCAGCCAGCACGTGTTGCACCACGCGGCATGCCCCGTGCTCGTGTGCCACGGAGCCTGAGCGCCCGCTCGCCCCCTCAGCTTCTGCCGACCCCGCTCTGCACGCCCGTCAGGTCGATCGTTCCGTCGGCCTCCACCACCGCACCCTCAGGCAGATCTGCCAGGTTCGGAAGGCCGTCGTCAGACTCGCCCGAGGCGCGCCGCTCCTCGTCGCGGGCGACCTTGCGGAGCAACAGCGGGTACCCGATGAGGGTCAGCGTGGTGAAGCTGAACCACTGCATCGCGTAGTTCAGGTGCGGCCCCTCGTCGAGCTCGATCGGCGGCAAGACGGTTGCCTGCACAGGCCCAGGATCAGCCGGTGACTGGTCGGTGCGCTGCAGGAACGCCGGCTCGACCGGTGCGTCGAGTTGGCGGGCGATGCGTCCGACATCGACCCGCGCAAGGCTCGTGAGGTGCCCGGTTGCGGGGTCCTTGCGCTGCAGGCCGTTCGCCGTCTGCGTCTTGGTCACGGTCCCCTCGACGGTGACCTCCCCACTTGGAGCGCGCGCCGACTCGGGCACCGTCGTGAGCCCGCCGTTGTCGGAGATCCATCCGCGGTTCACCAACACGATGACCCCGTCGCTCGTGCGCAGCGGGGTCACCAGCCACGCACCCGGGTTGCTGTCGAGGCTCTGCCCGGTGATGAGCACCTCGGCATCGGTGAGGTAGCGGCCGGTCACCTTGACGTGGCGATCAAGGACCTTGTCGACACCCGCCTGCGACATCGACGGCTTCAGGACCTCGTCGAGCGGTGCGATCGGATCGTCACGATTCTCACGCACCACGGCGTTGAACGCCCGTCTCTGGTGCAGGCGTCGGAGCTGCCAGAAGCCGAGGTTCACGAATGAAACCACGACGAGGAGCACGAGGAAGTGCCCGAACAGCCACTTGGGGCGCCGGGCGAATCGGTAACGACCCATCGCTGCGAGGCTACGGCCACCCCGGTACCGGCGAGAAGTCGCCGTGCGCGCGTGCCAAGGTGAGTCGATGACCGACCACACCGTCTTGGTGGTGGCGCACCCCCGCTCGCTGAGCGTGATGCGACTTGCGGAGGCGTGCGTCGCCGGGACCCATGCCGACGGCATCGACGGCGTCACGACACGCGTCGTCGCACCGCTCGAAGCCGGGCCCGACGACGTGCTCGCCGCCGATGGCATCGTCCTCGCAGGACCCGAGCACTTCGGGTTGCTGAGCGGGCTCGTCAAGGACTTCCTCGAACGCATCTACTACCCGTGCCTCGACGAGACGGTCGCGCTCCCCTACGGGCTGATCGTGCACGGCCGTCACGACGGGACCGGCACGATCCGCTCGACCGAGCGCATCATCACCGGGATGCGGTGGAAGGCCGTGTGCGCGCCGGTGCTGAGCCTCGGCGAGGTCACGGGCGAAGACCTCGCAGCCGCCGAAGAGTTGGGCGCAACGCTCGCGGGCGGGCTCAGCGCAGGGCTCTGGTAGCCCCACGCTGAGCGCCAACCGTGCGCATGTCGGGTGCCCGCGCACCGGCCGATCGGCCAGGCACGCCGAGCTGCCTTCAGTCGTCGATCGTGGGCAGGACGTAGTCCGCGAAGCGGTCGCGCAACGTCTTCTTGGAGAACTTGCCGACGGACGTCTTCGGCACCTCATCGATGAAGACCACGTCGTCGGGCAGCCACCACTTGGCGACGCGAGGCCGCAGGAAGTCGAGGAGCTCGTCCTTGTCGGCGGTCTCGCCCTCGCGCAGCACGACGCAGGCGAGCGGCCGTTCCTGCCAGCGAGGGTGCCGCACGCCGATCACGGCGGCCTCGGCGACCTTCGGGTGCGCCATCAGCTCGTTCTCGAGCTCGACGGAGCTGATCCACTCACCGCCGGACTTCACGACGTCCTTGGTGCGATCGACGATGCGCAGGTACCCCTCGGCGTCGACGGTTGCGACATCGCCGGTCTTGAGCCAGCCGTCCGCGGTGAACGACTCAGAGGACCGATCGTCGTTGTAGTAGCTGCGAGCGATCCATGGGCCACGGGCCTGAAGCTCACCACGGGCGGTGCCGTCCCAGGCGACCTCTTCGGACGAGTCGGGATCGGCGACACGGATCTCGACGCCCAGGACCGGAAGGCCGATCGCGGTGCGAAGGTCTGCAAGCTCCTCGTCGGTTCCATCGGCGAGGTTCGACTTGATCATGGCGACGGTGGCGACCGGACTCGTCTCGGTCATGCCCCAGGCCTGGAAGATCGGCAGCCCGGTCTGTGCCCGATACGCCTCCGACAGCGCCTTCGGGACCGCCGAGCCGCCGCACGGGATGATGCGCAACGCGGAGGTGTCACGACCGGCGAGCTCGGGCAGCACGCCCATCCAGATGGTGGGGACCCCCGCCGCGACGGTAACCCGCTCCTCGACGATGAGGTCGGCCAACGGCTTGGGCGCCATGCCCGGACCGGGCATCACGAGCGTGGCACCGGTCGCCACGCCGGCGTGCGCGAGCCCCCAGGCATTCGCGTGGAACATCGGCACCACCGGCAGGATGCGGTCGGTCTCGCGGATGCCGACCGCATCCGCAGCTGTTGCAGCCATCGTGTGGAGGAAGGTCGAACGGTGGCTGTAGACGACACCCTTCGGGTTGCCCGTCGTGCCGCTCGTGTAGCACATGGCCGCGGCCTGGTTCTCGTCGGCGACGTGGAACTCGGCGGGCTCAGCCGCGGCGAGCAAGGTCTCGTAGTCGTGGAGCTCCGCGCGCCCGGCGTCGGTCGGCATCTCGCCGGCGCCGTCGTCCATGACCACGATGTGGCGGACGGTCTCGAAGGTCGACAAGAGCGGCCAGATCATCGCGGCGACCGAACGGTCGACGAAGATCACCTCGTCTTCGCCGTGGTTCACGATGTAGGTGAGCTGCTCGGGGAAGAGGCGCAGGTTCAGCGTGTGCACCACGCGGCCACTGCACGGCACACCGAAGTACAGCTCGAGGTGGCGGGCGGTGTTCCAGGCGAAGGTGCCCACACGTCCGTCGGCGGAGATGCCGAGTTGGTCGAGCACCGTGGCGAGCCGACGGGTGCGGTCTGCCCAGACTCCATAGGTGGTCCGTTCACGCCCCGTTGCGGTGGCGGTGACGATTTCCTTCTTCGGGAACAGGCGCTCTGCCCGCCCGAAGAGGTGCTCCAGGCTGAGCGGGTGATCCTGCATGAGACCGAGCATCGGGTTGACCCCCCTGGGTGACGCGGTGGCACCAGGCGCCACCGGCTGGGTGCCCGCAAGGTAGTCGACCACGAGGGGGTCTCGTTCGGGAACGGCGCGGTGCACGGAACCGTGGGCTGCAGCACGTCGCGTTTGCTGCAGGCATCTCGCCACCCGGCCGCTCGGTCGTGGAACCAGCAGCCCGGACTGCCACAATGCAGCGATGTCCACACCCGACGGTGCCCCCTTCGTCGCGTCCGCCGAGACGGCGAGCATGACGTACGAGACGCCTGACGGTTTCGATCCGGACGCGCAGCACTTCGCGCCACCCCGCTGGCAGCGGAACCTTGCCGTGGGGGTGATCGTCGCGGCGATCGGCGCCAGTTGGGTCGGCAACGCGTTCGCGCCTGCGCTCGTCGCGCACCATCCGCTCGCCTTGATCGGGATGAACCCGTCGAACCGCTACCTGCTGCTGGCCAGCGTCCGCACCGACTGGGCCCCGTACCTCGTGCTCGGCACCGTGCGCCGCCTTGCGGTGGTGCTCGCCCACTTCGCGCTCGGCCACTGGTACGGCGATCGGGCGATCCAATGGTTGGAGCACCGCTCCCCCGACGACGGCCAACTCCTGCACACCGTCGAGCGCTGGTTCGCGAAGGGGGCGTGGCCGACGATCGTGGTGGCACCCATCGGGGCGATCGCGTTGCTGGCTGGCGCGGCGCGGATGCGATTCGCCTCGGTCGTCGGTGCGATGACGGCAAGCCTGATCGTGCGCCTCATCGTGTTGCGCCTCGTGGGGCACGCGTTCGCCAGCCCGGTGAACGCCTTCATCGACTGGGTCGACCGGCTGCGTGGCCCGCTGTTGCTCGTCACGATCGGGTCGGTCGTGGTGATGGCGATGACGGAACAACGACGACGACGCCGCTCTCTCGATGAGCTGGCCACCTTGACCGACGACGACGGAGACGCATGAGTACGGAAGTTCCCCCACCCCTCGCACAGGACGAGGCGCTTTCCGCGGCAACGCAACACGATCACACCGATGTCGTCGTCGTTGGGTTCGGTGTCGCCGGTGCCTGCGCAGCGCTGCGGGCGGCCGAGACCGGAGCCGACGTCGTGCTCGTCGAGCGAGCGGGTGTGAGCGGCGGCACGTCGGCGCTCTCGACGGGGCAGCTCTACCTCGGCGGTGGCACCGCGGTGCAGGAGGCGACGGGGTTTGCGGACTCCGCCGAGGAGATGCGGCGCTACCTCGAGGCGGTCACCCCCGACCCCGACCACGACAAGATCCGGGCCTACTGCGACGACAGCGTCGAGTTGTTCACGTGGCTCGAAGGCCATGGCGTGCAGTTCGAGCGGTCGTTCTACGACGGCAAGTACCCGTTCCAGCCTGGCACCGAGGGCCTGATGTGGAGCGGGAACGAGCTCGTGCTCCCGTTTCGTGACCTTGCCACGCCCGCGCCACGCGGCCACAAGGCCCTCGCGGTCGGCGAGAAGGGCGGGGCGAGCCTGATGGACGCGCTCGCCGCTGCGGTCCACGCCGAGCCGAACATCCGCGTCGTCTTCGACACCGGCGTGACGACCCTCGTCACCGACGCGACCGGCGCAGTATCCGGCGTGGCGACCCGCAGCTTCGACACGCGCGGGGTGATCGATGCTCACTCGGTCGTGCTCGCGATGGGCGGGTACGTGATGAACCGCGAGATGGTGGCGACCCACACGCCGACGCTCGTGCGACGATTCCTTCCCCTCGGCAACCCCTACGACGACGGGCTTGGCATCCGCCTCGGCATCTCGGCGGGTGGCGAAGCGATCCACATGGACGGCGCCTTCATCAGCTCTCCCTTCTACCCGCCGGGCTCGCTCGTGAAGGGCATCATCGTGAACCGCGA
>CAZUMJ010000005.1:88529-91757 GCA_964621605.1 uncultured Iamiaceae bacterium | reverse complement strand
GCCGACCCGGCGTTCGGGAAGAACACCAAACACCTCAAGCCGCTCGACGTCGGGCCGTGGGCTGCGTTCGACCTCTCGCCCTCCAAGGCGACCTACGCCGGGTTCACCTTGGGTGGGTTGCGCACGTCGATCGACGGCGAGGTGCTGCGCGCGGGCACGACCCAACCGATCGCAGGGCTCTACGCGGTGGGGGCGACCGCGTCCAACCTGGCCCAGGATGGGCTCGGCTACGCGAGCGGCGTGTGCTTGGGCGAGGGGGCGTACTTCGGCCGTCGTGCAGGGGAACACGCCGCCTCCGCGCGCGTGCGCTGACGCCTCGTTCCTGCCAGCGCGCCGATCCAGCGGAGGGCCAAGACGCGAAAGTTGCTCGCTATCGGCATGTTCCGCCGCTTCCTTGAGCAGAATTCCTTGACTCCTTAGTTACCGGTGGATAATTCTACGGTGACCGGTGGCACAGGCGTGTGTCGCCGCCCTTTCCCCTCCCCACCGAGGAGCTCACCGTGCACGTCCGCCGACGGGTTGCCGTCCCCCTCCTGCTCGCCCTCACCCTGGTGCTCAGCGCCTGCCAGGGCATGGTCGACCAATCTGCCGTCTACACCCGCGACGCCACCCAGCACATCACCGGGCACGCGCCCTTCCGCAAGGACGACCCGGTCGTCACCGTCACCGTGAACGGCATCCCCGCGACGCTCGACGGCCAGGCATACGAGGCGACGATCCCACTCGACGGCGCCGAGGTGTTCAACCAGGTGCTCGTGGTTGCGACCTACCAGTCGGGGCATGTCGAGCGTGCACGGTCGACCGTCGCGTACGGAGACGGCACCACAGCTCGTGTCGTCGACCGAGGCACGCCCGTCTCGAACGGCGTCGCCCTGCGCATGAACCAGCAGGCCTTCGACAAGCTCGGTCCGGTGGTCAAGTCGCTCACCACGATCGACACCGCCGCGATCACCCCGCCGGGCACCGTGGTGCTCGACCAGTGCGTCGTGAAGCTGATCGTCTGCCAGACACAGGCACGGTCCGTGATCGCGCAGGCACCCACACTGTCGGGCTTCGACGTGGCGCTGACCACCAAGCCCGGCAACACGCGCGCACGCATCACCCTGCACGATCTGCAAGTCCAGACCGACGTGACCACGACCACGTGGGGCGTGCTGTCACTCCCGTGTCGCTTGCGGATCACCGCAGACCAGGTGGTCGCCGACGGGGCATACATCCTCCGCCCGAACCCGGCCGATCCAAAGACGCTGCGGGTCGACCTCACCGGTGCCCAGCAGGTGAGCGTCAGCGGCGTGAGCCACGACTGGAACGGCGGCGTGTGCTCGCTGCCGTTGATCTCCGACATCGTCGACATGCTCATGCCGAACGTGCAGAACCTGCTGCAGTCCAACCTGGCGACCTCGCTCGCCGACCCGGACGGGAGCGGCCCCGCGCAGTCACCGATCGCCACGGCCATCCAGACCTCGCTCGCCAAGGTCCAGATCGCCGGTCCCGTCGGTGACAGCCTCGGCGTCACGCTCGACGCGCCGATCGGCACCGTGACACAGGACGCGAACGGCGTGGCGCTCAGCGCCAACTCGACGTTCAGCGCCGCCGGGCTCGCGCCAGGTGCGCCCCCGCAAGCGGGTTCTCTCGCCTTCGGCACCGCCGCCGTCGCCGACCCCGGCAGCACCACTCCCGACGGGCAGGGCTACGACGTCGCGGTGGGCGCCTCGATCACGGCGTTCAACCAGCTCTTGGCAGCCGAGACCGAACGCGGCTTGCTCAACATGACGGTGACGTCACTCAACGGGCAGCCGCTCACGAACAAGGTCCTCTTCGACAGCATCGGCCTTGGCGGCGCGGTCACCGAGGTGCGCCCGATGAAGATCGTGCTCACCCCTGAGCTTGCACCGGCGATCACGAATGCACCGGCACCTGACGGCCAACTGGGTGTCATGCACCTCGGCGGCTTCCGCTCGGACGTGATGTACAGCGACACCGACGAGGTGTTCTTGTCGCTGGTGCTCGACTTCGACGCCCCGGTGAACCTGTCGGTGGCGAACGGGTCGCTCGGCATCGCGTTGACCGCCCCGCCAGCAGATCAGGTGCACATGGACGTCGTCACCAACCCGCTGGGCCTCCCCGACGTGCTCGTGCAGATGTCGTTCGCCGCAATGCAGCCGGGCCTGTTCGCTCAGCTCGGCGACCTGCTGCCGGCGTTCCCGCTCCCCGCGCTGGTGGGGCTCACCCTCCAGCCGATCAGCACCGCGCGGGTCGGTGACTCGCTGTTCCTCTACGCCAACTTCGGCTGATCAGCACGCACCCAGATGGTGCGCAACGGCGTGGTGCGGGTGGGGTCGACCGAACGGTCGGCTCCACCCGCTGCGCGTCAGAGGCCGAGCAGCGCGTCGAGACCGACCATGACACCGGGATGCTCGGCGACTTGTTTGACGGCCAGCACGACGCCCGGCATGAACGAGGTGCGGTCGTAGGAGTCGTGGCGGATCGTGAGGGTCTGCCCCTCAGCACCGAGGAGCACCTCCTGGTGTGCGACGAGGCCGCGCAGACGAACACTGTGCACGCGGATGTCGGCGGGGCCTACCCCGCCGCGGGCCCCGGGGAGCACCTCGGTGCGGGTGGGGTCCGCTCCCCATTGGTCTGACCCCTCCGCGATGCGCTGCGCGGTGAGCATGGCGGTGCCCGAGGGTGCGTCGAGCTTGCGGTCGTGGTGAAGCTCCACGATCTCGACGGAGTCGAACCAGGGAGCGGCCTGCTTGGCGAAGGCCATCATCAACAACGCGCCGATCGCGAAGTTGGGCGCGACCAAGCAGTTGCTCGAGGTGAACGCGCGCCGGAGTTGATCGAGCTCGGCGTCACCCAGCCCGGTCGTGCCGACCACGGCGTGGATGCCCCGCCCGGCGCACCACAGCAGGTTGTCGAGCACGGCGTCTGGCCCGGTGAAGTCAACTGCGACGTCGGCTTCGTTGCGCGTCAGTGCCTCGATGTCGGGTTCGACCGCGAGCGGGGTGTCAAGCCCCGTGACCTGACGCAGGTCGACGCCACCGTGATGCGGATCGATCGCAGCGACCAAGGTCAACTGCTCGTCCGCGGCCACTGCCCGGCACACCTCGGCACCCATACGTCCGGCGGCTCCGAGTACCCCAACCCTGATCGTCATGAGCCGGAAGCGTACCGGGCAGGCTGGATCCGAAAGATCAGAAGGCGCCGGTGTCGGAGGACCCGGAG